>JACOND010000005.1:16893-81550 GCA_014323935.1 Bdellovibrionales bacterium
TTCTACTGTTGTAGATCTAAATCTTTAGTTAAAGTTAAGCTTTGTTTAAAGGACTATTAAAATTTCTACTGTTGTAGATTCCAGATAAAGAAATTTACCCTTATAGTTTAAAGGACTATTAAAATTTCTACTGTTGTAGATAAAAAATATTTTGATTAGAAGTATCTAGAGTTTAAAGGACTATTAAAATTTCTACTGTTGTAGATCCAAGCGACAGAGTCTGGAATTGAATCGTTTAAAGGACTATTAAAATTTCTACTGTTGTAGATAATCAAGCCTACCTACTTGACAATTCGGTTTAAAGGACTATTAAAATTTCTACTGTTGTAGATCAGAGAGATTAAATTTAGATTTAGAATGTTTAAAGGACTATTAAAATTTCTACTGTTGTAGATGAATTTCCCAATTTTTTTCAATACCTAGAGTTTAAAGGACTATTAAAATTTCTACTGTTATCGTAATTAGAGCCTTGACTTTATCAAAAGATAAAATCACAAAATACAATCAGAAAAATAAAATTTAGAGCTTCACAATATGTCTAATGATAAAGTCAAGGCTCTAATTACAGTACTCCGGCAGACTTAGATGACAATGATCTGATAGATAGAGCTGTATTTAAATATATTCTCTTGTTATGTTCAAAAGTCTCTAACTTAAACTGAATGTATCTTCTTATTTTCTCTCTTATCAATTTTCTTATAAGTATGTGGGAGATGTCTCTAAGAGCATATCCCTCACAGTTTTAAGGTGGTTATACTAAAAAGAGTCTTTAAGATTAATTTTATAGATTTAATGAGATTTTATTAAAGGATTAAATAAACTGTAAAGAATATCTGTTAGATTATTAATAAAAATATAAATAAGAGTGATTAAGAGAATCAGAGCTTGAATTAAGGGATAGTCTCGACTCAAAATAGCTTGATAGAGAAGGCTTCCTATTCCTGGGCGATCAAAAATAGTTTCCACAATAAGAGTTCCTGTTAATAAGGCTCCCATTTGTAAACCTAAAATAGTGAGTATGGGACTCATAGCATTTTTTAAAACATGTTTAAAATAGATTTGAAAAGGAGATAATCCTTTACTTTGAGCTGTTCTGACATAATTCATCGAAAGTACTTCTAAAAGGCTCGTACGGCTGATTTTCATTAAAATAGCACCAAGGGGGAGGGCTAAACTTAAAGAGGGTAAAATAAGGTAAGAGAAAGAACCGGCACCACTGACAGGAAACCAAGAGAGTTGAGTTGAAAAAAGCCAAATTAAAAAAGGTGCAGAAACAAAAACAGGAATAGAAATAAAAATCAAAGGGAAAAAATTAAAAATATTTTCAAGACGTTTTAAATAAGGATAAGCAGATAAAAGAGCTAAAGGTATTCCCCATAAAATAGCTAAAATAATAGAAAATATGCTTAGAAAAAAAGTATAAGGAAATTCTGAGATGATTAAATGAATCACTGATTCTCCTGTGTGAATCGATTGTCCTAAATTTAAAGTTAAAAAATTTTTTAGAAACTGAAAGTATTGCTCTGTAAAACTCTTATCTAAACCCATTTCTTGTCTGAGTAAGTTTTTATCTTCTAAACTTGCTCCATCCTTTAAAATGAAATCAACAGGATCTCCAGGAATTAAAAAGATTAAAAAAAATGTAAAACTTAAAAGAGCTAATACAGTCAAACCGGCGAGCAAAGTTTTTTTAAAAAATAGAAACATACATAAACTATTTAAAAAAGAATAATTAACTAAGGTTTACAGCTTCAAAAAAACATAACTCATAAAATCAAATACTAAATTTTTTTAATAATATCTAACGGATTTGTGGAAGCTTTTTTTTTATGCCAAATTTTATCTAAATTTTTAAAAATTTTGTCAGCAGATTCTAAAGCTGTCATTAAAACTTGTTCTACATGTTCTACAGGAACAAAATTGATTTCTTTTAAAACTTGTTTAGGAAGCTCTTTTAAGTCTTTTTCATTATCTTTTGGAAAAACAACAGTTTTTATGCGAACTCTGTGTGCAGCTAAGACCTTTTCTTTTAGTCCACCAATAGCTAAGACACGGCCCCTTAGAGTTATTTCTCCGGTCATAGCGACTGTGTTTCGAACAGGAATTTTTAAGATAGCAGAAACCAAACTTGTGATGATGGCAACTCCAGCAGAAGGTCCATCTTTAGGAATAGCTCCTTCAGGGACATGAATGTGAAAATCATGAGTTTTAAAATATTTTTTGTCTAAACCAAAAGAGGTAGATAAAGATCGAACAAAGCTTAAAGACGCAGAACAAGACTCTTTCATCACATCCCCTAACTGTCCCGTGAGGTAATACTTTCCTATACCAGGAAACACAAGAGTCTCTACAGCTAAGGTGTCTCCTCCTGTTTCTGTCCAAGCTAAGCCATTTGTCAATCCTAATAGGTTTGTTTTTTCTAATTCAGTGAAACGGAATTTTCTAGGACCTAACATTTTTTCTAAGCCTTTTTTAGAATCTAATTTTAAAATTTTGTTTTTAAATTCTTTTTGACTTTCTTTTTCTATAACAATTTGTTTGGCAAGTTTTCTAAAAATACTGGCTAAAGTCCTTTCTAACTGTCTCACTCCTGCTTCTTTTGTATAGTAAAGGATTATTTCTTTAAATACAGAATCTGTAATATTGATGGAGTAGTCTTTTAATCCATGTCTTTCTTTTTGACGAAGGAATAAGTGTTTTTTAGCAATGTGCATTTTTTCTTGTTCGATATAGCCTTCAATAGGAATAAGCTCCATGCGATCTAAAAGAGGACCTTTTAAAGTATGGGTTGAATTGGCCGTACATATAAATAGGATTGAGGATAAATCATAATCTAACTCAATGTAATGATCTTGAAAGGTGTGATTTTGTTCAGGGTCTAAAATTTCTAAGAGTGCTGAAGAAGGATCACCTCTAAAATTTCCTAATCCCATTTTATCTACTTCATCTAGAAGTAAAACAGGATTTCCTTTTTTAACTTTTTTTAAAGCTTGAATGATTTTACCAGGCATAGAACCTATGTAAGTTTTACGATGTCCTCTTAACTCTGCTTCATCTTGAACTCCCCCTAAGGAAATGCGAGCAAAAGGACGGTTGAGAGATGTCGCTATAGATTGTGCTAAGGATGTTTTTCCAACTCCAGGAGGACCGACAAAGCAAATTACAGGACTACGACTAGATTGACTTAAATGACGAACGGCTAAATATTCTATAATTCGTTCCTTTACTTTTTTTAATCCCCAATGATCACGGTCTAAAATCTCTTGAGCTTCTTTTAAGTTGTTTTTTTCTTTTGAAAAATCTTGCCAAGGTAAGTCTAAAAGCCAATCAATATAGTTTCGAGTCACTGTAGATTCAGCACTCATAGGAGACATCATCTTGAGTTTTTGTAACTCTTTTTTAAATCTCTGTTCAACTTCTTTGTTCCACTTTTTTTTAGCTCCGTGTTTTTCTAAATTTTTAACTTCTGTATGAAAATCATCTTTTTCACCTAACTCTCTTTGAATCGCTTGGAGTTGTTCATTTAAATAGTATTCTTTTTGGGTTTTTTCCATTTGTTCTTTGACCCGAGTACGAATTTTTCTTTCAACTTTGAGAATTTGAATCTCCCTTGTAATCAACTTAAGAATGTTTTTCAGTCGATCTACAGTATCTATTGTTTCTAAAATTTTTTGTTTGTCTTCAAATCTTAAATTTAAGTGAGAGGCAATCACATCAGCAAGTTCTCCACATTCATTAATTGCAGATATTTTAGCTATGATTTCAGAAGGAATATGTTTATTGACTTTTACATAGTTTTCAACAGAAGAATAAACTGTTCTTAAAATAGCTTCTGTTTCTGTTCCTTCTGAAGTACTTTCTTTAATAATTTCTACATCAACCATTAAACATGGGTCTACACTGACATATTTTTTAATTAAAACTCGTTGTTTCCCTTCTATAATTGTTTTAACGGTTCCATCAGGAAGTCTTAAATGTTGCACAATAGAGCCTAAAGTTCCAATTTGATAAATTTGTTCTGGACTAGGATCATCGATTTTCGTTTCTTTTTGTGAAGCTAGAATAATATCTGTTTTGTTTGAAATCGTTTTTTCTAAAGCATTAATACTTTTTTCTCGTCCTATAAAAATAGGCATCATCATATAGGGAAAAACTACAATATCTCGTAGTGGTAAAAGAGGTAAATTTAACGGTTTAGAAGAAGACATGTAAAAGAAGTTAAATGATTTTACAAAAAAGGTCAAAACGAAAAAAAAGAAATTTCTTTTTGAAGAGAATTGATATATTTGAAAAAAGCTAATACGTTATATTTAATTCTTTTGTTCATGAAAAGTTTATTAAGTTGTAAGAAAAAACTTTCTATTTTTTAAATCTTAATTTGGGAGAGATTTCTTAAAAAAAAAATTCTTAGAAATTCTTAGAAATTCTTAATTTCAAAGAATCTAAAAATAAAAAATAAAAATTTTTACTTTAAAAATTCATTAAGAATTGTTATAATAACTAATATTAAAAAATTAGAAACAGGAGAAATGATGAAAACAGGATTTATTTTATTAATGACTTTATTTATGAGTTTAGTCCATGCTGAATTCGATTGTATCAAACCAGATTTTATTGATTATCCTTTAGATGATTATCAAGTTCTATTATTAGATAATGATGAGATTCAATTAATAGAGGAGTTTCATATTTGTCTCTTAGAGAAAAAAAACGATGAAGAAAAGAGTGACTCTAATAGTATTGAATGGATGAATATAAAACTTGAGGGTCTATTATTCAAGCATCTACGTTTTTTTTAATCTATGTTAGTAACTTTTTGTAGTTTAGGAAAAAACATAATATAAAAAAAGAAATGTCAAAAATCAGTTATAAAAAAGCAGGAGTTGACATAAGAAAAGCTGATAAACTTGTTCGTTGGATTAAGACTAACAATTCAGGTTCTGTATCAAGCTTAGGTTCAGATTATGCGAGTTTACATGCTCTGGATTTTTCTTCATATAAACAACCTGTTTTAGCAAGCTCTACAGATGGTGTGGGAACGAAAATAGAGTTAGCAAAATATTTTTCTTCTTGGGAAGGAATAGGGCAAGATCTTTTAGCAATGTGTTTAAATGATTTGATTTGTGTGGGAGCTAAACCTCTTTTCTTTTTAGATTATTATGCTTGTGGTCAATTACATTTATCTCAGGCAAAAGCTTTTTTAAAGGGTTTGAAAAAGGCTTGTGATAAAGCAAATTGTTCCTTGGTAGGAGGAGAAACAGCAGAGCTTCCCGGTTTCTATAAGGATTCTAATATAGACTTAGCTGGTTTTTGTGTAGGAATTGTTGAAAAGTCAAAAATTTTAAAGGCGAGTCTTGTTAGAAAGGGAGATGATATTGTAGCTTTTAAAAGTTCTGGTTTTCATAGTAATGGTTATTCTTTACTTAGAAAACTTTATAAAAGTGATTCGGATTTAAAAAAGAATAAAAAGATACTTCTGGAACCTACTCGTTTGTATAGTTTTTTAGTTCCTGTTTTGAATCAGATTAAAAATTTAAGAGCTATGGCTCATATCACAGGTTCTGGTTTAGATAATCTTTCTCGTATTTTACCAAATCATTTAACAGCAGAACTTAAGGCTTGGTCGATTCCTTCTTGTTTTTTAGATGTTAAAAAAAGATCCGCTTTATCTTGGAAGGAAATGTTAAAGATTTTTAATTGTGGTTTAGGCTTAGTCTTGATTCTAAAAGATAAAAAAGTTTTATATGATTTATTTCCTCAAAAAGATATCATCAGTTTAGGGAAGGTAAGAGCTTCTTCTCAAAGGAAGGCTTGGAATCTTAATTTTAAAGATCTGAATTCTTTGAATTGATTTTTTTAGGATTTAAAAAGAAAGACATTTAGCTCGTTTTCTTAAGGAAAGAAAAAAAACTGGTTTTTTTAGTTTTCTGCTCTTCTTTTCGTTTTTGCTTTACTTTAAGCAGTTCTTTTTTAGCTTGAGGAAAATCACTTTGAATCAAAATAGTTTTTTTAAAAAAATCTTCTGCTTTTTCATACTTTTTACATTTTAAATAGAAAAGTCCTACGACAAACCAATACAAATAAGAGGCTCTTAAATGAAGAGGAACTTTATTAATTTCTTTATTCATTTTTATCAAAGCTGTTTTTTTATCTTTACCTAAAGAATCTAAGAAATTCCCTTTTAATTGAGCCCAGAATAAATAAAGTTGAATGTTTTTAGGAGTTTGTTTATGATCTTTAATTTGTGATAGAATTTGAAAAGATTGTTCATATTTTTCTTCTTCAATCAAATCAATTCCTTTTTTATACTGATCCATGATTTCTATTAAATTTTGATTGGTATAGTTTTTGTTTTTTAATAGGTTTTGATAAATTGAGGTCAATTTTTCTTGGATATGGTCTAATTTTTTTTTTGTTTCAGATGTAATTTCTTTACTTTGAGTGTAATGAAAAATTTGAGAACTCATTTCTTTGTATTTTTGTTTGATTTCTTTTTTTGAAACAACAGCTATATTTCCTGTTAATAGGGAGGCAAGCTCCTGGTTTGATTTTGATGAGATTTCATCTATAAATAGGAGCATGGTTTCATTATTTGTTTCAGATTCTTTTAGAAAGAAAGATTTTGTTAATAAACCAAAATAGATGAAAGGAATTATTTCTTCTTGATGTTTTTTCGTGAGCTGTGAGAGAGTTTGATGATTCTCACAGGATTTAAAAAAAGTGTTATATTGATTTAAAAAATTTCTTTGATTGAGGGAAAAAGTATTTAACTGAGTCAACTTATTAATTTGATAGGATTTAAATTTTGAATAGAAATATTTCCAAAAATCATCTTTTATTTCTGTTTGAACACTGTCAGCTAACCAATCTATAAATTCTGGTTTATTGAAATCAAATTCTATTTTGTCGTAATTTTCTGAGTTTTTTGAAAGGATTTTTAATTTAAAGGACGGATGAGACATAAACTCTGAGAGTCGAATTTTAACTTGTTCTTTTAAAATAAAATCCAACATATGAGGGCTTAAAAGTTTTTTTTCTAAAAGCCTTTCACCTATTTTTTTATTATCTGTTTTATCCTTTAAAACAGATTGGATATCTTCTGTAAGAGATAAGCCATGTTCAATTAAAAGGGTTCCTAAAAAGGAGCTATTACTTCTTGAAACAACTTGAATTATTTTTCCTTTATAAAAATGAATGTAATTTTCTTGAGAGTTGATCTCTAAGACAATATCTCCTGTGAATGATTTTAAATGAGCTAAAAAGATGAGAGGGATGAGTAAATGAGATTCAAAGTTGTCAGATTCAGGGAAATAAAAGTTTAAAGGATTTTGAGGGATGCCTTTTTCTAAAAAGAAAGACCAAGGATTTGGTTTTGTTGTTTTTGAAGAAGACGTGTGAGGAGATGTAAATTTTAATATTTTTTTTTCATCAAATGGTTTTTTGAAAAACCCATAGTTTTTTTTAGCAATCTCAGGAATGTTTTTTAAAATAGTATTTTCATTAAAAAAACCACTGATTATAGCTACTTTTGATTTTACATTTTTCTCTAATAAAGTATTAATAACTTCAACTCCTTTGACATCTGTTAAAAGAATATCTAAAACGATCAATTGAAAATTGTTATTTATAACAAGAGAGGAAACAGAACTCCAAGAAGAATTGATTTGAACCGACCATCCTTGTTCTGAAAGTAGTTTTTTAAGAGATTCGGCTAGAGAAAGATTATCTTCTAAAATAAGTGCTTTCATACAGATTTCTAATCGGTTTTTTAAATTGAAAACTTAAATCTGTTTTTTTAAGAGATGAACTCATCTTTTAAATTTCAAGACCGTTATTAGACCAGTTCAAACAAAAAGAATGTCCTGATTGAAAAGGATATCCTTGAAAATCATCTGAGAAATCATGTTTTTTTCCATAGGCTATAAAGGCCAAGCCCTTCCAAGCCGGTCTAGATTTATAAAAATTTTGAATCTGTAGTTTTAACTCTTGTTCTCGGTATTGATAAATCCAATAAGAATTGAGATTGTTTATATCTGTAAAATTATTTCCTAACTTAGCTAAAACAAGATCAAAACTTTGTTTTTCAATAACTTTATAGAGTCTACGAATTTCCTTTAAAAAATAAAGAGTTAAACTAGCTCCCATCGTCCAAAGATAATCTTTTTGTAGTTGATTTAGGTGTTCGTAAAAAGCAGGAAATCCTGATTGAAACAGTTTTAAAGCTAAATTTTTTCTTTCTGTTACAAAAAATTTAGAACCATCTAACTTAGTAAAAGAATCAGAACTGTTAGAAACATAATTTTCATTGTAAGTATCATCTGTAATATGTTCATCAAAGACAGCAAGAGCTTGATAAGAGCGATTGTAATCTATGAGGGTGTGTAACAGTTGAAATTGAGATTTTACCACAGTTTCAAAGACTTCTGTTGAAATATTATCTGCTTTAGGAGGGGAATGGTACATAGGAAAGTGAACGATAGAGTATCCTGGATCAAAGACACAAGTTCTGAAATTTTGATTTGTTAAACTTAAAGGTCTTGAAGAAATTTGTTGTTTGTATCCCGGATTTATTCCTTGAGAACAGGCCAGTAATATCCATGGGATTAAAAAGAGAAAAAGTTTTTTATACACTTTTTTATATTAAAATAAATTTTTATCTTTGTAAATACTTGTAGCTATTCCTAGAAAAGTCATAGTTGTGATAAGATTGGATCCTCCGTAAGATAATAGAGGAAGAGGTATTCCAACGACAGGAAAAAGACCCATAACCATAGATATGTTTAAAACGACATGCCACATCAAAAAGGAACCTATAGCTAGACAAAAGTAGCAACTCAGCCGGTCTCTTGTTGAACGTGCTAAATTAAAAATAAAAACAATCATTAAAAAATAAACAGATAAGACAAAGGAGCTTCCTAAAAAACCATATTCTTCACTTAAAACACTAAAGATAAAATCGGTGTGTCTTTCTGGAAGAAATTGTAGTTTATTTTGAGTTCCTTTTTTAAAACCTTTGCCAAAAATTTGCCCGCTTCCTATGGCAATTTTTGATTGAATCACATTATATCCTGTTCCTTGGGGGTCTTTTCCTGGTTTTATAAAACTAAGAACTCGTGATTTTTGATAGGGCTTTAAAATAAAACTCCATATCAAAGGCGTACTTGTTATAAAAAGAGCAGAAAAAATGAAAAGAGTTTTTCTCTCTACACCTTGGAATAAAATCAAGCTAGCAATTATAATTAATGTGATTCCAGCTGTTCCTAAATCCGGTTGTAAAAAGACTAAAAAAAGAGGAGGAATTAGGGTGAAAAAAAAAGGTAAGAGGTTCATAAAATCAAAAGGTTTTCTAAGAGGGCGTTGAGAGATTTTATGGGCTGTTAATAAAACTAAAATAATTTTTAGAGTTTCAGAAGGTTGATAATAAAAGAATCCTAAGTTTAACCATCGTTTGGCAGAATCAACTTCTTTTCCAAGAATAAAAATGAGACTAAGACATATCATGTGGAATAAAAAAAGAGGCCAGAGTGTTTTTACGATAAAGGTAATTTTTATATAGGAGATAATAAAGAAAATGATCCAAGAGATTAGAATCCATAGGAGTTGTTGTTTAAAAAGGAAAGGTTTTTCAAAAGAAGTACTATAAATAGAAAGCCAGCCTATTCCTTGTAAAATTAAGATATAAGATAGGAAAAATGGATTAAAACTCTTTAATTTTTCATACACAAAGGATATTTTCATTAATCTCCTTGTTTAAAATAATACTCGATAATATCTCTTGCGACGCTAGCAGAACCTTTAGAGCCAGAACAGGAATGGTTTGTAAAAACAGCAACTATAATTTCAGGTTTGTGACTTGGAGCAAAACCAATAAACCAGCCATGATGTCTTTTTTCTAAAGGCATTTCAAGACAATTCTTATATAGTTCTTTAGACTTTAAGGAAACAACTTGAACAGTTCCGGTTTTACCTGAAAATTCAACAAAAGGAAGCTGATACCACCGGGCCGTTCCTTTAGCCCCTTGAACAACATTATAAAGTGCTTTTTTAACTGTGATAAAATGTTTTCTATCGATTCGATCACTTATGCTATCTAAAATAACAGGGACATTCATATGTTGTCCTTGTTTTTTAACTAGGAAAGGTTTTACTAAAATCCCTTCAGTTGCAATAGCATTGTAGGCAACAGCTAATTGTAGGAGAGTTGTTAATAAAGAGCCTTGACCAATAGAGACGTTAATAGTATCTCCTAGGTTCCAAATTTGATTTTTTTTTCTTTGAGGTAAATAGCCTGAGGCTTCCTTTGTTAATTCAATTCCTGTTTTTTGTCCTAGTCTAAAAAGTTTTGAATAATAACTCATTTTATCTATTCCCAGTTGATCTCCTATCTGATAAAAAAAAGTGTTTGAAGATCTTTCAAGAGCTGTTAGGACATTAATTTTTCCATAACCAAGAGGATTGTGGTCATGAAAGATTGAGCTTCCTAAACGGAAAGTCGAGGGACTGTGGATTAAAGTTTCTTCTGAAATAAGACCTTCTTGAAGAGCGGCTAGAGCCATAAAAGGTTTAAAAACAGAGCCAGGGGGATAATGCTCTTGATAGACTTTATTTATAAAAACTTTAGAATCTTTAGAAGATAAATTTTTCCATACCTGTTCGGAAAGACCTAAGCTGAATTTATTGGGATTGAAGCTAGGATCACTGAGTAAAGCTAGAATTTCCCCATTTGTTTTCATGATAAGAACAGCTCCTGTTCTAGGATAAAGCTCATCCTTTCTTTTTAAAGCTTTTAAAGCGATTTCTTGTAAATCCTTATCTAAAGTTAAAGATATGTTTTCTCCTTGAATCGGGGATATTTTTAAAAAATCAAAATAAGAAGAGTCTGTGACTAAAAGGTGGTTTTGAGCATTCACTTCTATCAGAGAAAATCCATTTTGACCTTTGAGGTATTTATCATAGATTTTTTCTAAGCCACTTTTTCCAACAATATCAGATAAGTAAACTTGTCTGTTTTGTTTTTGAATTTTTTTGACTTCCTTTTTAGAAATAGATCCAATAAATCCTAAAAGTTGAGCTCCATTTTCTTTTAAGGGATAATATCTTTTTTCCTTTTCTTCTACTTGAATTTCAGGGTAAATCCACTGCAATTGTTTTAGGTGATGTATTTCTGTAAGAGTTAAATTTTCCTTTAAAACAACAGGGTGGAAAAAGTTGAATCTTTTTTGACTTTTATCAATAATCTCTCTCAGGTCAGGAAGAGGTTTTTGAATGATTTTTGATATTTTTTCTAAAACTTGTGTAAGAGAAGGAGTGTGTGTATTGATAATGAGTTGAAATACTTTTGTATTTCCTGCAAAAAGTTTGCCCTTTCTATCTAAAATGAGTCCTCTCGGTGCTATAAGAACCTTTTTTTTAAAGCGGTTGTTATCCGAGAAATGTTTAAAATTTTCTCCTTGATAGATTTGAAGATACATCAATCTTAAAAGTAAAATCAAAAACAAAAAGCCAGTTAAACTTATTAAAAATAAGAATCTATGAGTATGAGATTTTATTTCAAATTCTTGTTTTTGATCAATCATGGTTTAAAATCTCCTCGGATTTAGGAAAGTATCTTTTTAATAAAGGAAGTTGTAACACAGATAAAATACCTGTTATAAGAGATTTAGAAAAGTAAAAAACGATATGATTCCAAAAAGATAATTTCTCTAGAAAAAAACTTTTTTCTATGAGGAAGTAAAAAGAAAAGCTAAAAATATAGCTTAAGATAAAAAAAATTAAAGTTGAATGAAATAAAAAGATTTTTTTTAAAAACATTAATGTTATAAAACCAGAGATATAAATCAAGAAAAGATTAGGAAAAGAATTAGATAAAAATGCACTTGAGAGTAAGGAAATAAAAATTAATAAGAACAGAGCTGAAGAAAAACTTTTATATAAAAAAAAATAAAAAAGAGCTGGCCACAAAAAATTAGGAATACAAAAGGAGGGTAAAAATAAAGGTAAAAAAGAATTTTGCAAAGAAACAAGAAGGATGAGTAGGACAATAAATATAATCCAAGAAAAAATATTTTTCTTATAATTTAATTTATTTTCCATCTAAGATTTCTTGCTCATTGTAATTTAAAGGAGATTTAAAGGGTTTTAATATGATAAAAACCTCTTCTAAAGAATCAAAATTGACAAAGGGTTGAATGTAAATTTCAGGATAAGATTTGTTTTCAATCGGGGAGGCGTTTTTTATTTCTCCTACTAAGAATCCCGGAGGAAATTGATTAGAGGATTCTGTAATTAAAACATCTCCTTCTTTAAAGTTATTTAAAGCTTGATTAGAATGTAAATTTTTGTCCCAAAGGTTCCATTTTAACTGATTCAAAGAATTTACAGCTAAACCCACTTGCCGGCTCCTTCTGTTCCGGACAGGAAGAGAAAAAAGAGAGTGTTGTAAAGTTATTATTTGTGAGGAATTAGGACTTGTTTGTAAAACTAGGCCAACCACCCCTTTAGGATGTAACACACCCATAAATTTTTTGACTCCATGGTCAGATCCTTTATTAATAAGGAGTAAGTTTTTTCTTGCTAAAAGATCATAGCTGGTGATTTGAGCGGCTAGCAATTTTAAATTCGTTTTTGTTGAAAAATTTAGGATTTGTCGAAATCTTTCATTTTCTTCTAAAGTGTCTTTAAAGCTTTGTTGTTGAATTTTTAAAATTGTGTTTTCTTGTTTTAAAAATTCATTTTCTTTTCTTAAATTTATCAAAAAAAGGTATTTTTGAATCGTTTTTGAAAGATCCGATTGAATTTTCACAAAAAGAGAATGTATTTCAGAAAAAAGGACATAACTCTTATGTGTTAAAGGATCTTGATTGGATTTTTTATTAAAAGCATTGAGATTTATAGCTATTAGGATTAATAGAATCAGAAGAAAAATTTTTTTTAAATAAAAAATATTCATAGACTTAATCTAATTTTTTGATAATCTATCAAAAAATTAGATTTATTCCAACTGTTTGTTAGAAAGAAAAAAATTATAAGGAAGGAGATTTTTTATGTTTGAGAAATTAAGAAGACCTGGAAGATCCTATAAAGATGGGGTTTTCAAAAAGTTTTTTTCTTATTTTGTTTTTGGAGCTATTTGTATTGTTTTTTTATTTATAGCTCCTATGGGATCTCAATTAACAGGCAATAACGTTGTAGCTAAAGTAGGACCTTATAGAATTAGTTCAAGGGAACTGAGGAATATTGAAGAAAATCTCAGACGGCAGTACCAAAACCGCATGGATTCTGATAATTCAGTTTTTCAAAAACAAATCAGAACTCAAGCTCTTCAATATCTTATAGATAGTTATTTAATTTATATTTTAACTCAAAAAGAAGGTTTCTTTATTACAGATCAAGAACTAAGAGATATGATTCAGAGTTTGCCTGTGTTTCAAGACAAAGGACGTTTTTTATATTCCCAGTACATAGCTTTTTTAAAAAGTCAAAATCTAAGTCCTCATCGTTTTGAAGAAAGAATTCGTCGATCTCAATTAGGAGAAGTTATGAGTGATCTTTTTGATAAACTTGCTCCTCCTAATGATTTGGAGTTAGTTAAAAAAGCAGAGAAATATCAATTTAAGATTAATTTTCAATATGTAGAATTAAAGATAGAGGAAGTTGAAGAAGAAAAACTAAGGGATTTATTAAAACTTCAAGATAAATCAGGAATCAATCGTTTTTTGAGTCAATTAAATATTCAATGGAAGGAAACAGGAGTTTTTTCTTTATTTTTACCTATAAGACAAGAGATAGCTCAAAATAAAAAAATCAGAGAAGCTTTGATTTCCTATCTTCCTGAAACAGGAGTTATTCCTTCTTTAATTAGAGATAATAATAAAATTTATATTGTAAATGTGTTATCTTTTTCACAGCAAGAAATAGATTCTGAAGAAGAAAGATTAGAGAGGCTTTTTAGTCGTAACTTTAAAAAATCAGGATTGTTGTTTGATTCTTGGTTATCTTTTTACGAGGAAAAGATTAAAATTCAAAAAAAAGATACGATTTAAATTGAAAAAGTTCCTTGTTCTAGAATTCTATCTTTGAATTGAGATTTAAATAGCAAAAAAATAACTTTTTCTATTTTTTAGTTTGGTTTTGAATTGTTGGGGAAAGCTGACAAAAATTCTTTCTTTATAATGAAATCTTAAAAAAGGGATTTAATTAAAAATATAAAAAAACCGATTGAAGGATTAGTATGTTTCAATGTTTTCTTATTTTTTTGTCTTTATTGTTTTCTCTCTCTTGTCACCGTTTAGAGATATATAATACAGTTCAACAAAATTTTGAAAGTAGTATGATTGAACCAATGAGTAAAAGTGAAAGTGATTACTCTTCTCAAACTCATTTTAAGGAACATTTTGTAAGCCATAAATTAGATATGGTCTTTGTTTTAGATACCTCTGAAGATGCGAAAGTTTTTTATAAAGAAGATCGCTTAGGGTCTGATTTTTTAAGTTATTTTGAAAAGTATGATTGGAAGTTAGCATGGACTGATATGTCTGTTGATAGGCCGGCTGTTAAAAAGCAAGAAGAAGATTTTGAATCGGGATGTGATTTTATCTCTGATTTATTTATGACAGCTACGGGTGTTTTTGCGAATTCTCCAGGGGTTGCTAGTTTTGGATTTGAAGGTTTAGTCAATTGTTTTGTTAATCTTTTTGATGGTTTTTCTGAAGATAACAACGAATATGCTAACGGTACTTTTCTTCCTTTTGAAAATTCAAAACAAGCTCTTTATAAGCTCACCAAAGAGACTCCTAATAACAGTGCTATTTTACATGAAAGCTTACTCTTACCTAATAATAAAAAAAATAAATATAAAGCTCCTATTTTAAAGGAAACTCCTTCTTTTCCTTTACTTTCTATGACTTTTTCACTGGCAAATAATTTATATAAAAGTTCTTCTGAGTTTTTTAGAGAGGATTCTTTAATAGTTTTTGTATTAGTATCTTTTTCAGATACAGAATTTCCTATTCGATCCCAAGTTTTTAAAGAGAGTGTCATAGAGGCCCTGGGGTCCGATGATAGGTTTAAAATTGTTTTAATTACTTTAACTGAAGAATCTAATATTTTTTGTACTTTTACTCATAACAAAGAGCCTCCTAAAAACATAGTTCAAATGATGAAGGAGATGAATCAACCTATTTTAGATATTTGCTCTCAGAATTTAGGACAGAAACTTTTTAATGAAATATTTAAAAATCTTGCTAGTCCTTTTTAGATTTTTATTCAAGGAATTTTGAAAAAGAAAATCCTCTTTGGTATATAAAATTTTAGGGATGTGATTTTTATAAAACACTTGAGAAAGTTTTTTGAATCTTTTATAACTTTAGTATGAAAAAAATACTAACAGGTATTAAAGCTACAGGACAGGTTCATTTAGGAAATTACCTAGGGGCTATAAAGCCTTCTGTGGAGTTATCTAAATCTGATAAAATTTCTTCCTATTTGTTTATAGCAGATAGCCATGCCTTAACCTCTCATGTGAGTTTCTCTCAGTTGAATCAATCTGTTTATGAAATAGGGGCTACTTGGTTAGCCTGTGGTTTAAATACAGAGAAGGTTTTTTTTTACAGGCAGTCTGATATTCCCGAGTTGTTTGAATTGTATTGGATTTTATCTTGTATCACTCCTAAAGGTTTAATGAATAGAGCTCATTCGTATAAAGATAGAAAAGAAAAAAATATCAAATTAGGTAAAAAAGATTTAGATGATAAAATTTATATGGGACTTTATAATTATCCTATTTTGATGTCTGCTGACATATTGCTTTTTTCACCCGATGAAGTGCCTGTAGGACAAGATCAAATTCAGCATTTAGAAATGGCTAGAGACATTGCAGGTAAATTCAATCATAGATATAAAACAGATTTATTTGTTCTTCCAAAAGCTTTTTTAAGAGATAAATCCGTTGTGTTAGGTTTAGATGGACAAAAAATGAGTAAAAGTTATAATAATACGATTCCTCTGTTTTTAGATTCCAATAAACTCTATAAACTTATTCGTAAAATCAAAACCGATTCTTCTTCCCTTCAAAAAAAAAAAGATACAAATTCTTGTTTGATTTTTCAGATTTATAAAGGTTTTGCAAGTTTAGAAGAGATTGATACTATGAAAAAACTTTATGCAGAAGGTATTGGTTGGGGAGAGGCGAAAGAGATTTTATTCCATAAACTAGAATCTTATTTTAAAGAGAAAAAAGAAATTTATAATTTCTATGTATCACAACCTAAACAATTAGATAAACTCTTAAAGCAAGGAGCTGAAAAAGTAAGAGTTGAAGCCTCTTCTTTTTTAAAAGAGATTAAAAAAGTGCTAGGTTTCTAGTTTTTTAAGAACAAGGGGAGAGATTTTCTAAGTGAAAATAAAAAGTGATATTCCTTTGATTTGTAGAAAATTATCTCAAGCGGGTCTTATAGTGGCCTTTGAAGGTAATATCAGTGAGAGAAAAGGAGATAACATTCTTATTACACCTTCTCAAGTCAATAAATCAGACGTTCAAGCTCGTGACTTGTGTTTAATTAACAAGAAAGGAGAAACGGTTTATAAAAATTCATCTCATCAAGCCTCTTCAGAAAAATTTATGCATTTAGCTATTTATGAAGTTCAAAAAAAAGCCTCTGTTATTATTCATGCTCATCCTCCTTCAGCAATAGCCTTAAGTTTAGCTCGTCCAAAATGGAAAGTTTTACCTCCTTATCTTCCCGAAGTCTTGGTCACTTTAGGGGAGGTGCCTTTTGTTCCCTATACTTGTCCGGGAACAAAACAACTGGGAAAAGTTATTAAAAATTTTGTGAAAAAAAGTAAAGCTCTAATTCTCTCACGTCATGGAGCTCTCGTTTGGGCTGAAGACCTTTTGACAGCTTTTTCTTTTATGGAACTCTTAGAAGCTTGTTGTAAAGTGATAACTTTAGGAGAAGCTATGGGAAAAATTAAACCCTTAACTCAAAAGGAGTTGAGGACATTATCTAAATTGAAATAAAAAAACTATCAATGAGAGTTAAAAAATGAATTCCAAATCTAAGCTGTCATCTTTAATCAATTTTGAAAGGGAGCTTCAAAAACATCTTCAAAAAAAATTTTCAAAAGCTCCTAGAACAGCTCAAAGAATTTTAAAGAAATCAATATTTTATACTTTTAAAGGGAAATCCAGTCACTTTCGTCCTCGTCTTTGTTTTGCAACAACAAAAATTTTAGGACAAAATCCAAAGAAAATTTTACCATGGGCTTTAGCTCTTGAGATGGTTCATACAGGGAGTTTAATTCATGATGATATGCCTTGTATGGATTATGCCAGCTTTAGAAGAGGGCAACTTTGTAATCATTTGGTTTTTGGTGAGGACGTAGCTTTGCTAGCAGGGACAGCTTTGTTTATAGAAAGTTTTTCTGTTTTAAAATCCTCTCTCTTTGATAAAAATAGAAAAGACTTTTTAGAGCTTTTAATTTCAACAATTGGGTTTCAAGGTTTAATGAGTGGACAGGTTTTAGATTTAAAAGAGAGGTCCTCAAGTAAAAAAGAAATTTTAAACACAATGCATTTAAAAACAGGGGTGTTAATCTCTGCTTGTGTCTTAGGGCCTGGTTTTTTATGGGCGGATTCTTCTCAGCAAAAAGCTCTTGAAAAGTTTTCTAAAAACTTAGGTCTAGCTTATCAGCTGGCAGATGATTATCAAGATGAAAAAAGTGTTCAAAGGAAATGGCTCTTTGAAAAGGGGATGTTTTTTTTAAAAGAAAGTTCAGAAGCTTTAAATTTTTTCGGGAAAAAATCAAAAGATTTAAAAATATTTATTTCTGAAATTAAAAGACGTTTTATCTTAAAACCAGAAAATCCTTAAAACGGAGGGCCTTCTTGAGGAGATGAGGGTTCACCAGGGATATGATTCATAAAAGTTCCAAAATCAGGTAGCCATTTTAAATGGACTGTGCCAGTAGGCCCATTTCTATGTTTGTTGATAATTACTTCAGCTAGATTGTTTTCTTCTCCCTCGTCTTCAGATTTATTATAGTAGCCATCTCTATAAAGCATCATAATTAAATCGGCATCTTGTTCAATGGCACCCGACTCTCTTAAGTCAGATAGAATCGGACGGCGATCTGATCGAGACTCTACCCCACGATTTAATTGAGATAAGGTCAAGATGGGAATTTGGAGTTCTTTAGCAAAAGACTTTAATAAACGAGACATTTCTGAGACCTCTCTTTCTCTGCTTTCTGTTTTTTCTGGCAGTTGCATCAGTTGTAGATAATCTACAACGATTAAGTCTAAGCCATGTTTAGCTTTTAAACGTCTAGATTTCGTTCGAATTTCATAGGGAGAAAGGGGAGAGGAATCATCGATAAAAAGTGGAATAGAACTTAATTGTCCAGCCGCATTAATGAGATCACTCCATCGTTTTTCTTGAATTTGACCGCTCATAACTTGTGATAAATTAATATGAGAGAGAGCAGAGAGTAATCTCATCAAAATAGATTCTTTTGACATTTCTAAGGAAAAAAAGGCGACTGTTTTTTTTTGTAAAGCATTATGAAGAGCAAAATTGAGGCTTAAAGCTGATTTTCCCATAGAGGGGCGGGCTGCTAGTATAATCAACTCTGAATTTTGAAAACCTGAAGTGATGTGATCGAGTTCAGGGAAAGAAGAAGATAATCCTGTGATAGAAATTTTTTTATGAAATAAATCTTCTAGTTTTTTTATTCCAGATTCTACTAAGTTATGAACAGGAGTTAATTCAGAACTTATATTACGATTGTTTAATTTAAAAATTTCAGATTCTAAATAGTCCATTAAATGTTCTATTTTTTTATAATCTTCTTTATAGGCTTTTTCTATAAAATCTTCTGACTTTTTTATTATTTTTCTTAAGGTGGATTTTTCAAGAGTGATTTTTGCATAAGCTTTAATATTAGCTTTCGAGGCTAATTTATGAATCAAATCACTTAAATAACCCGTTCCCCCTACTTGTTCTAACTCCTTGTTGTTTTTAAGAGAATTGGCAACAGTTATAGGGTCAGAGCTTTGACCTTTTTTATAAAGCTCTTTGATATGTGAAAAAATGGTTTTGTGAGCTGGTTGAAAAAAATCTTCTGGTTTTAAATAATCTGCAATCTCATCCCAGTCCTCCTCTTCACCCATAAGGAGAATTCCAAGAAGAGCTCGCTCTGATTCTAAATTTGAAGGTAAAACGTCTCTCATTAAAAACCTTTAATTTAAATTTTTTTTAAGAGTATTTCGATTGAGACCTAAAAAATAAGCCGTTTTTATTTTATTATAATTAAAATGTTTTAACGTGGTGTGAATAATGGTTTGTTTGATTGGATTTCCTATTTTAAATAGAATATTGTTATTAGGTAATTTATTATAAGACATCTCCAAATAAAGTTTAGCGTGTGAAACTGTTAAAAGATTTAAAGAAGATATAGAACTTAAAAAGAGTTCACTTAGATAAAAGGTAGAAGAGATATTTTTAGTTAGAAGTTTGTCGATATCTAAATGGTAATAAAGAATTTTCTTTTTAAGGGTGTTTCGGTTAATGTTTAAGGCATGAGCTGTTTTTAATTGATTGCCTCTATTTTTTTGGAGAATAACTTCAATAAGGGCCTGTTCTACAGGCTCATAGAAGGTTTTGAGAATTCTTTGACCTAAAGGTTTTTGGTTTAGAAAAAAAAGGAGTTTTTTTTGGACAATATCTTCAAGTTTTACTGCATTTAGATTGATAATAATGGAATGTTTGGCTTGACTGATAGGAGGTTGTAAGTCCATATAATAATTAATAATATTTAATGCTAAAAAAAGCAATTTAAAAAAAAATAAAAAAACAGACTTTTTCTTTATTAAAAATTTATTTATAATTAAACTATGTCTTGGAGTAAGAAAATAAAAGAAAAAACTAAAAAAAATAGGTTAAAAGCTTTTTTTATATTAGCTTTTTTAATTTTTTTAAGTTTAAGTCTTTATAGCTATCATCCGCAAGATACTTCTTTAAATTCTGTAGGTTTTTCTTTAAAAGTAAGTAATTATTGTGGTTTTGTAGGGGCTACTTTAGCCGATTTTATATATCAGTTTTTTGGTTTTCTTGGGGCATGGTTAATTGTTTTAACGACTTTAGGGGTGGTTTGTAAACTTTTTCTACAACCTTTAAGTGAGAATTATCTCAGTCATTTTATAGTTTTTATAGTTTTTTTATTTTCCTTTGTAAGTTTAGCTGCACTCCATTTTCCCTTAGTGAGTTTTTACAATCAGGAAATTAGTTTAGCTGGATTTTTTGGTCTTAAGTTTGTCTCTATTTTTAAACCTTTTTTTGGAACTATTGGAACGGGAATTATTTTATGGTCTATTTTTATAGTCTTTTTTATTCTTTATGGACAATTTCTTTATCCTTTACTTTTAAGATTTCCTAAAAAACTTTTAATTTCTCTATTTTTATTTACTAAGCAAAAAGGGAATTCATTAAAATTTTTATTTCGTTTTGGATACAAACATTTTTTTAAACTAGGACTTGTTAAATTTCTAAAAAAAATAAAAAAACAATTTAAATCGGTTTTTAGATTTTTTAGATTAAAGAAAAATTTCAAGAAAAAAGATAAAAATTTGAATCTAGGTTTACAAAAAACTGTCTTTGATGAAAAAAAAGAAATTTCATCAAAAGACTCTTTAAATTTAAACTCTCTATCTATAAAAAAATCTGCTTTAGGAGATGAATTTTCAATCAAAGAAAATTCTGATTCTGATTTAAAATTAAATCCTTTAAAAGAAAAAAACTCTAAACCTTCTTTTGCTGTTTTAAATAAACCTGATTCCTTCGATGTTAGGCAGCTTCCTTCTATTAATTTGTTATCAGACCCTCCCTCGGTTTCTAAAAAGATAAGTTCTCAAGAGGTTGAAGAACTTTCTAAAAAACTTTTAGATAAACTCAAACAGTTTTCTATTGAAGGTCAAATTAAAGCTATTAAAACGGGACCGGCTCTCGTTTTATTTGAGTATAAACCGGAAAATCATGTCAAAGTAAGTCAAATAAAAAATATGGAAAGTGATTTGAGTTTAGCTTTAAGTAGTGAGTCTGTTCGTATTATTGCTCCTATTCCTGGAAGAGATGTTATAGGGATTGAAGCTTCTATGCCTTTTAGGGAAATGGTTTATTTAAAAACACTTCTTCAAGAGGAAGATTTTTCAAAAATAACTTTACCCTTAGTTTTAGGTCGTAGAGCCGATAATAAGGTTGGGATTAAAGATTTAGCTCGTATTCCTCATTTGTTAGTTGCAGGGACAACAGGTTCAGGTAAGTCTATGTTTATTATTAGCTTTATTTGTTCTTTATTATTTCGTCACACTCCTGATAATTTAAAATTTTTATTGATAGATCCTAAGCAAGTTGATCTATCTAGTTTTAAAGGAATTCCTCATTTATTAGCTCCTATTATTCATTCTGTTTCTTCAGCTATTCAATCTTTACACTGGGCTATTCAAGAAATGGAGAAAAGATATCGTTCTTTAGCTGAATTCAAAGTTCGAGATCATAAATCCTTTAATCAAGTCGTGACAAAACTTTCTCAAAAAGAGAAAGATTTTCATGAACAAAAGAGTCAAGAAATAGAAGATACTTATTATTTTCAAAAGATTCCTTTAATAACCATTGTTATTGAAGAGTTTGGAGATCTCATGGCAGATCCTACAGCTCGGCGTCCTATTGAAAATGCGGTGGTTCGTCTCGCTCAAAAAGCAAGAGCTAGTGGTATTCATTTAGTTTTAGCGATGCAAAGTCCTAGAAAGGATGTTGTAACAGGTTTAATAAAAACAAATATACCAGGTCGTATTAGTTTTAAGGTAGCAAGTGGAACGGATTCTAGAATCATATTAGATGATATGGGAGCTGAAAGATTACTTTCTCATGGAGATATGCTGTTTTTAGAGCCAGGAAGTTTAAAAGCAGCTCGCTATCATGGTCCTTTTATGAGAGATCGAGAAGTGTCTGCAATCGCCTCTTATTGGAGAGATCTTAGTGAATCTTTTTATGAGGAAAATTTGATGGAAATTTTAAACAAAGGAGAAACTCAACAATCTAGTTTTAAAGGGCATTCTCTTAAAAAAGACTCAATGTATAATGAAATTTTAGATTTTGTTAAAACTTGTGACGTTATAAGTGCTTCTCTTTTACAGAGAAAATTTCAAATTGGTTATCCTAGAGCAGGACGTATCATTCAGGATTTGTTTGATAAGGGAGAGATAGGTCCTCCTAGAGGCAGTAAACCTCGTCTTGTTTTAAATAAAAAAAACAAATCTTCTAGAGAAGTTGAAAATCCTAGATTTTAAATAAAAATTAAAACAATTCAAAAATAAAGGGAATTATACATGTTAGTAAACTTAGTAAAACTATAACAGAGGCTTTATAAAAAAAACCATCGTTTCAAAAGAATTTTAAGGACTTAAATTTTTTTAATAGAAATTTGTGTATAAATTATGTATAATTAGTTAAAAAAGGAGAACTTAAAATGAATCAAGAGTTAGAAAAATTGAATTCTATGGGTAATAAAGGTTTTTCTCTTATAGAGTTGTTGGTTGTTGTTGCTATTATTGGAGTTTTAGCAGCGGTTGCGATTCCAGCTTATAACAGATACAAAAACAATGCAAAAACTTCAGCTGTACTAGGTACAATTAACACTATAAACAAAGCTTTTAAATCTTGTATGGCTGTAAAAACTTTTACAGATTGTATCCCTTGTTCTGGTTCTAATACTGCGTATAATGCTGGAGATAAGATTATTGATGATACTTTAGAGTTACAAGAAGGAATATCTGTACTGTGTAGAAAAGGTGTTACAAAAGCTTGTCTTCAGGTTGTTCATAGACCGGCTACGAACGATAAAAAACACAGGGCTTGCATGCTATTTAGTGATACTGGTAGTGCTGGTGAGGTGGCGATAGATGATACTACTAAACAGGGTAGATGTTCTGGTTCTACTGATAGCAATATACAATGTCAATAGACACACTTTTTTGACGAAACTGAGAAGTCTATGAAGGTACTCCTCTGAGTTTAAGATTTGTATTTTTAAAAAATAACTTTAATTTTTTTTAAATAGAAGAACAGATATGCTATTGATCTTATTACTTTGAAATTAGTTTACAATGGATAAAATGACCCTAATGAGGCTAGTACCTTGGTATTTCAAAAATACAATCTCATTAAAAAACTAGAGTTTTGTATTCTTACTTGAAAATTCTAAGCTTATAAAACCTTTTATCTTACTAATTTATCCTTCTAAATTAGTATTTAATATAATTTTTTTCAAATTCTTGTATACATTTGACTTTAACTTGAAGTCCTTAGAAATAAAGAATGACGACATCTTTGCATATCATAAAGCTTCTCTTAAATTTTTATTTATTTAAAGTTTATCTTTTATGATTTTTTTACTAAAAAGAGTTAACTTTTGTCTATGGTATCTATTTCACAATTCCCTTTATCTCGTCTAAATTCAAACTTCTTCAAGTATCTATATGAGGTGATTTTCAATGCCCGCTTTTTGTTTCATTTTTCTATAGTTTTTTTTATAAAAATTTAAATCCCTTAAACTCTGTGTTAAAAATCTTTGAAAATCAAAACGATGGTTTTTTTTATAAAGCCTCTGTTATAGCTTGATTAGGTATTACAGTCACATTTAAATTTCCTAAAATAAATAAAAAGGCTTAAGCTTTTTCAAAAGCTAACCGATAGTCTTGATAATGAGTGAAAAAAGAAATTGTATGAAGGGGGTTTTTATTTTAGCTTTACTGTTTTTTTCTAATTATGCTTTATCTGATAAAATTGATAGAAAGCCTTTGAGTTTACAAAACTTAGACAGTCAAGAACACAAAACAGATAAGCAAAAATGCCTACTTAAAAACAAAAAAGAACAACAAATCTATACAAACTGTATGTCTAATTATAAACAAAACAAGGAACTTTTTGATAATTTGTATTTATGTTCAAGACCTTCTTCGTTAAACTGTCTATATCTATAAAAAAATGGCTTGATTTATTGACAAGATTCACAAATTTCAGGAGTTTCTAAGTTATTTTCATAAGAGGAATTATGAATCTTTTTTGTATTTTGAGAATCAACTGTCACTTTTGCAATGGAAGAGGCAGGACGAGATCTGAGATAATAACTTGTTTTAAGTCCTTTTTTCCAAGCATACATATACATACTAGATAGTTTATTAATGGTTGGATTTTCTACAAACAAATTGAGAGATTGACTTTGATCTATGTAAGGTCCTCTTGCAATCGCCATATCAATAAGAGTTTTTTGTGAAATTTCCCAAGATGTTTTATAAAGCTCTTTTATTTTTTGTGGTATCTCTGCTATGTTTTGAATAGAACCTTCTTGAAGCTTAATCTTTTCTTTAATATCTGAAGTCCAAAGCCTCTCTTTTTTTAAATCTTGAACGAGATACTTATTTATTTGAAGAAATTCTCCAGATAAAGTTTCTCTTTTAAATAAATTAGATATCTGAGGTTCTATGGATTCATGAACCCCTACAATAGAGGAAATGGTGGCTGTAGGAGCTATGGCAATAATTAAAGAATTTCTCAAGCCTTGTTTTTTAATAAGAGCTTTTAATTTATCCCAGCGATTTTGATCTTTAGGTGTAAAGTTCCACAAGTCAAATTGAAGATGTCCTTGACTCGCTCTTGTTTCAGAGAATTTTTTATGAGGACTGTATTTTTTAGCTAAATCACAAGAAGTAGATAGAGCATGGTAATAAATCTCTTCTTGGATTTTTTTTGTAAGTTTGAAAGCTTCTGGACTTTCAAATGGAATTTGCATTTTGAAAAAGAGATCTTGTAAGCCCATTAAGCCTAAACCAACCGGTCTCCAAGATTTATTGGATTTTTTTGCATTTCCAATGGGATAGAAATTGATATCAATAACTTTATCTAAAAAAGTAATAGCAATACTTACATTATCCGCTAGTTTTTTCCAATTGATATCTTTTGTTTGAGAATCATAGTAATTAGAAATATTAATAGAACCTAAGTTGCATACAGCTGTTTCCTTTTCAGATGTAACTTCTAAAATTTCTGTGCAAAGATTAGATAAGTGAATGACGTTTTCTGGTTTAAGGGTTTGTGAGCTTTTTTTATTAGAATGATCTTTGAAATTCATCCAGCCGTTTCCTGTTTCTGCTAAAGTTTTCATCATTTTTGCATAAAGTTTTCTAGCCATAATAGTCTTTGTGGCTAATCCTTCTTCTTCAGCTTTTTGATATTTTTCCTCAAATTCTTCTCCAAAACTATCTACGAATTCAGGAACATCTTTGGGATCAAATAAAGACCACAGTTTATCTTCTTCAACTCTTTTCATAAAAAGGTCAGGAACCCAATTGGCAAGATTTAAATTATGAGTTCTTTGCTGTTCGTCTCCTGTGTTATCTCTAAGTTCTAAAAAGGCTTCGATATCTTGATGCCAAGTATCTAAGTAAATGCATGCAGCCCCTTTTCTCCGCCCCCCCTGGTTGACAGCAGCCACAGAGGAATCTAAAGTTTTAAGAAAGGGGATAATTCCGTTTGATTTTCCGTTTGTTCCTTTAATAAGAGAACCACGACTACGAATTCTAGAAAAAGATAAACCAATACCTCCTGCAAACTTAGATAAAAGAGCGACATCTTTGTATTTATCATAAATAGCAGATAAATCATCTTTAGGAGAATCTAAAAGATAACAAGAAGAAAGTTGAGATCTCATCCCTGCCGAATTAAATAAAGTCGGAGAGCTGGGCATATAATCTAAATTGGAAATTAAGTCATAAAAAGTTTTTGCTTCCTTAAAAGAACTTGATAAACCGCAAGCTACTCTTAGAAAAAAGTATTGAGGGCTTTCAATAACTTGGCGAGTGACAGGGGCTTTTAAAAGATAGCGATCATAGACTGTTTTAAGTCCAAAATATTCGAATTTTTGAGTTCGAGAATTGTCAATAATAATATTTAAAGCTTCTTTATTTTCTCTAATAAAATCATACTTTTCTTTGTTGATGAGACCTGATTTATAACCTGTTTTAACAGAAGCAAAGAAGTTATTAATACCTTGGGTTTCAACCTCTTCGTGTATGTAACGAATAAGCAAACGAGCCGAAAGTTTAGAATAATCAGGATCATCAGAAATTAAGAAAGAAGCTGTTCTTATGCAAAGTCTGTCAAGTTCTTTTGTACTGGCTCCGTCGTATAAGCCACTTATAACTTTTGTAGCGACCCTCATGGGATCCACTTCATTTAAGCCAGAAGAGCAAGCTAAAACAACATTGATAATTTTATTAACATTTACAGGTTCATAACTATTATCTCTTTTCTTAACTCTCATAATTTTAGGACCTGAGAGTTGAGAGTTTTCCTCATTTATTAAGTCTTCTTTAAAAGAAGAATTAATAGGAGTTTGATGGAGAGGCTTTGTCGTATTTTGATTTAAAAGGGAGGATGATTTATCCATTTAGACCCTTTCATTTGAAAATAAATTACCATACTTTAGAATCCTCCTTTAATTTATGCAAAATGTTGAAAAAGACATTTCTAAAGTATTAAAAAGGATATGACTTGTCAATTGTATAAATTTTATACAAGGTATTGAAAAAGATATTTTTTTACCTAAAAGTCTTAAAAGAAAGATATTACTTGTTAATTATATAAATTTTACGCAAGGTATTGAAAAAGATATTTTTTTACCTAAAGTCTTAAAAAAAGATATGACTTGTCAATTGTATAAATTTATGTAAGGTATTGAAAATTACCTAAAAAAGATATGACTTGTTAATAACTTTGTTAAAACTAATGTGGTTGTCATGGGAACAATCTCCTACTAATAAAGGAGTTAGAAAGTAGTAGAATTCATCTATATGGATAAAAGCACATTTCTTCACGAAGCAAATAAATATGTTAAAGATGGGTTTACAACTAAATAGTAAAAATTTTTGAGTTTTAATAAAAGTAGAATATAAATGAATTTATTTTTTAAATCAAGAAAATTGTAATAAAGTCACAATGGAAATTTTAAAATCTTTACATGAAAATATAGCTAGTAAAAGATTAACTTATAAAGAAAAATAACATGGAAAATTTAAATAACTTTATTTCAAATTTTTTAGATAATAAATATTGTTTAAAAAACAAGCTGTATAATGGTTATGGTGAAATATTTTTAGGGGATTGTTTTGATCTTTTGAAATATATTCCTGATGGCACAATAGATTTAATAGCAACAGATCCTCCTTATGAAATAAATTTTGAAAATAATGATTGGGACAAAAAACAAATCAATTGGAGTTTCTTATCGAATGAATTTTTAAGAGTATTGAAACAAAACGGAAATCTTATTTTATTTCAAGGTTGGTCTAATGTTGTGAAGACAATAAACAATTTTAATAAAAAATTCATTTTAAAAAATTGGATTATATTCGACAGAATAAAAGGAAGGGGTGCTAAAACCAATTTTGTTTCAACAAGAGAAGATATTTTGTGGTTTATTAAAAGCGAAAAATATCAATATAATAAAATGCCTTCAAATATAATAAAAAAAACCAGAGGAATGGGAGATAAAAACGGAACAAGATTTAGAGCTTTATCTAATGTATGGACAGATATATCTCCAATCGTCCCATGGGATTCTGAAAGAGTCAATCACCCAACACAAAAACCAGTGGCATTAATGAATAGAATTGTTAATATATTTTCAAAAAAAGATGATATTGTTTTAGATTGTTTTGCTGGTTCAGGAACTACAGCTGTATCATGTATAAAAAATAAAAGAAAATTTATTTGTTTTGAAAAAGATATAAAATATTTTAATTTATCTAAAAAACGAATAAAAAATGTCATTAAAGAGATTTGTTGAATTTTTAACTAAATTTAAAAAAATAAAACTTGGGACTTCTGACTGTAAGAAATAACAACATGGATATGACTTCCTGTCTTAAATATTTTGTTAAAGGATTTTTATTCCAAAGGAATGAAGTTAGGGACATTGGGAAAAAAGTTATCTTGAAAGATGCTCTCATAAAAAATCATAATCTTTCTAAAAGACAGAAAATCATTTTGGAGTATCTTTTAGATAATAACAAATTATGATAAAATTCTTACTCAGTTTGAAAAGTCAGATAAAAGTTTAAAAACATCAGCTAAAGTGACAAAAAGGACGCTTCAAAGAGATCTAAAAGATATGATTGGTAAAAAAATCATAGAGTCGAAAGGTAAAACCAATCAAAAATTTTATCATCTTGTAAAAGAAGGATTGAATTTATGATAAAACTTACGACAAAACTTGTGACATTTTTATAACAAGGAGTTTGATAAATGACGAATAATATTAAAAAAATTGCTTTTGAAAAAGCTATAGAACAGCATCTTTTAAATAAGGGTGGATACATTAGGGGTATAGGAAACACTTTGATTGCTTCGTGGCATGGATTCTAAAATGCTAAATTCTTTTATAAAAGAAACTCAAAAAAAGAATGGGAAGCTTTATATAAGCTTCAAAAAGAGAAAACAGAAGAGATTCTAATTGAAGACTTATGTAAGGCTTTAGATTCAAATTATGAAGGCTGTTTAAAATTTCTTCCGTACATGAGCTTTAAATGTTTTGGAAAGCTCTTTAGAGTGGCTTATTTTGCTCCTGCTAGTGGATTAAATTCCGATACTCAAAAACTCTATTCTTCAAGCAAGCTGACTTTCACAAGGCAACTTAAATACAGTAGTAAAAATTTTTACTTCGGAAGCTCATGATTCAACAGATAGGTTACGCCCAGCCTATCATTCCAGTGCTTTTCTATCATGAAAAAGAGTCTTTAAAGTGGAAAAATTATCTTCAAGAGGAAAATTTTAAGTTATTTTTTTCAAAAATTCCTAGAGAATCAAGAGAGAGTATGTTAAACTATGAACCAAAGATAATAAATATGCAAAGACCTTAAAATAAGAAAGGCGTCTAAGAAGTTTAAAGGACATGGGCTTATAAAGTTATTAGATGAGATATGGAGTTTAAAAAAGAACATAAATCTTTTAAAGACAATAGAAACTTATATAGGTTTTGAGGAGATATTGAAAGGTTTAAAGCTAGAAAGACAGTTAAGGATATGGGAGTATTAAAAGAAGGAGGACTTATGCAAGATGTAAGAGAAGTTATTAAAGAAAAAGGGATTTGGGAAGGAATGCAAAAAGGACGATAAGAAGTGCAAAAAATTGTTTTAAATATGCTGAAAGAAAGATATTGCTTTTATTTCTAAAATTACAGGTTTTTTTAAAGAAGAAATTAAAGAAGAATTCTTAAAAAGAGCTACTAGTATTTTACTTATTGGGTTTAAGTAAATATTTGTCTTTAAACTTTATCAAAAGACTTAAAGTGTTCAAAATTTGTCTAGTATAAAGAAAAAACTTCTTAAATTCCTTAATTATTTTTTATGAAGCTGGAAAAAATTTGATTTTTGTTATAAAAATAAGGGTAAGGAATTAAGTTAAAAAAGTATTTAAAAAGGAATATCTTAAGTTTATCAAATTTGCTTTCTATTTTGATGTTTGATAAAGGTTAGTTTTGTGTAAATTAACAAAAAAAAGGATTTTTTTGGTTATGAATATTAAAAATTGTATCATTGTTTTTAGTTTATTGTGGGTCTCTGTTTCTCATGCTTATCCCTGGATGTTTTTTAGAGAAAGAAATGATTCTGATATTATAAGATTAGACAGTCATGCTTCTTATTTTTTTGATAAAGAAGTGTCTTTTTTTTCTGGCTTAGATTTGAATTATCATAATCCTATGTTAGACCTAGATTTAGGTTACATTTACTCTCATTTAGAAAACAATCATTATTTTAGATTAAGTGAATTGTCTGTTAATTTTCCTTTACCTTGGAACAAATGGATTATGTCTATAGGTTTTCAAAATATTTTATGGAGTGAATTGGATCGTTATTGGAATTATGGTTTATGGCAGGCTCGTTTTCTTTTAGATCCTTTGAGAACAGAACAAATGGGAATGCCAGGGTTGTCTTTTCGGTATAAGACAATAAAGAGTTCTTTTATCCTTTTGTTCTCTTATTTACAATTACCTGATTTTCAAATTTATCCAGAGTTTATTGATAACAGGGTGTCTTCAAGAAATCCTTTATTCAAATCTACTCAGGGGGTTAATGTTAATAAATTATCTTCTGAGTTATTTAAGCTTGAGAAATTTTTAAAACCAGGTTTAGCTTTTCAATTAAAACATTCTATCGATTCGCTTCATCTTAATTTTTCTTATGCTTATAAAGGAATGAATCAACTAAAAAAAGCTTTTCTATTTAAAGGTTTCAGTCCCTTAAAATCATCTTCAATTTCTCTAGAAGAGTTTAATTATTTTTCTTTATACCATGAATTAAGTTCTTTAGAAGCTGAGTTAGAATTTTCTCCAACCTTCTCTTTATTTGCTGGGGTCTTTTATGAGGAACCGAAAGATAAAAAAATTCCTAAAGATTGGTGGAGCAGTGATTTTTCTTCTCACCTCACTTTTTCTGTTTTAGCTTATTTTAAAGAGCATTGGGATAACAGTCAAAATACTTTATTTACTTTAGGTGGAACTCATATCCAAGAAGAGAAAACTTCTTTTAATTCAAACGTTTTAACAGATGATTATAAGAAACTTTTCAGCCGAGAGTTTGATTGGAAGTCTGCTATCAGTGCCTCTGTTGAACATGAAAATAAGAATTTCTATAAAGGTATTCTTTTTAGATTCAGAACAATTTATGCTTTAGATAACCAGGTGTATCATTTTATGTTTGAAAACTATTTGTATTTTGACGATTATATTCGTTTTTATTTATCAGGAGATTTTGTGAGACGATTTTCTCAAAGAGTTGTTCTTGTAGAGAGTTCTTCTATTAAGAGATATAATGGATTAAGTCGTATTTTACTTGGAGTGCAGTGTGTTTTTTAAACTACAAATGAAATTTTTTGTTATCTTTTTAGCTTTTAGTCCTTTAAAACTTTTTGCAGAAAAAGGGGATTTTAGTTTTCTTAGCCTCATTGGTGAATCAAAGTGTGTGAAATATATAAATCATTACTATCCGCATTTTATAAATGGGAATCTAAATCAAGAAGGACAAGATAAATGGTTTCGTTGCCTGTGGAGTTTTTTAGATGCTGTTGTTAATAAAAAAATCTTGATACATGACTCTTCAAGAGATCATTTTACAAGAGAAGAAATTTTTAACCTCTTTCATAAACTTTTTGAGTATGGAAAAGTCAAATCAAATCGTTTAACAAACCAACTTTTATTTATAAAGAAATTGTTAGTAGGTGGTTCTATTGATAAATTGAGAGATCAAGAATTATCTCATTTGTTTCACTTGATTCATGATGAAAATGGTTCAAATGATTATAGATTAGCTTATTTCATTATTCATAAAGAAATTCCTACTTTAAGAAAACTCTTTAGAGGAGAAATTGTTAGAGAGAAAGCTAGAGATAAAGCTTTAGAGCAATTGAGAAAAACTCTTATTATTTTAGAAAGAGCGTATAAAAGAGTGCAAGTGAGTTACAGTATTGAAGATATTTCTCAATATCCAAAATATATGGGAATGAAAGATTCAAAACTTCAATCGTTATTTTTATATTTACATCATTTATTAAGAGGAAGTGTTTTTCCTAAAAAAGCAATAGAAGGAAAAGATTGGTCTGTTTTTAATCATTTGATTCTTGGTAACTTTGAGTTATTGTTTTATATTAATAAATACTTTAATAAAAAAAATAATACCATACAAATTACTTATAACTCTTTATCAGTTTTAGAAAAATTTATGGAGCTTTTATCTTCTAATGAAAATCTCTTTTTAAAAAGAGGTTTTCCTGTTAGAAACCTTGATGGAATCTTGAAGGCTTCTTTCTCTCTAATTAAAAGTTTTGTAACAAGTTCCAATCCTTTATTTTCCTTATTTGATGATGAGACAAAAATTAGTTTGATAACACGTGTTTTGACGTGTTTTTCTTTAAATGAAAAAGGTAAGAAGGAGTGTTCAATTGATTGGATGACAAATGATTCGTCTCTTGTAAAAATTTCTTTTCCGGACTCAGAGTTTTCATTTTTTAAAAATTATATTCAAAGAAAAGATAAAAAAACGACTTATTTTATATCTTCTAAAAAGATAGAAAAACTGAAAGATTGGACAATTTCTTACAGAATAGACCTTTTTCAGATTTATGACGATTTTGAAAAATCTGTAGCTATTCAAAGACAATTTGATCATTGGCTAAAGAATTTTTTTGGTTGGAATGAAAAAAAACAAATGATTTTTGGAAACGTTCAAAATCTTGCTGATAATAAATTTAAAACAACACATCTTTTAGCTTACCATTCTATTTTATCTCTCCTTTTATCTTATCATGTTCCAAAAGCTTATTTTTTAGGAAAAACAGATCTTAAACTTCAACAATGGCAATCTCTTCTTTCTGATTTAACTCCTTTATTTTTTACTTTCTTAGATGAGGGAGGATATAATTTATCTTGGAGGGACATTGCTGGAAACATGTTTTCAATAGCTGATCTTTTTTTAAATTCTTCTGATTTAAGTGATACTTTGAGTTCAAGAGAATTATTGGATCTTGTTATTCATCTTGATGCCTCGTTTCAGCAAGCTCAAAAGATATCCTCTCTGATATCTTCGATTTGTAGTTCAAACAATTTTCTCTCTTGCACTGTTAAAACAATTATAGATCATCCTGAAGGTCTTGCTCCCTTTCCTCTACTTAAACGTTATATTACGGATTTTCGCAGGAAAAAATATGAAGACAATATGAAAAGGCTGTTATTTGGATTACAAAAAAACAAGAATTCTTCCTTACTTTTAACCGAACTGTTCTTTTTACTTCAGGTTATGGAAGTTAACTATTATCAGAGAATAAATACCGACTTGATTTTCAATTTAGAAACTCATGAACTTCTTGCTTTTTCTGATCAGTTTAAAGAGAGAGTTTATAAACAAATTCCTTATATTTATAATGAAGATCAAGGTCTTTCTTACATTATGTATGTTTTTAGGACAGGCTCTTTTCCATTTTTTACGGGATCTGAATTTGAAACGATTCTATTTTCTAATTGGTATCTTAAGAAGAGACATAAGAAAGATTTTGAAGTGTCTCCTAGTAGATTTCATAATCTTGTCTTTGATTTACATCATTTATATAAAAAATATTGGTAGTGTATGATTTTTCAAAAGATTTTAATGAGTTTTATTTTGTTTTCCTTTTATGTTAAGGGAGAGACATCTGATAAGGATGTTAATTTTTTTGAACTAGAATGGGAACACTATACTTCTGAAGGGACTCTTCAAGAGCAATTGAAAAATTATGTTTTTGTTAAAGGAGATTATTCTTTTAATTTTACAAAAAGTGATTTTTCTTTTAGGACTCAATTGAAATATCAATATAGCTTAGATCATAAAGATTGGTTTCATTTTGATCTTCCAGAAATTTTTCTGTTTTATAAATATGATTTTAAGACATCCTTTAAACTCTTAAAATCTATTGAATTTTATTTAGGGAGAAAAGTTAAAAAGTGGAGTCTAGGGGATGATTATTGGGATTTAGGTTTATGGAATTCTCTTATTCTTTGGAATCCTTTAGAACCTATGGTAAAAGGGAATGTTGGTTCTTTTTTAACTTTTAAATCAGAAAATTGGGAAACTGATTTTTTTCTTGGAGCTTTACATATCCCTAACACAAACGCTAACTTCTTTGTAAGAGATAAGACCCCTCGCACCTATTCTCGCTGGGGAACTCTTTTACCTAATAAAGTAGATGAATATAACCTTTCTATTTACTATGAATTCATTAAACCTTTCTATTTTGATTTTATTAATAAAAAAAGTTTTTTTGTTAATTTTAAAACATGGACTGAAAAATCAGATATTTTTTGTTGGTTTAAAATTTCTTTTGCAGATAAGCCTACAAATCATCTTTATTATATCATGAATAAAAAACATAGATTAAAAGTTGATTCAAATAAATCTAAAGAACCTTTGTTTATAGATCAAGTTTTGACAGGAATATTTTCACGGCAAAGAATCTTATCTACAGAATGGGGCATTAATTATAATAAAATTTTATCTATGACTGTGAGTTTAGAAAATACAAAAATAAAAGAAGAAAAGGCTTTAGATCAAGAGAATTGGAGTTTTATAAATTCTAGAGAAAGTTTTACTTACTTTTCTGGAATTTTAAAATATCAGTATTCACCTGAGAGTTTTTTTGAATTAGGTTTTATTCAATCTTGGTTTAATAAATATAGAAATCAAAAAAATACAGTTCAACCTGTTTTTGTAAGTCAAAACAAAATTTTAAACGGATTAAGTTTAGCTTTTGAAAAGAGGAGTTCTACTTTGAAAGGTTTGCCTCTTATTTTTAACTTGAAATATCAGTATTCTTTTTTGGGTAGAGGAGCTTGGCTTTCTACAAATTTTTTATATTACATGGGAGAGAAATTTTATACAAAGTGGTCAGCTCATATCTTAGGATCAGGAGTTAAAAATCAAAGTCAATCTTTTTTAAGTATATTTAAACATAATGATTATTTTACTTGGAGTTTTGTTTATGATTTTTAGTAGAGTTAGAAAAAAGATCTTTCTTGGAATTTGTTTCTTGTTCATGAGCTGTGGTTTGAAAATAGGAGAAAAACCTCCTGTTATCCCTGTGTATAAATTTCAAATGAATCAAAATGATTTATGTTCAAGTTTAGATTATCAAGAAGAACTTATAAAATATTTTTTTAGTTCTACTAAGTTAAATAGTCATAAACTTGGTCAAATATTAGAGTGTCTATCTGATCAGGTCTCTGCTGTTAAGGATTTATTTCATAATGAATATTTAACAAAAGAAGATATCATTATTATTTTAGAAAATGATTGGATTGATTTAGGGAATTTAAAACCTTTTTTAATAAAGGTTTTAAAATCTAGAAGAGATGAGAAAATTCTTTTTTTTAAAAAACATTTTATTCAATTTATTTCTTCAAACTCTAAATTAGATTTAAAAGCTAAAGATTTGTGTTTAATTTCTGAGAGAATTCAGAAAAACTCTGAGAATCTTATTTCAGAGCCTAAGAAAAATGAAGCTCTTATATCAAAATCAGATGTGGATGTTTTTTTAAATTTTTTAAAGGAATTTTATGAACTTCTTTTTTTCATTGAAGATAAATCTAAGTATCTTTTTCGTTGGTTTTTTTATGAAACTTCCTCTGATAAAGAAGCTTTTTTTGATAATAAAGATAAATTTAGAAACTTTATTTTTTTTCTACAAGATGTTTACTCTGAGAAATTCTCTAATTATTCTAATTTTTTAAGGAGTCATTCTAAAGCTATGTCTGAAAGATACCCTAGAGGTTATGAAAAATTTCTTGAAGAGATGATACATATTACTCAATCCTTTGATTTGTCTTTGGAGGATGAGACTGTTCATGTGCTTGATATTAAATATATGTTTATAGTTATTGAGGCTATGAGATTTTTTTTCCAGGTTTATGATTTGAATCAAAACTCTATTATAGATTCTCAGGAATTAAAGCCTGTGTCTTGTCTTCTTGAAGGGCTTGTTTTTCTTTTTTTACCAGACCTTTTAAAAAAGTTAGAATTGGAAGAACCTATAAAGAAGAGAGGTATTGAATTTGCGATTAAAAATAATGTCCTTACCACTCGTGATATCACTCGTTATATGTTAAATTATCAGAAGATTCCTGATAATGAAATGGACTTGGAGGATATATACAATCTCTTTGTTAATGAAGAAATAAAAAGCCTTTCTGTTAGAGAAGTTTCTCGTTTGATACTATTATTTTTTAATATAGTAATAGATGAAATTGAATCTCTTGACAGTATTTCTGAATTTAGGAATAAAGAAATGGAAGAAAATAAAAAAAATAAAAGTACAGATGAAATTTCAAACTAAAGCTATACATAGTTCACAAAGTCCTGATTCTCAAACAGGAGCTGTTGTAACTCCTATTGTTACAAGCACAACTTTTAGAATTAAAGAACCAGGAAAACCTGTAGAATATGACTATTCTAGGGTCTCTACTCCTACAAGGAAAACTCTAGAAAACTGTATGGCAGACTTAGAAAAAGGGTCTTATTGTTTCGCTTTAGCTTCAGGTTGTTCGGCCCTACATATTGTATCTCAGCTTTTAAAACCAGGAGATTTCGTTCTTATGGAAGAAGATTCTTATGGAGGGAGTTTAAGACTTTTAGAGCATTTAAAAAAAGTTCAAGGAATTCAAGTAAAACTTATAGATTTTTCTAATTTAGAACAGTTGAAAAAAGAACTTCATTTTAAAGTTAAAATGATTTTTTTAGAAAGTCCTACAAATCCTCTTCTCAAAATTATTGACATTCCAGCAATTGCAAAGCAGAAAGCTTCAGAGAGTTTATTGGTTGTTGATAATACTTTTTCGAGTCCTTATTTTCAAAATCCTTTAGATTTAGGAGCTGATATTGTTATTCATTCTGCAACGAAATATATAGGAGGACATAGTGATTGTTTAGCAGGTCTTTTAATTTCTAATAGATTAGATTTAAAGGAATCCTTTACTTTTTTTAATAAAACGATAGGTTCTGTTTTATCCCCTTTTGATTCTTATTTGTTACTTAGAAGCTTAAAAACTTTAGCTTTAAGGATGGAAAGACATCATGAAAATGCTTTAGAGTTAGCTCATTTTCTAGAAAAGCAAGCTCAAGTCGATCAGGTTTTTTATCCTGGGTTAAAATCTCATAAAGGACATGAAATAGCTAAGAAACAAATGAGAGGCTTTGGAGGAGTTTTAAGTTTTATTATTAAAGGAAAGCAAAAACAAGCTTTATCTTTTTTAAAACAATTAAAGATTTTTACTTTAGCAGAAAGTTTAGGAGCTGTTGAATCTTTAGCAGAACATCCTTTAACTATGACTCATGGAGCTTATGGAAGTTCTTCTGTTACAGAGAGCTTGATTCGTCTCAGTGTAGGGCTTGAAGATATTGAAGATCTTATTCAAGATGTTCAACAGGCTTTTTCCTGTCTTTGATTAGAAAAATCTTGAATTAAAATAGCTTTATCTAGTGCTATTTTAAAGTGAAAGGAGTTGATTTTAAAATTGTAAAGCTTAACAAGCTATGATAATTTTTATAAATCTTTTGGCTCGGTAGCTCAGTCGGTAGAGCAGAAGACTGAAAATCTTTGTGTCGGCGGTTCAATTCCGTCCCGAGCCACCATTTATTTTTAATATTTCTAAACCTTTTTCCGATAATTTTGTAGATATGTTTACCGAGATTTATAAATTTCCTCTCTTTAAAAAATTTAGAGCTATTCTTTCTAATTATTTTAATATAGATCTTTTAATTGTTGTTCAAAAAGACAATAAGTTTTTTTACGAAAAATCAAAAAAAGTAGCTAATCCCGTTGTTAAAATTTTGTTACAATCTTCTGTTTTTAGAAATCATTTTTTTAGTTCTTTTTCTAACCTAAAAAAATCTTTGAAAGAATTTAAAGAGATTAAAAATACTTTTTGGAAACAAACAGGACTTGATTTATGGGTTATTCCCTTATCTTTTGATAAAAACTCCGTAAATTCTTATAAATTTTATTTAGTAGCCGTTGGTTTTCCTCCTAAAAATAAGAAGAAACTAAAACAAGCTTTTTCTTACTTAGGTTTATCAGAAAAAGAGTCTCAAAAAAAGATTCAAGATTTAAATAAGTTAAATCATTTAAATCTCGTTTATATTCAAGAGATGTTAAAAATCTTATCAGAAGAATTTTTCTCATCTGTTAATCCTTTTTCTAAGAAAAAAGATGGTTTAGAAAAAAAACATCTCCATACTTATGGTTTTATGAGAGGCTGCTCTCCAGCGATGCAGTATGTTTTTAATGTTTTAAAGAAATTAAAAAATTATGATGGTTATGTTTTAATAGAAGGGGAAAGAGGTACGGGTAAAAGACTTTTAGCTAAAACGATTCATCAAGAATCTCTAAGAGCTCATAAATCTTTTCAAGTTCAAAATTTTTCTGTTTTTCATGGAAGTTTTTTAGAATCCACTCTTTTTTTTAATCATTCAGAAGATTCAAAAGCTTTTAGACATAAAAAATCTTTAGCTCAAAAATTAGAAGGAGGAACTTTATTGTTAAATGAGATAGGTAAAACAAGTTTAGAGTTTCAAAAAAATCTTTTAAGATTTTTAAAATCTTCTCAGCTCTTTCGACAGGGAGAGTTAAAAAATAAAAAATATAATGTTCGTATTATTAGTACAACCAGTGATGATTTAAGGGAGCTGGTAAAAAAAGGAGAGTTTATTGATAGCTTATACTTTGCTATCAGTGCTATGAGTATTAATATCCCTCCGTTAAGATATAGAAAAATGGATATCCCTGTTTTAGTAGATTATTTTATCAATCAAAAAAGTCCTCATAAATATATTAAATTTTCAAAAGAAGCCTTTAAACTCTTACATGAATACCCTTGGCCAGGTAATATTTTTGAGCTAGAAGCTGAAGTTGAAAAAGCTATTTCTTTTATGAAAAAAGATCAAACTTTTTTAACAGAAAAGGATTTATCTCCTCATATCAGGAATTTTTCAGAAAGATTAGATGGGGTTTATGATAGCTATAAGAACAGTAATTTAAAAGATGTTTTAGATAATGTGGAAAAACAAGTTATATTTGAATGTTTGAGAAGAAACAATTGGAATAAAAGCCGTGTTGCTAAGATTTTAGGTATCAGTCGAACCTCTCTTATTTTTAAAACAAAAGAATATGGCTTATTTAAGGAAGGTGCTTAGATTTTTTAGCATCTTCTAAGAATTTTTTAAGTCCTATATCTGTTAAGGGATGTTGAATCAGTTGATTAAAGACCTTAAAAGGAAGAGTGGATATAGGAATTCCAGCTTGAGCTAAAGTGAAGATATGTTTTGAATGGCGAATGCTGGCTCCTAAAATTTGTGATTTGTATTGATATTCTTTCATCAGTTTATGACATTGAGATGCGATTTCACATCCCTCATGTCCTATATCATCGAGGCGACCTACAAACACAGAAATGTAAGTGGCTCCTGCTTTTGCAGCCAGTAAGGCTTGATTGGGACTGAAACATAAAGTGACATTGGTTGCTATGTTTTCAGCATGGAGTTTTTTGACGGCTTTTAGTCCTTCCGCAATAAGAGGAATTTTAACGACAACAGAAGGGTGAATTTTAGCGAGTTCCTTTGCTTCTTTATATATCTTTTCTGAACTCACAGAAAGCACTTCTGCTGAAACAGGTTTATCTTTTAGTAAATTACAAATCTCTAAAATTAATTCTTTATGAGAATAATTTGTTTGTGCTACTAAAGAGGGGTTGGTTGTTACGCCATCAATTAAATTCCATTTCTGAGCTTTTTTTATTTCATCGATATGGGCTGTATCTAAAAAAAAATTCATAGGATTGTTAATAGCTTTTTTTTTAAATTAGGTCAATTATAAAAGAAAACATGTCTTAAAAAGGCTTTATTTTATTGTATTTTGAATAAAGATCTTTTAAATCATAAAATCCTTTTTTTTTATTGATAATAAAATGTAAGGCTTTTAAAGCTCCTTTAGAAAAGACTTCACGGTTTAAAGCTTCATGTTCTATTCTTAAAATCTCTTCTTGCATTTTGATTGTGATTCGATGAGTTCCTATTTTTTTATCTTTACGATAACTTTTGATTTTGAGTTTCTTTTGTAAAAAATTAGGGAGATTGCTTTTAAGTCTTAAAGCTGTTCCACTTGGTTTGTCTTTTTTATCTTTATGGTGAAAATCTTCCAGAAGAATTTGTTTCACATCAGGGAGGCTTTGTAACCATTGACTAAATAAATAAATCCCTGCACTCATGTTTTCGCTATAAAAGACAGGTATAATTTTAGATGCTTTTTTTAACTCTTGTTTTTGTTTTAAATTTAAAGCTGTTGTTCCACTGACAAAAGCTTTTTTGTTTTGAAGAGTCCATTTCAATCCCTCAGAACATAACTCAGGAGCTGAAAAGTCAATCACTCCTTGAATTTTTTTAGGGTCCCACTTTGAAAAGCAGGATATTTTATGAGCTTTTTCTGTGAGCTTAAAAAAAGGAGAGGGTTTTATCAGCTTTTGTAAGCTTTGTCCCATTTTTCCACTGTAACCAATAAGAGCTGTTTTTATTGGAATTTTAGATTTCATTATGTAAATAAATATTCAAAAAGGCTTTAAGAAGCAAGTTTTTTCAATTGTTTTAAAGATTTTCTTGAATAAAGGTTTAAAAAAATAATATATAAAGAAAAATAACAGATAAAAAAAGAGAGTTGTATGGTTCCTATAAAAAATTTAAGTCAGTTTGAAGGGCAGGAGTTAAGCTTAAAAGCTTGGGTCTTTCAGTTTCGTTCGAGTGGGAAGATTGCTTTTTTAAATCTAAGAGATGGTACGGGGGAATGTCAGGTGATTTTAAATCAAACGACAACAAAGGGCTTTGAATTCTTTTCTGATATTTCTTTGGAATGTTTAGTAAAGGTTTGTGGGAGGGTAAAAAAATGGAAGGGGCATTTTGAAATAGAAGCTAGGGAATTAAAAATTTTATCTAGCAGTCACAATTATCCTATTGCTAAAAAATCTCATGGAATTGATTTTCTTTTAAATCAAAGACATCTTTGGTTGAGATCAAAAAGACAAAAGGCTCTTTTAAAAATTCGAAGTGAACTCATATACAAAATCCATGAATTTTTTCATGAAAAAGATTTTATACAAGTGTCAGCTCCTATTTTAATGCCAACAGCAAGTGAAGGGACTTCGGATTTGTTTTCTGTTGATTTTTTTGACGAAAAAAAAGTTTTTTTAACTCAAACAGGACAATTACATATGGAAGCTGCAAGTGCTAGCCTGTCTAAAGTGTATTGTTTAGGTCCTACTTTTAGAGCAGAAAAATCTAGTACCCGTAAACATCTTTTAGAGTTTTGGATGTTAGAGCCGGAGATGGCTTTTTATGATTATAAAAAGGCTATGGATTTGGCAGAAGAAATAATCATTTTTTTAATTCAAAGTATTTTAAACAGTCATTCTAAAGAGCTGGAATTCTTAGAAAGAGATATAAAGAAATTAGAAAAGTTATCAAAACCTTTTCCTAGAATTACTTATAAAGAGGCTTGCTCTCTTCTTAAAAAGCAATCAGCTACTTTTGAACCTGGTAAAGACTTAGGGGCTAAAGATGAGATGAATTTGAGTCAATTTTTTGATAAACCTCTTTTTATTCACCATTACCCTAAAAATATTAAAGCTTTTTATATGAAGGAGGATTCTGAAGATTCAAGCTTATCTTTAAGTTTTGATTTATTAGCAGGAGAAGGGTATGGAGAAGTTGTTGGAGGAAGTCAAAGGGAGGATAATTTAGATCTGTTGTTAAAAAAAATAAAAGAACATAATTTAGAGAAAAAATATTTTGATTGGTATATAGATTTAAGACGTTATGGGAGCTTTGAACATTCTGGGTTTGGTTTAGGTTTAGAGAGATTGATTCGTTGGATTTGTGGTTTAGATCATGTCAGAGAAGCTATTCCTTTTCCAAGGTTATACGGTCGGTCTTTTTTTGAAGATAAAGCTTAGGATATCTTAAAATAGTATTTATGAAAAAATTAAACACAGTCAGTCTTATTTTATTTAAAGCTTTTTTAAGTTTTTGCTTAGCTTATGTTTTATCTTTTATTGGAAAGGAACTTATCTCTTATGGTTCTTTTTCTTTTGTTTTCATATTTATTTCTGTTTACTTTGGTTTCTTTTATTTTTTAAAACCTTATAAATTCAAAGGGGTTTTTATGGTAAGTTTAATTCTAATTGGTATTGCTTTTTTTCTAAGATTTTACGTGATAATGGCGTATTCTACAAATTAGCCAGATAAAAAAACTTTACTTAAAATCTAAACTATATTACAAAACGAGTGAAACGATTTGAGTCTTAGATATTTTTTAGGAGAGGTGGCAGAGCGGTTGATTGCACCGGTCTTGAAAACCGGCAGACCTTTACGGGTCTCGGGGGTTCAAATCCCTCCCTCTCCGCCAATTTTAAAATAACTAACTATGAGAAACATAAAGTCCAACTTAAAATTTATTGATTTTTGTGCTGGAATAGGTGCTGGAAGAATTGGTTTGGAATCTCTAGAGATGAAGTGTGTTGGTTTTTCTGAAATTGATAAAAACTCTGAAAAAACATATAGAGATTTTTTTGGTTTTGATGAAAATAAATTTTGAAGACTTACCAGATTTTAATCTCATGATTGCAGGTTTTCCATGTCAAACTTTTTCTATCCTTGGAAAGAGATAAGGGATGAAAGAGAATCGGGGTCAAATTATTTATGGCTTGATAAAGATAATGAAAGCAGTAAATCTGAAATATTTTAGAGAATGTGAAAGGGCTTTTAAATCATGGTGGTGGTTTCTCAATGAAGCTTAATCTTAAAGGAATTGGATAAAGCGGGTTATAAAGTATTTTGGAAATTAACAAACAGTTTATATCATGGCGTTCCGCAAATGAGGGAGAGAATTTATTTTGTTGGAGTAAGAAAAGATTTAGTAAGAAATGAAAGTGTTTTTCAATTTCCAAAAGAAATTAAAAAACCAGATCTGAGTAAATACCTAGTAAATACTGAGGAATTGGAACTGAATGAGAAGAAAACCAGCTATGAGACTTTTTTAAGATATTTAAAAAATAAATATAATAAAAATAAATTTTCAATAGAAAAATTATTAGAAGAAGATTTTTTAGTCATAGATACACGTCAATCTGATTTGAGGTTATATCGTGACAAGGTTCCTAAGCTAAGAACAGGAAGACATGGGATTTTGTATGTAAGAGATGGAAAATTTAGAAAACTATCTGGCGATGAGGCTTTATCTTTGCAAGGATTTCCTGAAGAATTGAGAGAAAAAGTAAAAGGTAAAATTGTAGACATGTATTTTAGGGAAGGCAGGAAATGCCATGACGGTAAATGTGGTTAGAGCTTTTGGAGAAAGCCTTTTAAATTTTATAAAAAAACAAGCTGAAAAGTAAAGATTTAGTAAAGTTAAAAACTACTAAAAGTGGTTTTAAAAAGTTAGACTGCAAGTTGTAATCAAATTAAAACCTTGAGAATATCTAAAAATTTACAATTAAAACTTGTGAGCTTATTATAAGAGGTAGTTCTTTTGTCTTCAATGATACTGCTACTCTTTTTTGTCTTGACCTAAGTTCTAGAAAAAGAATCAAGTGAAAAGAAAAAAATATTTTTTTAGAAAATGAAAAATTTAAATTTCAATCTGAAAAAGGATAGAATATTTAAGTAAAGATTTTCTTTTAAATTTTTGTAAAACATGTTTTTTCTCTCTAAAGATTTTTATTGAATTACTTTATATAAGGAAGATATAATTTTATTTATGTCTCAAGAATTTGAAAAAAAGATTTTTGAAATAGGTTCTGAGCTTTTAAAAGAGAGCAAAAATCAAGATCAACTTTTTTTTAAAAAGAATTGGTGGTATCAAAAAATTCTTTCTTGGACCATGAAGAATCAAAAATTAAAAACAAGTTTATTTCGTTTTATAGATGTTCTTCCCAACCTTTCTAATGATAAGCAATTTTTATCTCATTGGAAAGAGTATTTTAAAGATCAGGATTTGAGTTTTATTACATCTGGTTTAAGTCACTTAGTTCCCTCTCTGATGGTTCAAACTCTTCGTAAACAAATCACTCAAGTCGCTCAAATGTTTATTACAGGTTCTAACGTGGAGACAGCTTTAAAGGTCATTTCCCAAAATTGGGAAAAAGGTTTAGCTTTTTCTTTTGATATTTTAGAGGAAGAAACTTTATCCGAAAAAGAAGCTGAAATTTATTTTCAAAGCTATCTTTCAGTTATGAATCAGTTGAAAGTTGCTCAAAAAAATTGGTCTTATAAAAAAACATTACAACAAGACTCTTCAGGAGATATCCCAAAAGTTAATATTTCTGTAAAAATAAGTGCTTTATTTTCTCAGATAAAAGTTTCTGCTTGGGAGTATTCTAAAATACAAATTAAAAACAGACTTCGTCTTTTATTTCGAAAAGCCGTTCAAGATTTTTCATTCATCAATTTAGATATGGAATATTATCATTATAAAGATTTGTATTTAGAAATTTTTAAAGAGCTTTTAATGGAAGAGGAATTTAAGAATTATCCTCATTTTGGAATAGTTGTTCAAGCTTACCTTAAAGACAGTTTAAAAGACTTACAGGAATTAATTCATTTTTGTAAAATGAGAAAACAAAAGATTACAATTCGTTTGGTTAAAGGAGCTTATTGGGATTCAGAGTATCTTTTGGCTAGAAGAGAAAATTGGTTGATTCCTGTCTTCACACAAAAAGTAGAAACAGATATTAATTTTGAAAAGGCTTTAGTTTTACTTTTTAAAGAATGTGAGCATGTAAAAATTGCAGTAGGTTCTCATAACATTCGATCAATTGCTTATGCCTTAACTCTTTATGAAAAATATCCTCAAGCTCAAATAGAATTTCAGCTCCTTTATGGAATGGCAGAAGGTTTAACTGCCTCTTTAAGTCAAAGAGGTTTTTTAACCCGTCTGTATTGCACAGTAGGAGAATTAATACCTGGAATGTCTTATTTGGTGAGGCGACTTTTAGAAAACAGTTCGAATCAATCTTTTATTTTAAATTCATTGATGAAAAAAGAATCTCCTGAAAAACTTTTATCAGCTCCTTGTTTAAAAGAGTCTAGTAAAAGAAGAGTAAAACCAACAGAAAAATTGCAATATGAAGGTTTTGAGAAAGCTTTATCTTTTCAAACTAAGGGTTATTTTTCAAATTTTCCGGTTCCTGATTTTAGTAAAAAACAAAACAGAGATTCTTTTAGAAAATCTTTAAAAGAATGGAAGATACAGTTTCCTCTAGAAGTTCCTATACTTTTAGGTTCTAAACGTCTGAAATCTTCTGAGATTTTCAAAAGAGAAAATCCTAATCAAACAGAACAAATGATCTCAAATACTTTTTTTGCAGATAAAGATATTGTTTCAAAAGCTGTTGAAAAATGTCACAATTTTTTTCCTAAATGGAAAACAAGTCCTACCTCTCAAAGGGTGACTTGTTTGCAAAAAGTAGCTCAAATTATGAAAAAGAATTTTTTTAATTTAGCAAGTCTGCAAGTCTACGAAGTAGGTAAAACATGGGAGGAAGCTTGCGGAGACGTTGCAGAAGCTATAGATTTTTGTTCCTATTATGCTTTGTCTTATGAAAGACTTGCTACTCCTCAATTAACTGATGAAGTTTCAGGAGAAGAAAGTTTTTTAAGTTATGAGGCAATAGGTTGCGTTGCTGTGATAGCTCCTTGGAATTTTCCTTTAGCGATTTTAACTGGTATGACAGTTGCTCCTTTAGTTTGTGGAAATACTGTTTTAATTAAGCCCGCAGAGCAAAGTTCTTTAACAGCTTATGAATTTGTAAAGATTTTATTAAAGGCAGGTTTTCCTTCTGAAAGTTTTGCTTTTTTACCAGGAAAAGGAGAAGAGGTTGGAAAAGCTTTAGTAGAGCATCCTAAAATTTCTATTATTTCTTTTACAGGGTCCTTTGAAGTCGGGGAGCAGATCATGAAAAAAGCAGGTTCTATTTTACAGGGACAGGAAAATATAAAAAGATGTGTTTTAGAAATGGGTGGAAAAAATGCTATTGTTGTCGATAGTTCTGCTGATTTAGATTTAGCAATTAAAGGGATTCTTCAATCTTCTTTTGTTTTTCAAGGACAAAAATGCTCAGCTTGTAGTCGTATTGTTATTTTAGAAGATATTTATGATCGTTTTATGAAAAGATTTATTCCAGCCTTAGAAAGTTTAATTATAGGTTCTTCTGAAAATCCAGAGACAACTTTAGGCTCTGTTGTTGATAGAAAAGCTTATGAAAGAATACAAAATTTTATAAAGCGACAAGAAAAATTTTCTGAAAATAATAACAAATCAAGCTTAAAGCAAAGACTCCTTTATAAAGATATTGATAAGGACTTTATTAAAAAATCTTATTTTATTTCTCCTGTTTTGTATTTAACTTCAGATAGAGATTCAGAGTTAATGCAAAAAGAGTTATTTGCTCCTATTGTAGCTTGTTTTAAAGTTAAGACTTTAAAAGAGGCTATTCAGATTGTAAATCACAGTTCTTTTGGTTTAACAGCAGGAATTTATTCTCGTCATCCAAGGCATATTGAAGAATTTCAGTCTTTTGTTTCTGTAGGAAATCTTTATGTTAATAGAACATGCACGGGAGCTATAGTAAAAAGACATCCCTTTGGTGGTAGAAAAATGTCAGGTTTAGGTAGTAAAGCCGGCAGTGTTGATTATTTAAAACAATTTATGCAGGTTAAAGTTGTTACTGAAAACAATGTAAGACGAGGTTTTTCTCCAGAGCTTTTTGAACAGTAGAATTACAGTTGTTTTAAAATTTACAAATTAGGAAATTTTCTTCTTCTCCTGAGTTAATTTTACAGTTAGGAGAAGCTATGTCTCTTTCCCTCTCTCCTCTCTTTCTTTTTTTTATAACAATCCCTTTATTTTTAGGAGCTTGAAACCAATGTGTAGATTGAGCTAGGCTTTGCTTTTCCTTAACCATTGGAAACATATTAGTAAATAAAAATAAAAATACCATAACCATAGCACTTACTTGAACGGATGTTTTAAATAAATCCTTTTTCCAGATTCTCTTTTGTTTTTTCTTTCTATAATCACTTAAGCTTATAATTTCAGATTCTTTATTTTTTTGAGATGTTGTTTTGGTTTTTTGATTTTCTTGGAAAATACCATTTGAGAAAGTATGGGATTTTTTATAAGTATCCATATAAATAATTTTAGCGTGTTTGTCATTAGAAACGACTTTCTTTTTTTTAGTTTTTTTAGTTTTTAATTTTTCACGGTATTCTACCAGTGAAATGAGATTGTTTTTATTGTTATTATCGTTCATGTTTTTTATCTCAAAATCCTTGATAATTAAAATTCAAAAAAGAAAAGCTTTACCTGAATTAGAATAATCACTATCTCTATCGGTTATTTTTTTAATTTTTTAAAATTTTTTTGATTTTTCTAAAAAGAAATTTTAAGATAAATTTAAAGTTATGAATTTTAAACCTTTTTTATTTCTTTTAGCAGGGTCTATTAGTTTCTTTTCTCTTCAATCTAGGGCAAATGAAGAATCGTCTGAGGTTCAAAAAACTCAAAAGAAAGAAATACAGGAAGGAAATAAAACTTTAGACCAGGTGAAATTAAATCAAAGTCCAGGTTTAAAGTCAGAAGTTGAAAGAAATTCCAAAGATAAAAAAGCAAATTCTAATGGAAAAAAAGCTCAGCTATCTAAATCTTCTAATATTGTTCAAGAAAAAATTGAAAATTCTTTAAAAGACTTTTTAGTTATTTTAGAGACTCAACCTTTTCAGTCTAAGGATTATATAAATACAGTTACTTTTTTAAAAGAATCTTTTTATAACCAAGTTAGTTTTGAGAGCTTAAAGTTATTATACAAACTGTATGAAGAGAAAGGAGATATTAATAATCAGCTAAAAATTAGTCGTATTATTGTCATCAATTATCCTAAGATTGCTGAAGGTTTTTATTTGTTAGGAAAGTCTTATAAAAAATTATCTGAGACAATAGAAGATCCAGAGAAGTTTGAAGCTAATAAAAAACAGATCATTGATAGCTATAGACAAGTTCTTAAGTTAGACACTCAATTTAGTCCTGCTTATGAAGCTCTTTTGAAAGAATTAATGGTAAAGGATGATTATACTCAAAAATTAAAACACACAAGGTCTTCTTTAAACCTTGTTATAGATAGCTTAAGACATTTGAAGGAAAATAAATACTACATTCCTTTATGTGAGGCTTATTATGATAATAAATTTCTCAGGCAAGCCCGTATCGCTTGTGTTAAATCTATAAGAAAAAATCCTGAAGATCCGATAAGTCCTCTTATTTTATCTTTTAGTTTATCAAATACAAAAAAAAAGAAAGAAAAAATCTTATTAGTGGCTAATAAATACATGGATTCTTTTATTGTGCAGTCTAAAGTAGCTTTCTATTTCCTTAGAAGGGGTGATAGAGATTTAGCTATCACTTATTTTCTCAGAGCTTCTAATCTAGAACCAGAGAATTTAAAATTAAATGAAAGACTTGCATGGCTTCTTTTTAATCAGGACCGGGAAGAGGAAGCTTTAGCTTATTTTTTTAAAACTTGTTTCATGACGGATACTCAATTTTTATCAGACTTTAAAAGAGCAAAAGAAGCTTTAAAAAATAAAGGGAAATCAGATTTATCTGTTGAATTTGGTAAGGGAATTCAAGAGTGCTATCGAAAAGTCCAAGAAAAAAAAGAAGATAAAGCTAAAAGATAAAATGAGACATTAAATAAAAGAAGTTATTAAGTTGAAAACTTTATGGTTCCCTAAAAGGATAGATTATATTTTATTCAAGAAAAAAGAAAATTCTTTCTTTTTTAGATTCAATTCCTGTTCCTTATTCTGAAAGCAATGTAAAAAAATTTAAATATGAAGGTAATAGTATCGTTTATAGGCAGAGAGGTATAAAAAAGGTCCTATAATCGAAAAGAGATATTTCTTTAAGGGGGTATTTAACTTATAGGATACTATCTTAAAAAAAGCAAAGTTAAAGTGGTCATAAATTTAAAAATATGGCTTACTTAAAAGCTCAACTTAAAAAGATTGCTTAGTCTTTTTCTTAGAGTTTCTCTTTAATGAATTATTTTTGATTATTATTTAAAAAGACCTTTAACTATAAAGTGAAAAATTAAGATAACACTTAAACTTGTGCTTCCTATAAGTATTAATAAAACTTCCTTTTCAATTTTCAAAAAACTATTAAATATAATAATAAAGAAAACCAAAAACACAAAGAAAGTAAAATAATTTTTTACTAAAATCTTCTTTTAGATTTCTATCACTTCTTAATTTTAAGAGTTTTTCTTGTTCTTTGTTAGTTTTTTTTGCTTCAGTTGTTTCCTCTTTATTAGATTTTTCTGATTGTTCAATTTTTTTTATGGAATCAAGGTTAGACATTAACTGGCTTTGTTTTTAACTTTACTTATTTTGTCTTTGTAATATTTTTTAATATCTTCATTTTTTATTTGAAAATTTAGAATATCCTTACCTCCTTTTTCATTCCAAGCCTTATACCACGGAGAGCCTTTTTTATGAGTTATTGCAATCAATTCCGTTGCTGTTTTATTTCCATAAACTTCAAGGAATTTTTCTATAATATCTTTTTCTTCTTTATTAAAGTCAGATTGGATAATTTCTAAGTTTTCAAAATTATCACTTAATTTTTTTATGTTGATTCCAGAATACTTAAATTCATGATATATGCTTGGACAAACGGGTCCAAATTTCTACATACTCATTAGCTAAAGGATTATGACTTTTTTTAAATGACATATAACAACATCTCTCCCTAACCAAATTAATTTATTCAGCTTTTATGGTCAAAAATTTTAGACTTATTGTGCTATTTTTAGATTTTTTTTTAAAAAAATCAAACTTGTGTAAAAAAAGTAAATTTTTATTATTAGGTTAAGAACTTAAGTTTTTTCTAGCTTTTAGGGTATATTCAAAGACATGACTTTCTTGATAAAGACTTGAAAGTTTTTCATTTTTTATCTTTTATTTAGTCTTAAGTCAAATAATCATTCCCATAAATTTATATTTTAAGCAACTTGTTTTCTTTGTTTTTTTAACATTTCTTTTCTTTCTTCTTTGATATTTAATCCATTTTTTTCCATTTTTCTATAAAGAGTTGCTCGACTTATTTTTAAAGTTTTAGCGACTTCATTGACATTTAATTGTTTTAAATAAAGTATTTTTTTAATATGTTTTTTTGTTATATTTTCTAAGGAAACATCTTCATTTTTTCCTATAGGAAGTTGAACAACTTGCTTCGAAACTTCTTCATCTTGAATATATTGGTCTATTTCTTCTAAAGTCGCCCATTCATCTTCTGTATAAGTAGAAAATTCTAAACGGGCTTGTTTTGCAAAATTTTTAACTAACTCTGTTGTAGTATCATTTTTTTTAGAAGTAACTAAAATAAGTTTTTCTATTTGAGACATATTTTTTCCTCTTTTCTTGTTTTGTTTATACTATAAGTATCGGAAGCTTTATAAAAAAATTGAGAAAAAAATTAAGAGTAAAAAAAAACTAAGATATTTTTTGGTAAAATATCTTAGTTGCCTTAAACTTGAATTGCATTTTACTAATTAATTGAATGGTCATCTTTTCGTGAACTCGGCACACCTTAGCTTAAAAAAATAAGATATTTTTTGGTAAAATACTTTAGTTGCCAGACTGAGACTTAAACTTCAATTGCATTTTACTAATTAATTGAATGGCCATCTTTTCGTGAGCTCGGCACATCTTAAGTTCATCTTTTCTGTAAGACCTTTGACTAGGTGTTAAAGAAGCTGTTTCTAATTCCATTTCATAGTCCATTTTACTAGATCTGATAGACTCTAACTCTCTTGTTTGTTGTTTAAAGAGCTTATTAATTTTTTGTACAGGAGCAATATCTAACCATGCTTTTTTATTTTTATACCAAACTAATTTTTTCTTAAAACGAGCTTTATTTTTAGCTAAAGTAAACTCAGGATGCATGGATTCTTCTATATCAAGAATATTTTTCACTTTATTAAGATTAACCATATCTTCTTCCTCCATAATAGACTCATACCTTTTTATGTCTATCACTTTAGATAAAGAAGAATTGTAATGATTTTCTTTTAAATTTTTGCCTGTTATATTATTCATAAAAATTCCTTTTTTTAGTTTATCCAAAAAAAAAATATATAAAAAAAACTCAAATGTCAAATTTATTTAGAAAGTAGGTTAAATTTAGAAAATGAGAGTTGGAAGGTCTATTTTTGTTTTAAAGATAACTTTAGGCTTCCTTTTAATTTATGTCGTTTGACAAAAGTTCATAGAACAATTACTTTTTAATAAGTAAGTTTACTTAAAGGAAATTATTATGAATAAATCTGTTTTTCAGACATGGGGAGTTTTTATTGGTTTGATTATTGGCACCCTTATAGGATTGATCTTTAATGTGTTAAAGCCAGATGAGTCTTTTGAAATGATCGAGCAAAGTCATTGGACTCAAACCATTATAGATAATGTTTTTTATCCTATTGGAAATGTTTTTTTGCAATCTCTTTTCATGATTATTGTTCCTCTTGTTTTTAGTTCCTTAATTATAGGAATCGCTGATATGAAAAATCCAGCTTCTATTGGTCGTTTAAGTAAAAAATTAATTATTTTTTACAGTTGTAGTACTTTGATTGCTATTTTTATTGGACAAGTTTTTATGCAAACCATGAAACCAGGAAGCGGGATTTCTCAAGAAAAAGTGGGAATGGTTGCTATGAATATGAAAGATAAGATGTCTTCTCTGAAGGAAAAAAGCTCAATAGTAGGAGATTCTTTATGGCCAGGAATCTTAACAAAAATTGTACCTCGTAATATCATTGATCAATTTGGGGAAAATAATATGTTAGCCGTGATCTTTGTGTCTTTGTTATTTGGTTTAAGCTTATTGTATCTTCCTTCCTCGAATTCAAAAAAATCTTTTACAGATTTTATGTCTACTTTATCTGCAATGTCTATTCAAATTATAGGTTGGATTATGAAAACAGTTCCTGTTGCCGTAGGTTGTCTTATAGCTATTACTGTTTCAGAATTTGGTTTAGACCTTATTAAAAGTATGGCTTTTTATGTTATTGTTATGACATTAGGTATGTTGACGCATTTTATTTTGACTTACAGTTGTTTTCTAAAATTTTTAGTTAAAATTCCTGTCAGATCTTTTTATAAAAGAATGTTACCTGTTTTTTCAACAGCTTTAGGAACAAGTTCTAGCAGTGCTACTATGCCTGTCACTATGAAGACTTTAGAAAACAGTTTTGGAGTACCTAAAAGAATTGTCAGTTTTTCTATTCCTATAGGAACTGTTGTGAATATGGATGGAACTGCCTTGTTTGAAGTGGCAGCCACTCTTTTTATTGCTCAGATTTTTGGAATTCCCTTAGGTCTTTCAAGTTTATTTTTACTTATAGCTATTGTGTTTATTACTTCAGTTGGTGTAGCAGGGATTCCAGGAGGGTCTTTACCTATTTTAATGTCCGCTATCGTTGTCTTAGGAATTCCAGCAGAGGGTTTAGCTATTATTTTAGGGGTAGATAGACTTTTAGATATGGGACGAACTGTCGTCAATGTAACAGGGGATTCTATTGTTGCCCTTTACTTAGCTTCTAAAGAAAATGTAGATATTAATACTTACTTAAAAGAACATAAAATTAAATAGTTATCATTTTTTAGAAAAACTGTGTTATAAAAAGTGCTTTTTTTTTATCTTTAATTCTTTTTTATAAACCTTATCCTGTCTTAGCTGATTCTTTAAAACAGGATAGAATTTTATCTAAACCTCTTCCTCCTTTAAAATTTTCTCATAACATAGATGATTTGAATATTTTAAAAAAAGATTCCAATTATTATATTCAAAATTTAGCTCCTCATTTAAATCTGGTTGTCAGTGAGGAATTTGTAGACATTTCCCCTTATTTTTTTTATTACATTAAACTCATTAACTCTGAATACAATTCTCTTTTTAAAGAGAATCCTTTTAAAAAGAATTCTTACCTCAGGACAAATACAATTTATTTTTCTTCTCCTCGTTATCAACTCTCTAGGGCTCATGTTTTTTTAGACGTTAGACCTTTTGTTCATATTTATCCCTCAAGAGAAGCTTTTTTTATGGATGTATGGTCTTTATTTGATTGGACTCAAAATTCTCTTATTCATGAATTAAATCATGTCTATCAACTTACCCAAATTAAAAAATGGGAGAATTTCTTTTGGCCTCTTTTAAGTGTATTTCTAGCTCATAGTGAATGGAGTACTTTTTTCAGATCTTTAAATTATAAAAATAAATTTTTGCCCTCTTGGATTTTAGAAGGAGATGCTGTTTTTTCAGAATCTTTATATGGTACAGGAGGAAGGTTGTGGAGCGGTGTAGCTAGAGCTTTTGTCTTTGCACAAATTAAAGAAGATCAAATTCCTTTAAAAAGACTTTTAAAGCTTTATAAAGATCCTTTTTCTAGTTTAGAAAAATATCTTCATGGAGCTTTCTTTTTTACTTATCTTTATTCTAAATATGATTTAAAAACCATAAAAAACTTTTTTTATGAAAGTAGTCTTTATTTACCTTTAGACTATTATGGGTTAAATTCCTCTCTTAAAAGAGCTTTTGGTTTAGATTTAAAAACTTTATTTCAAAATTACAAAAAATATTATCTGGAAAAAGCTAAAAAGCAAAAATCTTCTTCTCAGCCTCTTTTATTTAGAAGTAAGCTCTTTGCACCTCTAAATAGTGATAAAGAGGATTTGTTCTTTTTAATATCTGATGCTAAAAGTCCCTCTGAATTGATAATATGGAATAAAAGAGAAAATACTTTTAAAAAAAGCAAAGTTCATCTTCCTATAGGGAAAGTCTTTAAAAAGAAGGGAAAATATATTTCTCCTGGCTATATGAGACTAAATAGCTCTTCTGTTGAATTCACTTTATCTGAGGAAGATTTTAAACCTATTTTAAAATACAATTCTAAATATGTTATGGACTTTTATGGAGATAAAGCTCTTTTTTTAGATATGCAAAGCAGTCATTTACAAAATGCCCTTTATTTTGGAGATAGTTTTTATGATTCGATTCATTCTTCAGCTTTAGTCGATTCAAAAGGCTCTGTTTATTACTTTAAGCAGGATAAAGACAAAAGGGTGCTTTATAAAAATAAAAAACCTTTAGTAGAATTGAAAACTTATTTTGCTTACCTTGTAGAAGTTAATCCTAAGGCGGTTTATTTTATTAGTTCTACTGATTATGGTTCCAGTTTATTTGTTTATAAAAAAGATGAAGGAATTTATAGATTGAGTGAATCCGATCGAATTGTATCAGCTCGTCAAGTTGAGAAAGATAAATTTTTAGTCATAGAAATAGGAACAGATCATTATGAATATAAAATGATCTCCAGCTCGAAAATTTCCAAGAAACCTACTTTTTATAATGATTTATTTAAAAAAAAACCTTTATTTCAAGATTCTTTTCATGAGATTTCACTCAGCTCTAAAAAACTAAATTCTTACCATTCTTTTTCTAATCTTTTGTTAAAACAAATGTTTTTACAATTTTTTCCTTATTTTTCTGGATCTATTAAATTTGAGGATCCTTTGAAGTTTAATGATTTATCTTTGAATACTTTGTTATCAAAATCTATAAAGCGTTTTAAAGCTTTATATTCTTATAAAAAATACCGGCCGGAATTTGATTTTTCTTTAAACTATGATAAAGAGCCTTTGCAATTAAAAAAAGGTAATAACCGTTTTGATTTTTTTCATGATTTAGGTCTTTTAAGAGATGAAGACATCTACATAACAGAGGAAATTTCAGAACCTAGGAGTCAGGATTCTTTTTTAGGAGAGAATTTTAAAGTAAAACGTATCTTAAAAAGAAAAAGACCTTTTGTAGCCTACGAAAGAATCTCTTTATCCTTAGGATTGAACTACCCTGTTTTTGAGTCTGTGGAATCGTCTCTCTTTTTTTCTTCTATTTTTAAATTAGGGCAAGGACGTTTTTTAAAGAATTCTTGGTTTAAATATATTCAAAATAGAGGAGAGATAAGTTATAGATTTAAAAGGAAATATCCCTATGCTTACTTTTACAATAAGAGGAGGAATTTAAAAGCAAATTATAAGCTTTTTTTTATAAAAAATCAGTTTTTTTTAAATGCTTCTTTCAAAGCTGGTTTTGTTGAAGAGTTAGGCAGAGAGTTTTTTCTCAATCTTCAAACAGAAGCTTCATGGGGACTTTTAAACTTTAGTTCTTTTCCTCTTCAGTTTAAAAATCAGGAGTTTCATAATTTTTTAGTCTCTGAATCTAATAGTTTATATGAATTAAATTTAAATTTTCTAAAAGTATATAATCGATTCTATTATCCTTTAAAGATACCTCTTGGATTGATTCGTTTTGCTCCTTTAGCAGGAATGTCTTTTTTAGTTTCTGAAAATCATAGAGACTCTTTTCCAAGGAATTTTTATCTCATTCCTTTTATAGGATGGGAGGGAGAATTTTTTCTGTTTTCTGATAAAAATTCTTTCAAAGCGGGATTATCTCTTCAAAAAATAATAGAAGCTAAACAAGGATTTTTATCTGATTTTTCGAAAAATGATAATTTTCAGTTTTCTACTTGGATTTCATTGAATTTATAATAATATTTGAAATAAAAAAGCTTTATTAGAAATGATTTTTTAACTTAGAAATCTGTTTTTCGACTTCTTTTAATTCTTTTTTAAACTTTTCTCTAAATTTTTTAGAGCGATTATTTTTTATGGCTTCTTGTAAGATTTCTTTTGCCATAAGCAGTTTACCTATTTTTTTAGAGCTTTTAGCTGCTAAAGAATAAAGCCAAAAAGGACCTCCTAAATCAGCTGTTTTAAGTAAAAGAGGAATCGCTTTTTCATGGTTTTCAAGTTCTATGAGATAGTGGTAAGAGGCATTAAAATGAAGTCTCCAGTTATTAGGGAAATTGATAAGTGCTTTATCATAGATTTTTTTAGCACCTAATTTATCTCCCATGATAATACTCATGATGGGAGTAACTAACTCATAAGGAGCTAAAAAACGAGGAGATAATTCTGTAATAGCCTCTGTCATTTTGTAGGACCAACCTTCTTTGCATTCATATTTTTTTTCCCCATCATAAATAGGAAGACCTTTTTGAGAACTACAGAAGTCCACATTTTGTAATAATCTCATCCATAAAATATCTGCATAGATTTCTTGGAATCCTAATGAAAAGTGTTTTATGTTTTTTGAAGGAGCAAAGTAGAAAAGGGGTTTATCTTTTTTTTGAAAAGATTTTTGAAAAAACAATAAATTAACTCCAAAAAATAGAAAGGATAAGATTAAAAATTTTGACATTTCTTAATTAAGATTAAAAGATTTTCTAAAAAAAAAAAAGGTTTTTTAGTGTATAAGCTTCTTTTATGTTAAGTATTAGATTTTTATTTATTGAGTTGAAAAAAGGTAAATAAAAGCTTGAATTTTTTTACAAAACTTATTTTTTAGATACTCTACCTTTCTAATGAATTTTAAGAACTTTAAAATTTTTACTTTTCTGTTTTTGATAGTTTTTTCAAATTCTGTTTTCTCTAACGATGGATGTAAGAGTATTTTTGAAGGATCTTTGAGAGAGCTTACAGAAAGAGCAAAAGATCAACAACCTCCTGTTCCCTTACCTAAGTTTTTAAATGTTCTTGAGGAATATGAACTTACAAGAAAATGGTTGGGACTACCTGTGGATTTAGGAATTTTTAAAGAGATTGTTCCCAATGGAGTGACCTTTATTAGTCACTCTTTATATGAGTCGGCCTCGAAAAGTGCAGTTAAGTTTGATGCAAGGGATGGAGGTCACGCAACTATAATGAGAGCTGAGTATAAAATTAAAGTAGAAGAAAATGAGAAAACTGTGAAAACGAATGTAACTTTCAGTAATTTTGGTTTAAAATTTAATCTAGGGAAGGAGCAAAAATGGTTGATTGGACCAGAATTTCGAGCGGGTATTTTATTTCTACATGGGGGCGGAACAAAATCTGCAGGAGGTCATGTCGCAGCTCCTTTAATTAATTATTTTGCGAAATATAATATTCCTGTTATTTCTCCTGATCTTCCATGGCATGGGGAAGGACCTAGAATGTTTATGGATTCTTTTGATGGAGAAATTGAGGCTATTTTTAAATTTGTTAAAAAGTATGTTCATCCTAAAGTCCCTTTATTTGTTTGGGGGCATAGCTTTGGAGGAACTCTTGCTCATCGTTTGATGCAGATAGTTAATGAGAACAACAAAGACCGATTTCATAACAATTTAAAAGGATTAATTATTACTTCCCCTGGTATTGATCCTGTTCCAGTAGGATCCGGTCAAGAAAAGTTAAATGCTTTTAGAAAATTGAGAGAACAATCAATGAATAATTCTGATGTGTCTCCAATGGATAAAGATATTTTTAATAAAATGATATCGGATGGAAAGGTGAGTCCTATAGGGAATTTTTTTGCATCTCTAATTCTAGCACAGTTAGATGATACTGGTGTTCTAGGACAGTTAGATGATACTCGTGTTACTGGTAGAAAATATTTACCTGCTTTAATGATTGTTGGAACGGGGGATCCTTTGGTTTATGTAGGTTTAAAAGAGAAGTTCGAGAATTATTTTGATAATTTAAAGAATGTAGAGAAACATTATTTAAATGAACTTCCTTTGTTTACTGATGGAAATGAAAAAATTAAGGTAGGACATCTTTTAAGTGATTACACACTAGAGGGAGAAAAGGAACCTGTGAATTTTAGTTTAGGTAGAAAATTTATAATTCGGGTTTTAGCTGAACTACAATATAAAAAATCAGTTCAAGAAGAAACAGAAACAAAAGATACATTAATAAATAAAAAAACAAAAGAAATAGAAACTGAATTAAGAGAAGCTAAAGATAATTTTTCTATTTTTGAAATATTAAGACTTTATAGTAATGATTTAGCTTTTAGACAATGGGTTGAAACAGAAAGTATAGTTATTGTTACAGCAAATGAGCCTTTAATGAAGTATATAAAGGATTTAGAAAATAAAAAGAAAGATATAGAAAGTTTTGTTGTTACATTTCTTCATCCTAAAAGATGGTTATATTCTTGGTTAAAAGATAATAATAGGAAGGAGAGTGTTAGTGAAGAAGACATGATCTATATGTTACAATTTCAATCTTTTATTTCAGATCCCCCTTTTGTTAAATTTGTAAAAAATTTAAATTACTCTAGAATGATTAATTCTTTTCTTGAAGAAGGACAGGTTCTAAACAATATTAAACCTTTTCTTAATCAAAATGAAAATAATTTAAAAGATTTTTTAGCTAATTCTCATCTTACAGAAGAAAAACAAAAGGAATTTCAATCTTTTATTTCAGATTCCTATTTTCTTGAATTTGTACAAAATTCAATTTACTTGAGTAAAATTAATTCTTTTCTTGAAGAAGGACAGTTTCTAAACAATTTTAAACCTTTTCTTGGTCAAAATGAAAATAATTTAACAGGTTTTTTAGCTAAATATTCTCATCTTACAGAAGAAAAACAAAAGGAATTTCAATCTTTTATTTCAGATTCCGATTTTGTTGAACTCGATTTTGATAAATTTGTAAAAGCTTTAAACAAAGTAGAAAATTACTCGAGTGAGATTAATCATTTTATTGAAAATAATGTTGTGTCTTCTATGGTGGGGAGAAAAAGTGAAAGAAGTTTTCTAAACACATTTAATACTTTTCTTAAACAAAATGATTTAACAGGTTTTTTTAATGAATATTTTTATATTACAGAAGAAAAACAAAAGGAATTGCAATCTTTAATAGCAGATCAAACAGAACTTGAAAGAAAAATTAATGGTACTTATATTTTTTCTTTTGAAGAAGTATTAGAGTTTAAAGAGAAAAATTTTTTAGAAGAAAAAGCGAAAGAAATTTTTCAAGAAATAAAAATAAATGTTCAAAATAGAATTAACCTTCAAAGAAAACTAAAAGAATTAGATGATACTATTTCTCAAAGAAAACAATATATGAATAATAATAATATACAAAAGATTTCTCAATATATAAAAAAAGTGAACAATTTTCTTTCAGAATTTCAATCAAATCCTACTCTCTTTAAAAAAGAGTTTAAAAATTTAGAAGAAAAATTTAATGAGCTTTATGAGACATGGGGTGAGATGACTGATACACTTGAGGCGGAAATTATACCCCTTCTAGGCAGTGGAAATTTTACTTTAGATAATCTAAATAAGATTATAAATGAGCATAGGGATATAATTGTTAAATATGAGATTCTTTATAATACTTATGTAGAAATGAGAAAAAAAATAAGACAAGCTGTAATTGATGCTGTTTTAGAGGGAAAATTAGAAACAACAGAAGAAGAAAAAGAAGCTTTTGAAGCACTTTACAAAAATTTAGGATTATATAAAGTGACAGAATCAGCTTCTCTTGAGTTAGCTAAAGATGAAGCAAGTTATCTAAAACTTCAAAAGCAAGAAGCTGAATCAATGCAAAAATATTATAGCTTATCTCCTTTTGAAACTTTGAAAGATGTGACGATTATCCCGGTAAAAGATCTCTTAAATAGAAAATTTGTAAGTCAAGACACAGGAGAAAATATTTTAAAAGAGTTTGGATTTTTACAGTCTCGAACTTTACCTCCTCTTCCTGAGTAAAAAAAACATTCTTTTTGTTATAAGATATAGTTAAACTCATTGAAAATTAAAGTTTCTTATATTAAAAGTAAAATATGAAAAAACGTGTTTTAGTTGCTATGAGTGGAGGAGTTGATAGTTCTGTCTCCGCAGCTCTTTTAAAGGATGAAGGATATGATGTGGTTGGAGCTATTTTACAGGTTTGGGATTATTCTCAAACGCAAAATAAAGAAGGATATGGAACCTGTTGTTCTCACATAGATGTTCAAGATGCTCGCTTTGTCGCTAGGGTTTTAGATATTCCTTTTTATGTTTTAGATGTTGAAAAGACTTTTGAGGAAAAAGTAATAACTCCATTTGTAGATAATTATCTTCAAGGAAAAACCCCTATTCCCTGTGTGAATTGTAATACTTTTCTTAAATTTCATTATCTTATAAAAAAAATGAAGGAGCTAGAATGTGATTTTTTAGCAACCGGTCATTATGCTGAGATTAAAAAATTACAAAAGGGAAAGTATGGTCTTTTTACAAGTTCTAATACTTTGAAAGATCAAACTTATTTTTTATTCACTTTAAAGCCTGAGCTTTTACCTCGGCTTTTATTTCCTGTTGGAAATATGAGAAAAGAAGATGTTCGTAAAATTGCTTTTAAAAAAGCTCTTCCTGTTTTTCAAAAAAAGGATTCAACAGGGATTTGTTTTGTTGGAAAAGGGAGTTATACTCATTTTATTAAAGATTACATGAAAAAAAATCAAATCCAAGAATCAAAAAAGGGAGTCTTTAAAAAATTTCCAACAGGGGAAATTTTAGGGGAACACTTTGGTGTTTATAATTTTACAATTGGACAAAGGAAAGGTTTAGGAATTTCTTCAAATAAAGCTCTTTTTGTTGTGAAAATTGATTTAGAGACTCGAGACGTTTGGTTAGGAGATAAAAAACAGCTTTACTCTCGTTCAGCAGAGATAGGGGATGTGAACTGTTTAGATGAAATTCGAAATGGAGAAAAAATTCATGTCAAAATTCGTTTTCAAGATAAAGCCTCTCTTGCTTACATTTATAAAAAATCTCAATCTTATTTTTTAAAGTTTGTTGAGCCTAAAAAAGCTGTCACACCAGGACAATCTGCTGTTTTTTATAGAGATAAACAAATTTTAGGTGGAGGATTTATTAAAAAGATATGTTATTAATGAATGATAAAAGCTTTTTAGAAAAATTATCTTATGAATCAAAATAGTATAGAAATACAAACTTTTGGTTGTAAGTTAAATCATTATGATAGTCTTTTGATGCAAAAGAGTTTAAATCAAGTGGCTTTTCCAAAAAAAGTTACCATTTTAAACAGCTGTGCTGTTACGGCTCGAGTGGGAAAAGAGATTCGAAAAAGAGCTGAGAAAATAAAAAAATTAGACTCTGAAAATTTTGTTGTTGTTGTAGGTTGTGGAGCTCAGGTTGAGACCCATTTTTATGAAAGCACTCAAGCTGTAGATATGGTTATAGGAAATTCAGATAGAAAAAATTTAAAATCTCTTATTGAAAAATTTTTATCTCAAAAAAAAAATCAGCAAAAAAGTTTTAAATCTAATATTTTTAAAAAATCAGAGATTTATAGTGATTTTGTTTTACCTCCTCCTGATAAAACAAGAGCGTATTTAAAAATTCAAGAGGGTTGTGATAGCTTTTGTACTTTCTGTATTATTCCCTTTGCTCGTGGAAAAAGTAAAAGTTTACCTTATTCTTTTCTAATAGATTCTATTCATCAGTTAGAGGAAAAAGGAATTCAAGAAGTTGTTTTAACGGGAGTTCATATTGGAGATTATAGAGATGGAGATAAAAATTTAGAAGGCTTAATCTTTCATATATTAAAACAGAGTTCTATTCCTCGCATTCGATTAACAAGTTTAGAACCTATTGAAATTACACCAAAGCTTTTAGAATGTTATCAAGATGAGAGGATGTGTCCACATTTTCATATCAGTTTACAAAGTACCAACTCTAAAGTTTTATCCTCTATGAAGAGAAAGTATTCACAAAAAGAAGTCGAACAGGCTTTTAAAAGAATCACTCAATATCTTCCTCATGCTTTTATTGGTATGGATATTATCGTAGGTTTTCCAACGGAGACGTCTCAAGATTTTAAAGAGAGCTACCAACTATTAAGAAATCATTCTTGGACAAACATGCATGTGTTTCCTTATAGCCCCAGACAAGGAACTTATTCCTATTTTAAGTATCAAGCTTTAGATCAAAAAGAAGTTTCAAGACGGGCTAAATTACTTAGAAAGCTGAGTGAAAAACGTTTTTGTGAGAAATTAAAAGAGCAGGTAGGAACAACAAAAAAGGTTCTTTTATTTAACAAGGATAATACCAAAGGCTTAAGTAGGGATTATTGGAAAATAAAAATTCCTGCGTCTCAATTTAAAGGAGAAAAACAAGTTAAAATTATAGGAGCTGATTACATTGAATCTAAACTTCTAGCCGATACAATTTAAGTTCCCTTATTACAAGAAAGGAGCTATCAATAAGGCTACAATAGACATAAGTTTAATGATGATGTTCATAGCAGGACCTGTGGTGTCTTTAAAAGGATCCCCTACAGTATCTCCAATCACAGCCGCCCGGTGAGCAGAACTCCCTTTACTTTCTCCTTCAACTTGATTTTGTTCAATGTATTTTTTAGCATTATCCCAAGCTCCTCCTGAATTTGCCATAAAAAGAGCAAGAGTAACACCTGTTACGAGAGAACCTGCTAAAGCTCCTCCTAAAGTTTCTGCTCCTAAAAAGAAACCAATTGCAACAGGAGCTAAGACGGCACAAAGTCCCGGTAATATCATTTCCTTAAGAGCTGCTTTTGTAGAAATATCAATACATTTTTTTGTATCAGGTTCCGCTTGACCTTCTAGCAAGCCTTTAATCTCTTTAAATTGACGGCGGATTTCTTCAACCATCCGGCCCGCTGCTTTACCAACAGACGTCATAGTTAAGCTCGCACAAAATAACACGACCATAGCTCCTAAGAAAAGACCTGTTACAACTTCTGGATTACTCAAGTCCATATTAAAATTTCCCTCATTAACTAAAACCGCTTGTTTGAAAGCAACAAAAAGAGCAAGAGCTGTTAAAGCTGCAGAACCAATAGCAAAACCTTTCCCAATAGCAGCTGTTGTATTTCCTAGAGAGTCAAGTTCATCTGTAATTTTTCTAACTTCAGGACCTAATCCAGACATTTCAGCTATTCCCCCAGCATTATCTGCTACCGGACCATAAGCATCTATACTCATTGTTACACCTACTGTTGCAAGCATTCCCACAGCAGAAAGAGCAATTCCGTATAAACCACACAAGTGATAAGAACCAAAAATAACAGAAGCTATAAGAAATAAAGGAATAGCACAAGACTCTAAACCTAAGGCAACTCCAGAGATAATGTTAGTAGCAGGTCCTGTTTTAGAGGCTTTTGTAATACGAAAGACAGGTTTACCTGCAGTGTAAAATTCTGTGACCTTTCCAATTAAAATACCTCCGGCTTGACCCATTGTAATTACAAAGAAAAGTTTCATTCCTTCTCCAGATATAAAAATGAAGATTCCTGTAAGGAGTAAAAAAATAACTCCTGCTGTGAGTTCAGAAGCTGTAAGAGCTAAAGAAGGTTTGAGTTTTTTAAAAACATTCATACAAAAAACTCCTAAAAAACTAGAAAAAAGCCCTATAATAGAAAGGTAAATAGGAAGAGTTATTAAAAAAGTTCGGGAAGTTGTTTCAAAAATCATTTTCATATCTGCTAGATTCATTGTTACAGCTAATGTGATAGAAGCCACCATAGCTCCTACATAGGATTCAAAAATATCAGCTCCCATCCCTGCGACATCTCCTACATTGTCTCCTACATTGTCAGCAATAACGCCAGGGTTACGAGGATCATCTTCAGGGATTCCTGCCTCTACTTTACCTACAAGGTCAGAACCTACATCGGCAGCTTTAGTAAAAATCCCTCCTCCGACCCGAGCAAAAAGAGCTATGGAACTAGCTCCCATTGAAAAACCTGAAATAATAGATAAAAAGAAGTTTTCTACAAGTGATTCAACAAGACTAAAACTATCTGTGAAGAAGGAAAGTTGATAAAAAACAAGAAAACCTAAACCTAAGAGTCCAAGGCTTCCTACAGATATGCCCATAACAGCTCCTCCATTAAAGGCTAATAAAAGAGCTTTTGAAATACCTGTTTGTTTAGCTGCTTGTGCTGTTCTTGAGTTGCAACGAGTTGCTGATTTCATTCCAATAAATCCAGCAAGAGCGGAGCAAGTTGCACCTAAAATAAAAGCTAAACTTACTTTAAAAGAGAAAGCAAAAAATAAAAGAAGAGCAATTCCCCCTACAAAGATAGCAAGACGATTGTATTCCGCTTTGAGGAAAGTCATAGCTCCTATGTGAATGTTTTCAGCAATTTTTTTCATTTTATCAGAACCCGAATCTTGTTTTTTTATGTTGTGATATAGAAAATAAGCTAAAGCTAAACCTACAACACTTATTAATAATACGGTTCCTAAACCATAAGATATAAGAGCTGACATAAATTCTCCTCTATGTTTTTTTGACTCTTTTATAGAGCTTATTTTATTTTGGCAACAATTTTTTAATTAAAAAGGGGAATTATATGTTTGAGTAGCCAAGTTGTTCTATAATACATTAAAATTATAAGAGTTTAGCATGAAGAAAAAAGCAAGAATTTTAAGTGGTTATGAGTTTTTAAAGACATTTAATATGTAGTTTAATGTCTCAAGTTTTTAGAAAAAAATCTTTGGAAAGATGGTGTAAAATGTAGTTATGGTAGTTCAAAGAATGTTTCAAAGAAAAATAAAAAAACAGGCTTTAGAAGATGCCGAGATTGTAGGAAAGAATTTAATGTCAGGACAGGCACAATTTTTCAAAGGTCAAAACTCTCTCTTTCAAAATGGCTTTATGCTATTTTTTGCAAGTATTTAAAAGAAAGTCTAAAATGAAAGTGTTATTCCTTCAATCAATGACTATTATGCCTATATAAGTATTGTTTTGTTAATTGATAAATTTCCTTTTTAAGAAGAATAAAGCTCTTTTTATATAGTTTAATAAATTCTTTTTCTTTGGAAATTATATATTTAAGATGATAACCTTAATTTGTTTTGAAATATAACATTCATGAGTCCTGTCAAAATGATTCACAAGTGTGAAAGTTTAATCTAGTTTTTTAAAAGAATTTTAGATTTTCTAAAAAAGGTTTATATTTTTAAGAATTCTTCTTTAATTTTTCAATTTCTTCTTTAGAAAAACCTGTAATTTTAGA
>JACOND010000006.1 GCA_014323935.1 Bdellovibrionales bacterium
GTTTATTGGGTGGATAACGAAAATTATAGGGAGGTTTATGTTAAGGTTATTTCTCTTTTTATGTGCTTTTTTAATAAATATAAATCAAGGAAGAATAGAGTTGTTTTCAATCGCTTCTTCTAAGGAAAAAATTATCGATGAAGAAACAGTATTTCATTCAGTTTGGAAAGTACAACATAAATCTAAAGCAATAAAAATAAATGGGACGGGTTTTTTTATAGGACCAACAAAATTTATTACGAATTTTCATATTATTGATGCCTTTTCTAGTTTAGAAGACATAAGGATAACTCAAGAAGGGAATTCAAAAGAGTTAAGAGTAAAGGAATTAGTGAGTATATCAATAGAAGAAGATTTAGCTCTTTTAGAAACAGAAGAAAGTGTTTCTGACTATTTAGTTTTGCAAGAGGAAGAGTTGGATTCGCCTGAGGCTTTATATGTTTTAGCTTATCCAGGTGGAAAGTTTAAAAAAATAAATCAAACAGGTGTTTTAAAATGGAATTCTTTTTTTTCAGATAATCCCTATAATTTTGGAGTAAGTGGCAGTCCTGTTTTAGATAAGAATCATAATTTGGTGGGAGTAGTATATATGACACATTACAATCTACTTTCTTTTATAGAAATAGAAGATTTAAAGAAATTTCTAGAAGATAAAGATTTTTTATGTAAAGAACTTAATTTTAAAGGATGTATGAAACGAGTTGGAGAAGATTATTTAAGATATTTACAAGGGGAGAAAGTCCCTCAAGATTACTATAAAATAGGATTGGCATTTCAGAGATATGAAAAACTAGAATTCGTTCAAGAACAAGTAAAGAAATGGTTTGAAATATCTGCAAAACAAGGTCATGTTCTTGCTCAATTGGAATTAGCTAAGATGCATTATAAGGGTCTGGGAACAAATCAGGATTTTACAAAGGCAAGAGAGTTGCTTGAAAGGCTTGCAAATCAAGGTCATGCTCTGGCTCAATTTGAATTATCTGGGATTTATTATGAGGGTCTAGGAACAGCTCAGGATTTAGAAAAGTCAAGAGAATTGCTTGAAGAGTCTGCAAAACAAGGTCACGTTATTGCTCAATATTTATTAGCTAAGATGTATTCTAAGGGTCTAGGAACAGCTCAGGATTTTACAAAGGCAAGAGAGTTGTTTGAAGAGTCTGCAAAACAAGGCTACGCTCCCGCTCAATTGGAATTAGCTGAGATGCATTCTAAGGGTTTAGGAACGAAGCAGGATTTTACAAAGACAAGAGAGTGGTTTGAAGAGGTAGTAAATCAACTCAATATTTATTAGCTAAGATGCATTCTAAGGGTTTAGTAACCGAGCAGGATTTTAAAAAGGAAGTTTATGACTAAAAAACTCCCTTCAAATGATAATTCATTATTTATAAAGAAGTAGAAAAAAATTTCTGTGGATGATTATAAATTGTAGAAAAAGCTTTTTTTCTATGTAGTTTTAAATACAGTAAAGTTATTTTCAGTCGCTTTTTCTAAGGAAAAAATTGTCAATAAGAAAAGAACTGTCTAAAAAAGTCAAGAGGAGCGAATTGGCTTATCAGATAGCGAAGTCTAGGAACAGCTCAGGATTTTATAAAGTCAAGAGATTGGTTTGAAGAGTCTGCAAATAAGGAGATTCATCTCAACGATGATTAAAGAGAGTCTTAGAAAATAAACTGGAACTATCTTTTTAGAGGCAACTGTTCAAATTTATTACAGTTTCTTTTAAATTTTTTATATATATCAAAAATTTGCCGATTGATGAGATGAGGGAGATGTGAAATAGAATTTATTTGTAAAATATGATAAAAGAAAATTGTTTGCTTGGTGGATAACGAAAATTATAGTGAAGTTTATGTTAAAGGTATTTCTTTTTTTATGTGGTTTTTTAATAATTATAAATCAAGGAAGAATAGCGTTATTTTTAGTCAATCATTCTAAGAAAAAGATTATTGATGAAGAAACAGTAGTTCATTCAGTTTGGAAAATACAAGATAAATCTAAAGCAGTAAAAATGAAAGGGACGGGTTTTTTTATAGGACCAACAAAAATCATTACGAATTTTCATGTTATTCAAACACTTTCTAGTTTAGAGGACATAAGAATAACTCAAGAAGAGACTTCAAGAGAGTTAAGAGTTAAAAAATTAGTGAGTGTATCAATAGAAGAAGATTTAGCTCTTTTAGAAACAGAAGAAAGTGTTTCTGACTATTTAAATTTAGAAGAAGAAGAGTTGGATTCGCCTGAGTCTTTGTATGTTGTAGCTTATCCAGGTGGAAAGTTTAAAAAGATAAATCAAACAGGGATTTTAAAATGGAATTTTTTTTCTTCAGATAATCTCTATAATTCTGGAGCAAGTGGCGGTCCTGTTTTAGATAAGAATCATAATTTGGTGGGAGTAGTAAGTATGGCACATTACAATTTACTGTTTTTTATAGAAATAGAAGATTTAAAGAATTTTCTAGAAGATAAAGATTTCTTATGTAGAGAACTTAATTTTAAAGGATGTATGAAACGAGTCGGAGAAGATTATTTAAGATATTTACAAGGAGAGAAAGTGCCTCAAGATTACTATAAAATAGGAGTGGCATTTCAGAGATATGAAAAACTAGAATTCGTTCAAGAACAAGTAAAGAAATGGTTTGAAATATCTGTAAATCAAGGTCATGTTCTTGCTCAATTGGAGTTAGCTAAGATGCATTATAAGGGTCTAGGAACATGGCAGGATTTTACAAAGGCAAGAGAGTTGCTTGAAAGGCTTGCAAATCAAGGTCACTCTCTGGCTCAATATAAATTAGCTGGAATTTATTATAAGGGTATAGGAACAGAGAAAGATTTAGAAAAGTCAAGAGAGTGGTTTGAAGAGTCTGCAAAACAAGGTCACGTTGTTGCTCAATATAAATTAGCTAGAATTTATTATAAGGGTCTAGGAACAGAGAAAGATTTAGAAAAGTCAAGAGAGTGGTTTGAAAAGTCTGCAAAACAAGGTCACATTCCGGCTCAATTGAAATTAGCTGAGATGCATTCTAAGGGTTTAGGAACGAAGCAGGATTTTACAAAAGCAAGAGAGTGGTTTGAAGAGGTAGTAAATCAACTCAATATGAATTAGCTAAGATGTATTATATGAGAGGAACCGAGCAGGTTAAAAAGGAAGTTAATGACTTAAAAAACTCCCTTCAAATGATAATTCATTATTTATAAAGAAGTAGAAAAAAAAATTGCTGTGGATGATTATAAATTTTAGAAAAAGCTTTTTTTCTATGTAGTTTTAAATACAGTAAAGCTATTTTCAGTCGCTTCTTCTAAGGAAAAAATTGTCAATAAGAAAAGAACTGTCTAAAATTGCCTGCTCAAAACAAGAAGAGTTAAACCTATTTTTATAGAAAAATATTCATGACCAATTATGTGAAGTAAAGCTTTGATTAAAATGTTTCTTAAGAATTTTTTAAAACCTTAATTTGACAGATAGAACAGCAATTAAAAATAAGAGAAAAATAAAAAGTAAAACCAAGCTGTGTAACAAACTTGAGTGACTCAATTTTTGTCCTGATTTTTTTATGATTAAAGGTAAAAATCCTAAAATAACCCATAAAATCAGTTTTATGTATATCCATAGGGACCAGTTTAAATTGGTTTTAGCTATGAGACCAAAACCAGCTAGTAAAATGAAAAATAAAATTAAACCATGAATAGAAAGTAAGATAGAGAGAAGCTTTTTACTGTCGTTTTTATTTGTATACAGTCCCCATAAAGCTCCTAAAATGAGACTTAATCCAAGAAGAGAGATAAAATGAAGAGAACTATAAAAAGTATAACTCATAATAGAATTTTTTGTTAACAGTTGTAAAAAATTAAATTTTTAAAATCAATAGAGAGTGTTCCTTATCGGTAGCGATAAATAATTAGTCCTGTGTTTAAATCTTTAGGAGAAAAGCCAACTGTCACACGGTCCCCTAACACAACTTGAATATTATACCTTCTCATTTTACCACATAATTTAGCTGAGACTTCGGCTTCATTTTTATCTAGTTTGATTTTATAGATACCACCCGCTCCGATATCTGTTATTGTTCCATCAAATTGAGCTAAGTCACTTTTTGCCATATTATTTTTCTCGTTTTGAAAGATTATCTATAGTTGGATATTAAAAGTTTTACTCCATCCTCAAATAAAACTTCTAATAGATTGTTATATTTTTTCCTAATAAAACCCAAACCAAAATTTTTGTGTTTTAGTTTTAATGTATTTGTATCTTGGTAATTATTTTTCATGTTATAATTGATAGATTTTTCGTCTTTATATTTTTCACTCATTTTTTTATATTCTTCTATTTCTTTAGTTCTATTTTTTTCAATTTCAATTTCTTGTTTTGTTTTTCTTTTTTTCTTTTCCTTAGGAGAAGATTTTTTAGAAGTCACTTTTTTAGAAGTTGTTTTTTTCTTTTGTGTTGCAACCGTTTTTTTAGAAGTCGCTTTTTTAGCAACTGTTTTTTTCTTTTGCTTAGTAGCCGTTTTTTTAGAAGTCGTTTTTTTAGAAGTCACTTTTTTAGAAGTTGTTTTTTTCTTTTTTTTATCAGCCATATATTTTAATCCTCTTTAAAGTACAATATAATGATTTCTTACCTTTTAATCAAAGCAAAAAAAAAAATCAAGCCTCAAATTACTTTTTTGATAGATTTACTTTCTTTTTAAATCTAACTTTCTTAAACTAATAGCTTTTTCTTGATAAATTTTACACAAATTTTTTAATGTAAGAAAAATTATCTTTTCTAAAATACTCTTTTTTTTCTTAAATTTTTATAAATTCCTGTATGTTCGGTAGCTTTTTCTAAATAAACAAGTGTAAATTGGAATGGGGTAAATGGATTTTTCATTTCCTTTTAGGGAGTTAAATAAGCTCTCTCGTTTTTTTAAATTCTTTAACTCAGGGTTCTCTTAAAATACAGTTAATTGATCAAAAATCATAACTGAAAAGAATTCACATCTTTATAAAATCTGAAAATAAGTTTAAGAGGCGAGTTTTAAACTTTTCTAAGGCTTTAAGAATCTATCATTTTCAGTTAGAGAATTTGAAGATGAATAAAAATCAGCTCCTCATATCTTAGAAATAAAGTAAGTTTTTTTTTTGAGATTAAGGATAAAAAAAGGGAATGAGAAAATTTTGATTTTTCACTAGACATTTTCATCATGGAGGACAAGGCGGGTCTATTTTTTCAATAGTTTCTCATATAGGACAGTTAAATATAAGCTCTGAGAGTTGTTTGATATACCTGATTTAGAAAAAGGAGAGCTTAAAACTTTAGCTTTTTTAAGAATTTTATAAAGAGCAATAAAAGTTATGAGATAAAAAAGATCTTTCAAATTGAACCTTTGTAATCTCATTTTAAATCTTCTGATCTCTTAGTTCTTTCAAAGTCTGATCTAGCCTTTTCTGCTTTCTCTTTTTTGCTTCTTTTTCTCTTCATACAATTCAGGTCGGGTTGTAAAGCTCCTAACTCTAATAACCTTCCTTTAACATCAGGAGGACGAGTTTTTTTAAGCGTACCACAATTAAATAGGATTTAGTATAAAGTTAAAAAATATATATCAAAGAGATAGGATAAATTTGTTTTTTTAATTAAAATCCGCTGAGTTTTTATTATAATGAGCTAAATAAAAACTTTTAATTTTTAACTTGATTTTCAAAAAATACATGTTTTAAAGTGGCTTAAGTTGTAAAAGATTTACTCAAGAAGAGGTAAATTCTAAAAGAAAAATTCGCTCAGCTATTATGAAAGTGAAGATTTTAAACATAAAGAATTTTATCCCTTTTATAGTTATTGGCTGTATTCTTTGGATATCTTATTTTTATCCTCGTTTTTTAACTTTAGCACTAGGTGAAAAAAGTCCTTGGATCAGTTATTTATACATTTATGGAATGGGGGGAGTTGCTTTCTTATTGAGTCTGGTTTGGATTTTTACAAGAAAGAAGGATTCTTTAAGACAAAAGGAAGAATTTCTTTGGTTAATTGCTTTAATTTTAGGTTTTTTGTTTATTTTTTTTGTTCATGGCCTTTGGATTTATATATCCATCGAATATCCTTTATATAATCCTTAGGTTTTCTTGTGAATTTTGGGATAGAATTTTCTAATATTTCTTTAATTATTATAGTTGTAACTATTATTGCTTATTTTTTGATGGTGACTTTTTTTGGAGCTTATTTTTCAAAGTTTAGCTCTAACATCCATGATTTTTTTTTTAGTGGTCAAAGATTTGCTTGGTGGCTCCCTTTTATAAGCATGATGGCAACGGGGATAGGAGCTTATAGCTATTTAAAGTACTCAGAACAAGGTTTAAAAACAGGTATGAATAGTACGATGGTTTATATGAATGAATGGTTTATTGTACCTTTATTTTTTTTTGCTTGGCTTCCTATCATGTATTGGACAAAAACTCGTTCTATTCCTCAGTATTTTGAAAAACGATTTAATACTGCGACTCGTTATTTAACTATTGTTATACTGCTGGCTTATATTTTTTACTACATAGGTTATAATCTTTTTACAATTGGTTTAGCTTTTCAAGGTATCTTTGGTCTCCCTCCTTTTTTGACTTTGCCGGCTATTACTTTAATTTTAGGATTTTATGTGAGTTTAGGAGGTCAAACCGCTGTTATTTTTACAGATTTAGTTCAAGGAGTTTTACTTTATTTAGCGGGATGTTTAGCTTTTGGTTATGGTTTATATGTCTTAGGAGGGTTTTCTGAATTTTTTCACTATTTACCTTTAGAGCATAGACTGCCTTTTGCTTCCTTTAACCAGGACCCTTATTTTAATTCTGTAGGTATCTTTTGGGGAGATGCTTTAGCGGGAAGCATTGCTTTTTTATTTTTAAACCAAGGTTTTCTTATGAGGTTTTTGAGTGTTAGAAGTGTGAATGAAGCTCGTTTAGCCGGGATGGCTAATATCATGATTACCTTACCTCTTTCAGCTATCGTTGTAGGTTCTGTGGGTTGGTTAGGAAAGGCTATCCTTACAAAACAGGAGGCCTTAAACACCGCTTTAACTCCCTATGGTTTCTTAGAAATTGAAAATAGCTACCACACTTTTGTTAATGTTGTAGGTTATGTTGTTCAAAGTAATCCTATTGTTTTAGGCATTATATTAGCAGCTCTTCTTGCAGCCTTGATGTCAACAATTGATACCTTAATTAATGCAGCAACTGCTATTTTTATTTATGATATTTATAAACCTTTAATTAAAACAAATTCTTCTGATAAACATTACCTTAAAGTGGCTAAGTTTTCGACTTTTGGGATGACTTTATTAGGTCTCTTATTAGCAACTTGGTTTTTTTTCCAAAAAGGAACTCTTATGTCTATTCATTATAGAGGTATCATGGTTATTGTGCCTTCTATTGTTACAACCTTACTTCTTGGAATTTTATGGAAGCGATTTAATTCTATTTCAGCTTGTTCTGCTTTGGTTGTAGGAGTCAGTTTAACTTTTATGACTTTAAGATTTCCTGAGTGGATTTATCCCTTGAGAAACTTTTTTTATGGTTCTCAAACAGGAGATCCTTTTTTATTTCGAGCTTTGTTTGGCATGATTGTTTCAGGATTAACAGGAGTTGTGGTGTGTTTATTTACAAAACCTGCCGATTCCGATAAAATTAAAGGCTATACTTTAGATAGTATTGATGATGCGATTTTCTCGTTTAAAGGGAGAAAACCCAATTTTAAAAGAGGAAAAAAAATAACTTTTTTGAAAATTGTATTGGATAACAGTTTAAAAAAAGGGGAAATAGCTTTATCTAATAAGAATGTTAAAAGATTAAAAGCCGAAGAGCAAGATATTATTTATGTCTCTGATAACAGATGGTATTTAGGTGGTTTAAGATCAGGGCATTTTACATTAGCTAACAAACATCCTAAAAAGGATAGTGTACTTTTAATGGCAAAAGACACTTTAGAAAAGAGCTATTTATTAAAAGATAAAACTGTTTTTATTAAAAAAATCATATAAGGAAAAATCTTGACAGTTCAAATTCCATCATCCATTCTTGTAAAAGAAATGATTTTACAAAGTCTAGCTAAAAAAAAACATCCGGCAGGTTTTTCTTTCCTTCAATATGGAGATCGTTTTTCTCTTTGTGGTCAACCCTCTAAAAAAGATTTGGAAGAATTTAGAAAGGAAAATTGGGATTTGATTTTAAACCTCAGAAATCCCGAAGAGTTAGATTCTTTAGATTTTCAAATGGATGAAGTGTGTCATCATTTAGGTTTGAAATATCTTTCTCTTCCGATTATGTTTCAGGGAGATATCAGAAAATCAGCTTTAAAGGACATTCATCAAACTTTAAGCTCTGATTCTTATAAAAAAATTGTCATTCACTGTGCTTCTGGAAAAAGAGCGATTTTAGCTTTACTCGCTCATCTTTTTTTATCTCAGCAATGTGAATTAGAAGATATTCCTAAAGTGGCAGAGAGATTGCAATTCAATTCTCCTCCCCTTTTAAATCGTTTATGTGAGTTACTACAAACCTTATGAAAGGAGTTTTGTTATAGCTAATTCAAATAAAAAATTTCTTCCTTTATTTATAGACGCTGAATTCGTTTCAAGTTCTTCCTCTCAAACCAAGGAGGTTCTAGACCCTTCCACTCAGGACGTTTTAACCTATGTACCCTACTCTAGCTTTCAGGAAATGGACCGGGCTGTTGAATCAGCTCAGCAAGCTTTTAAAAACTGGCGAGACGTTCCTGTTCCAGAAAGAGCGAGATTTTTTTTTAAATACCAACAAGCTTTAAAAGATCAGCAAGAAGAAATTGCTCAGATTTTATCTCAAGAGAATGGGAAAACTTTTGAAGATGCTAAAGGCGATGTTTGGAGAGGAATTGAAGTTGTGGAACAAGCTTGTCATGCTCCGGCTCTAATGATGGGAGAATCGGTTGAAAATGTTTCAAGGGGTATAGATATTCATTCTATCTTACAACCTTTAGGAGTTTGTTTAGGAATTACTCCTTTTAATTTTCCAGCGATGATTCCTTTGTGGATGTTTCCTCTTTCTATTGTGTGTGGAAATACTTTTATTCTAAAACCTTCTGAAAAGACCCCTCAAACAGCTAATAAATTGGCTGAAATTTTTCAAAGCTGTGGCTTTCCTAAAGGACTTTTAAATGTGATTCATGGAGGAGTCGATCAAGCAAATTACCTGATAGAACATAAAGATATAAAGGCTATTTCCTTTGTAGGGTCTTTTGAAGGAGCTAAGGCTGTTTATAGAAGGGGAACTTCAGCTCTTAAAAGAGTGCAAGCTTTTTCAGGAGCTAAAAATCATATGCTTATTATGAAAGATGCTCCTAAAAAAGAGGTCATTAAAAGTTTAGTATCCTCTAGTTGCGGGGCAGCTGGTCAAAGATGTATGGCAATCAGTGTTGGAGTTTTTGTAGATTGTAAACAAGACTGGATTGATGAGATTGCAAAGTCTATGTCTTCTTTAAAGCCCTGTTCTTGGAAAAATAAAGAGGCTGATTTCGGACCTTTGATTTCTAAGTCCTCTCGGCAAAGAGTTTTATCTTTAATTGAAAAAGCTAAGCAAGAAGGAGCTAAGTTATGTTTAGATGGTTCTCATTTTAAATCTAAGCTTTATCCCAAAGGAAATTTTGTAGGTCCTACTTTATTTGATGAAGTCAAAGCAGATATGAGTGTTTATAAAGAAGAGATTTTTGGACCTGTTTTACTTTGTGTGAGAGTTAAAACTTTAGAAGAAGCTGTAAGCTTTATCAATCAAAACCCTTATGGAAATGGAACTTCTATTTTTACAAGATCTGGGGAATCGGCTCGTTATTTTCAACACCATATTGAAGTAGGTCAGGTGGGAATTAACTTACCTATCCCTGTTCCTTTGCCTTTTTTCTCTTTTACGGGATGGAAGAAATCTTTTTTTGGAGATTTACATGCTTATGGAAAGCAGGCTATTCGTTTTTATACAGAGACAAAAACAATTATTTCTAGATGGAAGAGTGCAGAGACTAAAGTTAATATGACCATAAAAATGAAGTAACTTATGCTGAATTTTATCTTATGAGCTTAAAATGAACTTTGATTTATCTCAAGAACAGTTATCTTTTCAAAAACTTGCAAAGGATTATGCAGAAAAGGAAATGCAAGAACAGGCTGGAGAGTGGGATAAAAAGAGAATCTTTCCTATAGAGATCATTAAAAAATCAGCTGAAATGGGTTTTTGTGGTCTTTATATAAAAGAAGATGTGGGAGGTTTGGGACTTTCTCGTTTAGATACCTCTCTTATTTTTGAGCAATTAGCTCAAGCTTGTCCTTCTACAACGGCTTATATTTCTATTCATAATATGACAGCTTGGATGATTGATGAATTTGGTTCTGATTCTCTTAGAAAAGAATTTGTTCCCTCTATGGTAAGTGCTGAAAATTTAGGTTCTTATTGTTTGACAGAACCTTGGTCAGGTTCAGATGCTGCGAGTTTAAAAACAAAGGCTAAAAAAGAAAATTCTCAATGGGTTTTAAATGGAACGAAGTCTTTTGTGTCAGGAGCGGGAGCGACTCAAGTTTTAATTGTCATGGCACGAACGGGAGAACTTGGTCCTAAGGGAATTTCCAGCTTTGTTGTTCCTTGCGACGTGAAAGGAATTTCTTACGGAAAAAATGAAGATAAAATGGGTTGGAACTCACAGCCTACAAAAATAGTTAACTTAGATCATGTTAAAATCCCTGAAAGTTATTTATTAGGTCAGGAAGGCGAGGGGTTTAAAATTGCAATGAAAGGTTTAAATGGAGGACGAATCAATATCGCAGCTTGTTCTTTAGGAGCCGCTCAGTCTGCTGTAAAGCACTGTCAAAGATATATGAAAGAAAGAGAGCAGTTTGGGAAAACTTTAAGTTCTTTTCAAGCTTTAAGGTTTAAAATAGCTGACATGGTAACAGAGGTAACCGCCTCTCGTTATATGGTTCGTTTAGCTGCTTTTAAATTAGATCAAAGGGATTTTAAATCTCCGAGTTACTGTGCTATGGCAAAAAGATTAGCGACCGACTTATGTTTTCAAGTTTGTAATCAAGCCATACAAATTTATGGGGGTTATGGTTATACTAAAGATTATCCTGTCGAACGTTTGATGAGAGATGCTAGGGTTCATCAAATTTTAGAAGGTACGAATGAGATCATGCGATTTATTTTATCGCGTAGTATTCTTGAAGAAAACAGCCTGGAGTTTTAATTTGTCTGTTTTTACTTTAGAAAAAAGGAAAATTTGAACTCTCGTGTTTTGACGGCTTTATAGATAAGCTTTACTTTTTACAAGTGATGTAATCTGGTGAAAAAAACCAGTTTCGTTTCAATAGTTTGATCGTAAATTGCTTTTGTTTTCTCTCATTGTTTTTTAGAAGTTCTTCCATGTGAGATTGTCCATAATTAGATAAATTTAACTGTCTCATATAGGAAGCTAAGACTCGTTTTTGTTCTTTTTTATTTAACTCTAGAAAAAATTGTCTTTGAATACCTTTTGAAGTGATAGGCAGAGGAAGCTTTTCTTCCTTTAAACCGCTTAAGGCTTCTAAGGACCTAGCTAAAGCTTTAAGAGAACCTTTTCTTTTTTTTTCTAATTTTTTTAACCATTCCTTTCGTATCCAATTTCTTAGATAAGAATTATCTTTATTTGAAGGGTCTTCTATAAAATTTATTTTTTTTATTTTCGCATAATGTTCAATATCTTGTCTTGAAAAAGATAAAAGAGGTCTCAAATACGGTTTATCGTAGGAAGGCATACTTTGTAATCCTTTTTTCCCGCAACCTCTGATTAAATTAATCAACCTTGTTTCAAGGAGGTCATTTTCATTATGAGCTAAAACAATAAAATCGGCTTTCTTTTGTTTTAAAAAATGTTTAAATTGACTGTGTCTGAAATTTCTAAAAGCTTCTTCACTGGATTTTTGTTCTAAGGGAGCTGTTTTCTTTAAAAAACTAAGATTTTCTGTTTTACAAAAATCAGATATAAATTTTTCTGCTTGGTTTCGATAATGAGTTATTTTTTTTTCATTTGAAAGTCCATGGTGAATATAGCTTACATAAAGTTTTAATTTACAAATCGGACGGAGCTTTTTAAGCAAGTCTATTAAAACCATAGAATCTATACCTGAAGAAACACCTACAATCATTTTTTTATTTTCGATTTCATTGTCTTGAAAAAAAGTTAGGGTTTGAAAAAAAAATTTATTTTTAGTCAGCACTTTGATATTAAAATAACATTAAAAAGAAAAACGTGTTAGTTTAAAGTATAAAAAATAAAAAAGTTTTTTTCTGTTAGAATTTATTTAAGAAAACGTCTTAATTAAAAGTGTTTGGAAAAAAATAGGTTTTTATAAAAATTATTATTTATATAAAATAGGTTTGACAAAGTTTATTTTTTGATTGATATAAAAAGACAGAGAAACTGTGTTTATCTACATTTTTTTAAGGATTTATTTAAAATCAGAAAAGTAAAGATGAATCTGTTATATGGAGTTTTGAATGGATCAAGATGAACTTCTAAGTAATTCTTTTTATAAAGATGTCGTTAGCTTCTTGGAAGTTGTAGAAAAAACTATTGATATTAATCCAAATTTAATTACCCGTTTAAAATATCCTAGACGAGCGATTCGTGTTTCCATCCCTGTTAGAATGGATGATGGGAGTATGCAAGTTTTTAGAGGATATAGAGTGCAACACAACCATGTTTTAGGACCTTTTAAAGGAGGAATTCGTTATCATCCTAATGTCAATTTAGGAGAAGTTTCAGCCTTAGCTAGCCTTATGACTTATAAAAATTCTCTTCTCAATTTACCTTTAGGAGGAGCTAAAGGGGGAGTGAAAGTAAACCCTAATTCCCTGTCTAGAGTCGAATTGGAAGCTTTAAGTAGAAGGTTTGCTACAGAAATAGGTCCTTTTATAGGTCCTGACAAAGATATTCCGGCTCCTGATGTGGGAACAAATCCTGAAACTATGGCTTGGATCATGGATACTTTTTCTCTAGAAACAGGTTTTTCTCAAACAGGGGTTGTGACTGGAAAACCTGTAGAAATTGGAGGCTCTCGTGGAAGACTTTCTGCCACAGGACTGGGAGTTGTTTATATCGCTGAACAGGCTCTTGAAACTCAAAGAAAGGAGATTTCTCAGTCGACTTTTGCCATTCAAGGCTTTGGGAATGTAGGCTCTCATGTTGCCATAGAAGCTCATGCCATGGGAGCTAAAATTCTAGCGGTAAGTGATATTAAAGGGGGGATTTACAATCCTCGTGGTATAAACATCAGTGAGTTAATTCGTTATTTAAAAGAACATCGTTTTGTTGAAGGATTTCCTCATACAAACACTATAACGAATGAGGAGTTATTAGAATTAGATGTAGACGTTCTTTGTCCTTGTGCTTTAGAATCTGTGATACATGAAAAAAATGTCAATAAAGTGAAAGCTAAAATTATTGTAGAAGGAGCAAATGGACCTGTGACTCCTCAAGCCTTAGATTATCTTTTGAAAAATAATGTTTTGGTTGTTCCAGATATTTTAGCTAATGGAGGAGGAGCTGTGGTGAGTTATTTTGAATGGGTTCAAGATATCAGTTGGTTATTTTGGAAAGAGCAAGAAGTGCGTGAAAAATTGAAAAAGGTTATGGTTGATACTTTTACGAGAGTTTGGAATTTTACAAAGACTTATCAGAAATCTAAAGATAAAGATAACTTAAGACTCTCTGCTATGGCTATTGCTCTTTTACGTTTGGAAAAGGCTATGAAACTCAGAGGACAGATTTAAATGTATTATGAAACTTAAACCTTGGTTGCTGTTACCTTCTCCTCTTTTATATTCTCTTCACCCTTTTTTTTTAAATATTTATAGCCGTATTCAATCAGGAAAAACCTATCGTTGGAAAACTTTAGATTGGAGAGGTCTTCACTTTCCTAATCCTTTAGGAACGGCAGGAGGGGTGGATAAGAATGCCTGTTATGTTAAAAATTACTGTGCTTTAGGAGCTGGTTTTTTAGAATTAGGGACTGTAACTCCTGAAGCTCAAGCTCCAAATCCTCGTCCTCTTCTAAAACGTAGTCTCAAGCATTTCTCTCTTTGGAATAATATGGGTTTTCCTAATAGAGGTCTTCATTTTTTTGAAAAACAATTAGACATGATTTTTAAAGAAAATTCTTCTTTTCCTATTCCTCTCTTTATTAATTTAGGAAAAAACAGAACAACAGCTCTTTCCTCAGCTGTCTTGGATTATAAAAAAGGGATGTTATCATTATGGAAATATGCCTCGGCTTTTGTGATTAATATCAGCAGTCCTAATACACAGTCTTTAAGAGATATTTTTGATACAAAATATTTAATGAAATTTTTAAAATCTATTAATGAAATTCGCTTAAGTTTGAATAAAAATATTCCTTTGATTTTAAAATTAAGTCCTGATGAAGAAGATAGTATGAGAATCATTGAGCAATCTTTAACAGCAGGGATTGATGGATGGTGTTTAACTAACAGTACAAGGCAAAGACCTGTTAAAAATTTATTTTTAGAAAATAAAGGGGGAGTGTCAGGAAAGCTTTTAGCTCCTCTTTCGATTCATTTATTAAAAGAATTGAGAAAATGGTTAGATAAAAATAAGGTAAAAGATAAACTTGTTATTTCTTGTGGAGGAGTTTTAACTCCTCAAGATGTTTTTGGTCGTTTAGACATTGGTGCTGATTTGGTTCAAGTTTATTCGGCTTTGGTTTTTAATGGCTACTCTTTTTTTTCTTCTGTTTATAGCAAGATTAAGGAAAAAAACTCTTGAGTTTTGAAGAAATAAGATTATTAAAATATTCAAAGGAATAAGAATGAAAATAAAAATATTGATTTTGAGTTTGATTTTTGTATTTTCTTGTAGCAAAGAGTTAGAAGAATCTTCACCTGTTCAAGAAGAAGTCTTTCGGATAATGCCTTAACGCAAGCAGATAATTCAAGTTCCAATCAAATAGATACTGTTTTAACACAGCCTCAAGAGCTAAATGTAGTATCACAAATTATAAAGAATATGTAACAGATTTTGGAAAGATAAAAGCACTTCTTGAAGAGGTAGGGAGTGTATAGCTTGTAAAGAGGGTTGTTTAGGGGAGGGATGTCAACTGCAAGGAGCTGGTTTTTCAAATCAAGATTTAAGAGATTTTAATTTTTCCTACGTAAATTTAACAGGAGTTAATTTTATCTAAATATAGAAGATACTTATTTAGAGACAAATCTTGAAAGAAGTTCCTTTCGAGAGGCCTTGTTAACAGGAGCGATCTATGATTCTTTGTTACTCTATGATGGTGCTTTGTTATTTGGTATATTAATCCAGAAAAAGAAGGTAGTATGATATTCATAAAACAAGGCTTGCTGAAATGAGAAAAAAAAGAGGGGAAAATTGTAAAAATTATACAAAATATGCTCCTGACTTAACTGCTTGTAATTTGAAAGAGCTTGATTTTTCTGGTCAAGATTTAAAAAAATATACTTTTGACTATTCTATTTTGAGAGGAGCTAATTTTGACAAGTCTAATTTGAGAGAAGCTAGTTTTTAAGGTTCTGATCTCTACGAGACTTTTTTTAAAGCTTCTGATTTAACAAGGGCTAATTTAAAAACAAATCTTAGCTTCAGTTTTTTTAGATTTCTCTCCAGCTACATTAGAAAAAGCGAATTATGATTCTTTTATGAGAGTTATTGATAGAAGTCTTATTCCTTCGAATCAAGGTTTTACTGATTATAATGAACTGTTTGATAGAGGAATGATAGATGTACGTAAAAAGTAAATAGAAAGTAGGAATGTGTTAGTTTTTTTAGACACGAAGTTTATAAAATAAATAAATAAAAAAGTAAATCTTTAATGGGAATACCTTAAAGAAATCCTTTTTCTTATTATAAAATATCTCTTGATTTTCAGAAGGGATTAAGAGTTTTCTTTATTAAAGGAATAATCTCATTGTAATAAAAGCTAAAAAATGTTATTTAGTAACAAAAGGTATTTTCTCAATGACTAACTTTACAGAATATAAAAATCTTTGTATCATTCCTTTTGTTCATATTTCTTCTAAACCTGATGGAAGATTAAGATTATGTGCTAAATCTCCTCAAGAATTTTCAGAGCCTCATTTAAAAAAGGGTTTCTTTTTAGGTAGGAATACTTTAAATGAGATATGGAACAGTAAATCTTTAAGAGATATTAGATTAAAAATGTTAAAAGGAGAAAAACTTGATATATGCTCAAAATGCTGGAAGCTTGAAAAAGTGGGAAGAAGATCTAAAAGAATAAAAGATAATGAAAAATTTTTAAATAAATATAAAGATCGCCTTTTAGAAGCTGAAAAAAACCATGGTTTTTTATCGAAAAAGCCGGTGTATTTAGATTTAAGATTGGGAAATCATTGTAATTTAAAGTGTCGAACTTGTAATCCTTTATTTTCATCTTTGTGGTATAAGGAATTAAAAAAATATGAACATGAAAATCCTCTCATACCAGAAAATGTAAACTTTAATACATTAAATTCTATGAAGGAATTTAAAAAGGATTGGTACAAAACAACAGTTATGCATGACATGATTGAAGAGATAAGTCCTGATTTAGAACTTGTCTATATTTCAGGGGGAGAGCCTTTTCTTATCAAAGAACATGAGATGTTTTTAGATCAATTCATTAAAAGAGGTTTTCAAAAAAACATTCAAATCAATTTGAATACAAATTTAACTTATTTAAACCAGTCGATGTTAAAAAAATTAAGTCTTTTTAAAAAAGTGCTTTTTATGCCTAGTATAGATGCTTATGGAAAAAGAAATGATTGGCTCAGATCTCCGAGTCGCTTTTCAAGAATTGAAAGAAATTTTAAAGAAATTTTAAATCTTCCTGAAAATGTAGAGATTTTGCTTAACTGTACTCTTAGTGTCTTTAATATTTTGTATCTTGATGAACTATCAAATTGGTTATCCCGGGTTATCAAAGAGTCAAAGAGATCTGTTCGAATTCATTTAGATGTGTTACACCAACCTGTAGAGCAGCATATCTCAGTTCTTCCTGTAAATCTTAAAATCAAAGCTATAGGGAAAATTGAAGAAATAATAAAAAATGAAGAAAAGTATTTGTTTAAAAAAAAGGATGTCACTGCTATTTGTAATCTTTTACAAAATTTAAAAGAAGATTCAAAAAAGATTATCTCACTCAGAGAGCAGTTAAAAAAGGAAATTCAAGTTATTGATAAGTGGAGAGGGGAAAACTTTTTTTCTGTTTTTCCAGAATTTGTAAATCAGTTGTAGTATGAAGAAAACTCTTAGTAAGACTTTTTGTATTTTCCCTTGGATGCATCTTTCAAGCTCAACTTCGGGAAGTTTAAGACCTTGTTGTCACTGTAATCATGGAAAGAGTTTTATTAAGGATGAAAAAGGAAGAGTTTATCGTATTTATGGAGAGGATTTAAAAAAGGCTTGGCATTCTCCGGTCTATAGAAAAATAAGACAAAAGCTTTTGAATAATGAAAAACCAGAGGAGTGTAAGTACTGTTTTCAAAAAGAATCTGCTGGTTTAATAAGTCCGAGACAAAGAGCTAATAAACATTGGATGTTTGAATATCAACAGTCTGTAACTCCTCCTTTTAAAATACGTTATTTAGATATAAGATTAGGAAATCAATGCAATTTAAGGTGCCGGATGTGTGATCCTTACTCTAGCCATCAATGGATTAAAGAATATAAAAAAATGAAGCAAGAAAATTCTTTTGTTTTTCCAGAATTAAATGAATTTGATGGTAAAATGAATATGAATTGGCCAGAAAAAATGGATTTCAAAAAGCTATTTAAAAATATATCTCATGTAGAAGAGATTTATTTTGCAGGGGGAGAACCTTTATTAATAAAAAAACATTATGATTTACTAGATAAATTAATTGATGAAAATTATTCTTCAAAGATTGTATTGAATTACAATACAAATATTACAAAGCTTTCTGATCAGATTTTAAATTATTGGAAACATTTTAAATTGGTTAAATTATCTATCTCAATTGATGGAATTCAAGACTTAAACAATTATATTCGTTATCCCTCTAAGTGGAATCTCATTGAAAAAAATATTTCTAAAGCAGAATCTATTTCTAAAGGAGAGACAGTCAATCTAGAGATGAATTTTACCTATACAGTTCAGATGTATAATATTCTTTACACAGATGAATTTTTAAAATGGTTTAAAAAAAGATCTTATTTACCATTACAACTTAGCCTTAGTATATTAAATGATCCTAAATTTTTGAATATTAAAGTTTTACCAAAGGTTTTAAAAAAAAGAGTCGAGGAAAAACTATTGCCATTTAAGGATGAATTTCCAGTTCTTTCTTTGATTTCTTATATGAATAAAGAAGATTGGTCTCAGTACTTAAGTCTTTTTTTTAAATACAGTGACTTTTTAGATCGATCTCGAAATCAAAAAATGTCAAAAATTCTTCCTGAACTAGAATCTTATAGAAATCACTTATAAAATCAGTTGTTTTTTTCTGATAGCTTTTAAAGCCTCTCTGATTCCTACTTTAGAGTAAGCTTCATCAACTAAGAAATGTTTAGCAAAAGGATGGTCTAAGGGAAGTCTACTGATATGTAAACAATTACTTTCTATCATAGCATATTTTTTACAAAGTTTTTTATACCAATCTAGATATTTTAAAGCTTGAAAGTCGGGACTAAATTGATTCATTTGATAGATTCCAATTTGACAATTGTTCAAGACAAGGTGTTTGTAATGATTTTGCTGAGCTATGGGTTTATTGTCTTTTATAGGGTAGTTACTAAATCTCAGTCCTGTTCTCATTAAACCTAAACCAATTCCTTTTGTTAAACTAAAAGAGACTTCAGAAATAGCAGGATGTTCTAAATCAAAATTGATATCAAAACAAGTTCCAAACCATGCACAGTCTATAAGAACAGGGATTTTTTTCTTTAAACACTGATCTAAAAGCTCTTTTAATTTAGGGTGTTCTTGACCTGTTCCGCAAAAAGGCTGAGATACTATAACCCAGTCATTTTTATCTAGAGATTGCATCCTAGGCATTTCTTTTGAAAAAGCTGGAGAATCGAGAAAAGCATAATTTTCATAACAACGTCTATGATATGCGTATTCCCCTCTGAAAATTCTTAATCTTCGATCACTGTATCTAAAGTAAGCTTCATCAAAAGATTGTGTTGTTCCCACAATGACATCTCTTCTTTGGTATCTTTTTTTATCTTTTAAACTTTCAGAAAAAGAGTTTTTTTTACTAGAGTAAATCCAATGAATAAAAGCTTCAATATACTCTTCTTTTACATCAAAAAAATTACTTTGATTGAGCCAAGATTCCCAAGGGGCTTTTTTTAAGTGTTTCTGAAATTCATAATCATAGATAGCATTGTGTTTAGTTTTAAAGAGAAGATCTATATGTTTTGAAAAAGAAGTCTCTTTTTTCACTCTTATAAAATCCTATCAAATGAGTTTTACTTTTGAAAGCTGATTTTTTTAATGAGCTGAATCTAAGAAAAGTCTTTGATTTTTTTAAAATCTGTGTTAAAGTTTTGTTTTAAGGGGATGACTTGGTTTTGACGTGGGTCAAGAAACTTTTAGGAGCATATAGAGGACGCTTGAGGACCTCTTAAAAAACAAGCACTTTTTAATTGGCGACAATCATGTTGCTCTTGCTGCTTAATTTATTGTAGCAACACGGAACCTTTTAAGACAGCGAAAAAGGGGAAGTGCTGACTTTAGCTGTCTCGGTTTTTTATTTTTTTTATAGGTAAAAAACTTAAATTTATATAGAAAAAATTAAAGTAAAGTTTGTTCTTGTACTTTCTTTAATTTTTTAAACAAGAACTAAATATGTAGAGCCTGAAAGAGGACGTCTTGCGGACAGGGGTTCAATTCCCCTCATCTCCACCACTTTTTTAACTTAAGGTCTTTCTTTTTAATATTTCATGAATCGTTTTTAAATAAAGTAAAATTTATGTCATTTTATGTTAACTCTTATGAGTATTTAATATAGGATGCTTTTATGCATTTAATTACAAGTTTACTTATTTTGCTTGCTTGTTCAAGAATTATAGGTCGAATTTTTCAAGCCTTAGGTTTTTTTTCTATTACCGGGGAAATTTTGGCTGGTTTCTTGTTAGGTCCGGCGATCTTTAATTTTATAGATCCTAATGTTCATGGTCTCAATGGAATTGTGGAATTAGGGATATTTCTTTTAATTTTTGCCGCAGGTTTAGAAGTTGATCTCAAAGAATTTATTATCTCTCTTAAAAATAAAGCTTTAATTTGTGGTTTAATTATTTTTTCAGTTTCTTTTGGATCTGGTTTAATTTTTGGTTTTTTGTTTCAGCTTACGTTTTTTAGTTCTATTGTTATAGGGCTTTGTTTTTCTATTACAGCTATACCTGTAGCTATTAAGTTTCTTAGAAGTGTAGATTTAATAAAAAGCCCTTTAGGTCATACTGTTATGGGAACTGCTATTGTTATTGAGATTCTGGCTTTGTTGATTTTAGGAATTTCTTCAGGAGCCGATAATAATTATTCTTTAATAGCCTATTTTAAGCTGATTTTTATAAAAGGGCTTTCTATGTTAGGTTTTTTCTTTTTTGTTATGCTTGTTAATAAAATTCTTAGATCAGAACTAAAATACCTTTCAACACAAACTATGTTTAATCAAATTATTAAAACTTTTGGAGAAGAGGCTGTTTTTGGTATTGGTGTTTTATTTGTTTTACTTTTTAGTACTATCTCTGAAGCTCTTGGTTTTCACTTTATTATTGGAGCTTTTTTTGGAGGTCTCCTTTTAAATAAAGATGTGATAGGAACAAATGTTTTTGACTCTCTTTCTCTAACTCTTCAATCTATCACCAGTCATTTTTTAACTCCTATTTTTTTTGCTTATTTAGGATTGCTCATTAATTTAGATTCTTTTGAGGATATCACTCTTGTTTTGAGTTTATTAGCTGTAGGATATGTTGTTAAAATTTTAAGTTCTACGATAGCAACTAAAATTTCTGGTTTTTCAAATCAAGAGTCTTTTAAAATGGGACTCATATTAAATTCTAGAGGAACATTTGATTTAATTGTTGCAGATTTAGCTTTATCTAAAGGTTATATTGATACAAAGATTTTTTCTATTTTAGTCCTTTTTGGAGTTTTTTCAGTTATGTTTAATCCTATTCTTTATAGACAAATTTATAGAAAAGAAGCAAGAAAAGATTTATCAAAAGTGATAGATAGAATATAGAGAAATGAAATTAAAGTTTTAGTTATTTCTTAAAGACTTTAATAAGTTCTACTTCAAAAATTAATGTAGAATGAGCTGGGATTTGTCCAGCTCCTTGCTCTCCGTAAGCTAAATTTGAGGGAATATAAAATTTATATTTAGCCCCTTCTTTCATAAGTTGCAGTCCTTCTTGCCATCCTTTGATCACACCCTTTAGAGGAAATTTTGCAGGAGTCCCTCTTTTATAAGAGTTATCGAACTCTAAACCATCAATTAAAGTTCCTTTGTAATGTACTTCTACAACGTCCGTTAATTGAGGATATTCCCCCTTTCCTTCTTGTAAAACTTCGTATTGTAAGTTTGAATCTGTGACTTTAACTTCTTCTCTTTTTTTATTTTCTTCTAAAAAATTTTGTGATTTCATTTTTTGTTCCTTCTTTTTTTCTTCTGTTTTTTTTAAATGGGCTGTTTTTTCGATATCTTCTTTTATTTTATTCATATCTTCCTTAGTTAAAACAGGTTCCTTATTGTTAAGATTATCTTTGACTCCTTGTAAAAAAGCAGATTGCACTAAAAGAACTTCTGTTTTTTTTGTGTTTTCTGAAATGATGTAACCTAACATATAACTCATTTTTTCTTCGTCTGTTTTAATAGGAACAGAGTGTTCTAATAAAGAGCTTATTTTTTGACAAGAAAAAAGGGAAAAACAAAGAACTAAAAAGATAAGATTTTTCATTTTGAAGACATATTATCTTTCTCTTATTGATTGTCAAGTTTATTTCTGAGGATAACTCTCTAAAAGCTAATTTTTTCTCACTTTATCTTCTTTTTCATCTATATTATTGACTTAAGGTTTATAATTTTCAAAAAACTAGACTTTAATGATTTTTTTATATAAAGATTTATTAAAAAATATATTTGTATGTCAAAAAAGATTCTTCAGATTTTTAACATTTTTCTTGATTTTCTGTTCAAGTTTCTTTTACTCAAATTTTTTGTTAAATTTCTTAAAAAGTATAAACTTTTTATTTTTTTTACTTTATTTCTTTTTTTAGGGGCTTTTACTTTATGGTTTGCAAGTTGGGATTCTTCAGATTTTTTAAATTTTAAACAAAGCTTAATTGATTTTTCTAAAAATCACAGTTTTTTATCTCTCCTTTCTTTTTTTATTTTCTATTTTATTGTATCTTTACTAGGTTTGCCAGGGACTGCTTTTTTAGGTTCTATAGGAGGTTTTGTATTTGGTTTTTTTAAAGGTTTTTTTGTATCTTTAACAGCTGTTGTTTTAGGATCTTGTTTTGCTTTTTTAGTTGTGAGGTTCTTTTTTAGAGACTTTTTTATAAAGAGCTTAAAGAAAAGAAAAAAAATAATGTATTTAAATAAATTTTATGATCGTTTAAAAGAAAATGAAGCTTATTATTTAGCGACCTTTCGTATGTTTCCTTTTTCTCCTCTTGCCGTTACAAATATTGTTATGGGTTTAGGAAAAATGAGACTTAGAATTTTTTTATTTGTGTGTTTTATAACAATTTTACCTTATTTGTTAATTTATGTTCATATAGGTTCAAAACTCTCTCAACTAAAGAGTTGGAATGATTTATATGATTTTAATTTATTACTTAGTTTTACTCTTTTAGCCTTTTTTCCTTTATCGGTAAAACTCATAGTGAAACGTTTTAAAAGAGAAAAATTTGATTTCAGTTCCAAAGAGGATTTGGCTGACTCGGATTTAGAAGATATACTTACAAATCAAAGTTAAAGCTATGATGTATGACTGTTTAATAGAATGTGGAAAAATTTTAATCTATAAAGAAGGGAATTTTTTTTGTGACTCCAACAAAGTTATTGGTGTAAAAGAGGGAAAGATTGCTTATCTTGGAGAATCTTGTTCTGATTTAAAATCTAAAAAAGTTTATCATCTTAAAAATCATTTAGTATCTCCAGGCTTAATCAATACACATACTCATTTGCCGATGTCTTTATTTAGAGGTTTAGCTGATAATCTATCTTTAAAGCTTTGGCTTGAAAAATACATCTTTCCTTTAGAGAGAGAATTTGTAGATGAAGATTTTATAAAAGTGGGTACAAAACTTTCTGTCATTGAAATGATTCGATCCGGAATGACCACGTGTTGTGATATGTATTTTTATAATAAGACTTTGGCTGAAGTTTTAGATGAATCAGGTCTAAGAGCTTATGTAGGGATAGGATTTCCGAGTGTAGAAAAAGATTCAAAAGAATGGAAACAAAAGAGTTTGAATTTAAGGTCTGAGTTTAAAAAGCATCCTCGAATTCAAATCGCCTTAGCTCCTCATGCTCCTTACACGGTAGAGTCTCAAACTTTATCTGAAATGTCAGAATTTGCAAAATCAGAGGATTTCTTTTTAACAATTCATGTCAGTGAAAGTCTCTGGGAACAAAAAGAAATTCAAAAAAGATATCATAAAACTCCGGTTCAGTATTTACATGATTTAGGAGTGACAGGGAAGAAAAGCTTATTTGTTCACTGCGTTCATGTCAATCAAAAGGACTTGCAAATCATGTCAAAAACAGGGACTTCTTTTTCATACAATCCTAAAAGTAATATGAAATTGGGAAATGGAATTGCTCCCGTTGGCTTAGCTTTACAAGAAGGAGTCAAAGTGGGTTTAGGAACAGATGGTTCCGCTTCTAATAATAATTTGAATTTTTTTGAGGAAATGGGAACAGGAGCGAGACTTCAAGCTTTAAAGTATGGAGATCAAGGCTTAACAGCTGAGGAGATGTTTAAAATAGCTTCTATCGGAGGAGCTCGATCCCTGGCTTTAGATAAAGAAATAGGGAGCCTTGAACTTGGTAAGAAAGCAGATATTATAGCTTTAAATTTAGACTCGGTGGATTTACATCCTTTTTATAATCCTATCTCTCTTCTTGTTTATACAGTTTTAGGACATGGCTTAGATTTTGTTATGTGTGAGGGAAAAGTTTTAATGGAAGATTTTAAAATTAAAGTTTTTAATGAATTAGAAGTTTTAGAAGAAAGTAAGGTGTTTTCTAAAAGAATCCAGAGATTTATATCTAGGAAAACTTAAGGAACATTTTAAAAATTTTTCTTTTCAAAACTGTTCAAATCCCATTCACTTTTTTTAGTGTCTTGTTAAGATTTAGTTTAGATTGTGTTAAGTCATAGGAAATCATTTTTAAAAATGTTAAGATCTAATTAAGATAAATAAAAACATCTTTACTTTTTATTGTATTGCTGTAAATAGACACTACAAAGAGGTTTGTTTGAGAGATATTCTTATAATTGTTTCTTTCTTTTTTTTACCCGCTTTAAAAGCGGAAAATTTTGTTTTACAAGAAAAAGGATTTGAGTCTTACTTAACCCTTGCAGAAAGTAAGAGTGAAGTTAAAAACATTCCTTCAAATGATTTTAATCAGGAGATAGATTTGAAAGAAAATATTTTAGATTCAAATGAAGATTTTTCTAATATGTATTTTTTTTGGAAAGCTACTTTTGAAATTCAAAGTTTTACTGATGAAACAAAGACAAATGGTGTTGTGAGTACAAAAATTTATGGAGAGTTTAAGTGGGATTTAACAAAAGAATTAGCTTTTCAGCTTCAAGCTTTATTTATTGGTCGAAATGGATTCACTCAATCTATTTATGATCGAAGAGATCGTTCAAGAGGGCTTTATTTATTAGAAAGTTTTTTTAAATGGAAAGCAGATAGTTCTTATTCCTTTCAATTTGGAAATATTAATCAAGGATTTTTAGAAGCTCCTCTTTTAATGACAGATAAAACTTTTCCAAGTTTTATCTTAAGATATCATTTAGAAGATTTTTATAATTTTAAATCTCACTTTTTAGTTCAAGGTTCTATACCTGATAATGCATCAGAATCTGTTTTTAGAGAAACACAGGTTATCAAAGGTTTTCCGTCTTTTTCTGTAGCTTCTTTTAATATAAAAAATTTGAATTCAAATTTTGATTTTTTTAACCGTTTCACCTTTTTTCATTATTATAACTTATCTCAAGCGGTCGCTGAAAGAAGTCGTATTTTTCAAAATACAGTGGAGAGAACCGGAAGTGATTCTATTTTCAAATATGACTATTACGGTTTTCATAACCATATAAAAATAACAAAAAGGTTTTTAAATGATTCTTTTTTAAAAGGAGATTGGGCTGGAGAGTGGGGGCTTGAATACATTCACAATTTAGGAGCTAGCTCTCATATTAATGAAGGTTATAGAACCTATTTAAGGTTGTATCATAATTTTAATCACTTTGTAGAATTGATTGGAGAGCTTGAAAATTTTTTAAATCAATCTAACTCTTCTGTAGCTTATTATAACAGTGAGTTTTATGGACATAACGGAAGAAAAGGATTTGCTTTAAAAATGCAAGCTCATTTTTATGATTCCAATTTAAATTTGGGAGTGTCTTTAGTAAATAGTAAACCTATTGATGAAGATGATAAAACAGTGATAGGTCCTTCTACAGCCTTTCAAGTTTTTTTAACAACAAATCGTATTGGAGTTTTAGATAACAGGAGAATAAAAGATGAGTAAACTTATAAATAAAATATTTTTTTTACTAGCTGTTCAGTTTTTTGTGACCTCTTGTTTGTTTTTTCAATCTAAATCGATAAAAGAAGAAGAAAGTATAAGTCGTGAATGTTCTGCTGGAAACGCAAGTTTTATTGCTGAACAAATTCAAACTTCTCCGAATGATCAAGCTATTACTATAGAGTATAAAGAGGGTTTAGCAGATAGCTTTATTTTGAATTTAAGAGTTTGTTTAAAAGAGGCTATTCGTCCTGATACTTCGATTCAAAATTCATCTTTTACTGTGAGTTATAAAAGTAACTTAACTGGGAAAGAAGAGACCATCGAAGTCATAAGTGATTCGAATGGTTGTATTCAATGGCAGGAAGAGTATAAATATAAATACACATTAAATTCTGTATGGATAGGCCTTGAAAGAACAATCAAAAACAAAGATGGCACTCACCGTGGGGCTGTTAAAATTCTTACAGCTGTTAATCCTTGGTTGTCTTCGAATGAGAAAAGTGAAGGTGGAAAACCTCAAATTTTAGATATGCGATGTGAATTTTCTAAGAATCATTTTCTTTTAAAAGATTCTAATTCAAAAGAAGATTCAAAAAATAAAAGATACTACGAAAAAGGTTTAAAATTTTTAAAAACAGCAGATAAGCAAAAACCTTTGTTGTGGGTTCCTAAATTTTCTATGCAGATTGAGGAAATTACAGATCAAAAAGCTTCTCATCAAGAAAATTCTACAGAACAAATTCAGCTTAAAAATTTATTAAAGAAATATGTGACTTTATGTAGACCAGGAAAGGATAAAAACTGTTATAAAAGAAAGTTTCGTTTTAATTTTCGCTTTCCTCTAAAATTTAAAAGTGTTGATTCTATAATTTCTTTTGATAAAGAATTAAATGGAGGAGTTTATAATTTTAGAAGCTTTCTTGTCGTTAAACCTAAAGAAGATAATAAAAATTATAATATTGCAAAATGTGAAAAAGAAGATCTTGAAATTGATGAAACAGGAGATTTAAGTTTTCACTGTGATTTTAATATAACTGCTTTTGATTCCAATTCGGTTTTTAAAATTGTCTATGAGATTAGTTCTGTTAATTCAACAAATCCGAAAGAAGAAAACTATCTTCCTATGAGGCATTTTCAAGGAGTTCACACCTTTCAATTTGATTTTGGAAGTGACTTAAAATCTACTATAATAGATGCCAATGACAATAAGGAATACAGTACGGTTTTAAAAAATCCTAAGGAAGAGATAGATTTGATGAAGAACTTTCCTCAAAGTCTTTCTGAGATAAATGAAAATTCTGCTATTAGTTTAAAAGCCCTTCAGCTGAGTCCTAAAGGAGAGTTTAAGTATGCTAATATTCAACCCGGAGAAAATATCATAGAAAGAGAAGTCAGTTTTGTAGGAACTCTTTGTATGAAAGATGATTTAAACAGTCAAAAACTTCAGGATGCAAAATTTCGTGTTTTTTTACAAAAACCAAGAGAGCTTGCTTGTCAAGAAGGTGAAAATGATGAAATATTTCCAGGAAAGATCGAGGAGATTTTTTACGAAGGTAAGAAGAGATTTATAGCAGATGCTAATTGTATTACAGTTTCTATTCCAATTAAGCATAGGATATATGATAAACAAAGGTATTTTGAAATTATAGTTCATGTTTTATCTGAAGAACTTAATCTCTATGGACAAGTGAGATTGGCTTTAAACCCTTGGCAAAGAGCTTTCCAAGCTTTTCAGGATGCACAGAACTTAGATGAAAAACATATTCGTTTTGATGTGGACGGAGTGAAACCTCCTGAGCTTGTTATTAATCAATTTCGTTCTATTAATTTATTTCCGTCTTATGGAATAGATAAACTTCTCAAAATACATCTTTTTCATCGGTTTTATTTACTTTTTCAACCTTTTATAAGAAGACCAGATAATGTATCTTTAGGTTTAAATTATCAATCCAGAGAACTTTTAAGAGATGGTCACCATTTGATTCGAGTTTTAATTTTAAGAAATCCAAAAGAAACTGGAGTCATAAGTCCTGTGCGTAGTCAAAAGAAATTGAATCATTCTAGAAAAAATACCACAGGAAAAGAAATAACTAATTTACCTTATGAGGATTTTGATTATATAACGCATACAGATTCTGTTGTGGAAACTAAAGCTAATTTTGTCAATTTTTATATGCCGATTTATTTATCTACAAAACAACTGTACTATACAGCTTCTAGAAACCTAATTATGATACAAATTTATCCAGCAGATCCTAAATATGTCATACTTAAAGAAGATGGTTCTATTGATACAGAAAAAACGAAGTGGATAGCTTTTAATGATCATGACCTTATTAATAAACCTTACATAGGAGTTATTAATATACAAAATTGGACAAACTGGAATTTATTACAACCTAGAGTTGTTAACACAAATACAGATGAGATTATAAATTCATCTGAAATAGGTAAAAAGTATAAACGTTTTGATTTTTCAAATGTGTATCAGAAAAATAACTCTTTTGTAAAAAGTTGTAGTGAAAATTCAACTGAAGAAGTATCAACGTTAAATGAAAAAAGAATTCTTCAACCAATTTCTAATTGTGTTGAATACGCAAATTCTAAAACAATTAGGTCAATGAATGACGTGAAGAGAAAAAGAGAATCTGAAATTCAAAAAGAACTAGGAATAACATTTGAAGAAATAAGAGGAACAAATGAAATAATAAGTTACGATACGGAAAAACAGAAAGAAATAGAAAATATTTTAGCTCCAAATGTGTCAAAAGAGAATTCTCTTTTAGATGAAGCATTTCAGGAGAATTTTTCTGGAAAAACACAAAAAGCATGTGAGAGAGAACATGAAATTTCTCTTAACCCTGGACTTGAAGCTTATAAAGATGAAGTTGAATCTTCTGATGATATTCCTAATCTTTTACAGAATTTTAGTTTAGAAAATTCTTTAAAACCTGTTACAATTGATGATTCTAACGAAACGGGTGCTTTTATAGAAGATTTAAAAGCTTCTTATGATAAATATTTACAGTTTTTAAAACCAACATTTGAAGACTCTTTTTCTATTGTCTCTAAGCATATCGATTTACTTAGTGGAGAAACGCATTGTGATGAAGATGACAAAATGTGCTTAGATATTTATAAGGCTTATTTTTCGATATTAAAAGAATTTTCAAACTCAAAGAATTATTTTTCTTCTGTTGCTAATTTTATTAAAGAGAATCAAGATGTTTTTGGTAATTTGGATAGGAATCTAGATGACATGAAAAACCAAGAAATACTAGATTTTATTATAGAAAAAGTGATTCCTAATTTAAAATTTTCTGATGGAGAAAACTTTATAAAAACTCAAACTTTTGTTTTTATGTTACTTTTTCTGTTACCTGAATCGGAAATTCACAAGTTTTTAAAGAAAATAAAGAGTCCCTATTCCGTTGAAGACATGTTGAAAATTTCACTCTGGCCTATTAAATACAGTGATCCTACTTCATATCTAAAAAAATTAAAGGAGTTTTTATTAGAAAATAAAGATACAATTCTTCAGAATGCGGAGAGGAATAATGTGATTGAGAATTCTTTAAAAAATGATACTCATGAATTAAGTAAAGCAGATAATAAAAGATTTTATCAGAATTTAAAAAATGAGTTTTTTTTAGACTCTTCAGAAATTGCAGAAAATTTAAAAGATTTAATAAACAATGGTTTAACAAGTGAAAGTATTAAGAACATAAAGAATCTTCCTTTTTTAAAATCTCTTTGTTTTTTTTGGTTTGAAAAATTCCCTAAATACTTAAATGAAGAAATAAAATTTTCTACTTATACAAATTACATGAGAAATTATGATATTTATCAAGCTTTAGAACATACTTATGTAAAAAATGATATAGAGATTGAAAGTCTTATTAATAGTCTTATTGATTTAGAAAAAATTATGTCAAACGATTCCGGTGAAAAAAGGTGTCACAGTAATTATAGAAAATGTGCTTCAGAAGCTTTTTGTACAGGAAAATCTTTCGACAAGGATTCTTACTGGAAAAATAATTATTGTAAACCTACAGAAAGTAAGAATGAGTTTTGTGAGCTTTTTATTAAAGAGATTTGTTCTAAAGAGGAAAATCAGAATTTAGATTTATGTAAAAACGATTCTTCTCAAAACTGCCTTGAGAGAATAAATCATACTTGTAGATTAAATCCTGATAAAGATTTTTGTGAAAATCAAAACATTTGTTTTTCTGGATACAACTCTTGTTTAAAAGAAAGCTCTTTGTTTGGTACAGAATTTTCTAATATTATAGATAACTATCAAGAACCTCTACAAACTTGTGTAAATAATTTTAAAGAATTTTTTAAAGTAGAAAATAAAATGATCATTTATGATATATCTCATGAGGATAAGAATTTCAAATATAAAGGTGGATATTTAAAAAACTTTGGATTTTCTAGTAATAATTCTATAGGTTCTTATATGAATTGGACAGCTCAAAGAGGAAGAAATTTATCTATTTCTGCAGATTCAAAATTCAGTAGTTTTATTAATTTTTTTACATTTGGAGTCTCTTCTTCTCTGAGTCAAAATCAATCAAGTAATGAATCTAATTCATCGAGAATAGCTTGGGATACCCGGGCAGGTGAAGCTGTATTTTTATCTGTTGGAGTGGCTGAAATTGAAATAGGTGTCAAAGAGTATCAAAAGTGTTTAGTGATTAAACCACGTCCTAACTCTTTTGTAGCAAGTTTAAAAACGGGAAAACCAGAATATTATGAAAATGTATGGAAGGATTCAACTCAATTTTTAGATGAAGTGGTGTTTTCTAGATCTGGCTTGATCTTATGTAACCCTAGGAGATTAGAAGAGGGTTCTCCTGATTTAGAAAAAATTACAGAGTCTTACTATTACATTTCTCAAGCTAATACAACCCCTGAAAACTCTCAATTTTTAGATCTTTATGATTTAGCGAATCGTCCTTTTCTTTTAATTTTAAGAGGAGAAAGAGAATATAGGAGATTTTATAGTTTAGCTAGAAAATTTGATCCTGACGTACCTCTCAATGAAACATCTATTAATCAATTTATTGAACCTGTAGATATTGGAAGACATAGTAAAAACTTAAATTTAAAATTAAGAGAAATGAATGGAACTGGTTTTCATCCAGGAGTTTATGATTTTCCTTATAATCTCAATGAAGAAATTGGAGCAGATGATTTCAGGATTAATTTAGAAGATGATTCTACTTTACATAGTCTTCATTCATTTGATCTTTTTAAAACGCCTAATATAAAAAATACAACAACTCCAATAAATAACTAAAACTTTGTAGTCTATCATCTGTAAAGTGAATTCAAAAGATTATGTTTAAGAATACCTTTAGAGTAAAAGCTATCTTATCAAATTTAAATATGTGACGTAGATTTTTTCGAACTTGAGAACATATAACATTCCTTTGGTTGGTATTGCTATGTTATAGAGGCTAATTTCTATAATATATCTTTTAAAACTGTAGACAAAGAAAGGGGCTTTTAAAAAATTTTATAGACTTAAAGAAATTTCAAAAACAATCTTTAGATATTCCTTGGTATCAAACAACTTCAAAGGATTCGAAATGACCACGTGCTATGTATTTTTATAATAAAGTTTTAGTTGATGTTCTAAAAAGAATTTATATAGGAATAGGATTTGTAGAAAAAGATGCAAAAGAATGAAAAAAAAATTAAATTTAAGATATGATTTTAAAAAGTATCCTAAAATTGCATTAATCCCTCATGCTCTTTGACAGGGTAGAAACTTTATCTGAAATGTCAGAATAAAGAGAGGATTTCTCTTACTGATACTAGAGATTGAAAGTTTCATGAAATTGTTAAAAAAAAGATATATTTTGAATTTAGACTCAGTGGATTGACATCCTTTTTATAAACCTATCTCTTATACATTTTTAGGATAAAATTTAGATTTTGTTATGTGTGATGGAAAAGCTTTAATGGAAGATTTTGAAATTAAAATTTTTAATGAATCAGAAAAATGTTTTCTAAAAAAATCCAGAGATTTATATTTAAAAAAATAAGGAATATTTTTTAAATATTTCTTTTCAAAACTTTTACTGTTCACTTTTTTAGTATCTTGTTAAGATTTAATTAAATCTAAATATAGATATCTTTATTTTTTATTTTACTGTTGTATATAGAAAACTACAAAGAGGTTTGTTTGAGACATATTTTTATAATTATTTTTTGCCAGTTTTAAAAACGGAAAATCTTGTTTTACAAGAAATTGGAGAGCATAGTAAAGACTTAACTTTAGGTTTAAGAATGCATAGAACTGGTTTTTATCCAGGAATTTATGATTTTCCTTATAATCTCGATGAAGTTCTAAGAGCCGGTGATTTCAGGTCTAATTCAGAAGATCTTTCTGCTTTAAAGACGGTTCATTCCTTAGGTGAGATTTTTGAAAGAACGCCTATAGAAAGAAATGAACAAATCCCTATTCAAGGTAATTAAAACCTTGTAGTTTGTTATCTTTTAGATTAGAAAAAGAATCTTATGTTTAAAGTGAATTCAAAGGATTATGCTGTGCTTACAAGTATTCCTCATAGTGGCTTAAAAATACCTTTAGAGGCGTATTGGTTAAAAAAACTATCTTATCAAACTTTAATGTGTGACGTAGATCTTTTTGTAGATGATCTTTATGATCCGACCTTGAAAAAATATAACATTCCTTTTATTGTCTTTGATTGGCATCGCTATGCTGTGGATGCCAATCGCTTTCCGTATAACATATCTTCTAAAACTGTAAAAAAAGCACAGGAGTTGTTAGAGACTTTTTATCAAATTAAAAAAAGAAATTTCAAAAACAATCTTTCAGATATTCATTGGTATCAAACAACTTTAAATGAAATTTTGATTCAAAAACCTATTTCACAAAAAACCCATCAAATTTTAATGAGTAAATATTTTGATTCTTATCATAAGAAATTGAAAAAACTTATCTCGAAACAAAAAAAAAAGTTTGTTTATTTGTTAGATTTACATAGCATGCCCTCAAAAGCGACTTCTTTTCATAAAGATAAAGGACAGCTGAGAGTCGATGTTGTCATAGGTGATAATGAGGGAAAATCTTGTTCTCCTTTTTTTAGAGATTTAATATTAAAGGCTTATCAAGAAGCGGGTTTTAAAACAAGTTTGAACTTTCCTTACAAAGGAGGGGCTATCACTCAGTCTTATGCTCAGGTTTCAAAAGGACAGGAAGTTGTTCAAATTGAACTCAATCGAAAACTGTATATGGATGAAATGAGCAAAGAAAAAAACAAAGATTATAAAAAAATACAGTTGCAATTAGAGATGGCTCTTTCTTATATGATATCAGGATTAGAGAAACGAAAAAATTAATTATTTTTTAATGAGATATTTTTTCCACATTTGAGTTTTGTCGGAGGGAATTTTGATTTCACAATAAGTTCCTTTGTTATGAGTTTCTTTTTTTAAAATTTGAGAAAAACGACTTAATTCATAAATTTGATGTTCTTGTGCTTTTGGAAAAAAAAGTTCCATGTTTTTGTCAAACTGTTGAATCATTTTTTTCAGTTTTTCTAGGAGAACAGGAATATTCCAGCCTGTTCTAGCACTGATAGGGATTCTATTTTCACATTCTTTGTGAAGGAAAAGTTTTTCTCTAGAAAGTAAGTCCATTTTATTAAAAACATATAAAATAGGTTTTTCATTCCACTGAAATTCTTCAATTAAAGCATCTACGACTTTAATGTGTTGGTTTCTTTTAGGATGAGCAGAATCTACAACATGTAAAATGATATCCGCAGAAGCTGATTCTTCTAAGGTTGCTTTAAAAGCAGAGATGAGATGAGTAGGAAGTTTTCGAATAAAGCCAACAGTATCAGTTATAACCGAAGGATTGGTCGTTCCTGGAATGAAAAGTTTTCTTGTTTTAGGATCAAGGGTCATAAAAGCTTGGTCTTTTACCGCGACATTAGACTTTGTAAGACGATTTAAAAGAGTGCTTTTTCCTGAGTTGGTATAACCAATAAGAGCAAAAGAAGGGATCTTTTTTTTTAGTCTCGTTTGCCGATGTTGAATTCTGTTTTTTTTTACTTTTTCTAATTTTTCTTTTATTTTTTGAATACGATTTTGTATTTGTCTTCGGTCTGTTTCAAGAGCTTTTTCTCCAGGACCTTTAACAAAACGTCCTCCTCCTTGACGGGAAAGAGAACCAAGCCATGCCCCTGTCATTCGAGGCATTTGATCCATCAATTGAGCTAACTCAACTTGCAATTTCCCTTCATGACTCCTAGCTCGCCTTGCAAAAATCTTTAAAATAAGTTGCGTTCTGTCTAGAACGGAAACTTTCAAAAGTTTTTCTAAATTACGAGTTTGAACTCCTGTTAAAGGATGATCAAAGATAACATAGTGAGCTTTAAATGTTTTAACTTTTTGTTCTAGCTCTTTTCTTTTTCCTGAACCAATAAGAAAAGCAGAATCTATTTGTCTTAGATTTTGTTTGAGTTTATCTATAGGATGTAAATCAACAGCAAGGGCAAGCTCCCTAAGCTCTTCTAAATTTTCTTTTAATTCCCTTTGTTTTCCATTTTTAATAGCACTTATTAAAATGGTGTTGAGTTTCATGCTTTTCAAAAAAGGACCTCTTATTTGAATTTTTTTACTAAGCTTTTAAAATGCCTTCCTCTTTCTATATAAGAGCTAAACATGTCAAAACTCGGGCAACCGGGAGAAAGTAAAACCGTATCTCCTATACGGGATTTATGGTAACTTATAAAAACAGCTTCATCAAAAGTTCCAATCAAAAAAGTCTCTGTACTTTGCCCAATATGACGATTGATATTTTCTTTAGCATCTCCTATTAAGATAAGACTTTTTACTTTTCTTTTAATAATAGGAGCTAAAGGTTTATAATCTAAACCAGTGTCTTTACCTCCCATAATTAAAATGACGTTGTCTTCAAAGGCTTCTAAAGCTCTCATAACAGCTAAAACGTTAGTGGCTTTAGAATCATTGTAAAAATTAACTCCTCCGACTTTACGAACATACTCTAATCTATGAGGGAGTCCTTTATAAAGATCAATGGATTTTTGAAGGGCGGACCACTCTCCTCCATGTTCTTTTGCTATTAACAAGGCTGTCATCATGTTTTCTTTAGAATGTTTTCCTTTCAATAAGCAATTTTTTAAACTGTAATATTCAATATCAGGTTTGGTTCTTAACTGAATCTCATCCCCTATTAACACCGCCCCACCAATATTCATAATTTGAGGTTTTAGAACTTTTCTGGTTGAAAAATAAAAAATGCAACCTCTTTGCACAACAGGGTCTCTTGCCATTTCTATAATAGCATTGCTATCCGCATTTAAAATACTTGTTGTTTCAGCAGACGTATTGATGAAAATTCTTCTTTTAGCTAGCATGTAATCTTTCATGCTGGCATAACGATCTAAATGATTAGCTGCTAAATTGGTAAAGACAAGGGTTTTAGCTTTCATTTGCTCGACATGCTCTAACATAAAACTAGAAGCTTCTATAAGTAAAACATCTGCTTTTTTATCCTCATAAAGATATTGACTGAGAGCTTGTTTATGATTCCCACCAACCCATACATTCACTCCTGATTCTTTTAAAAAAAGATGAGCTATATCTAAGACAGTTGTTTTTCCATTTGTGCCTGTGATAACTGTCATAGGTTCTTTAATAAAACGGGAGGCAAATTCAAACTCTCCTGTCACTTTAATGCCTTGACTTTTTACATAATTAAAAAGTTTTAAATGAGAGGGGACTCCTGGACTTAAAATAACATAGTCTTGTTGAATGAGAGTTTTTGGATTATGTCCCTCTAATTCAAATTTTAAAGGTAAATCTTGAATCGTCTCTAGAGCAACAGATAGTTCAGCTTCTGACTTGTGGTCACTGATAGTAACTTTAGCATTGTGTTTGAGTAAAAACCGAGACAGAGCTATCCCTGTTTGACCTAAACCGATAACAGCTATTTTTTTTCCACTAAGTTCACTGAGTTCCATAAAATTTTATAAGGGGTACCTCTTTTTTTTAGCAAATCCTCAGATTATTAATAAATCTTCTTTTCAAAATGTAAAACTATTTAAAAAAGAGAGAAAAATCAAGATGATTTGATAAATATCATAAAATTATCTAATTTTTAGAGCCGCTAAGCTTAAAACAGCTAAAAGAATAGAGACAATCCAAAATCTGACAATAATTTTAGATTCTTCTAAACCTTTTAATTCAAAATGATGATGTAAAGGAGCCATCTTAAAGATTCTTTTACCTAAGAGTTTATAAGAAAAAACTTGAAAAATAACAGACAAAGCTTCTACAACAAAGATTCCGCCAAAAAGGATAAGTAAAAATTCATTTTTTGTTAAAACAGCTGTAATACCTAAAAAAGACCCTAAACCTAAAGAACCGACATCTCCCATAAAAACTTGAGCAGGATAGGAATTAAACCATAAAAAACCTAAACAACAAGCAATCACACCTGCTAAAAGAGGACTCAGTTCTCCAGCTCCTAAAATAAAAGGAATATTTAAGTAATTTGCTATTTTAGAGTGACCTGCTAGATAAGAGAGAATAAAAAGGGTCAGAGAACAAATCATGACAGGAAAAATAGCTAAACCATCTAAACCATCTGTAAGATTGACAGCATTGGCACATCCTGTAATTACAAAAGCCCCAAAAAGAATATAACTTCCACCTAAGTCAAAACTTACATTCTTAAAAAAAGGGACATAGAGTTCCGTTGAAATATAGCCTTTATAATTGAGGTAACTTAAAACCAAACTAGAGAGAGTGAATTCTATAAGAAGTCTCCAGCGAACTTTAATTCCTTTAAAATTAGAATGTTTAAATTTTAAAAGATCATCCCATAAACCTACAAAAGCAAAACTGTAAATCGTAAAAAGACTTGCTAAAACAAGAGATTGAGAAAGATCAATCCATAAGAGACAAACTGTAAAAAGACTTAAGAGCATAAAGCCCCCTCCCATCGTAGGAGTACCTCTTTTTTTTTGATGAGAGTTCGGACTATCTGTGTTAATTTTTTCTCCAAAATCAGTTAATTTTTTTATAAAAAAATGACCCAGTAAGAGACAGACAAAAAAACTGGTAAAAAAAGCTAAAAAAGAACGGAAAGTTATGTATTGAAAAAGATTAAAAATTTGAAATTGATCTGAAAAAGTAAAAAGCCATTTGTAAAGCATAAGTCAATATGTTTTTATGTTTTTATCAAATAAAATTCCTTTTTGTCAATTTTTCAAAAGGAACAAGAAAGTGTTTTATTTCTTTATTATCTTCTTTGATTTTGATATGGCTGAAAGGACCTTTATGAATTTAAAAGCTTATATTCAAGAAAATCCTTTTTTTTTAGCACCTATGGCAGGTGTAACGGTCAAACCTTTTCGTTCTTTTATGAGAGAAATGGGTTGTGGAGTTATGACTTCAGAATTAGTTTCTGCAAGAGCTTTAAAAGAAAAGAATTCAAAAACTCTCCCTTTGATAGAGTTTGAAGAGCATCATAAACCTTATGGCATCCAAATTTTTGGAGAATCGGCTGATATTATTGCAGAGGGAGCGAAGAGAGCTGAAGATTTTGGAGTTGATTTTATAGATTTAAATTTAGGTTGTCCTGTTAATAAAATTGTAAAAAAAGGAGCTGGTTCAGCTCTTTTAAAGGACTTAAAAGTGTTGAAAAAAGTTTTAAGTGCTTTGAAATCGAGTGTAAATATTCCGGTGTCTTTAAAAATTCGAACCGGCTGGGATCATCAAACCCGCAACTCTGATCAAGTGGCTCAAATAGCTTTAGAAGAAGGCTTTGAATGGATGAGCCTTCATGGAAGAACAAGGTCTCAAGCTTATTCAGGGAAAGCGGATTGGAATTATATCAAACAGATCAATTCTCAAACCGCTTTAAGAATTGTAGGAAATGGAGATTTAATGACAGGAGAGCAAGCTTGTTCTGCTTTAAAGTGGAGTTCTTGTTTTGCTGTCATGATAGGCAGGGCTTGTTTGAATGATCCTTGGATTTTTCTTTCAGCGAGGGAGCATTTAGAAAAAGGTCTGAAAAAAAAATCTAGAAAATCTGTTTTGTCAAAGGATTACAATCAGGCTATGACTTGTTTAAAAAAACATTTAGAAAATTTTTATGAGGAGAGATTATTTTTATTACATTTAAAAAAATTTGCAGTCTGGTTTTCATCAGGCTTTCCTCATTCTACAGAGTTTCGTAGAAAGGTCTTTCGAGAAAGACACAAAGCTTTTGTTATAGAAATAATAGAAGATTTCTTTAATAAAAATCAAAGTTTTAAAAAGACTCTTCCCGTTTATGAACCTTTTTTAATGCAAGGACATGGTTAAAGCTAAAGAATAAATTATTAAAAAGTTATTAAATTATTTTAAAAAGAATATGTCATAGACAAAGTTAGAGCTTTTTTAGGAGCTCTTTCTCTTCTAGAATGTGTGCTGTTTATCCAAAATAAATGAATCTCGGGAAGAGATTTAGAGACTTGATTTAAAATAACGGGTTCGTTTTCAAAAAAGCAAACTGTGTCAAATTGTTTAGACAAACTTTCTAAATGTTTTGTTTTATAATCTGCATCTTTTAGTTTTAAATCTTTTTTCATAATAAGATGACTGTCTTTTTTAAGGGGAAGTTTATATTTTTTTATGGTTTCAAAAGTTCCTCTTGACATTTTATTCCAGTTTCTTGCAGTTAAGTAATAAATGTGATTGGAACTTTTAGCAAGCCTCTTTAAAAATTTAAGGACTCCTTTATAAGGTTGATCTAAATAAAGATAATCATTTGAGAAAAATTTTTTTTTCCAAATCTTTTCTATTTCTTGTAGGAAAGGTTCTTCTAGTTTTCCATAACGGGAGAGAATCTCTTTAACAGACCAATCAGTTTTTTTTATTTGAATGTTAGAAAACTTTTTTAGATGGGTAGGAATCTTTTTTGCAAAAGAACATTCTTCAAAAGCTTCTTTAAGAATAACTTGGTTTCTATAAGTCATACAAAAAAGAGTGGAGTCCATGTCAAATACAAAAGCCGATTTTTCTTTTTTTTCTTGAGCTATTTGTAAAGCTATTTTTAAATTTCTTTTTGTAAGTTTTGAAGATAAAAACTTTGTAAAAAACATAGTTAGTCTCATATCCTTGTTTATTTTAAAAATCTATAAAAATATCCTGGAAGTTTTTTTAAATTATACACTGCATAATTATATTTACTACAAAAACAAATCAAATTCATTTAAGTTGGGTGGAAAAGGTTTTTTTATGTTTCATTTTTTTATAGGAAATTTATCTTGGGATAAAGAGAAATTTTTCGAAAAAATTCGTGAAATTTTTGATATTCTTTGGATGCAAATTCCAACCTTTTGGAACTACACCTTGTTTTTTATTGATGAGAACCCTATTACAGCGGGGGATCTTATTTTTGGGGTCGGTTTTTTAATTTTTGGTTATATGGGAATTCGTTATTTTATCTATGAAATAGATAAGAGAATTCTTTCAAGACTGAATATCGATATTCCTCATCGTTATACGATTAAAATTTTTCTGTTTTATATTTTAATTGTTATTTTGTTTTTAATTACTTTGTATTTTATTAATGTGCCTTTAACAGTCTTTACTTTTATAGGAGGTGCTTTAGCTTTAGGGATTGGTTTTGGGGCAAAAAATATTATGAACAATTTACTCTGTGGGATTGTTATTGTCTCAGAGCATCCTATTCGGGTCGGAGATTTAATTGAAGTTGATAATTTGTTAGGTGTTGTAGAAAATGTTGGTTTTCGTGCCACTTCTATTCGATCTTTAGATAACACTCATATTTTGATTCCTAACAGTGTTATTTTAGAAAATAGCATCTTGAATTGGACTTTGTCTGATAAAGTGATTCGTTCAACACTTAAGCTCTCAGTCACTTATGGTTCGGATCCAGAGAAAGTGAAAGAGGTTTTATTAAGAATAGCTCACGACCATGAAAGGATTTTGACCTATAATAAAGATCAAATGCCTACTGTTTTTTTCAGTGATTTTGGAGAAAGTGGTTTATTTTTTGAATTAAGTTATTGGATTGTTGTGAATCGTCCTTTAGATATGAAGTTAGTTGCAAGTGAGTTACGGATGGAAATAAAAAAAGCCTTTAAAAAAGAAAAAATCATATTTCCTTTTAATCAAATGGATATTCATGTAAAAGAAACTGTGAAAATAGAAAAATCTGAAAAATTTCAGAATACATTTTAAATTTCTTTTTACTTAAATGTAGGTATTTTATGAAACAAAATCCTTTAATGTTGGCACTGGATCTAGATGATAGAAATAAAATTTTAGATTTAATACATGAAACAAAAGATTACATTTGGACTTATAAAGTCGGTCCTCGCTTATTTTTAAAAGAGGGTCCTTCTTTTATTAAAAAAATTAAAAAATTAGCTCCTTTTTGTAAAGTATTTCTAGATTTTAAATTTTATGATATTCCCTCTTCAACCTTGTCTGCGGTTCAATCTGCTTTTGAAATAGGAGCTGACTTTGTAACCGTTCATGCAAAAGTAGGTCCTAGAAGTTTAAAGGAGTTGTATCAATTGGAAAAGTCTCTTAAAAAAATAAAATTTTTTAAAATTCTTTGTGTCTCTGTTTTATCTAGTGTGGAAATGTCTGATAAAACTCAAAAAGAAGTTCTAATTTTAGCTGATCAAGTTTATCAATCGGGTTTAAGGGCTTTAGTCTGCTCTCCTTTTGAAGTCAAAACTTTAAGAGAGAAATATTCAGATTTGTTTTTAGTTACTCCCGGTATTCGATTAGATGGAGACTTTCAATTTGATCAAAAAAGAACCATGACAGCTAGGGATGCTTTGCAAGCGGGGAGTTCTGCATTGGTTCTAGGCAGAAGTATCCTAAATAAAAAAGATCCCCTTAAGGTTTTAAAGTCTTTGGTGATGTCTTTAGGTTTAGCTTATGCCTCTTCGTAAAGTTATAGGAATTCACTCTTGTAAAGAGGCTCTTAAACAAAGAGACTCTAAAGACATACACTGTCTTTATTTGAAAGAAAATTGGATAAAAAATCCTAGTTTAAAAGATTTAGTTCAATTAGCTAAAAGAAAAAACTTAAAGATAGAAACAGTTTCTCTTAAAAAAATAAACCGCATGTTAGATAGAAAAGACTTATCTCATCAAGGAGTTTTATTAGAGTTAGTTCCTTTTTTTCCAAAACTGTCTTTTGCAAAAATAGCAAAGGAAGACTCTGCAACGGTGTTAATTTTAGATCGCATTCAAGACCCTAAAAATTTAGGAGCTATTTTGAGAACATGTTGGCTTATGTCTGTTAACAGTGTCTTTTTATCTTCTCAAAAAACTGTAGGTTTAACGCCCTCTGTTATAAAATCAGCAAGTGGGGCTGTGGAACATCTTCCTATTTTTATAGAAGATAACTTACACTACGTTATAAAAGAATTAAAAAAGCATTCTTTTTGGATTTATGCCCTGTCTCCCTTTGCTAAAAAAACTCTTTGGGATGAAAATCTACAACGTAGGAAAGCTTTTGTTTTTGGAGGGGAACACTCTGGTCTTAGAAATTCTTTAATAAAAGATTGTGATGAAGTTTTATTTCTTCCTCAAAAAAAGAATTCAGCAAGTTATAATGTTTCTGTTGCTGTAGCCGCTACTTTGTTTGAGACTCTGAGGCAAAAAAAGATTCCTTTAAAAAAGGGAGAGTTAAAATGAGAGAGACTTTTATATCAGTTCCTCTATGGATTTCAGCCGGTTATTTTTTTATTTTAGGTTCTTTTTTTGGTAGTTTTGCCAATGTTTTAATATATAGAATGCAAAGTGAAAAGACGACAAATCTATTTAAAAGGAGTTACTGTCCTCATTGTTTTTATAATATTCCCTTTTATTTGAATATCCCTCTTTTTTCTTGGTTTTTTTTAAAAGGACGTTGCAGGAATTGTTCTAAAAAAATTTCTTTTAGATACCCCCTAGTAGAGTTGTTGACATCATGTTTGTTTTGTTCTTTGTATTTAGCTATAGGATGGAAATGGTTTTTATTGGAAGCTCTTATTTTTGCTTTTTTTTTAGTGGTTTGTAGCTTTATAGATTTAGATCAAATGATCTTACCTGATTCTTTAACTTTGTCAGGGATACTTTTAGGACTGTTAGGAGCATGGCTCAATCCCGAACGTTTTTTTATAGATTCCTTTTTAGGATTTGTAATAGGAGGAGGAATTCTCCTTTTGATTTCTTACTTGTATTATCTTATTAGAAAAAAAGAAGGAATGGGAGGGGGAGATATTAAAATGATGGCTTGGATTGGAGCTGTTTTGGGTTGGCAATCTCTTTTTTTTGTGTTGATAAGTTCTTGTTTTATAGGAAGTTTTTTAGGTACTCTTATTATGTTGCAAAGCAATAAAAAGTTTTTTGATAAGGCTTTTCCTTTCGGACCTTATTTAGCTTTTAGTGCTATAGTTTATATTTTTTTAGAAAGAAAATTTGATTTTGTGTTAGATTTTTTTTCCTTTTTATAAAAAGGCTTGAGTTTGACAAAACTTAAGATTCAGGTGTTTAATAAAAGGGGAAAAGAGTTAAAGGTTTGATTCTATGAGATTACCATTTTTAAAATTAAAATCTAAAAAAGCTATTTTAGGTTTAGATATTGGTAATAAAAATACAAAGATTATAAACTTAGAGTCTAATAAAAAAAATAAATTCAAATTAAATCACTGTATTACAGTACCAACCCCTCCGAATGTCTTTTCAGCAGGTGAAATTTCTAATCCAAGTGTTTTATCTGAGTTTATTACAAATCAGGTGTTATCTTTAGGTATAGATAATGAAATAGAAATTGTTTTAGGACTTTCTGGGAAAGGAATGATTGCCAAAAAAATAGATATCCCCGAAATAGAGGACTATATGATTCCAGAATATGTTGAGATAGAAGCAGAACAAGAGGTTTTCTATAATAAAGAGGAAATGTTTTTAGAGTATCAAATTTTAGAAGGGATACAAAAAGAGGATCAATCTAATTCTAAATCTGTTTTTGCTATTACAGTGTTGAAAAAAATAATAGAAAGTTATGGTGAGGCCGTTCCAAAAGATATCGTTTCTTGTAAGGTTATAGATACAAACTTTTCAGCTTTGTTTAATATTTTTGAATACACTAAAAATTTAGATCCAAAATCTATTTATATGGTTATAGATACAGGACACTTGTTAACTAATGTTATTTTTGTAATTAAAAATCAAATTGTATTTGCAAGAAACATCTCTCTAGGAGGGCATTTCTTTACTCAAGAGATACAAAAGAGACTTTCATTAGAATATTCAGCGGCTGAAGATTTAAAGATAACATCTTCTCAAGCTGAGAATTCTCCAGATAATGTGGTTTCTTTTTTAAAAAATGATTTAGTTCATCAATTTATAGAAGAGTTGGTGTCTTGTTATGAACTTTATCTTAGTTTTTATCCTGATCAACAGATAAATGAAACCTATATGACAGGAGGAAACAGTCAACTTTTAGGTTTTTCTGAGGCTTTTAAAGCTAAGTTTAATACACCTGTTTATTTCCTTAATCCTTTTCAAAAAATGAGCCAGAATTCTATTCTCCCTAAAGAAAACAACTCGTTTTATTTTCACTGTGTCTCTGCAGGTTTAGCTTTAAGGGGTATGGAGAATGATTAAGGTTAATTTTAATAAAAAACAAACAGAAAATACTTTTCAATCTGGTCTTGCTCCTAAAGGAGTAAGTACAATTTATACAGCTTTTACAAAAGCTTTTCAAAATGAAGAGGCTTTATCTCCAAGTGTCATAATAAAAGTTGTTGTAAATTTTACTCTTATACTTCTTTTTCCTTTAGGTTTAAAATTTTATGAAATTCATGAGATTAAAAAATTAACTAAGATAAAAGATAAAGAAACTCTCGTTTTAAATGAAAATAAGACAAAATTAAGTAATTTAAAACAAGAGTTAGAAAACTATGCTTATTTAGAAAATGAGCATAAAGAATTTGCAAGTAAAAGAGATTTTTTCAAAAAGATATCTGGTGACCGCTTAATAATTCCAAGGACAATAGATTCCATACAAGATCAAATTCCAAAAGATGTTTGGTTAAACGATATGAATATTTCTTTATCCGGTGAGTCTAAAAAAGTTAAACTTTCAGGATTTAGTTTTAAAGAAGCAAGTGTCAATCAATTTGCTTCTTCTTTAAAAGATATTTTAGATAAAGAAACAATTTTTGTTGATACAAAAGATATAAAAGAGGGAGACATTAATAGTGTTATTAAGATTCAATTTGATTTAAAAGGGGAGCTATTTTAATGATGAAATTATTGAATTTCAAGTTTTCTAAAGGAGAATCTTTATGAAAGTTTTATTAAATTTAGCAAATCATAGCATTATACAAATTTTTGTTTTTGGAGCTATTTTTGGGGGACTCTATTACTTTACCTTTTATGATGATGGAGAAAATTTACGTAAAGAAATTAAACAAGTTCAAGAGGAAGTAAAAACGACTCAAGATGAAATTAAAAAAACAGAACAAGAGTTAGAAAATGCTCTTATTTTTAAGAAAGAAATTGAATTCAATGAAGAAATGATTCAAGTTTTTCTTGATTTTGTTCCCAGTTCTCTTACTTTTACTGACGTCTCAACTCTCATTATTGAACAAGCTCGTCTCTCTGGAGTGAATATTGAATCTAAACGTGATGGGAGTGTTGAAGACATTTCCAACTATAATTATCAGACTTTAAATATGGAGATAGAGATAACAGGTTCTTTTTATCAACTCATGTTTTTTTTATCTAGCTTAACAAAACAAAAACGTATGTTAATTGTGAATGAAATTGATATCAAATTAGGTGAAAATAATATCCTGCTTTCTTCAACTATAAAGTTATTAGCTTATCGTTATAAAATTGAAGATGAAAAACCCAATGAAGATGAAAAAACAACTTAGAAGTCATTTATGTTTTCTTTTATAAATAAAATCTTTAAATTTTTTTTATATAGTTTAACAGCTTTAGGAGCTTGTATTTTTTCTTTATTTTTAGTTTTGAATTTTATGGGCCCCGCTTTTTCTGAAAATTCTCCAAAACAGGAAATAGAAATATCAGTTAAGAAAGTTTTTTCTGGGATATTAGAGAATATTAAAGATTTTTTTAAACCTTTTTTTAAAGATAAAGAAAAATCTAAAGAAAATCAAACAGAAAATAAAAATCCTTCTCCTCCTGAATCTTTTGAAGGAAATCCTGAAGGATTTGTTATTAAGAATGGAGAACAAGTAGAAGGAGAGCCTTCAGTTCCCTCTCCTGAAAGCTTTGAATCAGAAGGAGAGCCTTCAGTTCCGCCTCCTGAAAGCTTTGAATCAGAAGGAGAGCCTTCAGTTCCCTCTCCTGAAAGCTTTGAATCAGAAGAAGAGTCTTCAGTTCCCTCTTCTCCTGAAAGCTTTGAATCAGAAGAAGAGCCTTCAGTTCCCTCTTCTCCTGAAAGCTTTGAATCAGAAGAAGAGTCTTCAGTTCCCTCTCCTGAAAGCTTTGAATCAGAAGGAGAGTCTTCAGTTCCCTCTCCTGAAAGCTTTGAATCAGAAGGAGAGCCTTCAGTTCCCTCTCCTGAAAGCTTTGAGTCAGAAGGAGAGCCTTCAGTTCCCTCTGCCGAAAGCTTTGAATCAGAAGAGCCAGCATTATTTGAAAATTTTGAACAACTCCCTTCGGACATCAATTTAAAGGTACGAGAGTATTTAGCTCCTTTTATTTATGATACTGTAGATGCTAGAAGCCCTTTTACGGAACCCTTGACAAATACAACAACTGATTTATCTATTTTTACTAAGACTCCCCCTGAAAAGTATGAACTTGCAGAAATTCAATTAAAAGGTATTATATGGAGTGATAGTCCTAAAGCTTTATTTGAACTGCCTGATAATCAAGGACATTACAATTTAAGAAGAGGTGATAGAATAGGTAAAAATAGCGGTGTTATTTTTGAAATTAGAGAAGATCAAGTTGTAATTGTAGAAACTTTATATGTCGGTCAGGGAGAGGATAAGAAAGAAAGAAGAGTTGTTAAAATAAAAAATATGGATCGCTTAAGGCTAAATGAATAAAAGCTACAATCTAGTTTTTAATAAGAAAGTATTTGAATTTTAGAATTGAAGATTTAAACTCATTAAGTTGTTTCTATAATTTCATATAAAATAAATTGAGATAAAAAATAACACAGTCTGTTAAAAGATTGTTAAAAAAATATAGCTAAGTTAAAATCTACTTGAACTAGACTTATAGTTTATACCTTAAGTCTTTGACAATAAGGGGTGCTTCTTTGTTAAAAATTATTTTATTTTTATTTCTACTTTTTAGTTATCGTTTAGAAGCTGATTCTTATTTAAAATTAGTTCAAGACGAATCTGTTTTTGATGAATCCGATCTTGTAGATATTGAATCTGGATTTCAGTCTGAAGATGAAAATGATGATGCATTATTAGAAAAAGAGTTTAATAAAATAGAAAATGATGAATCAGAGAATAATTTTGATCCAGAAAATTTTGAAGAGATTACAGATGAGTATGAAGAAGAAATTAAAGAATATGAAGATGGTGGAAAGAAAAATCTTAGTGAAAAAGAAGAAGATTTTAATTACGAAGATTATGAAGTTTTAAGTGATAGACCTGGATATGAAGTTTTAACAGATGAAGAATTAGAAAAAGAATTTGATAATGATGGGAATTTAGATGTTGAAAACTTTGAAGGAGAGGAGATTTTAGAGGAAGAGCTAGAGGGAGAAGATTTGGATGAGAAAGAAGAGGTTTTAGAGGAAGAAGATCTAGGTTTAGAGGATTTGTCAGAAGAAGAAACTTTAGATGAAGATATAGACAAGGAAGAGATTTTAGAGGAAGGAGATTTAGGAGATTTGTCTGAAGAAGAGTCTTTAGATGAAGATATAGACAAGGAAGAGATTTTAGATGAAGGAGATCTAGGAGATTTGCCAGAGGAAGAAGGCGATTTAGGTTTAGGGGAATTGCCAGAAGAAGAGACTTTAGATGAAGAGCTAGAAAATGAAGAGGTTTTAGAGGAAGGAGATTTAGGAGATTTGCCAGAAGAAGAAACTTTAGATGAAGATATGGACAAGGAAGAGACTTTAGAGGAAGAAGGCGATTTAGATTTAGGGGAATTGCCTTTAGATGAAGAGCTAGAAAACGAAGAGGTTTTAGAGGGAGGAGATCTAGGAGATTTGCCAGAAGAAGAGCTTTTAGAGGATACTTTAACTCAAGAATCAAATTTGAATTTAGTTACTAATATTAGATATTTAGTTGAGTCAGATCAAATTGTTATTTCTACTTCAGAAATTCCTTCTTATAAAGAGAGATTAAATCAAGAAACTAATCAGTTGATTATTGAAATTTTACAATCTCGTTTAGCTAAAAATTTAAAATGGCCTTACATACTAAGAGATTTTGATACAGATTTTGGTTTAATTCAAGCCGATCAAAAAGACTCTTCAACAGTTCGAGTTATTATACAAATGAAGAAAGAAGCTTTGGTTCCTCCTGTTAATTTTACAGAAGATGAGGGTATTGTCATTGGTGAAGCTAGGTTCAAAGGGCAAAAAAGATTTGATGAAACATTGCAATCGGATTTGCTTCCTTCTAAAAGTTTAAAAGATCTTTATTTTGGAAATATTGATTTTGTAGGTGAGCCTATTTCCTTTCATGTTATTGATGCTGATATCAGACAAGTTTTAAATTTTATATCTGAAGAAAGTGGTTTAAATATGATTATTGATGAAGAGGTTCAAGGAACTATTACTTTAAAATTAGAAGATATTCCATGGGATCAAGCTTTATTTACAATTTTTAAAGTAAAATCTTTAGGTTATACAAGAGATGGGAATATCATTACAGTTCTTACTTTAAAAAAAATAGAGGAGCAAACAATTCGTTTAAAGGAAATATCTGATAAGCAAAAAAACTTAGCTCCCATTCAAACAAAAGTGCTTTTAATTAAGTATGTTAAAGCTTCAGATATAGAAGCTGATCTTAATAAATTTTCTACTCCCGCAGTTCAAGGTTTATCTGAAGGGGGTAAGATTATTGTTCATAAAGAAAGTAACTCTTTAGTTATTATGGATAATATGGAAACCATTGAAAAAATGGAAAAACTAGTTAAAGTTTTAGATCGTCCTTCTAAGCAAGTGATGGTAGAAAGTAAAATAGTTGAAATTTCAAAGAATTTTGCTCGGAATTTTGGATTAAATTGGAATCTAAGTGGAGATTTACCTGTTAGAATAGCTTCGAATGGTTTATTGAATTTTTTACAAACAACTTTTGATGGTTTAAGTAGTTCTTGGTCTATTCAAGATAAGGGTAGAACGAATAGCTTTAGTTTAAGTGGATTACCTTTCATAGGGGATATCACAGCAACTTTAAATTTAGCCGAGTCACAAGGTGTTGCTCGTGTGTTAAATTCTTCAAAAATACTAGTTAAAAGTGGTCAAGCCGCTTCTATTGATAAAAATACTCCTATTTTGATTAGAGAGGGTGAAACTGAAACTGCTTCAGCTGAGACTGCTGGAACAACAACTGTTACAACAACTTTTAATCAACAAGATGTTAAATTTAACTCTACTGTGACTCCAACTGTAACATCTTCTGGAAGTATTGCTATTAATGTTAATTTGACTTTAAGTAATCCAGGACCTGGGGGAGAAGGAGGAGCTACTGTAATTACAAGGACTTCTCAAACAGAGATTATAACTGGAAATGGTCAAACTGTTGTTTTTTCTGGGATATCTCAAAAAACTGAAATTAGAGGTAAAAGTGGTATTCCTTTTTTAAAAGATATTCCCATATTAAACTTGTTCTTTAGAGATGGCTATTTTTCTACTTCTGGATCTGAAATGCTTATGTTTGTTACTCCTACATTAATAGAGAACTGATAGGTTGAAAATAGCGATATAAAAAAATGAAGTTAAAAGTTGTTTGTCAGATTTAATAGAGAATTCATATGTTAAGAGGAGTTTTATTTTTTTATATTCTTTGTTTATGTTCTTGTTTGATTGGAAAGTCTGGGACACAAGGTTTAAGTGCTGATGTAGCTGTTCGAGTGGTATCTCAGTTTTCAGATTCTGCAATAAGAAGTAGCAGTGGTCGACCTTATATTTCTCTTCATGGCGGAAGACGTGTTTGCCGAAGTAAACCTTTTTCTTTAAGTGTGGTTCGTGAACACTTGGAAGAATCTGGCGTCCCTAAAGAAACTTTGAATAAATATTTGTTTTTTGATTTAGAGCAAGAAGAAGTTGAAGGTGAGGATAATGAGACAGAAAGTTCGACTTTAAGGAGGGCTGTTTTTAAAGAGGTTGAAAATAATTGGATTAAATTTGGTTTACAAATTGCGAATAATACTGATTTTGCTTTAGTCATTGATACTGTTAGAATTCATGGAAGGGCTAGATGTGGCTCTCAAATTTACACCCATGAAGAGACTATAGAAGCTAATGGTTACTGTGTTTCAGGGAATGCCCCCCCTTTTCTTTACATTGTTCCTCCAAAACGTAGAATAGAGTATCAACCTCTATCTACTAACCCTTTCCATAATTTAACACTTTACTTTGATGGTTTTCCTATTGAAGATAGAAGAGAAATAGCTTCTAGGAGTTTTCAAAATTCTGTTAGATCACCACAACAAGTAATAGAGAGTTCGGAGGAAACAACCGGAGGTCAGGAAACAGTAAGAAGTCAAGAAGGAGCTGGACAATCACGACAAATTTGTCAACCAGAAAGAGAAGATTATGCTATTCCTAGGTATAGAATAGAAGTTACTTTAATGGGGTATTTTATAGGTTTAACTTCTGAATATGTAACTCTTGATTTTTTTAAGAGGGTTACTTTTTTTACAACCGTTATTTATTAAGATATCTTTAGTTAAGGAATAATAAAAAACTATTGTAGTTATAATTAATTACAGTTTTCTTTTGGGAGTTCTTTAGTTATAGTAACATTACTATCAATTTTATGTAAACAAAGAGTAGTTGCTATTTCTTCATCATTGGATAAAACGTAAAAAGTATAAGGACCTTTTATTTCTGCTATAATATCTCCCTTTTGAACTTGATCTTTATCTTTAACTTTAAGTGTTGTACCAGGTTTTTTAAATAAAAGGTTTAAAGATTCTATCTCTTTTTTTAGAACCAAATGATAATCTTCCCCTCTATCCTTTACAGATATCAAATTTTTGTAAGGTGATAGTATAGCTAAGCTTTTATTTGCTTTTAATTTTGGAAAAATTTGTATTTTTTTATTGTCATCCGATTTAATATGTAAGGAAATAAGGTCGTTATAAGCTTGGGAAAAATTTAAAAAATTACTTAAAATGGACTTTTCTTTACTAGATGTAGCTTTTTCCTTCTCATTTGATTTTGAATCAACTTCTGAATAGGAGTCAGATTCTTTGGTTTCTACATTTCTTTTTCTTCCTTCTGTTTTAGCACGATCGTTTCTAAAACGAGAAGACTCTTCTGAAGAACTAAAACATGAAGAGATAAAAAAGAAAAAAAAAGGAATAAAAAGCTTCACTTCCTTTAAATTATAATTATTTTTTTTTAAGTCAAGCATAAATTCAAAGTATTCTTATATTTTATGGGACTTAATGCTTGTTATTTTTTTTAGAATTAATAAAAAACTTATAAATAATCGTGTTTTTTGAAAATCTTAAATTTTATTTTTTTATCTTAATATCCGAAAATTTATATGTGAGATTTTTATATATATTTCTCTCTTTTTTTTTACTGTCTTGTTCGCAAAGAGTGCTTTTAGAAGAAGAGGAACAAACTTTTGCTTTGTCTTCTCTCTCTCCTGTTTTTAAAAACAATTATATGACTTGTAATGTCTTTAGTGACGAGACTTTTCATGGTTATATACACAGTTCTTCTGAGAAAAACTGTATCTCTGTAGAATTTGAAAATAGCCCTAAAGACTTATTTGAAAATACGAAGTATTTTTTACAAATTTATCCTTTTAAGGCTGTTAGAAAAGAGATGATTTATGGAGAAGCTTTGCGAATTCATATCCTTGATAAAGAAAGTGATCAGCTTTTGTTGAAATCTCTTTTGCTTGATATTCATGTTATTAAGGTAGAGTTAAATAAAGATAAAACGGATTCTTTTTTACAAGATCACAGATTTGAAATTTGTAATATAGATAAAGCTTGGGATGGCATTCAATTTGTTATTTATGAAAAAAGAAGACTTGTTGGAAGTAAAAATGTTCCTGTTCGAATCACTAGAGTATTAAAACCACCTTTTTTAATTTATCCAGAATATTTTAGAGATAAAAAAGGAGATGTTTTAGCAAATCATCACCCTTTTTTTGAATATATTTCTATTTTTGATGATCCTAATAATTTTTATGAATTAGCTGAAAAAACTTGTAATTGATTGAATTTATGGACTCACGTTTTTAATGGAAAACCAATTTTTTCCTACGCTAATATTAATTGTTAAAGGAGTTTTTAAAAGAGAATTGTTTTCCATAATAGCAATGATTTCTTTAACCTCTTGTTCTACTTTATTTTCAGGGGCTTCAAATAAAAGTTCGTCATGAACTTGAGATAAAATAGGTATGGGAAGACTTTCATTGAGTTCGATCATAGCTTTTTTTACTAAATCACTGGCAGTTCCTTGAATAGGAGCATTGATAGCAGCTCTTTCTATTCTTGCTTTTAATTTTGGATTTTTTAGATCTTCTGTATTAAAGAATCTTTTTCGACCGTAAAGAGTTTTTACATAATTTTTTTTTGTGATTTCTTCTTTAATTGTTTCAATGTAATCTTTTACTTTTTTAAATTTTTTGAAATAATTTTCAATGATTTGTTTGGACTCTGTTCTTGAAATAGATAAATTGTCTGCTAAACCAAAAGCTCCTTGTCCGTAGGCAATTCCAAAATTAACAGCCTTACTTTTTCGCCTTAATTCTTTTGATACTTCTTTTAAGGGGACATTAAAAATTTCACTGGCTGTAAGAGAATGAATGTCGAGTTGATTTTCAAAAGCTTTTTGTAAATTGGGATCTCCTGTAATTTCAGAGAGAATTCTCAATTCTATTTGAGAATAATCCGCACAAATGATTTTTTTGCCTTTTTCAGCGATAAAAGCTTTACGGATTAAATGTCCTCTTTGAGTACGAATAGGAATGTTTTGTAGGTTGGGATTTAAACTAGACAGCCTCCCTGTTGAAGCCACCGTTTGTTTAAACTCTGTATGAATACGACCGGTTTGAGGGTTTCTAAATTGAATCAAAGGATCTGTATAAGTATTTTTTAATTTAGAAAGTTCTCGGTGTTCTAATAAAAGGGGTAAAACAGGATGGAGATTCTTAATTTTTAATAACTCATGACTGTCTGTAGAATAACCTGTTTTAGTTTTTCGACCTTTAGGGAGTTTGAGTTTTTCAAATAAGATAACTCCTAATTGTTTAGGACTAGAGAGATTGAATTCTTCACCAATCATTTTGTGAATTTGAAATTCTAAATCATGGATATCTTTTTCTAAATCTAGAGATTGTTTTTTTATTTCTTCTATATCTATACAAAAACCTATTTTTTCCATTTCATATAAAACCGGTGTTAAAGCTAATTCCACGTCTTGATAAAGTTCCTTCATAGCTTCTTGTTCTAGTAAGTCTGAAAGTTTTTCTTGGAGCTTTTGTTCTTGATAAAGGAATTCTTCAAGGTTTAGAAAGGAATCAAAAGGAATGTTTAAATAGATTTGAAACAACTTTCTCAAAGAGGGTTCACTTAAAGACTTTAAAAGATGTCCAGCAATGAGGGAGTCCCATTTTGCAAGAGGTCTTTTTATATTTAAAATTTTCCAAAAATATTTTAAATTATATCCTAAATACCTTATCCATTTATAATCTAACAGAGGAGATAAACTTTTAAATTCTTTTTCTGTCACTAAAATATAATTTTTTTTGTTCAAGAGATAAAACTGATCTTCGTATAAACCTACATTTAAGTGACTATAGGGGTCTAGATTCCTTTTAAATTCTTCAACAGAGATTCTTTTATATTTTGATTGTGACACATGAGATGTAATTCCTTTATAGCTTTTATTTGAAAGAGATGATTCTATGGGGTTTTTACTATTTGTGGAAGTTTGAATAAGAGGAACTTGGGAATTCTTCACTGGAAAGAATTTTTTTAAAAAAGATTTAAAATTTAATTCTTCTAAGAGAAATTTTAAATTGATTTTGTCTTGTTTAGAAAATTCTTGAATATTTGTATGTTTTTTTTTTAAAAAATTTTGATCGACCGGTAAATCTTTTTTTAAGTCTATTAATTTTCGAGATAAAAAAGCCTGTTGCTTATCTTTTAAGAGCTTCTTTTTTAAAGAACTTTGTATCTGATCTGTGTTTTGATAAATGTCTTCTAAATTTTTATAGTTTTGCAGAAGTTGAACAGCTCCTTTAGGACCAATTCCTTTAACTCCAGGGATGTTATCACTACTGTCTCCTGTAAGAGATAAATAATCTTTTATTTTTTCTGGGGGAAGTTGCCATTTTTCTTCCACTTTCTCTGGAGTGTAAATAATATTTTTCATTGTGTCATAAAGAAACACATTTTCTGTTACGATTTGAGCAAAATCTTTGTCACCACTGACAATAAAGATATTCCAGTTTTTTTCTTTCACAGCAGAGACTATAGAAGCAATTAAGTCATCTGCTTCGATCCCAGGTTTTTCCCAGCAAGGAATAAGAAGTTTTTCTATGAGCTTTTTTAAATAGGGAACCTGAACTTCTAAATCTTCTGGCATTTGAGTTCTATTCGCTTTATAATTAGCATAAAGTTTTTTTCTAAAAGAGGATCCCTCCTTTGTATCAAAACAACAAATCATATAATCCGGTTTTTTTTGTCTGCTGATCTGATCTATCATTTTTAAAACTCCGTAAAGAGCATTCGTAGGTAGACCTTTTTCATTTTTCATATTTAAAGTGATGGCGTAATAAGATCTAAAAAATAAAGAACTTATGTCAATTAAATAGAGATGAGGATTATTTGATTTCATTCCATCTTAGTGTTTATCATCATTGAGTAAAATTGAACAGGACTTTATGATTATTTTTTATAGAAAAGTGGAATTATTAATTTTTTATTTCGCTTTTTGATTTACTCTTTAGTAGAGATTTTTTTATCATTTTTAAAGAGGAGATTATCTTATGTTTTATGTTTTTAAAATTTATGCTATTTTTTCGGTTTTTTTCTTATTTTTAACTTCTTGCAAAGAAGAAGAAGTAAAAGTGAATTCTGGAGTAGCTCAACTTTATACTTCTGTTTTTTCTAAAAGATGTAATGAAGGTTCTATTAACATTAGAGCCAAAAGAATATCTGGCTTGATAAACACAGGTCTTGAAAAATTAAATGTAGGTGATAAAGTTCAGATTTCAGGGACTATAAAAAGTTCTCTTTGTGGATTGACAGGAAATGTTGGTTTTTCTTGTACAGCTCAGCTTGCTATAGCCAATAATAGAAGTTTTGTATGTCAGTCAGGAAATATTAACTCATTTGGTGGTCATGCCTTGAATAGAAATTCTGTAAGCACATTAGGTACAAATTCTATTAATACACTAGGTGCTAATTCTGTAGGTTCTTATAACAGTAGTCTTCGAAAAATTACTAAAGGAGAATTTTTTATTTATAACAATGGAACAGCTGTTTATAGTCATCTTCTTTTAGATAATCATTCAAACTTTATACAACAATCTTGTCCTGTCAGTTTTAAGTGTGAATAAATTATGCTTTTATATGAAGAAGAATTTTTAAGTGATTTACAGTTCAGTAAAAATTATTCTTATAATACCCTTTCAGCTTATAAAAGAGATTTAAATTATTATAAGGAATTTTGTAATCATTCTCATAAAAAAATTAAAGAATTTTATATTTTTTTAGATAAGAAAAAACTGAGTATTAGAACTCAAGCTAGAGTTATAAGTTGCCTTCGGTCTTATTTTAAGTTTTTACAACAGAAGGGAGAAACTTGTTTTGAAATGAATCATTTAAAACTTCCTAAACCTTCTCATAAGCTTCCAAAAGTTCTTCAAATTAAAGATTTTCAAGCTTTATGGAAGGTTTGTGAAGAAAAGAATGTTTCTATGTCTTTAAGAAACCAGTTAGTACTTTCTTTTTTATATGGTTTAGGTTGCCGTGTGAGTGAGCTTATTGCTTTAAATGTAAAGGATGTAAATCAAATGGAAGCTTGGATAAGTGTTTTAGGAAAAGGAAACAAACAAAGGCATCTTCCTTTATCTAAAAATCTCTCTCAATTCTTAGGAGTCTATTTAGAAAAATCGAGACCTTACTTAGGAAATCCAGAAAAAAATTGTTTGTTTTTCAATAACAGGGGTAATCGTCCTTCTCGTATTGATATATGGCGTTGGTTAAAAAATTGGTCTTTAAAAGCAGGCTTGAATGATATTAAAAATCCACATTCTTTTAGACATGGCTGTGCCACAGAATTATTGGACAAAGGAGCTAATCTTAGGAGCATTCAAAAACTTTTAGGTCATTCGAATTTGCAAACAACACAGATATATACTTCTGTAAGCACTAAAAAACTTAAGTCTGCAGTAGAAAAATATCATCCTTTATCTAAAATCAAAAATAAGAATTATATATTTGAAACCACAAAATAAAGTCTTAAAAGAGCCATATGAATAGGGGAAAAACCCTAGAAAACAGGCTAAGAAAAATCCCAATAATCTTTAAACTTACTCTTTTAAATTTGCCTAATGATTTAAAAACTGTAAGTTTGAAAATCCTTTACGGACTGTTTGAACTGAAACCTCTTTACGGCAATCTTTACATTGATAAACGTATATACAGTTTTTTCTTTCAGCAATTCTTTTTGAAGTAACTTATAAAAACTAAAATTTTATCTTTTTTCTCTCTACATAAAAAACTTCTAAAACCCTTATATTTAAAGGATACTATAGCTTTGTGCGGTGTAAAATATATAATTCCCATTATTTTTTTATCAGTTTGGAAGTGAATTTGCTAGTAACTATCAATGAGTGACTTTAACTTAATTTAAAAATAGGAGTTATAAAATGAAAAAAGAAAAAAACTATATAAAAATGACAAGAGATGTGGTCTTTAAAAAATTCTTTGTAGATAAACCTGATATCTTAAAACGTGTTTTAAAAGATTTTCTAAACATTCCTGAAATCATGAAATTAGAAATCAAAAACCCCAATATACCAGAGTTAGAAGAAAGTAAAGAAAAGCCTCAAAATAAACAAACTGAAGGGATAAAATTAGCCGATAAAAAACAAAGTCTTGAAATGTTAGATACAAATCTTCCCGTAGAAAATCTAGGAGGAAAAAAAGTCTCCTTAGATTTGAGAGTGAAACTCTCTTCAGGAGAGGATATCAATATAGAAGTTCAAACCTGCCCTAAACCAAGCTTTCTAAAAAGAGTGCTTTTATACTGGAGTAAACTTCATGCACAAAGCTTAAAAGAAGGAGATAACTATGATAAAATAACTCCAAGTTATTCT
>JACOND010000007.1 GCA_014323935.1 Bdellovibrionales bacterium
TTTAAATTTTTATAAAAAATCCATGAAAAAAGCATTAAAATTCAGGTATTTTGAATCATCTAAAGTTCTTCTTCATGAAAAACTTTAAATAAATAGAATCTTAAAATTAAATCTCCAATTTTAAGATAAAAAAAAAGAAGAGTTAAAAAAACTTTAACTTCATTTCATTAAGCTTTGATTCTTTTAATTTTTTTATTTCCTTTATTGTTTTCTTTGCTAGGATTTTTTTCTTGGACATAGGAAGATATAAAGGCTTTAGCTATTCGAATTTGTGTTTCTGGAGCAATTTCTAAGATAACAAAATCACTGGTTATGTTCATGATTTTACCATATATCCCGCTACTTGTTAAAACCTCCTCTCCTTCCTTGAGAGTTGATAGAAAAGTTTCTTGGTTTTTTTGTTTTTTTTGTTGAGGTCTAATTAATAAGAAATAAAAAAAAATCGCTAGTAAAATAAAGGGAAAAAACTGTTCTAAGGCATTAGGCTTAGGAGTAGGTTCCTCATTTGAAAAAGCAAGGCGAGAGAGAAGTAAAAAAAAAGAGCTTTGTAGAATAAAGATTTGTAAAAACTTTTGAAACATGATAAAGGAGCTTAATCAAAAAAAAACTTTTTGTAAACAAAAAATAACAGAAATAAAATTCTTTTTAAAAAACGATTTTAATAAGGAGTAATTAAGATATTTTTTATTGCTTATAAAAACAGATTCGTTATAAGTTTTTTTATTAAGGTTATAAAAATATGAAAAAATACACACAAAAAGAATTGATTCAACTTTCTGGTGTTGAGCTTTTTAAACAGGCTTTTACCCATAAAAGTTTTTTGGAAAGCAAAGAAAATAATGAAACCTTAGAGTTTTTAGGAGATGCTCTTTTGAATTTTTTAGTGGCAGAGCTTTTATTTAAAAAATATCCAAAGGGAACAGAAGGGGATTTCACGAAAAAAAGAAGCCAGTTATTAAAAGGTTCTACTCTTTCAAAAATAGCACAAGATTTAGAATTTTATAAATACTTAAGAGTTCAAGATAAAAAAGATCAAAAAAATCCTCGTCTTTTAGAAGATGCTTTAGAAGCTTATACAGCTACTTTGTATTTAAAAGGAGGAATAGAATTTACAAGAAAATGGGTTCAGGATTTATTTGAAGACTATCTAGAGATTTCAGATGATAACTACAAGTCTTTTTTGCAAGAATGGTGTCAAAAAAACTACCAAGAAATTCCCTCTTATGTTATTAAAAAGAAAGCAGGTTTAGAACATAGTAAAACTTTTTATGTTGAGGTCTTTATAAAAAAGAAAGCTTGTGGTTTTGGAGTAGGTTCTTCTAAAAAGAAAGCTCAACAGTTAGCCGCTAAAAAAGCTCTTGAAACATTAAAAATTTGGAAAAAGTTATGAAAGTACTTATTATGGGACGAGGGAATGTAGGAAAATCCTCTCTTTTTAATCGCTTGATTAAAAAAAAAAAATCACTGGTTAGAGATGAATCTGGTATTACAAGAGATCTTTTAAAAGAATCAGCTCATTGGTGGGGGGAAGATTTTGAAGTGATTGATTCAGGGGGGTTGCTTGAGGATAAAAAAGAGGAATTGTCTTTAAAGGTTTTAGAAAAAATAGAGGAGGCTTTAAAATTAGCAGATGTTGTTATAGTTATGGTTTCAGCAAAAGATTCTTTGCAAGCGGGAGATTTTGAAGTGATAGAAAAAGTTCGTAAAAGTAATAAAACTTTTTTAGTCTTTGTGAATAAAGTGGATCACCCAGGTCACACGGAAAAATTAACAGCTCCTTTTTATGAACTACATCCTGATTTTTTATCTGGTTCTGTAGAAAATAATTATGCTGTAGATGAAATTGTAGAATGGATTATTGCTCAAAAAAAACAATTCAATTTCAATATAAAAAAAGAAAAAAAAAATTCTGTTGTAAATCTCTTTGTGATAGGTCGAGCTAACAGTGGAAAAAGCTTAATTTGTAATCAGATTTTAGGTTCTAATAGAATGATTGTATCTTCTCAGTCAGGAACAACTTTAGATACTGTCACAGACTTTTTCTCCTACAATAAGGAAGATTACAGCATTTCAGATAACCCTGGCTCTCGCAGAGGACATAGGGAAGAAAGAGAAAAAATTTCTTTTGCTAAAAGTCGCTCTAATTTAGATTTAGCAGATATTGTTCTGCTTGTTTTAGATGTTCAATTGAAGCCTTCTAGACAAGAAAGTAAACTCCTTCAGCTTTGTTTAGAAAAGCAAAAACCTGTTCTTTTGGTTTTAAATAAAACAGACTTATTACAAAACTTTGTAGAAGATAAAAAGAAAATGAGAGAAGAAATAAAAAAAACCTTTCATTTTTATCCGGATTTACCTTATGTTTTTGTAAGTGCTAAAACAGCTTATCATAAAAAAAAATTACTTGAGGAGATAGAGAATTTAAAAGAAAAAATAAATTTTAAAGTTTCTACCTCCAAACTCAATACTTTTTTTTTCAAACTTATTAGAAAAGCTCCCGCCCCGGTTTATGGAACAAGTGATGTTAAATTTTACTATGTTAATCAAACAAATAAAATACCTCCTGAGTTTATTGCTTTTACCAATTACCCTCAAGGAGTGACTTCTTCTTACAAAAGATTTATTATCAAACAAATCAAAAAAAAGTGGCAATTAGAAGGAGTACCTATTGCTTTTCATGCTTTAAAAAGAAGGTAAAAAGATTTGGTTTTTAATAGTTTTTATATTTAATTTTGCCACAAACTTGTTTGTTTAGAAAGAGAATTGAGTTTTTGTATTTTTTGATTAAAATCTTTTAACGAAAAGCTTTTGAATTCTAACTGTAGACCTGTTCTATCCTTTTCCCTAATGTATTTAGCTTTTATAGATTTTCCTAATTGAAGTTTATTTAGAATTTGTTTTTTTTCTTTTTCTCTTAAAGAGCTTTTAGGAAATCTCATTTCTTTAAGTTTTTCAATAAGCTTTTGGGACTGTTGTTTTTCCTTTAAAACTGATAAAAGAGATTTGTTCATAAGTAAAAGCTCTCCTCCTAACTCTAAAATTTGAATTCCTTGAGAATGACTTACATGGTGATTTTCTATCCATTGAATCAGAGCTTGTATTTTTTTTATATCTTGAAATTCAGTTAAAATAGTTAAGTTTTTTTCGTTTAGTTTTTTTTGAAGAGTCCATTTATGAAAACTAGGAAACTGTTTAAAAAGAGTATCTAATTTCATTTTTTAAGAGGAATTGTCTTTTTTTGATTTGTGTCAGAATTTTCTTGTGTTGGAGTTTTTGTTTGAGAGTTTGTTGTATTTTTCTCCTTGTTAGAAGAAGAATCTTTTTTTGTAGATTCCGAATTTGATTCTTCAACAGATTCGATATTTTTTACAGTTGAGTTATCCATGATAGAATTATTTTTAGAACTCTTATAAGAAAGATAAAAAGACGAACAGGCAAAAAAAACAGCGAGCCATTTTGTTATTTTTACTAAAAAAGAAGATCCCCCATCAGATCCAAAAAAAGAACGACTACTTCCTCCTGCTAGACTTCCTAAAACTCCTCCTTTTGGGTCTTGAAGAAGGATGAAAAGAATAATAAAAATACAAGTTAAAGCATGTATAATTGAAACAAAAGCTATCATAGCAGTAAAGATATAGTTTAAAAGTAAAAAGTCAAGTTATCTTGTTTTTTTGTATATATTTTACACCATAGAATAAAGCCTTAAAAGAGCCGTATGAATAAGGAATTTACTGATTTCTTTAAAAAGATACTTTATCCGAACAAAAAGAAATTGAAAAACTCCATAAAAAATTATAGAGCTTAAAATTCCTTATTTATAGAATGAAAAACTCAAAATATAAGTCTAGTTATTTAAAAAGTTTGAAATGCGTTTTACACTCTGTTAATGATCAAGTAAGTTTAAATTGATGTAAAAAAAAATCTTTAAAATCAGGAGATATAAAATGAAACAAGCAAAAAACTACGTCCAGATGACAAGAGATGTCGTCTTTAAAAAATTCTTTGTAGACAAACCAGATATATTAAAACATGTTTTAAAACATTTTCTAAACATTCTTGAAATTAGAAATCAAAATAAACCAAGTCTTTAATTTTTAGACAGCAATCTTCCAACATCTAGGAGGGAAAAAAGTTTCCTTAGATTTGAGAGTTAAGCTATTTTCCCTCTCGTCTTTACAAAATTTTCTGTTTTAAAGGAGGTGAAGAATTTTATATTTTGTTTTTCCCTAAGAAGAGATAAAAAGCCTTTATTTAAAAGTGATTTAAAGATAGGGATTGTGGAATTAAGAGAAAAGCATAGGATTTTAAACGAAAGTCAAGTTTTAAATAAAATTATACAAAGGAGATTTTTAGAAATGGTATACCTAATAAAAGAAATTTATAGTAAACAGGAATTATGAAATTTAAGAGGGAAAAACAACTTTTAGATAAAATTAAAAAATTTGTGGATCAAAGAAGCTCAGATCAAAACGTAGCTGTGTTTGATGCCGATGGAACTCTTTGGTTTGAGGATACAAATCAAATTCTCTTAAATTATCAATTAAAAAGAGATAGAGAGAAATTTAAAGAGCTTTTAACAGATGACTATCAATGTCTTAACAGAGATAAGTTATGTGAGGAATTTGCAAAAAAACAAGCAGGCTTGTCTTTATCTGAATTTCAAGAGCAAGCTCAGGCGTCCTTAAAGCAAAGTCCTTTAAATATTTTTCCTTTTCAAAAAAAGCTTTTGCTTTATTTAAAAAAACAGGGCATGAAAATTGTAATTGTAACGGCTTCTATTCAATACTTAGTAGAACTTGCTGTTAAATTTTATAATTTGCCAATTGATCAAGTCTTAGGTTTCCAAACAAAAAAAGATAAAAATAATAAACTTTCTGATATCGTTTTAAAACCAAGTCCTACTCTTCAGTCTAAAGAAGAAGTTTTTTTACTTCATTATAAAAAAAAATCTTGTTTTTTAGCTGCAGGAAATACATTGACAGATCGTCCGCTTTTAGAATTAGCTCAGCTGGCTGTTGTTGTTCATTCGGCTCAAGAAACGGATGTTGTTTTTTTAGCAGAACAAAAACTAAAAGAATTGTCTCTTCAAAAAAACTGGATTTTATTTGAAAGAATAAAATAGCTTTTTTTACTTTTTCACGCAAAGGGTTCCATCCTTTTTAAGGACCACTTTTTTTGTAAAAGCTTTGCTTGTAGCTCCTATAGAGAGTTGATCACAACTACACCAATCAGTTTTAGGAAGGTCACAACTTCCAAAATCTGTAGAAAGAAGGTTGTCAGGAAGTTCATCGTTTGGCCATTTACATTTGAGAGAGTAATTGCTGTTAGTACAGATAGATTTCGTATCTTTAGCTAATTCTAAAGCTGAATTTCCACAAGTGTAATAGAGGTACTGTGTCGTTGGATTTTTTGCTGTTTCACATTCACAGCCACTGTTATTATCACATTTACCATAGCTAAAATTATTCTTATTTATAGTACCTATAGGGCATCTTTCACCTTTATCAATTTTTATGCTTTTTTGGGTACTACTTAGATCTGAGGAACATGGTGAGGATCCTGGAGGAGGATATTTATTGCAACATGGCCTAGAGGAGGAAAATTTGATACCTACATTAGCTGTTCTTTTCCCTGCAGGTCTATAACTTGCTTGGTAAATATATTGATGAAAACCTCCATCTGTTTTATAAGCTGTCATCATTAAACTTTGTAATTCTATCATTTCATTTTTAGCGACGATAAGGAGAGTTTCATTTTTTTGTTTTTGATATATAAAAGTAGCTATAGAGGCCACTGTAACTATAATAGTTACAGAAACTAATAATTCAATAAGGGAAAAAGCTTTTTGATTCATTATTAAAGTAAGTTTAACTAAAAAGAATATTTTTTTCAAGAAAAGATATTTAAAATCTATTTTCTACAGTAAAAACATATTGAAGTTTTTCAAAATTGAGATCAGAAATTTTTTAGCTTGTTATTCCTTCAAAATCCTTTTAATCCTCAATTTTAGAATCAATTGATTAAAGCTGATTTTATAAAAATAGAGGAAAACCTTTTTATTTGTAAAAAATATTGGAATTTTTTAAGAAGAAAAAAGATATTTTACACTTAGTTTAACTTTAAGTTTTTTCTTTTAAGTTGCATTATTTTTTATAATAAAATATAAATTGAATCCTATGAACAAGAATTTTTTTAAACAAAAAAGAAAGCAAATAGCTAAAGCTTTACCTAAAAATAGTTTACTTGCCTTATCTAGTTATCCAAAATTTTTAAGACAAGTAGATGTTTATTATCCTTACCGTCAAGAGAGTTATTTTTATTATTTAACAGGCTTTAAGCAAGAAGAGTCTTTGTTTTTACTCTTTTCTTCCTCTCACAGTGTTCTTTTTATCAAAGATAAAGATTTTAAGAAAGAAATCTGGGATGGGATTGTTTACAACGTCGATGAGGTTAAAGAAAAATATGGAATAGATGAAGTTTTAACTCTTTCTCAGATGGATTTATTTTTTTCTAAAAAGATAAAGGGGATTAAACATGTTTTTTATAACAAAGGCTTAAAACAATTTGATAAAAAAATAAAATCTTTAAATATAAAGTTTCAATCTGCTTATGAATTTTTAAGACCTTTTAGACAAATTAAATCTCTAGCAGAAATTCAATCCCTTAAAAAAGCTTGTTCCTATAGCATTCAAGCTCATAAAGAAGTTGCTAAGGTATTGAAACCAGGAAGCAATGAAAGAGCTTTGCATGCAGTTTTTATTCACTCTATTATGAAGCAAGGTGCACAAAGAGAAGCTTATCCAGGTATTTTTGCTTCCGGAAAAAATGCTTTAATTTTGCATTATATTAAAAATAATTCTGTATGTAAAAAAGGAGATTTACTTTTAGTTGATGCTGGAGCCGAATCTGATTACTATGCCTCAGATATCACTCGAGTTTATCCCGTTAATGGGAAATTTTCAAAAAAACAAAAACAAATTTATCAACTTTTGTTAAAACTTCAAAAACAATTGATAAATTACGTAAAGCCTGGGGTGTCTTTAAAAACTTTAAATGAAAAGATGTCTATAGGTTTGACAGAGATTTTGTTGGAGATAGGTCTTTTAACAGGTTCTTTTAAAGAGAATTTGGTCTCTCAAAAGTATAAAAGCTATTGTCCTCATAGTGTAGGTCATTTTCTTGGTTTAGATGTTCATGACGTTTTTAAAAAAGGGGATTCTGTACTTAAAGAAAATATGGTTTTAACAATTGAACCTGGAATTTATATAGATTCTAAAGATAAAAAAGCTCCTCAAGCTTTAAGGGGCTTAGGATTAAGAATAGAAGATGACATTTTAGTTACAAAAAGTGGTTCAAGTAATCTTAGCATTCAATTAGCAAAAGAATCCGATGAGATAGAAGAACTGTGTTCTTTATAAGCCTTTTTAATCTAGGATTTAAACTATTTTTTAGAAAACTTCAAAGGAAAGATTGACAAAAAGATTTAGATAGAGAAAGTCATATTTTATGGAAACATCAAAAAAAAAACACCTGAATTGGTTTATATCTGCTGGAATTGTAGGGGCTGATATAGGGACTTCCGTTTTTTATAGCACAGGTATTTTATTTCCTATAGTAGGCTATTTATCACCTTTTTTTGTTTTAATAACCTGTTTGGTTATGTGGATTTTTAAAAAAACTTATGAAGAAGGTTTAGTAATGTCCCCTAGAAATGGAGGGGCTTATTCTATTGTATTAAGATCTAAAGGAAGAAGGGTTGCTGTTGTTGCTGGGGCTTTAACTTTTGTTTCTTATTTAGCTACAGCTGCTGTGAGTTCTTTAGCGGGAAGTTATTATATATGTTCTCTTTTTTCTTCTGAAATTTCTTTAACAACAGTTGTTTTTATTTCTTTTATTCCTATTCTTTTTTTTGGAGCTTTAAACACAAAAGGAATTAAAGAACCTGCAAAAATTGTAACAGCTATAGCTTCTTTTCATTTTGTTTTTTTATTTATAATTGGTCTGTGGGCTTTAGTTTACATATTTTTTCATTTTGAAGAACTAAATATGTCTAAATTTTTAACTGTCTTTTCAGACTCTGAAAAAAAGATTAATTTTCCGATTCTAGCTTATGGTTTTGCATCGGCTTTTCTTGGAATTACAGGTTTTGAATCGGCTGCTCAAATTATTGAAGAATTAAAAGGACCTCGTATAAAAACTTTAGAAAAACTGTACCGGGCTGTTATTTTAGCTGTTTCTTTTACGGCTCCTTTAATTTCTTTTGTGTGTTTAGCTCTTTTAACTCCTGTAGAAGTGGAGCAGAATTTAAATTATCTTTTATCTGGTTTAACAGAAAAACTCGGAGGAACATGGTTAAAAACTATTTTGGTTATTAACGCGTCTTTAACTTTATTTGCAGCAAGTAATACGGCTTTAGTTGGTTTTGTGGGTTTAGCTTCGACGATGTCTAAAAATGGAAATTTGCCTCAAATCTTTTTAAAACGAATTTTACACAAATACCCTTCTTTAGAAGGCTATCCCTTTATTATCTTACCTTTTGTGATTGTTACTATGGGAATGTCAGCTTTTATTGCAGGAGATGTAAAAGTAGGAGCTCAAGTTTATGGCATTGCTTTTTTAGGTGTTATGGTAAGCTTTGCAGTAGGTTCTTTAATTATGAGAAATAAAGGATTTAAAAAATCTGTTTCTAAAAAATATTTATCACAAAAGATTATTAAATACAAAGGAGTGATTTATTCTCTTCCTGTACTTTTGACAGCTCTTATTTTAGGTTTTGCTTTTTGTATTTTAATAGGAAATGCTAATTCTGATGTTTTATTTATGCTGACAGCTCTTCTTGCTATCACCTCTTTGTTAATGGCTTATTATCGTTGGACAATTTTAGAAGATAGGTTATTAACTCACTTTGATTTAAGGTTAGGTTTAGGTTCTTTTTCTTCTCAATCTATGTCTGATTTGTCAGAAAATCTTCCAAAATATGTTTTATGTGTGAGTTCTACAAAAACCCGTCGTTTGATAATGAATACACTTTCTCACATCAAAAGATTACAAAAAGGTTCTCCTTTTGAATTGATATTATTTTATGCAGAAGGAGAAGATCAAAATGAAAATGATATATTTTATGAATTATTACAAAGAGTTGTATCTCAACAAATAGCTCCTATTATAAAATATGATGTGATTTTAACTGTAAAAATTCTCCCAGGAAATTTGTTAGAAGGTTTAACGACTCTTAAAAGTACCCTTGCTTTTAATGATGTGTTTTTTGGTGTAGGTCATGACCCTATTCATACTTATGAGTTAAAAGATGAAATTAGTAAAGAACTAGATATTTCCATTACAAGTGTTTATTAATTGATTTTAAAATGAGTTTTTATAGAAAAATTCCATGAATTTTGTTTATAAACAGTTGAAAACTCTTTTATTTTCTCTATTGAAAAATAGGAATTTTTTGTAAAGTAAAGATCTAATTTAGCAAGGCTTTCAAATTGAGAGGTTTTATTATGTAAAGTTTTTTCATAAAAAGCTCCTATTAAATATCCTACACCTAAAAAATTCCATTTCAAATAAGGAAAAAGATAATAACTCATCAGGTTTGATTCAATTGGTTTTTTTCTTATTTTCCAAGCTTCGGCTTTAAGTTTAAAAGTATAATCTTTATAATCCATTTGTAACTGTGTTCCTATACCTAGAGACGACATGGAATCCTTTAAAAAATATTCTTGTTGAAAATAAGCTATAAAAGCTTTTTGTTTGTTCTTGTTGTAAATTAAGTAGCTTGAAAAAATTGGAAACAATTTAAGAGAATAAAAGCCATCTGTTTCTCTTTTGTAATTTTGGTTTTGTAAATTGAAGATTAAAGAAAGATAGGCCGTAAGATCTGTTTGTAATAGCAGTCCTAAAGCTTTATCTCCATAAGGAAAAAGTTGTTGATGAACTAAGGTTTTTTTATTAAAAAGGGTCTTATTACTTTCTATATAATCTGCTCTAAAATATCCCCATCGAAAAAGAAAAGGAACTAAAAAGGAGTTTTCAACATATTCTAAAAAAAAATTATCTAAGTTAAACTTTTTGTTTTGTTTTTTATAAAAAAATTCAAATTCTGATTCTAAAAATAATTTTTTTGTAATTTCATATTTGAATTCAATTTCTGTATAAGGAATAGAAACAGAGTAATTATTCGGTGTTTTTAAAAGGGAATTATTTTTTAAGCTCATAGAACTTTTTAGATCAATTGAAAATTTTTTTGAAAAATCCTCTTCTTTTTTTGTTTTTTTAGATTCTTGTGAAGATGTGTTTTGAGAATCAAGAATGTCTCTATTTTCTTCTAAGATGTGATTATTTTGATTTGTATCAAAAATAGCATGAGGAGTTTGAAAATAAAAAAGCAATATAAAAAATATCATAAATCTTTATTAGGTAATCTAAATGCGGAAACCAAATAACTATGAAATGTTTTAATTCCCCATGTTAACCCTTGTCCTTTCTCATAAAAAGTTAAAGCTTGGTTTAAAGAATCTACGATTTGATTTTCTTGAGTTAAAATTTTGGTAGGTTTTTTAATTTCTCCTGTTTTATTTAAAAAGTTTTCCCATATTTGAATTCGAAAACCATAAAGAGTTCCATTTTCTATTTTTAAAGTTCCATTAAATTCAACTTTGTTTTTAAAGTAATTTTTTTTTTCTAAAAGAATTTTATCAGGATAAGCTTGAATTCCTGCCATAATTCTTAAATTTTCATTCTCTCTTTCTATTTTCACTCTGATTCCATCTCTTAACTTTATTGATCTAGAATGGCTAAATAATTCTAAATGAGAGTCTTGTTTGCTAAACTGAGCTTTAATTTCATAATATTCTGTAGATAAAATTCCTGATAAGTTATTTTTTGAAGTAAAATACTTTGTAGAACTTCCCGTTTGTTTGTCATAAAGTCTCAAAGCTTCCTTTATAAAAAGAGAATCAGGGGCTTTATGACAAGATAAATATAAAGATAAGATTAAAAGATAAAAAAAATTCATTTAATTAAGTATTTGTTGTTGTGCTTTAAAGAGTCCTCTAGGTGTTTGACCTTCTTGATTTTTTAAATCCACACTTCCATACTTTTCAAGCTCTTTATAGAAAAAACTGTCATTTAATTTTGCTGCAAGGTGCATACTGCTTTCTCCTTTATTATTTAGAGAGTCTATCGTTTTAGAAAAATCCTCATTAAAAGCGAGAAGAGTATTTTTAGATATGAGTCGAGAAAATATATCCTTTGTTTTTTGATCATAGTTAAGCTCATAAGGGTCTAAAGAAAGTAGGAAATTTTGAAGGGGAATGTTACCCTCGCTATCTTTTAAAAGGTAGTCACTCCATGTACAAGAGGATAAAATATGAATTCCTGTTAAATATCTATTTTTTGAAGCTAAATTGAGAGCTGTTAAACCTTGATTATCTTGAGTATTTAGTAAATTATCAAAATCCATATCAATAAAAGTTGCTATATTTTGTAATCCTTGCCATATATAATTCACAGTGTCTTCCGATTTATAGCAAACTTTTTCTATTCCCCAACGGAGTAAATCTTCATTTTCATCTCTAACAGCTGTATGCAAAAAAGTTTGACCTTCTTTATTTTGTAAATACTTAAATTTTCTAAGAGGATATTCTAAAAAACCTCTGTTGTATTCTTCAAGTAAAGTGTTTGCTACACTTGAGTTTTTTGCTACATGAAGAGCTCTTTCTCCCTTATCAGTTAGTAAATCTAAATCTGTAAATTCATAATCATTAAAAAATCCCTTTTGCTTTTCATAAAATCCGTTAGCTAAAGACTGAATAAGCTCTATAAAACCTTTTTGAGACGCTAAGTAAAGATAAGATTCTCCTTTGTTATTTTGATGTTGATAGTATTGAGGACTCATCTGTTTAGCTATAAATAAAGCGGTTTCTAAAGAAGACCATTGAATAGCAAGACCTAAAGGAGTGTCACCCTCTTTATTTTTTGCTAAAAGATACTCTCCATTTTCATCTATGATTTGTTTTAAAATTTCAGGCTCTTTTTCATCTATAACCGCTTTAAAAAGAGTATTAGGCATAAGTTCTCTTTGTTCTTTAAGACTGAAGGTTTCACTTCTTAATTTCACATAAGATTCAAGTTTTTTCTCACTAACAAAAGTATTGTTACAAGAAAGTAAGAAAGTTGTATATAAAGATAAAGCAAAAAGTTTTTTCATAAATCTCCTTTGTTATTTACAATTTAAATACTCATATAAAGAGTGTTTGTCCTTGACAGTTTGAATGATTTTATACAAAGAAAAAGCCGTAGGTGTCTTTTGAACCTCTTCTATGGATGAGAGTATAATATTAAAACGTGTCCAATCTAATTGACTTGTTTGATTATGGCTCAGATAAGCAGTTGTAATCTTTGTTAAGCTGGTTATGACAATTTCTAAAGCAAGTTTTGTGTTGAGATAGGGAGATGGGTTTTCATCTATAATTTTTAATATTTGAGGGACACTTTGAACGGCTTTTAAAAGCTTTTCTTCTAAAACTTGAAAGGTTTTGGTATTTAAGGATTTAGATTCTAGATACAAGAGACTTGTTTTTACCATAGTTTGATATTTTTTTTGTTCTTTTTTTGAAAAAATAGAAAGCTCTGGGATTTTTTGATAAATTTGAGAATATAAGGATTCAGAGTAAGAAAGGTTTAAATTCATTTCCTCTTGATTCAGAGTTTTTACAAAAACAGTAAGACAAGAAGAAATGAATTTTGAGTGGCTATAAAAAGAAAATAAAAGTAAAATTAAAAAAGTTTTCATTAATATCTCCTTACAATGTCATGACATTTTGCTTTTCTTTTTATAAAGGGAATTTGAATGATACTGTTTTTTTCTTTAGTTAAAGAATAAGTTTGAATTTTATAACTTGCTGTCTTTAGTTGGTCTAAAGATTCTTTGTAATTTCCAATCTCTTTAAGGTTACGGCTTATTTTATCAAAATAAAGTAAAAAAGAAAAAAACTTTTCAATACTTTCATATTTATAAAAATTTATTTTTTCAGGTTTTTTTGTAATAGCGACTGCCGTTAAAAAATTTGTGAATTCATAAGCTAATCTTTCTACTTGTCCCATATTCCAGTACAGCTGGATTTTTTCTTTGTAAGAAAGAGGATAGCTGTGAAGCCATTTTTTTTTAGCTATTTGTAGGTAATAAGAAAAAAATTGACTTAACAAAATCTCTACAGCATAAGCACTTATGATTCGAGAATTTGTTTCTTGAGTGGTATCAAAAATTTTATGAAAATCTGAAATAAAAAAAGAAATACTTTCTTGTTTTTCTTTTAACTTTTCTTGGTTCAGTTCATTTAAAAATTCGTTCACTAAAGTTAAAATAATGTCATCAGTTTGGGTATGAAGGGTCGGGGAGTCCTTTGTAAGCCAAGAGGGATGACTTGTGTGTATTTCTATTTTTTCTTTATCTAAGACATTTTCTATAAGAAATATAGGAGCTAGGGGCCAGAAATGATTTCTAAAGGGTTTTATGGTAGTATATATAAAATGACTTTGTTTCAAATCCTCTCCATCCATATAAGCTTTTCTTCCTTTTCGGGATGTTAAAAAGAAGTATCTTTTAAATCGGTTTCCAAAAAAGTCTTTTCTGTTTAATTTTGAAATTTGCTGTATTTTTTTCTTATTAGATAGAATTTTCTTTTCTATATTTTTTTTATCAGCTTGAGAAAGAAAGGGACTTTCCAATTGTTTTTCTAGGTTTGTTATTTTAAGCCAAAAAGGATCTGTTTTTGCTTTTAAATTTTCTAACCATAAAAGGCGGTGTCCTTTTTTGTTAAATAAACTTGATGAAGGACCTTGAGCATTTAATTTTTCAAGTTCTTCTTGATTGAAATGTAAAACTTGATTGATATCAAAAAACACTGTCTTTTGTAGTTTTTTTAATCTTCGAGATATCCATGCCATCTTAGCTGTAAATAAAAGAGAGTTAGAACTCAGTGTTGGTCCATAAGAAAATAAAAGACTTCCATATTTTTGAATTTTTCTGGAAATAGGAAAAATCATAAGATCAAAGAGATTACATATAATATGAACACCTTTCATCCCTAAGCCAAAAGAAATCACAGTTTCAGCAACCTCTGATCCTATCTTTAAACCGGCCGCTGTTTTTCCATATTTAGCTGTGATTTGTGTTCCTATTTGAGTTGCTTTTTCAATGTTATGGTCTATTCCTTCAATTCCTTTTTTTAGAAGTTGATTAGTTGCTCGATATATTTGAGGCTGTCCTAAAAGATCTTCTGTTGTTAAGTTACACTGACAGTCTTTTTTTATTTCCTCTAAATAAACAGACATCCAAGTTTTTGTTAGGTCCCACAAAGCCCCTTCAATTGTGATGTTATTTCTTCCTCTCTTGTAATAAGGAGAAAGACTTGAGTGTGAAGTTGGTATTAACTCTGGGGACAATTGAATAGCTTTTTCAAACAAATCAAGAGCTATATTGATTTGTTGTAAACGTTGATCAGAGAGAGTATGAGAAGCTTCAGAAATACAAAGAGATGGATAAATTAAAAGTAACTTTAAAAAAAATAAAAATTTTAATCTCCTCATTTGAAACATAGATGAGCTTTATAAAAGCTAGCATATATAGAATCAAATAAAAATTTTTATTTTTTATCAAATGAAATTTAAATGAAAAAAAAGACTGCTAATTAAAAATCTATTGAAAAAATTAAGAAAAATTTTCTGGTTTTAATAAAAATAAATAAAAACTCTACAAATAATCTTGTTTCATATATTGCGTTAAAGCTTCAGGAACTTTTACTTTTCCTTTACCTTCTCTGTAAATTTCCAAAATACAAGCCATCACGCGAGGGCTTGCTAGTCCCGAACCATTTAAAGTGTATGCATAGTGAATTTTTTTATCTTCTCCTCTCCAGCGAATTTGTGACCTTCGACTTTGATAATCTGTAAATAAGCTTACAGAAGAAACTTCTAACCAAGACTGAGTTCCAGGAGAGTAAACTTCAATATCATAAGTTCGAGCTGAAGAAAAGGTTAAATCTGGAGGACAAAGATCTAAGATCCGGTAAGGTAGTTTTAGCTTTTGAATAGGTTTTAAAGCAGATTTAAGAAGGCTTTCTAGTTCTTTTTCTCCTTGCTGGGCTTTGCAGATTTTAACGAGTTCTAATTTATGAAACTCATGAAGTCTTTGTAAACCACGATTATCTTGTCCGGCCGCTCCAGCCTCTCTTCTAAAACAAGGAGTGTGAGTCATGTATTTTAAAGGAAGATCTTTTTCATTTAAAATTTCAGATCTATGGAGAGCTGTTAAAGGGACTTCTCCTGTTGGAATAGCCCATAAGTCATCTTTTTCTATATGATAAGCCTCTTGTTTAAATTTAGGAAGCTGTCCTGTTCCAGTTAAACTCGCTGTATTAACTAAAGAAGGAACAACAAATTCTGTAAATTCTTCTTCAAAGGTATCAAAAGCAAGAGTTATAAGAGAGCGAAGAAGTTTAGCTCCTGAACCTTTTAATATACAAAACATGGAACCTGAAATTTTACTCGCTCTTGTTTGATCAAAAATATCGAGTTCTTCCATAACTTCCCAATGAGGAGGAATTTTTTGAGAGCTAAAAGTTTCAGGGTTAAAATTTCCTCTCAAAATTTCTACATTATCTTTTGAAGATTTGCCTTCAGGAGATTTTTCATGAGGGAAATTAGGTAAATTAAGGAGTGAGAGTTCAAGTTCTTTTTCTAAAGATTGTAATATTTTTTCTTCTTTTTCAAGTTTAGATTTTAATTCTTGAATGTCTTTTTTAATTCTCGTTACTTCTTGAATGTTGTTTTTTTTTAAAAAATCTCTAATTTCTGTAGATTTTTGTTTTTTTTGATGTCTTAACTCTTCTACTTTTTGAAGACTTTTATTTTTTTTTAGAATAAGTTGATAAGAATTTGTAATTTCTTCTTTAGGAACTTTTCTTCGACTCCATTTTTTTATACAAGATTCAAGGTCATTTAAGAGAAGTTTTTGGTCTATCATACAGCTTTTTTACTTAGATTATAGACAACAGTCAATTTATATCCTATGAGAAATTTTTATTCAAAAGTGTTTTTTTATTTAATTTTTTCTAAAGTCTTCCGATAAATTAAATGATTAAAGGAGTTTTATATGAACAATTGTCCAAGATGTGGTTTAACAACAAAGAAGATTGGAAATACTATTTTATGTGATTGTGGTTGGAATTATTCTTCTCAACAAGATACGTCTCAAAAACAAGTCATTATGGGAATGATTTGTTGTTTTTTTCTAATAGCAGGGCTTTTATTTCATTTTTTTCAATGGGGCGGTCATGCTTTAAAAATTGTATTTTCTAATAATTTGGAAAAAGTTGAAATTTGTATGGAATTAAAAAAATATGACTGTGTAGAAAAACAATATCAGTCTCTTTATAAAAAAACAGGACGTATTGATTATTTAGAAAATTTAGGAGAACTGCAATTTAAAAGAGAGAAATTCAATCAAGCTAAACAGACTTACAGTTTATATTTTAGTAAAGAAGGTCGTGATTATAAATCTGCTTATTACTATGCCCATAGCTTAGCTAAAACAGGAGATAAAGAGTTAGCTATCCAGTATTTTGATTCTATTTTACAAAGTAATCCAAATATTTTAATGGTTACTGTGATGGAGTCTTATCTTCAGTTTTTAGTTGCAAATAATTTTATGGAGAAAGCAGAAAAAGTTTTGAATTCATTAAAAACAAAAAATAAAGGGGCTTTAAATATACCCAATCAAATAGCAACTTGGCGAAAAAAATTCAATATTTAGTTGATATTATTATTCCTTCTTATAACAGAAAAAGCTTTTTAGAAAGAGCTGTTAACTCTGTTTATAATCAAACTTACAAAAATTGGAATCTTATTATAGTTGATGATGCTTCTACAGATGGAACTTGTGAAAAAGATTATGGAGATAAAGTAAAGTTTTTAAAGTTAAGAGAAAATAAAGGAGTCAGTTTTGCTAGAAATTATGGCATTCAAAACAGTCAAGCTCCTTGGATTGCTTTTTTAGATTCAGATGATGAATGGAAAAATAACAAGCTGGAAAAGCAAATAAAAATTCTGGAAAAAGAAAAATCAGCGGTTTTAATTCATTGCGATGAGCTTTGGTTAAAAAAGGGTAAGATTTTAAATCAAAAGAAAAAACATAAAAAAAAAGGTGGTAGAATTTTCACTCAGTGCATCTTGTTATGTTGTATGAGTCCCTCTTGCGTTTTAATAAAAAGAGATATTTTTTATCAATTAGGTTTTTTTCGAGAAGACTTCCCGGTTTGTGAGGATTATGAATTTTGGTTAAGAGTGAGTTCAAGGTATCGGGTTGTTTTTTTAGATGAAGTTTTAGTTATTAAGCATGGAGGGCATTTAGATCAGCTTTCTAAAAAATTTTTTGCTATGGATTATTGGAGAGTTAAAGCTCTTTTGCCTTTTTTACAAGATAAATATTTATCTTTTGAAGAAAAAAAAGAAGTTAAAAAATCTCTTATAAAAAGATGTCAGATTCTTTTAAAAGGATATGAAAAACATAAAAACTTTAAAAATCAAAAAGAAATAAAAGATATTTATGAAACATTAAGATATTAATTTATTTAAATCAGAGACTAATACATTATGTTTTTCAATTTGTTCATTGTAAATTTGTATTTGATCTAGATATTTTATATAGAGTTCCTGTGATTTTTCTTTCTTGTAGAGATTATTTAATTGTCTTACTTCTTTTATGACTTTACTCATTTTTTTTCTAAGATCTATGATTTCTTTGATTTTATCTCTTTTGTTTATGTCTTTTTCATAACTTATAAGAGATGATACTCTATATTCAGCTAAAGGATTTCCTTTTTGATAAGCTTCTTTTAAAGATAACCATTCTTCATTTAAACATTCTTCTATATCTAAGTTAGAACAATCTCTATTATTTCCATTTAGAAAATCTGTTAAAGCAGAAAAGGAGCTTGTAAAAGACTGTGAATCTGTTGTACCGTACTTCACTCCTATGACCTTAGCATTTTGATCAATAATGGGAGCTCCGCTACTTCCTTTTAATTTGTTTAAATTGATGTTTCTATTAAAAGTAAAAATTTTATCACCATATTGGCTGGTATTATATCTAACAGGGATTAAAAGAAATTTGCTTTGAGGATAGGCTAAAAGAAAAAAACTGTCTAGGTTTAGGTCAATAGGAGATTTTTTTATTTTTAAATAATCTTTAACTTTTTCACTACTTTTTAGGAGAGCTAAATCATAAAAAGCCGATATTTTTACAACTTTCATTTTGTTTATGAGGGGGTTACTTAGATTTTTAGAATCTTTTTTAGAAAATATTTTTATATTTTCATTTAAATCTTGTATAACATGAAAATTAGTTACCATAAGCTGAGAGCTTATAAAAAAACCGGTTCCCTGGCCTAAAGGAATTAAATTGTCTTTTTTTGATGATTCATAAAACTCACTATTTTTTAAACTGTCGGAGCTTAGAAAATCTTCTTCAAAAGAAAGATAAAGGCTCACATTCCAGATTGCTTTTTTAGCTTCTTCTAAGAAATCTTTTTTGCTAGACTCTTCAGTTATAGAAGAAGGAATTTTTTCAACTTGAGGAATTTCTTCAACTTTATAATGAGAAGGCTTAGATGTATTTTTAATAAATGTTTGTTTATGTAGTTTTTCCTGTTTTTTACAGTTCGTAAGACTTAACAAAACAAAAAAGAAAAACTGTATTTTCATAAATTAGATCTTTTATAATTTAGTGTTTTAAAGAGTTTTTAGTAAAAAATCAAGCTTTTTGGATGAGATTTTTTAAAGTAGGATTTATAACTCAGAGAGCATTTTATTATATTTTTCAAGTTTTTCATTGTAAATTTGTAATTGGGCTTCATAGTCTTTAAAAATTTCTAGGGAGTTTTTTTTATTATATAAGGTTAATATTTTTTTTAAATCTGTCCCCATTCTAGTTAATTTCTTTCTAATATTTATGAGTTCCTTTAATTGATTTCTTTTATTTGCCCATTGTTGATAGCTTTCAATAGACAGTCTATATCTAGCAATAACATTTCCTTTTTGATAAGCTTCTTTTAAAGATAACCATTCTTCATTTAAACACTCTTCTATATCTAAATTAGAACAATCTCTATTATTTCCATTTAAAAAATCATTGACAATAGAAAAGGGTGTAGAAATAGAAAGTGAATCCATTCCTGCATATTTAACTCCTACGACCTTAGCATTTTGATCAATAATAGGAGCTCCGCTACTTCCTTTTAAACTACCTAGTTCAATTTCTCTATTAAAAATAAGAATTTTTCGATTAAATTGACTGCTATGATATTCAACAGGAATTGAAATAAACCTATTACCAGGATAAGCTAAAAGAAAAAAACTATCTAGGTTTAAATCAATAGGAGATTTTTTTATCTTCAAATAATCTTTAACTTTCTTACTACTTTTTAGGAGAGCTAAATCATAAAGAGCAGATACTTTTACAACTTTCATTTTGTTTAGAAGAATTTTATTGAGTTCTTTAGAATCTCTGTTAGAAAGTATATCTGTGTTTTCATTTAAATTTTGTATGACATGAAAATTCGTTATCATAAAATTAGGTTTTATAAAAAAACCAGTTCCATGACCTAAATGAATAAAATTATTTTTTTTATCAATATTTGAGTTTGAATAAAGCTTTTTATTTTTTGAATTTTGTGAAAAGTTTATAATATCTTCTTCAAAATGAATAAAAAGGCTTACATCCCAGACAGCTTTTTTAGCCCTTTCTAAAATTTCTGGGTTTATAGATGTTTTCTCTTTGTTATTAATAACAGAGCTTTGTTTGTGTATTTTTTGATCTTTTTGTAAATCAGAGTTACAGTTGGTAAGATTTAAGACAAAAATGAAAAAAAACAAAACTTGTATCTTCATGACTTTATAAGAGATTATAAATAAAAAATTTCTAATGAAAATTCAACTTTTTTATAATTCAAATCTTGCCTTTATCAAATAAAACATAATTTATATTTTACAGATCTGAGATATAATTTAAAAGAGTTATTAAAAAGCAGGACTTTTTTAAAGTGAGTGACTCAATTCATTTTTATTTTTTAAGTTGTCTTATAATTTAATTTATTGTAAGAAAGTCAATTATAAAATCCTAAGTCTATTGTTTTGTGAAAAAAATATCTTTAAAAATTCGTTACCTTAAATCCTTAGATAAACAAAAATCTCTTGATATTCAAATGGGAAGCTCTATTTATTTTATGGGTATTTGTGGAACTGCTATGGCTTCTTTGGCTATTTATTTAAAACGGCAAGGTTTTTTTGTATCAGGAAGTGATGAAAATATTTATCCTCCTATGTCTTTAAAGTTAAAAAAAGAGGGGATTTCTTTGTTTAAATATGATAGAGACAATATTAAAACTTCTTTTTCACTTATTATTGTAGGAAATGTTATCAGTTCTTCTCATGTTGAAATAGCAAAAGCAAAACAATTGAATATTCCGGTTATAAGTTTTCCTGAATTTTTACAACAAAACTTGCTTTCTCAAACAAAAAACATAGTGGTCGCAGGAACTCATGGGAAAAGTACAAGTAGCTCATTAATGGCTTGGGTGCTTAAAAAATCTTATCAAAATCCTAGTTTTTTTGTTGGAGGGATTCCTAATAACTTTAATTCTTCTTTAAGAGTGAGGGATTCAAAATATTTTGTAATAGAAGGAGATGAATATGACACAAGTTTTTTTGCTAAGCATGCTAAATTTTTTCATTACAATCCAAATTATGTTCTTTTAACTGGAGTTGAATTTGATCATGCAGATATTTATAAGGATTTAGCTGATATAAAAAAAACATTTTCTCAATTTATCAAACAAATTCCCTCTCAAGGCTGTTTGGTTGCTTATGCTGATAATCTTGTTGTAAGAGAGTTATTATCATCTTGTTCAGCTCCTGTTTTAACTTATGGAGTTAAATATGGAGATTTTAAAATAAAAAATAGAATTTTAAAAAAGAATCTACAAATTGTTGAAGTTTTTTCTAAGAATCAAAAGACCTATCAAATCGAGATTCCTCTTTTAGGAATTCATAATGCTTTAAATAGTTTAGGAGTTTTTATTTTAGCAAAATATTTAAAGTGGGAAGAAGAAAAAATCTTAGGAGCTTTAAAAAGTTTTAAGGGATTAAAAAAAAGACTAGAGTTTAAATTTGAGTTTCAAAAAGCAAAAATTTTTGAAGATTTTGCTCATCATCCTACAGCTATTCAAATGGGTTTATCTGCTTTAAAAGAAAGATATGTTAAACAGAGGTTACTCCTTGTATTTGAACCTCAGTCCTTTACAGCTTGCTCTCATTTTTTTCAAAAACAGTATATATCCTCATTTGAAAAAGCGGATCTTATTTTTATAGCTAAGCCCTATAAAATATCTAAGGTTTTAAAACAAAAGCGATTGTCTGTTGAAACTTTAGTTAAAGATTTAAAACAAAAGAAAAAAGAAGCTTTTTATTATTCTGATTTTAAAATACTAGAAAAAGATTTAAGAAAACATATTAAAGAAAATGATATTGTTGTTTTTATGAGCAGTGGTTCTTGTGGTCATATTTTAGATCGTTTAAAAAAAACTTAAAAGTTTTTTAAGTATTTATATGTTTTTCGATACTATTTAATTTTTTTAATTTAAGGCATAAATCTTCAATCATTTTAAATTTTTCAGGATTATTCTTAGAACTTTTTAGAAGTGTTTGAACAAGAGATTGAAGTTTATGAGAAGTATTTTGAGAAAAATCTGTTGTGTTTTTTTGAGGAGAATAAGGTTTTAAAATTACTTGATAAAGATAAAATATCCAAAGATATGGAATATCTATAAGTTTTTATTAATGAAGCTAAAGATAACTGATTAGACAGATTATAAGAAATAATAATTATGACTTTTTTCGGGTACCATTAAAGAATCTCCTTTACAGACCAATCAGAAATCTCAAGAGAGATATTTATCAGTAGGGATCTTGAAAAAGAGGATAGCCCCATTTTATGAGTTGATTGATAATTTGAATAAGAGGTAAGCCTTCGATACTGTTAAAGTCTTCTGATTTTATTTTTTTAAATAAGCTGATTCCAGAAGATTCAATATGATAGCTTCCTGCGGCAAAAAGAGGTTTTTCTTTTGAAATATAGTTTTTAATTTGTTTTACAGTTAAGCCTCTCATGGTCATCGAACTCTTTGATATGTAATTGAAACTTTTATGTTCCCATAAAATGCAAACCGCAGTAAAAAGATTATGAGTTTTTCCTTGAAGTTGAATAAGGTTTTCAAGTGCTTGTCTTTTTGTTAAGGCTTTTCCAAAAAGTTTTCCTTTTAAAAAAGCCATTTGATCACATCCAATGATAACATTTTTAGGATATTTTTTTTTAGCTTTTAAAGCTTTTAATCTAGCGAGTTGAAGGCAAGAGTAGGAAGGTCTTTTTGGATTTATAAAGTCTTTTTCTTCAATGTCAGGAACAAACACTTTAAATTCAATTCCTGCCTTGAGTAATAGTTTTTTTCTATTAGGCGATTGACTAGCTAATATAATATTCATAACTTGCTTTTAAAAAAAAAATACAATAATTTCAAGCTATGATTTATTATCATCAATTAGATCCTTTTATTATTCAATTCACAGGAAATTTTGGTCTTAGATGGTACTCTATGGCTTATATATTAGCTATTATGTTTTCTTATTTTCTTGCAAAATATTTAATAAAAAAACAGCGAATTCATCTTCCTTTAAATAAACTATCAGATATTATTTTTTTTGGAGCTTTAGGGGCTGTTTTAGGAGGGCGTATAGGTTTTTGTATTTTTTACAGTCCTGATTTATTACTCTCTTTTGACAGTTCCTTTCCCTTTTGGGGAGTGTTAAAAATACATCAAGGAGGCATGTCTAGTCATGGAGGTATTTTAGGGCTTCTTACGTCCTTATTTTTTTATTCTTATCGCTATCAAATATCCTTATATACTATGTTAGATTTAGCTTCTATTACAGGAGCTTTTGGTATTTTTTTAGGAAGAATAGCTAATTTTATAAACGCAGAACTCTATGGTCGGATTGTAGAGGGAAAAGCTTGGTTTTCTGTTCGTTTCCCTACGGAATTATTTCTTTGGTCTTCCGATCCTAAATTCTATAAAAAAGAATTGCTTTCTCTTGAAAGTTTGCTTCCTTATTTAAAAAGTTCTTTGATTGAGATTCCCTCTTCTAACACTTGGAGTGACTGGTTAAATAGAATTGGAGAAGGTGATGAAGGAATGGTTTATGAAAGATACATCTCTTATATTTGTAATAGCATTTATAATTTATCTCATTCCTCTCCCATTAAAGAGCTTTTAGAACCTTTACTTTCTTTACGTCATCCCTCTCAGCTCTATCAGGCAATAGGAGGAGGTTTAATTCCTTTTATTTTAATTTGTATCTTTTGGTTAAAACCAAGAAAGCCTGGGTTCATTTCAGTCGTTTTTATTTTGAGTTATTTATTTTTTCGTATTTTTACAGAATTTTACAGACAGCCAGATACTTCTATAGGTTTTCAGTTATTTGATTTAACGAGGGGACAATGGCTCAGTTTAATGATGTATATTCTAGCTTTTTTGTTTAGTTACTGTGTTTTTACAAATAAGAATCCTCTAAACTTTTTTAAAAAACTTAGCTAGATGTAATTTTAAGATTTCCCTTTTTGTTTTTCTTTAAGAAGTAAATCCTCTAAACTTAAATTTGTTAAAAGTTTAAGTTTTTTAAAAATCCAAACCATGAGAATAAGAGTAAAGATAGATAAAGGGATAGCTATAAAAATGTATCCCAGCCAAGTCATATTTGCTACTTGTTCATTTAAAATATGAGTTTGAGCTTCTTTTGTTAAGTTAGAATCAATATCTAAAAAAACAGATAGAGCAACTATAAAATTTAAAATAGCACTTAAAACAAAACTAAGACTTAAAAGTAGAGTCGATTTATTCATTAGTTTTTTAAAAGCAACTTGATTATTGTTTAAATTTAGTTTTTCTTGTAAAATTTCATGATTAAAAAGTGAAGATTTAAGTATAATCCATTCCATAACAGGTTTTTTAAAAATAAAAACAGAAAAAACACAAATTAAAGCTAAAAAAAGAGGTAAACTGGCCTCTTTGATTACAAAATAAATCCCTTTAAGTTGAAATAATGCAAAACCACCTGTAAGAGCTATATTCAAGAGACCAATAACAGAAATAAAATTAATTTTCTTCATTGTAATAAAATCCTTTAATCCATAACAAAAAGGAAAAGCTAATGAGATTAATAAAATGAGCAGAGGGGAAAAGGAACTCCATTCTGATCCTTTTTTTAACAATATAACAGGAATTAAAATATTGAATCCTAAATTTAAAATAGGATTTTCTTTAGATTTTAACATGGAAAGTATTTTTTAAAGGAGTAATCTTGTATTTCTATTTTGATTCCAATCTAAAATTTTATTTAAAAATTTTTCTTGAATAGAATGGATAGAATTTAAAGCCTTTCTTTTTTTTGAATAAATTTCAAAACAACAAGAACTTGCAGAAGTGACCTTAAGATAAGCTTCATAAGTATTTCCTTTTTTTATTAAAACAAACTGGTTTTTAGAATCACTAGGAGATCGACTTTCAATTAAATCGTATAGTTTTTGACTGGTTTTTTTAAGTTCATCGCAGGGAATGAAACCATGAAATTTAAAGCTTTTTTCATACTTTGAACTATTTGAATTTAAAAATAGACCTTCCATAGCCCTTATATATCAAACTTTCAAATATAAAGAAATAAAATAAATAAAATTGACACATTGAGTTAATAATGAAAAAAAGAAGCTTATAATTTTTTAAATACTTAATGTTTTCAACATTTTTTTAATATTCTATTATAGAGAGAATATAAAAAATATCTTATAAAAACATCTAAAAAACACTTTAAAACATATCTATAGATTATAAAAGCCTAGAATTTTATGCTTTTAAATTAGAGATTTTGAAAAAAAATTATTTTACATCATATGATTAAGTTTTTTAGCTGAACTTGTTATTTTTTTTAAGTATATAAAGATATTCTTTAAATTTCATTAATGTGATTTTTTAAAAGAAAATTCTTGTTTTCTATATTTTTTTTTGATAGGTAGTTTTTTTAGAGGGTAAAAAGCCCTCTTTTTTTATAGTTGAAGCAGAAAGTTATAAAAAAATCTTTTTATTTTTTTAAGAAAATTTTAAGAAGAATTTAAAAAAAAAGAAGTTAAAAATGGATTTTACAAAAATTGAAGAAATGGCTCGAGTCGCTGGGGAACAAAATAATTGCCGTGTTTATGATATCTATAGACATAGAGATTGCTTGCAAATTTTTATCGATAAAAAAAAATATGCTGTGAGTTTAGAAGATTGTGAAAGTGTCTTTCATAGTCTTCGTTTTTTATTGCATTCAGAAATGCCTGAAGTTTTGAAAAATAAACGTTTAGAGGTTTCAAGTCCAGGGCTTGAAAAATCATTAAGAAAAAAATGGCATTTTGAAGAATGTATTGGTAAAACAATAAAATTTATAACTCATAATCCTATGTCTATTAAAAATAAAAAAACAGGGCAAATCTTTCAATCTCAATCCTTAACAGGAAATTTAGAGTCAATTCAAAAAGATTGTTTAAAAGTAAAAAATTCTAAAATAGAGTGTTCTATACCTTTTTTTAAAATAAAATCGGCTCGGTTAATTTTTCAATTTGATAAACCTAAAAAAGTGAAAAAAACGAGGTAGTTATGTCTTTAAATATTTTATCTAATTTAAATCAAGTTATTGAACAAGTAAGTCGTGATAAAGGTTTAAGTGAAGCTGTTGTTATTAATTCTATTTTGCAAGGTGTAGTTTCTGCCGTTAGAAAAAAATATGGAACTTACCGTGATATTGAAGTGAAATATAATGAAGAAAAAGGAGAAATAGAGCTTTTTGAATTTAAAAAAGTGGTGAAAGATGAAGAATTTGAAGATGATTTAATTGAAATTGAATACAGTAAAGCAAAAGATCTGGATTCACAGGCTCATATTGGAGATCAAATAGGGATGAGTTTAAATTTAAAAGAATTAGGTCGTATTGATGCTCAAGCTACTAAGCAAATTATTATTCAAAATTTAAGAACAATTGAACATGAAATTATTTTTAATGAATTTGAGAAAAGAAAAGGAGAAATTACAAGTGGTGTTGTAAGGAGAGTCGATCCAGGCATGATTGTTGTGGATTTAGATAAGACAGAAGCTTATATTCCTAGAAAGGAACAAATACCAGGAGAAAAATATAAATCAGGAGATCGCATTCAAGGTTATCTTTTAGAAGTAAGACAAACTACAAGAGGACCTCAAATTATTATGTCTAGAACTCATGAAAACTATTTAATTAAGTTATTTGAAAATGAAGTTCCAGAAGTAAGTGAAGGAATTGTAAAAATTGTAGCGGCAGCAAGAGAGCCTGGTCAAAGAGCTAAAATGTCAGTTTATAGTACAGACTCAGCTGTTCACCCTGTTGGCTCTTGTGTAGGTATTAAAGGAAGCCGTGTTCAAAATATAACTCAAGAATTAAAAGGGGAAAGAATTGATGTGATTATTTGGGAAAATGATCCGGTTCAATATATTTGCAATGCTTTAGCTCCTGCTAAAATTTCAAAAATTTTAATGGATGAAGATGAAAAAAGCATGCAAATCATTGTTCCCGATGATCAGCTTTCCTTAGCTATAGGAAAAAAAGGACAAAATGTAAGATTAGCCGTTAAGCTTACAGGTTGGAATTTAAATTTAATTTCTGAAGAAGAATCTAAAAAAGCAAAAAAAGAAGCTTTATTTAGCCTCTCTTTAATTCCTAATATAACAGAAACAAAAGCTCAAAGTTTATTTCAATATGGCTTTAATCAAATTGAACAAATAGCAAAAGTTAAACCCTCTGATTTAAAGCATATTCCAGAATTTGAAGATATATCTTTTTGTGAAAAAGTTATTACATCTGCTCAAGACCTCTTGAAAAAATATGAAAAAGAGGGAATTGAGATTCCAAAAATTAAAATGCAAAAAGATAGTAAACCTTTGTCATCTAGTTTAAAAGAACAAGCGGAGGAAATTTTAAGAAAAGAACTTGCTCAATTAGAAGAAAATAGAAATCAAAGTTCAAAGCCTGTTGAAAATAAACCTGTTGCTATTGAAGAAAAAGAATCTCTTAAAGAAGCAGGAATAAAAAAGAAATAAAAATTGTAGAAAAAATCTATAAGCAAAGAAGATTAGATAGTAAAAAATAAAAGGGAAAAATAATAACTAAAAGGTGTTTTTGAAGAGAGATTTTTATGAAAGTATATGATTTAGCAAAAAAATTAGAACTTACGAGCGTTCAATTAATTAAAAAAGTAAAAAAAGAACTTAAGCTTTCTATAAAAAGTCACATGGCAACTTTGAGTCCTGAAGATGTTCAAAAAATTGAAAACTTATTTTCTAAAGAAGAAACTAAAAAAACAAAGAAAAAAACAACTCAAAAAAAAGCCAGTGTCAAAACTCAAAAAGCTAGAAAAACATCTTCTATAAAGAAAAAAATAAAAGTTGTAAAAAAAGAAAGCCTTGAAAAAGATCAAGCATCTGTAAAAAAACCGGAAATCAAACCCGCTAAAAGACAGGTTATCCTTAGAAGAAAAGATGAAGCTGTAAAACTAGATTCCCCTCAAAAAACAAAAGAGAAAGTAATTAAAAAAACAGGAGAAGAAAAATTGATTTCTCCTTCTATGATGTCTTCAAAAAATATGCGTTTAGATTTAGTCTCTGTTAAAACAACAGACCCTTTAGAAGAATGGAGTCCAGAAGAAGATAAAGAAACTCCTATTTTAGATAAAAAAAATCCTAAAAAACCTATTGCAGAAAAAGAAGTTATTTCTAAATTTAATGCAACAGATTTTAGAAAAAGAGAGGTTATTTTTCAACCTCGTAAAAAGAGATTGGCTCAAGTGGGTGAGTTTAAAAGTACTCAAATAACAACTCCAAAATCTCATAAAAGAATTCTAAAAGTTCATGGAGAAATGGAGCTTGAAAAACTTTGTAAAAAAATAGGAATAAAAAAACAGATTCTTATTAAAAAGTTAAAGTCTGAAGGTTTTAATACAGCAAAACTTAAAGTGTTAGATTATGAAACTATTTCTTTAATTATTTCTGATTTTGGTTGGAGAGTAAAGAATACAAAACAAACAGAAAAAGAAATCTTAGATCAAATGGCTATTCAAGCAAATAAAAAAGATAAAAAACTGGTAACAAAAGCTCCTGTGGTTACTATTATGGGGCATGTTGATCATGGAAAAACGACTTTATTAGATACAATTAGAAAAACTAAGGTGGCTCAATTTGAAGCAGGAGGCATTACTCAGCAGATAGGAGCTTATACTGTTTTTTTAGATGAAAAACCTATTACTTTTATAGATACCCCTGGTCATTCAGCTTTTACACAAATGCGTTCCCGGGGAGCTAGAGTTACAGATATTGTTATAATTTTAGTGGCTGCAGATGATGGCGTTCAACCTCAAACGATAGAAGCTTTAAATCACGTTAAATCAGCTAAAACTCCTTTTATAATTGCTGTTAGTAAAATAGATGTTCCAGGAGCAAATATTGATAAAGTAAGAGAACAAATGTCAAAATATGATGTTCTTTGTGAAGAATGGGGAGGAGATGTTAGTTTTGTTCCTATTTCAGGTTTAAAAGGAGAAGGAATTAAAGAGCTTTTAGAACAGATACAACTTTTAGCTGAAATGCAAGAATTAAAATATGATCCCGAAGATTCCGCTACAGGAGTTGTATTAGAATCTCGTAAAGAAAAAGGTTTAGGTTGCATTGTCAGTCTTTTAGTTCAAAATGGTTCTTTAAAAATAGGATCGACTTTAGTTGTAGGAGAACATGTAGGACGGGTTCGACAAATGAAAAATGATCAAGCTCAATTTATCAAATCTGCTTTAGCAGGTTTTTCTGTTGAAATGATAGGTTTAAATGATTTACCTCAAGCGGGGGATTCCTTTTGCGTTGTAAAAAATGAAAGATCAGCTAGGGATTTAATTAATTTAAGAAGGAGTAAAAAACAACTGGATACAAATTTTCAAGAAGAATTAAACCAAGAAGCTATTTTAGAAAAACTAGAAAATTCTTCTTCAAAAAATAAAAAAAGTATTTTTCATATTATTTTAAAATCAGATACAGGGGGCAGTTTAGAAGCACTTAAAAAAAGCTTAGAAGAAATAAAATCAGATGAAGTGGAGTTAAAAATCATACATTCTGGTCAAGGTGCTATCACAGAAAGTGATGTTTTACTAGCTTCTACTGTTTCTGGCTCTGTTTTTGGTTTTAATGTTCGTCCTGATGGGAAAGCCTCTCAAATGGCTAAAAGAAAATTGGTTCCTATTTATTCTTATTCTGTAATTTATAATCTTTTAGATGAAGTTAAAAAACTCCTTTTAGGTTTATTAAAATCTGACTTTATAGAAGAAGATCAAGGTCGTGCTGAAGTTAGAGATATTTTCCATATCTCAAAAATAGGAACAATAGCTGGATGTTATGTCACTAAAGGTAAAATTCTTCGTTCTTCTTTTATTCGCTTGGTTCGAGAGGGACGAATGGTTTTTAATGGTCCTGTTTCTAGTGTCAGAAGACATAAAGATGATGTTAAACAAGTGGGAGAAGGTTTTGAATGTGGTATTTCTTTAGAAAATTTTAACGACATAAAACCTAAAGATATTTTAGAGTGTTATGTAAAAAAAGAACAAGTTCGAACAGAACTTTAAGAGATTTTTTAAATACTAAAATTTTTTAAGAATTGTAAAAATTTATTATTTAGTATAAGTTAAATTTTATGATTCCTATTATATTGTGTGGAGGTTCTGGAACTAGGTTATGGCCTTTGTTAAAAAAAAAATCCTTTTATAATTTTTTTGGAAACAAAAGCTTATTAGATTTAAGTTTAGAAAGGTTAAAAAGTTTTGGACCTATAACTCTTGTTACTACAAAACAGTTTAAAGAAAATCTTGACATAGCTCTTCAATCAAAACAGCTTAAAATAGAAACTGTATATGAACCTGAAGCAAAAAATACAGCTATTTCAATAGCTTTAGTTTGTTATTTATTCTCAAAAAGAAAAGATTTAAAAGATAAAGTATTAGGCTTTTTTCCTTCAGATCATTTTATAGAAAAAGAACAAGAATTTAAAAATATAATAACTCAAGGAATTGAAATATCTAAAAGTGAAAAAAAAATTATTACTTTTGGGATTCCTCCTTCTTCAAAGCTCCTTCGTTCAGATTATGGTTATATCAAAGTCAAAAAAACAAATTCCACTTTTTTTAAAGTGCTAGCTTTTATAGAAAAACCTGATGAAAGGCAGGCTCTTGGTCTACTAAAAAAAGGATATCTTTGGAATTCTGGTATTTTTATCTCTCCTCTTGATTTATTAATTCAATATTTTGAAAAGTATTTATCTCAGCTTTGGGAAAAGATTCTCTCTCTAGAAAATCATTCTATTGATTTTGTTTATAAAAATTTAGATTCCATAAGTTTTGATAAAGGAATTATGGAAAATGTTAAACAGGCTCTTTGTTTACCTTTTGATGTGGCTTGGTCTGATTTAGGGTCCTGGGAAAGTCTTGCAGATTGGAGTCAAAAAAATCCAGGAGTACTTAATAATCAAGCTTTTAAATTTGAAACAGATTCTAAAAATAATTTTGTGTTTTCAAGTGAAAACAAGATTGCAGGTTTGATAGGTATCGAAAATACTCTTGTTATAAATGAAAAAGAGGGTCTTTTAATTTCTAAAAAAGGTCACTCTAAAAATATAAAATCTATGTATAAAAAACTTTCAAACCTCAAGCCAAGTTTTGTAAAAAAACCTTGGGGAACTTACTCTGTCTTATTAGAAAAAGACTTTTTTAAATATAAGGAATTGAGAGTCCATCCGGGTCAGAAATTAAGTTATCAATCTCATAAAAATCGAAAGGAGCATTGGATTGTAATAAAAGGTCAGGCGGAAGTTTATATTAATGGTCTAAGAAAAATTTTAAATGAAAATGAACATGTTTTTATAGATCAAGGTATAAAACATCAGCTAAAAAATCCAAACTCTCAAACTCTTCTCATTTTAGAAATTCAAATGGGACATTGTTTAGAAGAAGATATTATTCGTTATAAAGACAAGCTATAAAACTTCCTTGTTACACATGTTTAATTGACTTAAAAGAATAAAGTTATTATTTTATTTGAGCTATGTCTATAAGTGTCATTGGTTTAGGACGTGTAGGTTTAATGACTTTATTTCATTTATCTAAAAAAGGTTTTTCTGTTTATGCGATAGATAAGGATAAAGAAAAAATTCTACATCTCAAAAAGGGAAGTAATCTTTTTTTTGAACCTGAATTTGATGTGTTATTAAAAAAATATCATAATAAAATTAATTTTCAAACAAATCCCATAGATACTCAGTATAATTTTATTGCCATTCCGACACCTTTTGATGAGAAAAAAGAAAAAATAAATTTAAAATTTATAGAATCTCTATTAAATAAAATAAGTCAAAGCAAATATGAAAAAAAATATGTTTTTATAAGAAGTACTTTGATGCCAGGAAATTGTAAAGACTTATCAGATAAATTCCCTAAACTGTCTATTAATTATTTTCCTGAATTTTTTAGAGAAGGTTATTTTGTTGAAGATTATAAAGAGAGTGCTTTTTCTGTTTTAGGATGTGCAAGTAATTTAAAGATAGAGGTTTTTTCTCAATTTCAATTTCCTTCCTTAGAAATTTGTTCCTTAGAAGAAGCAGAAATTTTAAAATCTATGAGTAATCTTTTTCATGGCTTAAAGGTAAGTTTTGCAAATGAGCTAGGAAGAATAGCAAAATATTTTAACAGTTCTCCAGATAAAATTAGCAAACTTTTTGTAAAAGATACAAAACTTAATATTTCTAAAAGGTATTTGAAACCTGGTTTTTCTTTTGGTGGTCCTTGCTTAGCAAAAGATATAAGCTCTCTTAAATCTTTTTGTGATTTTAACAAATCTAGCAAATGTATTCTTGCAGAAATGACAAATAAAAGTAATGAAAATCATACAAGCTGGGTCGCTGATCAGATTCTAAAATTCAAACCTAAAACGATCAGTCTTTTAGGTTTTTCTTTCACAGGAGCTAAAACAATAGATTACAGAGGAAGTTCTGTTTTAGATCTCCTTGAAAATTTATCTTTAAAACAAAAAGATCTGAAAATTTATGGTAGGGAAATAGTAAACTCTCCGTTTTATTCATTTTTAAAAGAAGATTCTAAAAAGTTCATGGAAAGTGATTTGTTTATTTTAGGAGGATGGACTCCTCTTTTAAAAAAATATAAAAAACAACTTTTAAATTATAAAGGTGTTATTTTTGATCTCTTGATTCAAAAAATTCCAGAACCTATAACAAAACATCCTTATTATAAAAATATTTACTCTAAACTATAACTTTTTTAAATTTCTTTTTTAACAAAAAGCTTATAAATTTTAAGTTGCGGAACCTCTACTTGAATAAAGAAGGAATCTTTTGTTAGAAAATCCTCAAACTCATTTTGATACTCACTAAGTACTATAATACTAAATTCATGGGGATTTATTTTTTCATGTTTCATATAAGTATAGCCATAATGTTTAGTTATCTGTTTATTTTTTAGTTTTTCTTTTTTATAAGTTTTATGCTTGGTCATCCCATAGATACTCGAATAAACTAGTAATTTTTTGTTTTGAAAGGAGCTTTTATTTAGATAAGAAATTAACAAACTCACTTGTCGAAATTAGTAATAATTAAATTCAAAATAGGTTTTTTTCCAAGTATTTTTATAAAAAGATTGCTGTAATTCATGTAAATTTTTGCTTTTTAAAAAATCAGAATTTGAAAAAAAAATAGAAATAAAAGTAAGGAGGAGTAAAATTTTAGAAAAGGGGAAGTATTTAATAATAAAAGCATTTCCTATAGAAATAAAAAATATAAAAAGAGGAAAAAAATTACGATAGAGTTGATCAGGCCATAGAATCCAGAACATATAAAATAAAAAGATCATACCTAAAGGGATAAAGATTTCTTTTTTTATATTTAAATGCAATTTTTTATATCGGATAAAATAATAAAGAAAAAAGATTATAGAAAAACAAAAAAATTTAAGCCAAATGGAAGGATAGGATTTTAAAACCCAATCAAAAAAATTTAAAGAGTTATCAAAAAAAACAGAAAAATCAAAAAAAAGGGGATCAGGATTATGAGGTAATTCTTCTTTTAGAGTAAAGGGATGAGTTGACAAATGCCCGTGTTTTAAAAAGGAAATCAAAAAATGGGAAAGAAAGACAAAAAAGGAAGGAATCATATAAAAGAAAGATTTTTTATGTTCCTCTTTATTGAATATTGCATATAAAAATAAAGGTAATAAAAACCCGAGAGAAGATTCTCTACTTAAAGCTAAAGCTATAGAAAAAAACATTAAACTTTTATATTTTTTTCTGTAAAAGTATAAATACTAGCAAACCCTAAACCCATCATCAAAATTTCAGCTAGTACATGTGAGGAAGAGGTGAAAAAAAAGTCTTGAAAAGAACAAAAAATAAGAGTGAAAAAAGCTGTTGGTTTATCTTTAAAAAGACTAAATGTCATTTTATATAAAGCTCCTAAACAAAAAAAGGATAAGATAAGGCTTGTCATTTTTAAAGGAAACATACTAAAGCCAAAAAGAGAACTTGTGATATAAAGTATTAAAGGATGTAAAGAAGGGTGTCCATAAAAATTTATTGAATCATAGTTCCATGGCAAGAAAAAACTGGGTTCTAAATCCAATAAATTATCAGGAGCATATACCAATTCATCATTCCAAAGAGGAATAAATAAATCTTTCCATTTAAGGAAAATAAAAAGTGATAGAATACATACAATTTAAATGAAATAAAATTTAGAATTTATATGAGAATCTATTTTCTGATCTAATTTATTTAAAGATTCAAATAAAAAGTTCATAAATTTTATTATTAGAAAAATAATTGCATTTTGTCATTAAATAGTTTTTATTATAAAATTTTTAAATTTCCTTTTTAACAAAAAGCTTATAAATTTCAAGTTGCGGAACCTCTACTTGAACAAAAAAGGAATCTTTTTTTAGAAAATCCTCAAACTCATGATCATCAATTTTAAATACTATAATATTAAATTCATGGTGGGGGGGGGTAGAGAGGTTTACTTTTTCATTTTTTACATCAGTATAGTAGCCATAATGTTTAGATATCTGTTTACTTTTTAGTCTTTCTTTTTTATAGGTTTTATGAGTGGTCATTTCATAGATATTCCAATAAATTAGTAATTTTTTGTTTTGAAAATAGTTTTTATCTAGGTAATTTTTATTTAAATAAGAAATTAAAAAAATTACTTGTTGAAATTGGTAATAATTAAAACTTTCAAAAGATTTATTTTTGAAAGTTTTCTTGTCAAAAGATAGTTTTAATTCATTTAAATTTTTGCTTTTTGAAAAGTCGAACTTTGAAAAAAAACTAAAAATAAAAGCAAGTAGGATTAAAATTTTAGAAAAGGGAAGATATTTAATAATAAAAGCATTTCCTATAGAAATAAAAAATATAAAAATAGGAAAAAAATTACGCTCTAATTGATCAGGCCATAGAATCCAGAACATGTAAAATAAAAAGATCATACCTAAAGGGATAAAGATTTCTTTTTTTATATTTAAATTTAGTTTTTTAGATTGGATAAAAGAATAAAGAAAAAGAATTATAGAAAAACAAAAAAGTTTAAACCATATAGAAGGATAAAATGTTAAAAACCAATTGAAAAAATTAAAGGAGTTGTCAAAAAAAATAGAGAAATCAAAGAAACGAGCATGAGGATTATGAGGTAATTCTCCTAAAGTATAGGGATGAGTTGATAAATGTCCGTGTTTTAAAAAGGAAATCAAAAAATGGGAAAGAAAGACAAAAAGGGAAGGAATTATATAGAAGAAAGATTTTTTATGTTGCTTTTTATTGAATATTGCATATAAAAATAAAGGTAATAAAAACCCGAGAGAAGATTCTCTACTTGTAGCTAAAGCTACAGAAAAAAACATTAAACTTTTATATTTTTTTTCTATAAAAGTATAAATATTAACAAAACCTAAACCCATCATCAAAATATCAGCTAGCACAAACGAAGAATGGGCAAAAAATAAATCTTGAAAAGAACAAAAAAGGAGAGTAAAAAAAGCGATTGATTTATCTTTAAAAAGACTAAGTGTCATTTTATATAAAGCCCCTAAACAAAAAAAGGATAAAATAAGGCTTATCATTTTTAAAGGAAACACATTAAAGCCAAAAAGAGAGCTTGTGATATAAAGGATTAAAGGATGTAAAAAAGGGTGTCCAAAAAAAAGATTTGAATCATAGTTCCATGGCAGAAAAAAACTGAATTCTAAATCTAATAAATTATTAGGAGCATATACCAATTCATCATCCCAAAGAGGAATAAATAAATCTTTCCATTTAAGGAATATAAAAAGTGATAAAATGCAGGCAGTTGAAATAAAACAAGATTTAGAATTTATATAAGAATCTATTTTCTGGTCTAGTTTATTTAAGGATTCAAATAAAAAACGCATAAATTTTACTTTTAGAAAAACAATTGCATTTTGTCATTAAATATTTTTTATTATCTTTATTACAAGAAATGATATAAAGTGAAGTGTTCTCATGTCAAATCTAGGAAATAAAACAGCTATTATTTTTCTTACAAAAAATGAAGAAAATACGATAGGAGGACTCATTGATGAACTTAAAAGTATTTTAAAATCTCTTCCTAAGGTAAGAGCTAAGATCTTTATTTGCGATGATTCAAAAGATAAAACAAGAAACATTGCTAAACAAAAAGGAGTTGAAATCATTAAGGGAAAAGATTCTTTAGCTTTAAGTTACTATTTTGCTCTTTATAGCCTTTCAAAATCTAATGAATTTGAAAATATAATTACAATAGATGGAGATGGACAAACTGATTTATCAGAATTTTCCTTTTTTTATGAAGCTTTGTATCAAGGATATGATTTAATTGTAGGATCAAGGTTTTTACAAAAAAATTTAATTTCTTATAATTATTTGATGATGAATTTTATAGGGGTTAAAATTTTATCTTTTGTGATTACTTTTTGTACCTTTCAAAAATTTACAGACTCTCATGGAGGATTAAGAGGTATGAAAAACTCAGTTGCAAAAAATATTAAATTTCTTGGCACTCATTCTTATGTTCAAGAAAGTATTATCACAGCAAAAGAAAAAGGATTTAAAATTAAAGAATTACCAACAAAATGGCGTAAAAGAGAATTTGGAGAAAGCCGTGTTCTTTCTTCTAAATGGATTTATATAAAAAAGATGAGTGGAGTTCTTTTACTTAGAATGAGAGTTCACTATTTATTTCTTATTATAGCTTTTATATCTTTATTTATCTTTAATCATCAAAATTTTTATAAGATTTTAATAGCTTTATTTCCTTTGAGTGAATTTTATAAAGTTTACACTTATAGAAAAAATAGACAAAAAATAGAAAAAGAGTATGGATAAGTATTTTTTTAAAATTGCTTCGACTTCAAAAGAACGTGCCTTGAATTTACTTGATAGAAATGTTCATTCAAAAACTTTTGGTTGTTTTGACAGGTACTATTGGCATTTTAAAACCAAAGATTTTCCTTCTTCTTCCTATCAAATGGGAGTCGAGTATTTAGCTAGATTATGGAATGATTCTTACGAAGAAAATGAATTTTATAAAAATCCGCTGGTGTTAAAATGGATCAAAGCTAGCTTAAAATATACTTGTTCTATACAACATAAAGATGGTTCTTTTGATGAATGGTATCCTAATGAAAGAGGTCATGCAGGACCTACTTCTTATGTCCTACATGCCTTGATTCAGGCCTATCAGATTGTAGAAAAGGAATTAGAAGAGCCTTTAAAAAAAGAAATATACGAGGTCCTCTTAAAATCCTCTTCTTTTTTAATAAGACAAAAAGAAGGAGCTAAACTTACAAATCATTACGTTTTATTTTTACTTTCTTTGTATGAAATTTATCAGATAGTTTCTTTAGAAGATATCAAGTTACAATTTGAATCTCATTTAAAAGATTTTGAATCTTTTATAGATAAAGAAGGTTGGAGTATAGAATATGACAGCTTAGATTTTGGATATAACTTAGCAACTTTAAGTTTTTTAGCTCGTTTAGATAAGCTTTATCCTCATCCTTTGTTTAGTAGTTATGCCAAAAAAAGTTTTTATTTCCTTTCTTATTTTTTCTATCCTGGAGGAGATTTTGGAGCTTTAGGAAGCCGGAACACTTGCCATCTTTATCCTTATGCTTTTAAATATTGGAGTGAAAGAAAGTCCCTTTCTATAGCAGGAGAAATTTACAATTATTTAAAAGAAAAAAAAGCTTTTGAAAAGCTAAGTCCTAACAGTCAAGATGATCATTATCTTTTCTATCGTTTAAGTGAGTACTTAGAAACAGATGAGATACAAAGTACTCAAACTTATAAAAAAGAAGGACTGCCTTTTACACATAAACCCTTTAAAAAGTATTTTTCTAGCTCTGGTTTTTTTATTCAAAAATCAAAGGATTTTTATTTTGTAGCCAATATGAAAAAAGGAGCTTGTTTAAGAGTCTATGATGTAAAAAAAGAAAAATGTCTTCTTAAAAACAATGGTTGGCTTTTAAAATCAAAAAATAAATTATTTACGAACTGTTATTATTCTGATCAAAGGCAAATAAAAATTGAAGACTCTCAAATATCTACGGAAGGAACAAGTTACATTTTATCTGAAAAATATTTTAACAGTTTAAAATTTATTTTATTTCGTTTAATCAGTTTAACTGTCAGGCATTATAAGTTAGCTTATTTTTTTAAAAAAATAATTCGTCAACTTCTTATTACACAAAAAGGAAAAAAAGGAGTTTTCTTTAAACGAACGATTTATTTGAAAGATCAAATTCTAATTATTGAAGATTGTATTAATAAAAAAAAAGCTACGAAACTCTTTTATGGAGGAAATTTTTCTACTCGTTATGTTCCTCAGTCTAATTATTTTTTGCAATCTGATTTGTGTCATTCGAGCTTAACTTTAGATTTAAATAAAAACAAAGCAAATATTACTGTAAGACAAAAGCTTATTTCCTACAAAGAAACAAAAGAGGAACTTAAATATGAAGACGGAGAGTTTTTTTCTTTGCAGGAATAGAAAAAACTACTCAGATAAAATCATAAAGATTATAAAATTAGGTTTTTTATGTGTGCTATAGCAGGTTGCCTTTATTTTCAAAAAACAGAAAAGTTTTCTCTTAAAACTCTTTTAAAAAGGATGCATCATAGAGGCCCAGATGCAACAGATTACATAGATCAAGAGAGCTGGAGTATTGGTTTTAACCGTTTAGCTATTACATCTGAAAAAGAGACATCAACTCAACCTTTATGGAGTTTAGATAAAAGATTTTGTTTTGTTTTTAATGGAGAAATTTATAATTATAAAGAAATAAAAAAAACATTAGAAACTAAGAATTATCAATTTAAAACTCTTTGTGATGCGGAAGTTTTGTTTTATTCTTACCTGGAATATGGAACAGAGGCGTTTTTAAAATGTCAGGGTATGTTTGCTTGTGCTATTTTTGATACTTTAGAGAAAAAATGGACTTTAGTTAGAGATCCTTTAGGCATTAAACCTCTTTACTTTCAAATAGATAAAAATCAATTTGTTTTTTCTTCTGAGATAAAAGCTCTTTTAACTTTAAAAAAACCAGGAATTAATAAAAAAGTTCTCCCTTATTATCTTCAAAAAAGATTCGTTTTAGGAAAAGAAACTTTATTTTCTGAAATCTTTAGATTGCAAGCTGGAGAAATCATGACGGTTTCTTCTAAAAAAGATATAAAGATAACAAAATATTGGGTCCCTCATTTTTCAGTTTCTAAAAACAAAAAAGAAAGATTTCAAGATTTTTGTGCTAAATTAAGAGAATCTGTTCGTTTAAGCTCTGAAAGTAAATCAAATGAAGCCATTTTACTTTCAGGAGGGGTGGACTCTTGCCTTCTGAATGCTTTAATTCATTCTTTTTGTTCAAAGAGATCTTCTCTTCCTTCTGTTTATTTTTTCGATAACAAATACGATAAAAAAGAAAGGGCTTTTGTAGAACATGTGATTCGTAAAACAAAGCAAGACTTTCATGTTGTTTCTCCTGAAGAAAAAGACTTTCTTCTTTTACCTAAAGCTATAAAGGCTTTAGAAGAACCTTTAGGAGATTCTATTATTATCCCTACCTATAAATTATTAAAGAGTGTTTCTGAAAAAAATAAAGTTGTTTTTTCTGGAGAGGGAATAGATGAACTTCTTGGAGGATATGTGCATCATTGGTTATTTTATTTTTTAAAAAAATTTCAAGGTTTTTTATATTTTCCCATAGAGTATATCTTTCCTGAATCTGTTTTTAATTTTTTATTTCCTTATTCTGGAAAATTTGAAAAAAAATCTATTTCACATCTCTTAAATCAATTGAGGAATAAAGGACTCTCAAAATATTTAGACATGCTTCATCTTTTTAATAAAAAAGAGCTAAGGACATTATTTCCTGGTCTACTAGAAGAAACAAAGTTAACTTACCCAAAGGTATCTTCTTTAAAAGATGTCATGAAATTTGACATTCAAAATTGGTTAGCTAATTATAATCTTCTCAGAATAGATAAGTTAAGTATGGTACATTCTTTAGAAGTGAGAGTTCCTTATTTGAACTTAGACTTTGTTAATGTTTGTTTAGGTTTATCTACAAAAGATATGATCTCTTTATTTACTAGAAAAAAAATTTTAAGATCTTTTGCTTATAAAAAATCTCTTTTAGCTTTTAAAATAGCTTATAGAAAAAAACAAGCTTTTACATTTCAAGATAATAAAGTGTACAAAAAAGAATACAATAATTTTGTAAGAGATCACTTAGATGATTCTTTTAAAAGAAAATGGGATATAAATTCTAAAGCTTTAGAAAACTTGTTAGAAACAAATTCTAAGTACCTAGAAACTCAAAAAAAAATCACATCTCTTCTTAATTTATCAGTTTGGACAAAAGAATTTTTTTGATAAGTTAAAAATCATCCTTTTATCTTTATTTCCTTAATTTTTAAATAAAAATGAGTCTAAGTAAGTAGATGCTTTTTTAATATTTTATAGAGAATTAAATATATAATTCAAGATTCTTTTTTTGTGAAAAATAGACCAGATTTTTAAGGATTTAAAGAAATTTTACAAAAATTTTAATAAAAATAAAATTTTTTAAGCTTTTAACTTCAATATATGAAAATAAAGATATTTTACTCAAAAAAATAGTAGACATTCTAAAAAAACATTTTTTAAACTTATCAGTGACTTTTAATCTAAATATTTATGCCACAAGATACTATAAGATATGCTATTTGGAATAATAAAGGAGGAGTGGGAAAAACTTTTCTCTCTTTCATGTTATCTGTCGAGTATGCTATTAAAAACCCTTCAAAAAAAATAATAGTTGTAGATATGTGTCCTCAAGCTAACTTATCAGAAATTTTTCTCGGTGGAAATAATAAGGGTTCAAAACAATTGGAAAAGTTCATAAAAGACAAGAAAACAGTCTTTTAAAAACTTAAATAAAAAGCTGACTTATTTTAAGCAAATTTTATCAAGCTTAGATCATTAAAGAATCCTAACTATAAAGGAGTTTTAATCTTTTTTGTCAATGTCGTTAAACTTAAAAGAGGAATTAGATATTCAATTTTCTAAAGTACAAGCTAAAGCTATAGTCACAAAAAAATAATTAAGAGAAGACAATGGTACTTAATATTATAAATTGTTAAAAATAAGTACTATGAATTTAGTTTTAGAAATATACTTTAATTGAAATAGGAATTTTTGAGACTTAAAATCTTATTATTTTTTAATGTCTTTCTTTTTTTATTATCAGTCATTTTCTTGATTCTGTTTTATATTTTGTGAATCAGTCTTTTAGACCTCTGAATGTTACTTTAGTTAAAATGACACAATTGATTCCTAATTTAGAAGCTGTGAATTAGAAGTCTGAGTTTATCAATCAAGAATTATTGCTTTTAGTCATTTTGCTTCTTCCTGTTTGTATCTAATTTTATGGATAGGTTTTATTTTTTAATAGGTATGGAAAAATACAAATTGACGCCTTCTATAAAAATATTTCTTAATACTTTAAAAATTTTACATTGACTAAAATAAAAGGCATCTATCTCTTAAATTAAAGATTTAATGCGGAGTAGGAAAAAAATCCTATTGGAATAAAAACTTGATAAACTCTAACTATAGAGATACTTTAATAGAATTAAACCAATCTTTTAAATGATGAACGACTATAAAGAAAGAAAGTATTTATCTGCAATAGAAGTAGCAAAATATTTAGGAATCACTGTTCAAGTTTTACATGGTTTGGTTAGACAAAAGAAAATTAAGAGTGTCATTGCTTCTAGCGGTCAAAAGCGGTTTAAATTGCAAGACTTACAAAACTATGAAAAAAAACAGAACCAAATAAAAAAAATAAGTCAAAAACGAAATATAAAAAATAATCTTTTACAAATTAACGATAGCTCGCATAAAATTTTCATAAAAAACTCAATGAATATGGATGAGTTGGACGATAGTTCTGTTCATTTAATGGTGACCTCCCCTCCTTATTTTAATGCAAAGATGTACACAAAAAAGCCTGTGAAAGGAGATTTAGGAAATATCCATGATCTTGATGAATGGTTTGAGAAAATTGGAATTGTTTGGAATGAGGTTTTTAGAGTGCTTCAACCGGGAAGAAAAGCTTTTATAAATATTATGAATTTACCTATAAGAATTGAAAAAGGGTTTAAAACTTTAAATCTGGTTGGCAAAACTATAGACACTATGGAAAAAATTGGGTTTATTTTCAAGAGGGATATTATATGGCATAAAACAAATGGAGTGAAAGCCCACTTTGGAACCTACCCCTACCCAGGAGGTATTTTAATTAACAATATGCACGAGTTTATTTTGGAGTTCAATAAACCAGATAAAAAAGGCTTCAGTAAATATAGTCATTTAAGCAAAGAACAAAAAGAAAATTCAAAATTAGATAAAGATTTTTGGTTAAGTATTAAAAACAGCGATGTATGGAAAATGAAACCGGAAAATAGTGGTGATAGTCGCTCTCATATTGCTCCCTTTCCCTATGAATTACCTTATAGGATCATTAAAGCTTTTACTTATGTAAATGAAACCGTATTAGACCCTTTTGCAGGGAGTGGAACTACAGCAAAGTCTGCCGCAGATTTAGAAAGGAATAGTATAGGATATGAAATTGCTCCTAAAATTGCTGAAGATGCTATTGCTAATTTAAAAAACTATCAAAACAGATTTTTTAGCTAAATAAGAAATGATGATTCCTGATGCAAAGATAATATATGCCCAGTCCAGAGATATTAAATCTAGAACTTATTTAGAGTATCGTAGAGATATGAAACAAAAAGCTATCGCTGAACTTGAAGTTTTGCCATGGCTAAAAGAACAAATCAGGAAATTAGATAGTAAGGCTAGCGTAGAAAAGTCTGGAGCTGATAAATTTATATGGTTTTTAAGAAGAGGAGGTCTTACAGGGAAACCTGATTTTATAGTTAAATATGAAAATAAAAAAGAAGAGTATATAGAGTTTCAATATGCAAAAGAAGAATTGAAAGCTTATGATTTTAAAATTTCTAAGATTGCACCAAAAGATAGGAAGTTAAAAAAAAGAGTCCCTAAAAAAGATACAAAAATTTTATATATTATTAAGCCAGCTGAGGAATTTGCGATTTTAGAGCCTTCTTGGATAATGAAACATTCAAAGCAAACGGTTGCACCTGCTTGGGGAAATACTCCTGTTTTTAGAGTTCCTAAAGAGAAACTTAAAGAAGTTTTAAAGAAAGATAAAAAATTAAACCTTCTTTGTAAATTAATAGATAAAAAAAACTATATCTTAGATTTTCAACATAAAGTTATTGAAATAGAAAAAGAGAAATGTGCTTATTTACTTGAGCAGGTTTTAGATAAGGAAAAAGTATTAAAAATCATACCTAAAACTTTGGATGGTTTTTTTAAAGTTTGTTTTATACTTAGCCATCTTCAAAAGGTCCCTGCTAATGCTAGTTTATGGTTGATATACTTACTATCTTTTTTAAATCAGAAACTTAATTCCTATAAGATATTTCAAATAGTCTACAGTTTAGATTTTCTTTATTCAAAGTTTGATTTAAAAAATAACGAGATAAATAAATTAGTAGAGGGAATAAATTTTCTTTATAAAAAGTTACAGCAGTTTTCAAAAACTGATGGTTCTTTTCAATCAAGTAAAACAATTGCTCCTTTAGAGGATACAAGATACGTTCTTTTTACAATAAATATCATTGAGGATTTAACTCAGGATATTTTATTTTACTATGGCAATAGTATGGGTTGGAAACCTATTCACAAAATATATCAAACTATTCCTCAAGTAGATAAAACTTTTGAATTTATTAAAAAATAAATACAGAATCATAAGGAGTAATATAACAGAAATACAAAAAACTAGCTGGCTTTTTATTTAAAAAACCTCATTTTAAATTTATGAGAGATCGTAATAATAAATTTCATATAAAATTAGCACAAACTATCTTAAATTGTATTATATTTTTTGGTTATCTTTTCATTGATGAAATTTTAAAATGATAACAGATATCGGAAATTTTGTCTGGAGTCTTAGGTCAGTTTTTACTTTGGTAGTGGAGTACATAAAAAGATAAACTAAAAAATATATAACAAAAAAATATCACTGAATCCACAAAAAGTGACACAAAAAATAACACATTTGAAAAGAGAGATAGAAACTTTTGATAGAATAAACAGATTATCATATTGCTTACAGATTTTTTTATCATTTTTTTTCCTCTTTTTTATTTTGAAAAACTTGTAAAGAGCAGGTGATTTTATTCTTTATATTTGGGATTTTTAAAACCTTTATATAATGTGGTGTCATTCTCTTTCACAACAGAGGCAACAGAGATTTTTTTAATCAGCTTTTTTTGAAAAGCCCGTACAGGACTTAGTGTATAAACAGGGTTGTATAAATTTCTATGAGTGGCAGAATATCGTAAAGTAAGAAGAGGATTAAGTGATTCAATGGCTTTATGGGATAGGGTCATCAATAATTACAATAGTGTGGGTGTTTTGTGTAAACTCAAGGGGTTTTATGCCTCCTGTTTAATCTCTGTCTAAGCAAATCACATTGCTATTTTTATTGAAAGAATCGATATTAATAATCATAATCTGTCAGCTGTTATTTCTAGAAAAAACTCTTAAGTCGTTTGTCTTTCTGGATTGATATATAAATTGAGAGTAAGGGACTTTATTGTAAAGCTTCTCAAAGTACGTTTTTATCATATCAAGAGATTTTAAACCCCCTTCACGAACAGCAAGGGAACTACAATAATAAATTTGCTTCAGTTGTATTGTTTGTTAAGCTCAAATATTGTCCTCAAATAGACATAAATTTTTCCTGTCCCTGTTTCCATTTCTACAGAAAATTTTTTACCTTTAGTTTTTATACTGTCTTTTGAGATGATTTGTCTTTTGTGTTAATTTTAAGTTTTTATTGAGTTGTTCGTTGTTTAATTCCAGACAATTTCCATAACCTAAAGTATAACTTCTTAGTGATGACATATCCTTGTTAATTTGAGAGTTAGAAAAACCAAAAGACTTTGAGCTAGAACTTTGTCCTTTAAATAAATCAGTTAAATTCTGAATAACCTCTAACTGATATTGTTGATTATAAATTGAAACATCATTTTTTCCTTATTCTTTTAAGTTTTTTTTATAAGTCACTTTTTAGCCTTTTGAGTAAATTTAATTTTTTAATAAAAGCATTCAAATGTTTTTGCATTCATCATTTAATTTATAATTCCTTTAGGGCAGTCTTCTAATTTAATATAGGAATCCGAATGTTTAAAATTTTCAGGAAATAGTGTCATACACAAGTCTGTTTTAGATTTTTTTGTAGATTTATATACAATAGCTTCTATTCCTGCATTTCTTACTAATTGACCAAAAATTTGAGAAATAGATGGTATATTGTATATACTAGGGTATTTTCTCCAAATTAATGTCATAGAGATTTGTTTTGAGTTCAGTTATATTTTGTATTGATTGTGTTTTCAAATTTAATTTTTTAGCTCTTTTTTTTAAAGCTTTTGATATTTTAATTTTTTTGATTGTTTTTATAAATTTATCTAGAGTTTCTTTTTTTGTAATATCCAATATAGAATAAATATGACCACTAATTTTAAAAAAACTATCAGCTTTTTTACTGTTAAAAAAAGGTTCCATTCCTGAATAGACCTCTTTTATACAAGTTTCTTTTCCATTTCCTATATAAAGAGCTGGAAAAACAGGAAAATAATCCTTGTTAATATTGCCTATGTTAAAACGACCTCCTGTAGAATTTTCCATAGAACCTTTACAACTTAAAGGATTTATTAAATGTTTTGTTCCAGTTAAACGAAACCAGTTTTTTAAAGGGTAAGAGATGATTTTCTCGTTGAGAGAAAAAGCAATTTCTTTTTTGATTTTTTGCCTCTCTTTAAAATAATAATTATACTCATCGAAGAAAAAATCTTTATACTGAGAAAGAATTTTAGGTTCAGTTGTAAGGAAAGAGATTTGGTAACTCATTTTTGTTAAATGATAGTTTTTAAGGAGTATTACCTTCTATATAAGATGAAACTATTTTAACAAGTTTTTTATACTGTCCCATGCAAATCATATCTTTTGGTGAAAATCCACCACATATAGGATTGGGAGAATCTATCCATTGAATCATTTTATTTTCGTCTTTTAAATGTTCGTAAGTAACATGAATCAACCAAATCATAGCTGTTGAAAATTCTTTCATTTTATTTGGTATTTTATTCTCTTCATACCGTACAGAACTGATAGATATACGTACAGCTTTTGAGATTTCTTTCCGGTTAAAGTTTAATAGGTTGGCAACCTTTTTATATTGTATTTTACCTTTATGATTGTAAAACCCAAATACATCCTTTTTTGGAACTGTATTAAATATATGTGCTTGACTTTGAACCGTCATAAAAACACTTCCTTTCTTTTTTAAATTGGACAACTTAAAACAAATTTTAAACAAAAATAAACCAACTTTAGTTTAAAGTAGAATAACTAATATATCAAGATATTTCTAAAAAATCTAATGTTAAAATAAAAACCCCTAATTTGATAGATTAGAGTTTGTGGAAAATTCTTTGTTTAATAAGTTTTTTGGTTTATTTTAAGTTATTCCTATTATATATTTTATCCCTCATAGCCTGAAATTCTTTCTTCTGTTCTTCTTATTTCTTTACAAACTTTATCTTTCAGATTATTTTTTTCCAGAATAAAATATAAATCTAAAAAAACTTTAAAGGTATAATCTTATTTTAATTATATTAAATTGGTTTTTTAATTCATCCTTATTTTTAAAAGCAAGGTTTAAACAGACAATATGAGTTAAGTTTTTCTATTTCAATAATTAAATCTTTAGTAATAGCTCTTTCCAAACAAACTCAAAAAAGCTTTATTGTCTAAAGAATATATTTTTTTCCAGTTAAACACTCGATGTTATTTTATTATTCTTGTAAAAGCTTGAGTTGTTAAATAAAGTCTATAAACTAGACTACTATAACGGAGTGTGATTCTATGAGAAGACCAAAACAATTTTATTATATTACTCATAAAGACAACCTTAAATCAGGGATATTATCTAGGAATAAAACTACTCTATGGAAGCTTCTCCTAGGTAAAAGAATAAAATCTATTCACGCAAAAGATATTATTGAAATAAGAAAAAACAAAGAATTCAAGAATCGTCCTTTATGGGATTATGTCAATTTATATTTTGCAGTAAGAAACCCTATGCTCTATAGGGTTATTCGAGAATTTAAAGAAGATAATATTGTGGTATTACAAATAAAATCAGATGTTATAGATCAGGCTGAAGTTGGTCTTACAGACGGAAACGCTGTTTCAAAAGAAACTCAATTTTTTGAAGATATAGAAAAGGGCTTATCTTCTTTAGATGTCAAGCAATTTGAAAAGGACTATTGGAATGATTCTGATAAAAGAAAACTT
>JACOND010000008.1 GCA_014323935.1 Bdellovibrionales bacterium
AGAAGAAAGAAATTCTATAAATTTTAAATTCTTAAATTCAAAGCAAATAAGCATTGTATCTAAGTCTAAAGACTTAATTCCTAAAGAAGATAAAAAAAAGAAGTTGAATTTCTCTTTAGCTAGAAATACATCTTCAACGGAAGAAAAAAAACCAGAGGAGTCCTTTGTTTGAAAAGAAGATTTATTACCTCCTGATTTTTATAAGCCAAAAAGGACAAAAGAAGAACTTGAAACAAATTTTAAGATTCATTTTAAGAAATTAAATGACATTTGTGAAATAAAGGAGAAAAAAATAGAAAAGCAAAGTTAAAAGAAAGAATCGAGGAGTTAAAAAACTATTTAAAAAGTTGTTTAAACGAAGACCCTTATGTGAATAGTGAAATATCTATTTTCAGATGTTTCAGGTTTTTTTAGAGGACATAAATATAGACATTTTAGATTCTTTTGAGGTGTCTTATAAAAGTTTTTATAATTTAGGAGATGATACAAAAGTAGTATAATACTGAGTGGGCTAAGGTACTTTATAAGAGCAGAGAATGTTCTTAAAAATCTTATTTTTAAAAAAATTATATTGTGAATATTGCGTTAAGTTTTATTTTGTTTTTTTCATTTTTAGCAGAGAGTTTTTTAGAAAAGGATTTTTTTGAAAAAAAGTGTACCTCAGAAGAAATAGCAAGAACAAACAAAAAATTTAAAACTTCAGAAATAAATCTTTGTATGGAATGTCAAACTAAGATTCCTCATGAGTGTTTTTTAGCTATGGCAATTAGAGGAAATCGTATTTTTGAGGCTAAACAATATAAGTACTGTCAAAAAGAAGAGAGTACCTCTTTTAAATCAAACCAGAAATTTTGTATCAACAACAATTATATAACTGCTCTCCTTCAAGCCTTTAACGATATGTCTTACTGTTTTCAATTTAATAAAGAAAAAAGAGAAGTTATGTTTCATCTTATGAACCATGAATCCGGTGCTATTTTAAATGTAATGAGTCCTACAGGAGCGAGCTGTTTAGGACAGATTACAGAGGATTATGTAAAAACTATTAACAAAATCATTAAAGATAGCAATTCTAAACATCATAATATTTGGCAAGAAGTTTCTAGCAGGTGTCCCGAAGTAGAAAATTTTAAAATTGAAGACTTAAATTCTATGAACTGTCAATCTATGTTAAATCCTCATAAATGCTTGATGTATACTTTTTTTGGTTTGCGAAAAAGTTATAAAAATATTGAAGAAAGGTTAAACTCCGAGCCTGGTTTTGAACCTAGACATATGGGAAATAGGGAATTTAAATCTTCAGACAGTTTTCCCTCTCAAGGAGATCTTGCTAAGGTTAAGTATGAAAATTTTCTTTCTCTTCTTCCTATAGATAGAAAAGAAATGTTAACAGTCAAAGGAAGGAATATAGATGGTAAAAAAATTAATTGGCTGATATGGGATGATTCAGAGATTTACCTTTGGTATAGGAAGATTGATTGGAGCGATGAGACTTTGGAAATTCAAAAAGTTCCTCTTTTTGAAAGAGAAGAAGATATAAAAACAATGTTTGTTTACTGGTCTCATAATGGAGGACACTCCTTATCACGGGACTTTTTTATTTTAAGTGTGAAAGACTTAAAACAAGAATTAGCAAAAATTTGCCATGAGGATTCTAAGGAATTTAGATGCAAGATGAGAAACCAAGTTCAAGAAGGACAAGGTCTTTCTAGTGTTTTAGCTCATGAATTTTTCCGTGAGGATATCTTTAAGAATTATCCTGGTAACAAAGCAAGAAAAAATGAAGTTGCTAACTATGTTTCAAAGATTATAGAGTCAGGAGATTTTATCTTTAATTTAGAATATGATTTAAGCGAAATCTTAAAGTCTAATGAGGAGGGTATTGAGAATTTTATTTTTCAATTTCAAAAAGATGTAAGTGAGTTTTGTCCTAAAAGAATAAATTTTTAAAGAATAGAGATGAATTGTTTTTTTATGAGACATTGCTTTTTTTTGGATTATACGTTTGTAGCATGAAGTTCCGTAGATGGATAGGATATTGTATAGTGGTAAGGAAAATGTAGTAATGCAAAACGACTTTAAAAGCTTAAGCATTTGAAATGTTTTTTAGAAGATTTAAAAAAGTTTCCAATTCGTATTCCTTAAGGAAAAGAGGATTTATGGGAGCAGTGGCTTACTTGAGGTCAATAGAGGTCAGTGTCTATGCTGAAAGGAAGGGCTTGCATAATCAACAAGAAGAAAGCTTCTTAATTTTTTATCATTTATAAAATAACTCACTAAGTCAGACTCAACAGCCGGATACCGAACAAAAGCAACTGTGAGTCTTACAAAAAACCATTGAAACTCTTTACTTATTAAAATATCTAAAAGCTCTTTTTTTATAGATTTTTTTAATTGTTTGTAGTATTATAATTTTTAAAGTAAGGAGATTTTATGTCAGTTTCACCACAAGCCCAAGAAATTTGGGATCTTATCAAAGAGAATCAAAAAGGTTTGAAAGAACTCCGTGAAAGCCAAAGAGAAACAAATGAGGGTTTAAAACAGGCGAGAGCTCTTTTTGAGACCCAATGGGGTAAGCTTATGGAAAGTCTTGTTGAAGGGGATCTTATAAAAATTCTTAATGAACAGGGGATTGAAGTTATAAACACCCACACTAATGTCAAACACAGAAGTGAAAAGGATGGATATGAATATGACATTCTGGCAGTTAATGGTAAGGAAGTTGTCGTTGTGGAAGTAAAAACAACTTTAAGGGTTAAGCATGTGAAGTATTTTTTAGAAGATTTAAAAAAGTTTCCAGTTCGTCTTCATCATTTTAAGGATTTTATTATTTATGGAGCTGTGGCTTATTTAAGAGCAGAGGAAGAGGCGATGAGATATTCTGAAAAGCAAGGTTTATTTGTTATAAGAGCGACGGGTAGTAGTGCGAGTTTAGTCAACAAGAAGGGTTTTAAACCAAAAGTTTTTTCTTAATTTTTTACAAGATTGTAATTTAAAAAAAATTACCTTCAACAAGAAGATTATCTATTAAGTTATATAAAAAAAACAGGAGAGTTTGAATTCAAGAATCGCATTCTAAAAAATTATCCTTACTTATTTGTTGTAAAGGCATTTTGTCTATATTAAAACTTCATTTGCAAGCCTTAAAAAAACAAAATTTAGTACCTGATTTATGGGAAGTTATTTTTGTTTTTAAAGCCGAACAAAATAGTAAGTTTTTTTTAGACAGTCAAAGCTTGATTAAAAGATTTTTTCCTAAAGCTCAAATTTTATCTTTATCTTTAAATACACCTATTTATCAAATGAGAAATCTGGGTTTTAGCTGTGCTAGCAGTCCTTTGCTTTATTTTTTAGATGAAGATGTTATATTAGAGAGAGTGGAACATTTGCAAAATGTAATGACTCTTCATGAAAAACATCCCTCTATTCATGTGATAGGAGGTTCTTATCTCAGTCATCCTGAAAGTAGTTTTTTTGGACATTGTTATAATTGGCTTGTTCGAATTTGGATGAAAAAATATCAAATGTCTAGGAATCAAGATTTTGTTCCCGCTGGTAATTTATCTGTTAAATTAGATAAAAAATTCTCAGCTCTTTTTTTTAGTCCTAATTCTTCTGGCTTTGGTTCAGAAGAGATTTTTTTTTTAAAAAAACTGCATGAAGAAGGTTTTTCTTCTCTTTGGATCAAAGATATAGATGCTTTTCATTTAGCAAAACATAGTTTTTTAGACTTTATAAAAAGAGCTTGGCTTCAAGGTAAAAACCTATCTTTAAAGAAATGGTTTTCTTATAAGAATTTCAAGATTTTTTTCTCACAAAAAGGTTCTTTTTTATTAAAGACAAGTGCCTTATTTTATCTTTTATTTGTTCGTTTGAGTGCTTTAAACTCTAAGTTGAAAAATATCTTTCTTCAAAAGTTGATTTGATAGGATATGTAAAATTTTAAAAGTCAGGGATTTTAAGTCATATAAAAGCTTTAAAAGCTCTTTTGAAAAGAGTTTGACAAAGAGCTTCTTTTTCATTATAGACTCTCTTTTAACAGGTTAATTATGGCAAATAAGTCAAAAACTCATAAAGGGGCTTCAAAACGTTTTCGTTTAACAGGGAAGGGCTTGTTAAAAAGAAAAAAGAAAGGTTTGCGACATATTTTATCTAACAAATCTTCTAAAAGAAAGAGACATTTAGGAAAGAAGACTTATGTTCACTCTTTTGATGCTAGGGGAGTAGAAAAACAGTTAAGTCTTCGATAAAGAGGGGTTAAAAATGCGTGTAAAAAGAGGTTTTAAAGCTAGAAGATTTAGAAAAAAGATTTTAAAAAGAGCAAAAGGTTTTTATTCTGCAAATAGCCGTTGTTTTTCAGTTGCTATTGAAAAAAGTGACCGAGCTTTAGCTTTTCAATACAAAGATCGAAGAACTCAAAAAAGAAATCGACGTCGCCTTTGGATTCAAAGAATCAATGCTGGGGCAAGGTTAAACAAAAGTTCTTACTCGAAGTTAATACAGGCTCTGAGTAAAAAGAATATCACTATAGATAGAAAAATCTTGGCTGATTTAGCCGTGAGGGAGCCTAAGGTTTTCTCTCAGTTTGTAAGTCAAGTTCTTCAATAAGAAAATGTTTTTTTAGGTGATGAGTGGATTCTAGTTTTGAAGATAGAAAAAAAAAACATTTTTTTAGCTCTCTTAAATCTCAATCTCAATCCTCTGGTCATGCTGGTTTTGATAAGATACAACTGATTCATTCCTGTTTACCAGAATTAGATATAACTCAAGTTTCTATTGACCAAAAATGGGGGAATTTGCATTTAAAAACTCCTTTTTTTGTAAGTTCTATGACAGGGGCTTGGTCTGAGTCCTTAGCCTTTAATTTAAAATTAGCAAAAGCTTGTGAGAAAAGATCTTGGATGATGGGAGTTGGTTCACAAAGAGCTCAGCTTCAAAACTTAGAGAAAGCAAAAGAATGGGAAAGTATTAGAAAAGCTTGTCCTCATGTTATTTTACTAGGGAATTTAGGTCTTTCTCAATTAAAAGAAACTTCTCGTCAAGGAATTTTATCTTTAATAGAAAGTTTAAAAGCTCAGGGGATGATTATTCACTTAAATCCTCTTCAAGAGGCTTTACAAAAAGAAGGAACAGCTTATTTTAAGGGAGGATTTAAAGCTTTAAAGAATTTGGTTCAGTACTCTCCTGTACCTGTTATTGTTAAGGAAACAGGTTGTGGTTTTTCAAGAGAAGTCTTAGATCGTCTTACGGGAATAGGCTTATCTGTTGTGGACTTAAGTGGGATGGGAGGAACTCATTGGGGACGAATTGAAGGGGGTTTTTATAAAGGAGAAGAATCTTTTTTTGGAATTGGAGAAAGTTTTTCTAACTGGGGGATTTCAACCTGTCAGTCTTTAATTTACAGTCAGGAAAAAACAAGAGATTATGACATTTGGGCTTCAGGAGGTTTAAGAACAGGTGTAGAAGCCTGTAAAGCTTTAGCTATGGGAGCTAAGTTTGTAGGTTTCGGGCATATTATACTCAAAGCTTTAAATCAAAGTGAGAAAGATTTAGATCATCTTATGTCTCGAATCGAGTATGAATTAAAAGTTAGCTTGTTTTGCACAGGGTCTTCTTGTATTGAACATTTGCAAAGGAAAAAAAAATGGCAGAAGGTTTTTTAAAACAATTTGAAGGTTTTTCAAAATTAAAATTTAATCAGAGATTAGAAAAGTTAAAAGAACTTAAATATTTATCTCAAAAAGATATAAATTATCTTAAATTAGGTTCTGTTTCTAAAAATGAAAAGAAAAGATCTGATTTAGTACAGTGTTTCATTGAAAATGCTTTAGGTTATTTTCCTTTGCCTTTAGGAGTAGCTACTAATTTTATTATAAATAATAAACCCTATCTTATTCCTATGGCTGTGGAGGAAACTTCTATTATTGCAGCAGCTAGTAAAACCGCACGTTGGGTCTGTGAAAATGGTTTTATTGTAACTGAAGTGCTGAATTCACATTCCATTGGTCAAGTGCAAATTCCAAAAGTGAAAAATTATTCTAAATTAAAAAAAGCTATAGAAGAAAATTTTGAAGAATGGAAAGATAAAATCAATAAAAAAGTTTTATTTTCTATGTTTCAAAGAGGAGGAGGTTTAAAATCTTATCAGTTGAGAAAACTTCAAAGATCGGATGGAAATTGTATGGCTGTTTTACATCTTTTTATTGAGACTTGTGAGGCTATGGGTGCAAATATTATCAATCAAACTTGTGAGTATTTAAAAAAACCTCTTGAGCAAGTTAGCAAAGAAACCGTAGGGCTTTGTATTCTTTCTAATTTAGCCGATCGAAGAATGGTTAAAGCTCGCATTGTATTAAAAAATCAAGACTCTAAGTTGATTCAAAAAATAGAGTCAGCTTCTTTATTTGCAGAAATAGATCCTTACCGAGCTACTACAAGTAATAAGGGAGTTTTAAATGGAATAGATGCTTTATTAATTGCAACGGGAAATGATTGGAGAGCTGTTGAAGCAGGGCTTCATGCCTATGCGACTAAGACAGGTTCTTATAGCTCTTTAACAAAATGGAGAGTTCATAAAAAAGAATTGCATGGAGAAATGAAAGGACCTTTTATGTTGGGAACTGTAGGGGGAGTGACAGATATTCATCCTAGCTCTAAACTTTGTTTAAAAATTTTATCTTATCCTAGATCTCAAGAGTTAGCAGAGATTTGTTGTGCTTTAGGTTTAGTTCAAAATTTAGGAGCTTTAAAAGCTTTGGTGACAGAAGGAATTATTGAAGGTCATATGCGATTACATATAAAAAATATGGTTTTAAAAACAGATGTTAAAAATGAAACAGAGCAAAAACAATTAGAAAGGGAAATAGTTAAAACTTTAAAAAAAAACAAGAGGATTACCCTAAGTCAAGCCACTTCAATTTTAAAAAAACTTAGGAAAAAAAGAAAATACATAAATTTTCATAATACTTAGTATAAGTTAAAATAATTTTTTTTATTTAGGAAATTGTAGTAGAATGTGTCATTTGTTTTTTTAAACAACTTAAGAATTTTTTTTATTAAAAAAATTGAGCAACTTCTATTTTTAAGTAAATTTTATTTGACTTTCTCTAGATTTAATTCAACTCTTAAATTAACATTTTTTAATACAACAAAACGAGTTTTTAATTGATTAGTGAAGTTATTTTAGCTTTCGAAAAAGGTGGCTTATGGATGTGGGCTATTTTGTTTTTTCAAATCCTTTCTCTTCTTATTATCTTAGAGAGAACATGGTTTCTTTATTTTAGAAGAAAGTTAGATCAAATTCAATATTCTGAAAAGTTTTCTGAGTTAATTTGTAAAGGTCAACTTGTAGATGTGATAAAGCAAACAAAAGAAGACTTATACATAGAACCCGTCGCTCCAGCTATTCATTCCGCTTGTCAAACAGCTTTAGATTGTGGAGGTCGTGAAGAGATACAAGATAAGATGGATGAAAGTCTTATGGGAGAAATGAATGTTTTAGAAAAAAGGACTCACTTTTTATTAATGCTAGGTAATGTAGGGACTTTGACAGGTCTTTTAGGCACAATTATAGGAATGATTAAAGCTTTTTCAGCTGTTACTTACGCTAATCCTGCAGAGAAAGCAACTTTACTGTCTTCAGGGGTTTCAGAAGCTATGAATACAACAGCTTATGGACTTATTATGGCAATACCTGCTCTTTTTATGTTTGCTGTGTTAAGTAATCGATCTCAGGTTCTTCAAGAAGACTTAACAGAAGCTTCTTTAAGAATTTTTAACTTATTAAGTTATAATTATCAAACTTTATGGGAAAAAAAGCTAAGACAATAGTGGAGAAAGAATTTTTTACAACTTATGTGAAAAAATGTTTTTTTTAAAATTATTAAGGGTTATTTATGTCTCGTAAGGACAATGTAGATTATCAATTAGACTTAACTCCTTTTATTTCTTTGTTATCTGTATGTATTTGTTTTTTACTTTTAACTGTAACTTGGTTTCAAATTGGAGCTCTCTCTATGAAGCAAGTTATAGGAAATCCTTCTTTGAAACAAAGTCAAAGTAAAAAGGAAGAAAGTCAGTTATGGATTTATATGAAATCTAAGAAAAAAATTGAAGTTCGTTTAAAAAAAGGGCAAAATTTAATTTCTCAAAAAGTCATTAAATTTTCAAAATCAAACAGGGATTTTGAAGAATTTCATGACTATATAGTTTCTTTAAAAAAGAAGTATTCTTCTTTAACAACCGCTTTTATTTTGCCTGAAGCTTCTGTGATTTATGAAGATATTATAAAAGTTATGGATAATTTACGCCAGGAAGGTTTATTTGATATGGGGCTTGCTCCTCTTTAAGTGATTTTTAAAGATGTATAAAAATTCTATTTTTCAAAAAACAACTTTTGGTCGGTTTCTTTATTCTAAAAGAAAAGCTTTAAAAAAAAGAAGGGTCGTAGGAACTTTAATGTTGACTTCTCTGATTGACGCTTTTTCTATTTTAGTTGTTTATCTTTTAATGTTTTTTTCAGATACTTCAGAACTTAATTATATAAGCGATGGTTTAGAGCTTCCTAAAGCTCGTCTCATTGAAAGATTAGATCGCTATTTTATTCTTTCTGTAAAAAAAGAAGGTTATTTTGTGGAAGATAAAAAATTGTCTTCTGATGAATTGGTATCTTATTTATTTAGTTTGAAAAAAAAACTTGAGCAATCTCAATTAAGTTATACTTCCAAAGATCATAAACAAACAATAACAATTCAAGCCGATAAAAGTATTTCTTATAAAAAACTAAGTCCCCTGATTCAAGCTTGTAGTCAGGTAGGTTTTAGTCATATTAAATTTGCAGTTTTAGGAGAATAGGTGAAAAAAAGAAATTTGTTTACCTTAGTTTTTATGCTTAGTTTTTTTGAAGTTTATGGGGAACAAAAAATAAAAGATTTAAAAACGAAAAAAGTTCAAAATCGAGCAGAAAGAACTGGAGAGTTTAAGAGGAATTTAAATCTAGAAAAAACAAAAGGTCTATCAAGTTCAAAGCAAGTCTTTGAAAAAATTCCTTCTGAAAAGGATTTAGTTGAAAAATTAGAAAATTTAAATCAAAGTCTTCCTAAAAGTTATCCAGGAAAAAATGCTCTGACTTTAAGATTAGCTCATATTTTATCTCGATTGGCCGAAGAGAATTTTAAAAAAGCTGAAGAACAAGGCTGTCATGTTTGTTTTAAATCTGCTCAAAAATATGCAAAGCGAGCTTTGGAATTTTATAAAAAATTAGATTCTGTTTTACAAAAAAGCAATTTGAATCGTTTGCATGCAGAGGCGGTATTTCAAAAAGCTTGGTTAGAGAGAATTTTAGGAAATACAAATTCATCCTTATTTCAATTTAAAAGATTTCTTAAAAAAAATAAAAATTTTGCTTCAAATTTTTGGGCTTTAAAAGCTTGGTATAATATAGGAGAACTTCAATTTGAATCTTATAACTATGATGAAGCTCTTCAAGCTTTTCAATTTGTTTTAAAAGATTCTAAAAAAGATATTTGTTTCAAACAAAGCCCTTCCTCTCTAGAGAACGTTAAAAAAAAGAGTTTGTTTTTAAATAAAAATTTATCTCCCTTAGAAAGAACTTTCTGTTCTACACAAAAAATTTCTATTCTTTTTAGAGCCTCTTATTATGAAATTTGGTCTTTATTTAATTTAGGTTTTCAAGATCAAGCTTTAAATAAGATGCTTTCTTTGATGTCCTCTGATTTGTACACCCATTTAACTTTAGATAAGGAATCTCAAAATTTAAAAAATAAATTAGAAACAGAAATGCTTACGATTTACAGTTATGCGAGTTTAACAGATCAAAATTTAAAATTTTTTTATAACTTTTCAAAAAGAGATTCTTTACAAAACACTTTAGTTAAAAGAAAACAAAGATTATTGCTTTTAGCAAATCGCTTAAAACAAATTGGTCGATTCAAACAATCCTATCAAGTTTGGAAGGCTTATCTCTTTCATACAAATTCTTTCCTTGATCATTTATTAGCCTACAGCTCTATGTTAGATATTGATTTAATTTTAAATTATAAAAATAAGTTAAATGTTGTAGGTTTAAAGATAGAAAAAATTTTAAATCTTTTATCTAAACTTTCTAAAGATGAAAAATCTTCTATTAACAAACAAGCTATTAATTTCAAAATAAAAAAATTCTTTTACCAAATGGATAAAAGCAGGGATACTTTTAATTTAAAACAAAGAGAATATCTTTTGAGATTGTATCAAAGCTATGGAATTCAAAATCCTAAAGAAACTGATGTTAAGTTGTTAACTGTTTTTTTACTTGAAGATTTAAAAAAATATAAAGAGGCTGGAAATCTTTTACAAAAAGTTATTTCAATTTCTGAGGAAGGGAAAGAAGTTTTGACAGCTGAGTTAAAGGAAAAATTTTGTGTTAAGCAAATAAATTTAGCACAGTTAAGTAAAGATAAAAAGAGTAAATTAAAAGCGTACCAGTTTTATATTCAATATGGTCAAAACAATTCCTTAAAAGCTCAGCTAAAGTATAAATTAGCGTATCTTTATTATGTAAATAAAGATTTTAAAAATTCTCAAAAAGCTTTTTTAGAATTAGCTCTTGAAAAAAAAGAATCTCAAAATTCATCTCTAAAAGAAATCTCTTTAAAATCTGCTCATTTGTTCTTATCTTCTTTAAAAGAACAGGGAAATAGAGAAGAGGATTTAATTGCTTTTTCCAGTTTATTTAAGGATAAGTTTTCTAAAAATAAAAAAGAATTTATAAAGATTTATAACTTGGGAATTTTAAATTATATAGAAAAATTACTTCAGGGAAAAGACTTTTCTCGTCGTCCCTTTAAGGTGTCTCAAAATTCTCAAATTTTAAAAGCTTGGAATCTTTTAAATTCTTTTGATGTGAAATCAGCAAATCAAAAAGAACTGGAAATTTATTATTTAAATCGTTTGCTCTTAGGAAAAGAGCTTTTGATGTTAGAAGAAGTGAATCAAAGTGTAAAGTTTTTGCTAGCTTCTTCAAACAAAACAAATAAGGAAATTGCTTTAACCTGGCAAATGTGGCTGTCTGAATTGAGATTTGATTTCAAGCAAGTTTTAGCTTCATTAAAACGTCTAAACTTTAAACAAGAATCAGAAAAGCATTTGTTAAGATTGGCTCATTTGTCAGAATTAGCAGAGCAGAATCCTATTTTTCATTATCAAAATTTTTTAAACAAATTTCCAAAATCTTCTTTTGCAAAAGAAACTCTTCTTTCTTTATTAGAACTTTCTGAAAGAGATAAAAAGAAAGACTTTTTAAAACAATATGCTTTTGTTTTTAAGGAAAATCTACAGGAGTTACTCTATTGGATTTTAGAAATAGATCAAGGAGAAATGGATGAAGATTTTATGAGTTTTTTTATTGAAAATAAGTTTATGACAGAAGAATCTTTTCTTGGAATTCTTTTAAAAAGAAAAGAAATAATTTCTTCTTTTCAAAAGGAAATCTTTCTGGTTCAATCTCATTTTTTATCTAAAGATCTTTCTGAAATTCAATTGAATAAAAAAATTAAAAAATATATGACAGCTCTTAATCAGTTAGAAGAAAAAGCAACCCCTTTTTTACAAACTCAAGATTGGCTGATTCAAGTTTTTGTAATGTCTCATCTAAATAAAGAGTTAAAACGATTTTATGATTCTGTTTTAAACCTTCCTCTTTCAAAAGAACTAACTCCGGAAGAACGAGATCAATATAAAAAAATATTACTCGAACAAATGAAAGTTTATCTAGATAAATCAAATCAGTTGGAAAAAAGGCTTCATATTCTCCTCTCTCCAGATGTCTTAGTAGAGTATCAAAAAAGTTTAGAAAACCCTGTTTTTGATCTTTATTTAAAATGGGAATTCCATAAATTACTTAGTGTTTTAAAAGGAAAACACCAAAAACAAGTTCAGAATTTTATTAAAGTTATTGAAAATCGGCAAAAAGAAGACCTAAATCTTTCTGTAAAGAATTTAAAGTATAAGATTGAAAAAATTCATGAAAAATTGAAATTAAATCCTTTTGATAGGGTCCAATTAAATCTCTTATTAGAATTAGAAAAACAAAGAAAAAATAGAGTTAAAGTAAGTTACCTCAGAGAACGTATTAAGAAGTTGAATCAAAAACAGGAGAAAATTGAGTTATGAAAATAGCTTTGATGTATTATTTTATTGTTCTATCTAAGGCTTCTTTTTCTGATAAAAGGATTGAAAGTCAACAGTTAGAATCTGTAAAAGTTTCTAAAAAGCAAACAGACATGAAGAAACAAAGTGATGTTTATTCTTTTCGTCCTCTTTTAATACAAGGAGGTAAAAAGATTAAAAACTCAAACCATGTAAAAGTAAATATAAATTCCCTAGGAGAAAGTGAAGTTTTTTTTGTAGATATAGATTTTAAAAAGAGAATATTTTTAGATGAAGGGGTGAGATGAAAAAACTTTTCGTTTTAAAAAATATCAAAGGAGAAATTATAAGATTTTTTCGCTGTGAAACAGATCAAATTTATTTAGTGTATCGTAAAGATAAAAAGAGATTGGATTTTTGTTCTTCTCCTACTTTTTTTGAAAAAGAATCTGTTGTTTTAGTTGATGAAATTGATGTCGCTCACCTTAAAACAAAAACTATTTTAAGTATGAATGCTATTCTTGAAGTTTACAATCCTGAAGATAAGATTCGAACGCCTTTAGATGTTTCTCAGCTTTCAAAAGATGCCTTTCATAGGTTTGTTTTAGGTTTAGCTATGACCTATGTTTTATTAGGAACTTTGATTTACAGTTTATTTGATAGAGAGGAAAAATTTAAAGCAAGCATTCAAGAAACGAAAATCGTTGAGATAAAAAAAGCTCCCCTTTCAGTGAAAGTGCAAGAAGTCTCTCTTATGAAGAATCAAAAAAATCTGATTTCTACAGCTAACAAATCAAAAAACCAAGTTAAAAAATCTCTTAAACAAATAGGTGTTTTATCAGTTTTAGGAAATTCATCAAAAAATCAAAACAAGGGAGGATTAAGCTTTAGAGATGATAAATCTTCTCCAGGTCCTGGTGTTCGTGCCATTGCTTTTAAAAATCAAAGTGGTAAAATGCGAAGTCAAATTTATAGTGAAGGTATGATTACTGCGGGTTTAGGAACAGGAGGAAATATTAAAGGAGGAGGAGGTCATGGAACAAAGGGAATTCATCAAGATGGCGGTTTATCTGGTTATGGTGAATTAAGTTTGATAACTTCTGCAGGAACTGAAGATTTATCTAGTACTTTAAATTCTCAGGGTTCTAATTTAGATTTTAATTTTATACTTAAAGAAATACTTAATAGACGAAATTCTCTTAGAGATTGTTATTTAAGAGTTTTAAAAACAGAACCTGATATAAAAGGTTTTTTTGAATTTACTTTTCAAGTGAATAAGCAAGGGAAAGTTGTTTCTTCTAAACTAAATCCTTCTTCTCCTGTTCAGTCATCTGCTATGAGTTCTTGTATTTTTAAAGTTATTAACAAAATCAAATTTTCTATTCGATTAGATTCTGAAATTTTAATTAATTATTCTTTTGATTTAAGTCAATTAGAAAACTAAGGAGGAAAAATGCACTTACTTCAATTTATTTTTATACTTTTTTCTGTCATGATTTTAAATTCTTGCAACAAAGATTTTTTTATAAGAAATCCTTTTATAAATCTACCTATAGATTTGAAAGAAGGAGTGGTGGGAACAGGAATAGAGCATTACTTTAAATTTAACCCCTTAGTTGTTAGAAACACTTTGAGGGTGAGAGTTCAAAATGAAGAAGATCTGGTTTTAAATTTTGAGGAAGGAGATTTAAAATCTTATAACATAAAGTTTGATCTTTTAAATGACTTTGAAAATACATATGAAATTCTTTTTTTAGATAACCCTTTTAAAAAGTTAAAGGATTCAGAATGGAAATATAATCCTAAAACAAAAATCGCTGAATTAACATGGAGACCTTCAGAAACTTTTAATAAAGGTAGCCCTTATGTTATAAACCCTGTTAATATGAATATAACTTTGAAAAAAATAAAAGCCTTTGATACAGATTCTGATTTAACTGTTGTAAGACATTTTCAAGTTTTTGTTCACAAAAAAATAAAAGCTCCCGAAATTGTTAGATTAGGAACAGAATATAAAAATTTTATAAAGTTAGAAGATGGTAAATTCTATAACAATACAGGATTTGAGAATTTAGATTTTAGTTACCATAATGAATTCGTTATAATGCAAACTTCGGCTTATAATTGGTTAAGAACACAGGGTATGAAATTTGGAACAAAGGTTTTAGCAAGAGATGTTTTACATCCTAAGATTCCTTTTTTTTCTGTTAATAAGGAGGATAAGAATAAAGGTATCTCTCTTCCTTATAATTTAATGATATATATGCAAAGACCTTATTATCAGTTAGATACTGTATCAGAAGATGTGAATTGTATTTATTTTAATGAAGAAAATAAAAATCTTTGTTGGAGATCTTTGCAAGATATAGAAAATGTTAATTTTGATAGAGATGTTTATGTTAGAAATTATGTCATTCCTAGAGATAAGGAGGTAGCAAATTTGTATTATAAAGTGGAATCTTTTGAATTATGTAAAGCCTATAATAATATTTATGATGAGATAAAAGTAAACTTTCCTGTGTTTAAAAAATCCTTAGAAGAAAGCAAAGGAGAATTTTGTTATATCTCTTTAGTTAGTGTAAATAGGGAAATGACAGTTATTCCTGAAAATAAAGTGATTTATGAGCTAAAGGGTGAGGATTTTATATTAGTAAGTAAATCTCATTGGCAAAATTCTTTTGAAAAAATTAAGACGTATGTAAAAATGCAAATGAGTGGTTATTACCCTTTAAATGAAATTGATATAAACATTTTTCAAACAAGAAGAGAATTTGTACCAAATTTGTTTTTTGAAGTTGAAGATAAGAGTTACTCTTCAAGAAATCCTCAAATCTATTTTGAAAATGTTTTGAATCATACCGTTTTATCTTCCTTACCTTTTAACATAAAATTTAGATCTGTTGAAAAAGTGAGTCCGTTTATTTTTAAGCTGAATTTTGATTTTTTTCCTAAAGTTAAGGGCAGTTATGAAAGTTATGAATTTCAAGTTGTTCCATTTTTAAATGGAATCTATGGAGAAACTGTTAATTTTTTTACAAATATCTTTCCTCATCTCATCGAGGAGACAGAGTATAGTTTTGATATTCAAAAGGATAATATTTTAGCAAACGACTTGATACAAGAGAATCTTCAAAAACGTATGTTTATAAAAGCCCAAGTTAAAAAGACATATATTTTTCCTGAATCTTTTTATAGTCATTTAGATTTTTATAACAGTGAATCAAAGATAGATTCTTTAAAAAAACATCTTTTACTAAACAAATATAGAATAAATCCTATTTCAGAAATTTGTTTAAATGAAGCTTCTTTTATTTTTAACAAAGGGACTTGTTTCTGTTCTGAAAATATAGAATTTTATATGACAACTGAAGAAGAGGATAAAAATATTTATGCACAGATGCAGTGTGATTATGAAAATCTTTTAGGATTTCTTCCCTCTCATTTAGAATCGGGGTATTTTCAATTTGAATATGGTATTAATAATTTAGATATCAATTTAAAAGTTTTTGATTTTAAAAAAAGCAAACAAGTTAATTTCTTTCCTTTGGATTTTATAAAAAAAGAGTATTTATTTCAAGATTCTTTAGAGGACTTTGATTCAGAAGAAAATCCTAGAACTGAAATAGAAGATGATTTGTTTTCAGAGGAAAATCCTAGAACTGAAATAGAAGATGATTTGTTTTCAGAAGGAAATCCTAGAACTGAAATAGAAGATGATTTGTTTTCAGAAAATATTTTTCATATATTCTATAATTTAACGCCTCAGTGGAAATGTGAAAATTCCTTACAAAATAACAAAACAATTTGTCAGTTCATGTATTTGATAAAAGGAAAACTTCCCAATAAATTAAAAATAGAAGACACACTTCAAGTTGATACAAAATGTTCTTATGAAGAAGGTAAAAATAATAAGGACTATGAATGTGAATGTGGAAAAGTAGAACTTTTAGATTTTGAGAATATTAAGAAAATTCAGTTTCGTTGTAATTTTGATTTAGATAGAAAATCGGTTTTGAAATATTTTTTAAAAACTCAAATCCCATCTGTTTATTTTTTAAATAAAGAGATAAAAGACATTAAAAGAACTCCTGAAGAAACTTATACTAATTACAAGAGGAGTAAAGACATATGAAAAAATATCAATTTATACTTTTATTTCTATCTTTTTTTAGTTTTGCTGATTTTGATCAACTCGGGAAAAAAGGGAACTTTTTAAAAGCTCCTATAAAAAATGATTTGGTAGTCGTTCAAGAAAAATGGTTAGATAGAAAATTTCTTTCCGAGTGGAATATAGGTGTATCTCCTTTTTTAAGTGATTTTTATTATATGAACAGCTACTCTTTAGATCTATCTTATCGGTTCTTTTTTAATGATAATTTGAGTTTTCATTTAAAATACTCTTATTTTTTAAATCCTCTCAATAAAGAAGGAGAAAAAGAATTGTTTTCACTAGGACGAGTTCCTCTTGAAATTAAGTACTCTCCTAAAAATTATTATGTTTTAGGAATGGACTTTTATCCCTTTTATGGCAAGTCTGTTCTTTTTAACTATCTTCTTTATTTTGATCTTTATTTTTCATTAGGTATAGGTAAGATAGAAATTTTTCAATTAAATAGAAGCACCTTTCTTTTTTCAGGAGCTTTTGGCATGGTTTTTTGGTGGAATAAAAAATTTAATACAAGGTTAGAACTAGAAGGTCTCAATTATAAATATCAAATTCCTGATCCTTCTTTATGGGATGTAAACGAAGAGTTTTCTTATCAATTGCGTTTATCAGTGGGGATTTTAATTTGAAAATTCTTTTATTAGCTCTTCTTGTTTTTTGTTTTTCTTCAAAGGGAAATCCTATCCTAGATATTCTTAAAGAAGAAAAAAATACTTTCTTTTTAAAAAAGACATTGAAAACAGATATTGGTTCTGTTTTTCCTTTTTCTTTTGTTGGAAAAGACCTTTTTACTAAATCTTTTGAAAATAAAGATTTTAGAAAATCTTTAGAAATTTGGATTCAATTTATTAAAGGAACTTCCTTTGAAAAAAGTTCAACCGGAGTAGCTCTTTACTCTTATTTGCTTTTTAAAAATCAATTGGAATATTTAGCTCTTCAGTATTTATTTAAAAATTCTAGACCTCAAGATATAGATCCTTTAGTTAAACAGTTATGGAAAACAACGATTGATCATCCTATTTGGAGATATTTTTATTTTCCTTTAACTTCAAATTGGTGGCTTATTTTTACTCCTGAACGAGTCATTCAAGTCAGTTCTAAAAATTCATTTGATTTAATTAAAGATCATGATTTTATTAAATCCCTTTTGACTCTTCCGGTTAAAAAGAACTTTAATAACTTTTCTTTAGAATGGTCTTTTATGTTGAGCTTTATTCAAAGGGGAGAGATACAATCAGCAACTAAGCTTTTATCTTGGTTTTTGTCACAAAAAAAATCAGCTGACTCTTTTGAAAAGGATAAAATTCATATCACCACAGCAAGACTTTTAGCAGATATTCAAGAATTTGAAACGGCTTTGTCTTATTATCAAAAAATCAATCAGATATCTTATTTGAAATTATTAGCTCTAGAAGAAATGAGTTGGATCTTATTAAAGCAAAAAAAATATTCTAAAGCTTTAGAATTAGCTTTTGCTTTAAGCTATCCTGGTTTTAATTTAAGTCCTTCGATGTTTTTTGTATTGGCATTAACTCAATTTAAAAATTGTAATTATCAAGGATCTTTTAAAACTTTAATGAAATTTAAAACATCTTACGCAGAAAGAAATTCTAGGTTAAAAAGCTTTCTTAAAAAGAAAAATTATCATCACATATATAAGGAACTGTTATTTTTTTACTCTTCAAAAAAGAATCCTTTAGAAGTTGGTATAAATCTATCTTATCACTTAAGGAAGGATGAAAATCTTAAAAATTATGTTCTTTTAGATCACTATTTAAGCCATAAGCCTAAACTTTTAACGGAGGATTTAGAGAATTTACAAAAAGAAGAATGGAATTTGGTTAAAAAAATAAAAGAGGATAGAGATAAAAGATTAGAGTTTTTATTAAAACAAGAACTTGAGGATATAAATAAGTTTTTAACTTATTTTCATATTTTAGAAGCAGAAACGCTTTATAAATATCATACTCATAAAAATTTATTCTTATCTTCTTCTAAAAGTAAATCTCTTTCGAGTTATTTAACTCCTCCTAGAAACTATTTCTTATTTCCTATTCATAGAGATGAGATTTGGTTGGATGAAATTTTTAATTATAAAGCTATAAGAAAAAAGACATGTTTTGATATGAGCCATAAACTTTAGAGAGTGGGAGTTGATATGAAAAAAATAATTTTTATAATAAGTTATATCATGTGCTTTAATGCTTGTAGAGATAATTTGAAGATGACACCTCATTTTAAACCTAAAAAAGAAGTCATTTTTGATATGAATAAGAATGAAGATTTTTTTATTTCACATGTAAATTTTCTTTTTGTTTTAGATATTTCAGGAAGCATGGACAAATTTAATAAAAGTCTTGCTGAAAATATAGAATTGGTTTTAAGCCCTATTTTAAAAAAATACCCTTATTACAACTATAATTTTGCAATCACAACCACGTCAGCTTCTTCCAGATACATTTCTACAACCACATCACCTTCTTCCCCTTATAATTCTGATTTTAATAGTCTCCCTCTTTTTTTTAATGATGGTCCTAGTAATTGTAAAGCTTCAGAGCATGTAAAAATAAAAAAGACCACAAAAGTTGGTTCCTACTTAAATTATTTTTATAAGGATAAGAATCAGTCCTTAAAATCTTCTTTAGATAGATTGCTTTGTATTTTAAAAGAAAATCTAAACTTAGTAGCAAATCTAAAAAATGATGACGAAAGTTTTTTTCAATCTGTTAAATATATTTTACAACACTCTGATTATGGTTTTAAAAATGATTTCTTTGGAAAATCTAAAAAAACAGTTTTATTTTTTATTTCAGATTCTTGGTCAGGGATAGACTATAAAGAGATGTTACAATCTTCGGGACTTAAAAAAGAGAAAGTCGCTGAAAAATTAGCAAATTCTGTTTTAGATGAAATCAATAAGATAAGTCATCTCCAAGCTTTAAAAACTTATGCCATTGTTTACTCTTATGAAAAAGGTGATAAATGTACTAGCGTTGAAGATACAGGGGCTACTGAAAATAACTATCCTTTTCATGTCTATAAACTAGTAGAAAAAACAAAGGGTCTTGTTATTTCAATATGTGATCTTTTTTGGTGGAGAAATTTAGTTGAGGTTTCATGGAATTTTTTAGATTCTTTAAAACTTTTTAAATTTTATTTAGATGAAATTCCTCAATTAGATACATTAGAAATTTATTTTAATGATAAAAAAATTAAAAAAGAAGATTGGTTTTTTAATCCAGAAAATCTTTCTATAGAACTGAGTTCAAAATTTGATATGTTATCTTACGATGTTGAAACGAATCAGAAGAAAATCAAAGTGAAATATAATCCTTTTAATATAAATACTTTAAGGGAGGAATAAAATGAAATTTATTTATACAAACAAAGCTCCTAAGCCTGTAGGTCCTTATTCACAAGCTGTTAAAGCAGGTTCTTTTATTTTTCTTTCAGGTCAAATTCCTTTAGATCCTCAAACATCTCAAGTTAAAGGAGAAGATATTGAAAGCCAGTCTCTACAAGTTTTTAAAAATATAAAATCTGTACTCGCTGAGGAGAATTTGACTTTTTACCAGGTTGTTAAAGTTCTGGTTTTTTTAACAGATATGAAAGATTTTTCTAAATTCAACAAAGTTTATGAAAGTTATTTTAAAGACCATAAACCCGCTAGATCTTGTGTTGAAGTCTCAGCTTTACCTAAACAGGTTAAAGTAGAAGTAGAAATTATAGCTTACCTTAATCAATAAGTTATTTTTAAATTTTAATTTCACAGCTCTGCCAAAGCTCTTCTAAATTATAAAAATTTCTAGTGTAATCGTAAAAAATATGTAAAACTATATCATGATAGTCTAAAACAATCCAAGAAGAAGACTCTTTTCCCTCTTCATTTAAGGGATTAATTTTAAAACATGTTTTAATTCTTTTTTTTAAGTGCTTTGCTAAAGCTTTTGTTTGCCAGGTATTAGAAGTTGATACAATGAGTCCAAAAGAAAAAGCTAAAGGCTTAGAGCTTAAGTTATAAAGTTTAATATCATAGGCTTTTTTCTGTTTTAATTCTTCTAAAACAAATTGAATTAAAGTTTCTGTTTGACTGAGAGATTTTTCTTGTTTTGTGTAAAGTTTATTTTTTTGTATATAACTTTCTATTTTTTTATATAATAAATGAGAGATAGTTTGCCCTTTTTTTATTCTTTTTCTGATATCAGAAGATGAAATATCCATATCTTTTAAAGGAACAAAAAAAATATCTTTGTAAGCTTGTTTCAATGAAAGCTTTTGATAAGATTTTAAGACTTCTTTTTTTTTAAAGAGTCTTTGTAATTTTTTAGGAAGTTCAGATTGTTTTTTTGGAAAAATTAATCCAGGACGACTGGTTACAATTAAATGTGATTTTTTTAAAATATCTTCATAATTTTTCCATTGATCAAAAATATAAAATTGATCTAATCCCATAATAAAAAAAAGTTTTTCTATCTCTAATTTTTTTAACAGCTCTTGAATTGTTATATAAGTATAGCTGATTCCTTTTCTCGAGAGTTCTTGAGTGTCAACTTGCAAAAAAGGATAAGATTTAATAAGCTCTTTTAACATATTTAGACGGTGAAAAGAAGAACTGCTTTTTCTGTTTTTAAGAGGTGTTTTAAAAGAAGGGATTAAAATAATAGAATCTAATTTAAAACATTCTTTAACTGTTAAAAGACTGTTTAAATGGGCTAAATGAAAAGGATCAAAACTCCCTCCCATGACAGCTATCTTATTGGATTTTTTAGGCTGTAATGGTTGAGTCAATAAAATTCCTGCATCTAGTTTTCCTAAGTTTAAATTCTTTTTTTTAAAAAGTCAATTTTTTAAAAGGGAAGTCTTGTTTCAAATACTTAGAGAGGAGGGTCTTATAAAGAACTGTGAACCAGTTTTTCTATTTCTTTTTTGATGTCTGATATTTGAGGTACCGTTGCCGATTCTAAATTAGGATGTAAACCAATGCCGGGAACTTGCTTTCCAGCTAATACAGTGGGAGGAACTAATAAATCATAAAAGGCTTCTTTTGTACACCGGTAAGCTAAATGTTCTCCAAAGTTAGAAACTTCTGTATCTTCATTTACAAATAAAATTCGTCCTGTTTTTTGTAAAGATTTTTTAATACTTTGCCAGTCATAGGGATACAAGCTTCTTAAATCAATCAGTTCAACACTGATATCTAAATTTTGAATTGCCTTTTCACAAAGAACAAGAGAACGACCATAACTGACAACTGTAATATCTGTTCCTTCTTCAACAAGCCGGGCTTTTCCAAGAGGAACAGTGTATAATTCCAGTTTTGGCCAACGAGCTTTCCAATTTTCCCTTTCTAAGCCAATGGGAGCATCAATTCTTTCTTTGAGTTCTTTTTCACTTTCCGGTTCCCCAGGTATTTTTTCTTTACTCTTTACTCTTAATAGGGCTTTAGGTTTTAAATAAAATACAGGATTGGGATCTAAAATTGCAGATAACATAAGTCCATAAGCATCCAAAGCATTTGAGGGAGAGACAATTTTCCAACCAGGTATTCGAGTCGCCCAAGTATCAAAACTGTGGCTGTGATAAATAGAACCATGAATTCCAGCTCCATTAGGAGTCATCAATACCAAAGGAAGAGGAAATTGACCATGACTGGCCCATAAGTTGTTTCCTGCTAATTTGAGTAAATCGATGGTATTAAAAATATAATCGGCAAACTGAATTTCACAGACACAACGTTCTCCCGTCATAGCTATTCCTATGGCTGTTCCAATAATTCCTCGTTCATCAAGAGGACTATTCCAAGTTGTCTTTAAACCTTGAGTTGCTGTAAAAACTCCTCCTAAAGGAGGTCCTACATCTTGACCAAATATATCTTTGACTTCTAAATGTTTTTCTCCGTAGTGAAGGGCCATTCTAATAGCTTGAACCATTGTTGCCATAATTAAAACTTTCTCCAATCACTTGCATCTTCTTTAAAATACACATGTTGCCAAATGCTTTCAGCTTGGGGATCTTTTTCTTTCATAATTTTTTGTTGTATTTTTTTTGCTGTCTCTTTATATCTTTCCCAAATGTCTTTGATTTGCTTTTTTGTGATTAATTTTTTTTTAATTAAAAAAGCTTCAAAATTTTTAATACAACAAGGCTCTTGTACATAATTAGCTCCTGAAGCTGAAGAATGCCCATAGAGCCTTGAAACTTTAGCTTCTATAAAAATAGGTTTTCTGTTTTTACGAATGCTTTTTATTGCTGTTTTAAGAGTATGATAGCATTTTATAGGATCATTGCCATCAATAACATAGCTTTCTATTTGAAAGGCTTTTGCTCTTTCTGCAATACTTTTACTTCCATGTTGTTCGTCATAACTTGTTGAAATTCCCCATTGGTTATTTTGCACGGTAATCAAAATAGGAAGTTCTTTTTTAGGACGGCTAGACCAAATTAAACAAGAGGCAAAATCAGATTCATGAGATCCTGCATCTCCCCCAGTGACGACAGTTAAACTTTTATTTCCTTTTTCTTTTTTTTGAACATAAGCTGTTCCAATAGCCATGGAATACTGAACTTCAATAACAGAGGTGATAGGAGCCACATTCCATTTAGGAATGCTATAGTGGTTGACAAAATTTCGTCCTCCAGAAGACAGATCTGTGGCTTTGTTAAACATCGTTCGAAAAGCTGATTCCATATCTAAACCCATTGCGATAAGAGTAGGAAGAGCTCTGTAGTGTAAATACAGCCAGTCCTTATTTTTTCCTTGTCCTTTATCTATAAGTAATCCTAAAGGAACAGAAAAAGCTTCTTCACCAGGCCCCCCAATCCAAAAATACCCCAAGCCTTGTTTATAAATATGAATAAGTCTTTCTTCTGTAACTCGGGCTTTTACCATGAGGTCATGGATTTGAAGAAGTTTTTGATCTGTGAGTGTATTTTTCTTAGAATCTAATGCCATGAAAAATGATTATTTTTGTAATTCCTTGTGCTTTTTATTTTTTGTAACATAGCAAGATCTTTTGCTATTTGTAAAGCTTCTTGAATATCAGGTCTTGTAAAATATTTCTTTTTATCTTTTTTTAAACCAATGATTTCATCTTCTTTTGTCTCTGATTCTTCCTTAAGGATTTTATTTTCGTCTTTTAGAATTTCTGCAATCTGTATCGTTTTTCGTTCTTTTTCTTGCAAATCTTTCATTTTTTTTTGTATATCTTTAAATTTTGGATTTTGTTTGACTCTATTTTCTGAGAGTTTTTTTAATCTTTGAATAAGTGTATAATCAACGGCTTGCCAGTTGTTTTTTCCCATTTTAAATATCTCATCAGGTTCTGATTTAAAACTCTTAATATTTTTGTAATTTAATACATGATCTAAGTTTTTTTCACCAATTGTATCTAGATTAAAAAGACTTGGAAAAATAATATCTGAAGTCACTCCTATTTTTTGAGTCGATCTTCCACTTGGAATAAAATAAAGCCCTATCGTTGTTTTTAAAGCTCCTATTTTTCCAATGGGTTGAACGGACTGAACACTCCCTTTTCCAAAAGTATGATTTCCACCTACAATAACAGCTCTTTTATAATCTTGCAAAGCTCCTGAAACAATTTCACTTGCACTTGCACTTAAGCGATTGACTAGGACAACTAAAGCTTTGTTGTAAAAGATTTTTTCATCTCTGTCTTTAAAGAGATGAAATCTTATTTTACTATCTCCCGATCTTCTTTCAGATTGTTTTACAACATTTCCTTTTGAAAAAAATAACCCGCTTAGGTAAATGGCTTCGTCTAAAGAACCTCCTCTATTAGAAGATAAATCTAAGACCAAAGCTTCAATATTTTCTTCATCAGCTTCTTGTAAGAGTTTTTTTACATCTCGGCTAACAGATTTTGAAAAAAAATTAGAACCATAAAAAGAGGGAACATGAATTAATCCTACCTTATAATTTTTATTTTTTCCTTTAATATTGTGATAAGATATAGAGGCTTCTTCTTCTTTTAAATCTATATGACTTCTTGTGAGTTTTACAGTGAAAATTTTATTTTTTTTATTTTTTTGTGGTCTTGAAATTTTAAGATAGACAAGAGTTCCCTTCGGACCTCTTATTAAAGAAACAACATCTTCAATGTTTTCACCAAAGATATCAATGAGGTTTGTAGAGGTTTGACCAACAGCTAAGATTTTATCTTTGACTTGTATTTTTTTTGACCTTTCAGCAGCTCCTCCTGCTATTAACTTTTCTACAACTGTATAACCAAATTTAGAGCTTAAGGTGGCTCCTATCCCCTCAAGTTCTAAATTCATTGAAATACGGAATTCTTCTATATCTTTAGCATCCATAAAGCTGGAGTGAGAATCCAAAGATTTGCTGTAGCTGTTTAAGTAATTAGAAAACCAACTCCCTGGTTTGCAAGTTTTTAAAGCATAATTATTTTTTTTTCTACACTCTCTCAATTCTTTTGAATTGAGAACCGGTTTCCATGAAGTGACTTGTTTATTGAATTGTTGTAAAATAAATAAAAACTGTTGGACAGATTTTGGTAATTCTTTTTCAAAAAGAAATATGTTTGCAATATGATATTGAATGTAGCTTATCATTTTATTTTTAGCTTCTGTGATACTTTTTGGATGAGTGTTTATTTCATCATCTAAAACATAGGTGAGTGATTTGTTAAATTGAAAAACCTGAGCAAGATATTTTTCTGCAAAATTAGTGAGTTCTTTCACTCTCTTTTGATACACAGTATAGATTGTATAAAGCCCTATACATCGTTTCTGTTTTATTTCATTAAAAATTCTTTTATAAGATTTTTTGATGTTATTCACATCGGATTCTAAAAAATAGATTTTTTCTCCATCCAGGTCATTTATAAGTTGATTGATAACTCTTTTTTTTAGTTCATCTGTTAATTTTTTGTGGACAATGTGTTGATTTAAAAATTCTTGTTGAATTTTATGGATATCTCTACAAGTGATTTCAAGAGATTGAACAAAAAGACTTACAAAGCTAAAAAAGAAAAAAAGACTCGTTTTTAAAATAGAAAAAAAAAGCTGTTCCTTCTTTTGGAAAAAATTAAAAAACATAAAATTTAATTTAATAAAAATTTATTTTAAAGTCAATAAAGAATTTAAAGGTAAAGAGTTGGATTCATAAAAAAATTGAAAAGAAAGTCTTAAATTTTAAATTTGATTTTTTTACAAGAATTTCCTTAAAAACAAAGGAAGTATCATTTTATTTTCAAAGAAAGCATTTCAGGAAGAGGATAGAATAAAAGTGGCACTCTAAATCTATATTTCCTAACTCTATAATTGTAAATGAATAATCCAACGGCTAAGATGAATAAAATCACTTCCAGAAGGAGTATTTAGAAAGACCTAATAAGCTTACTTTGAAGAAGAGGAATTAAAAAAACTTTATCCAAATTTAACGAATGAAAACCTAGAATATAGAAGAACAAAATTAGAATCAATGACTGAGCGGAGTTTTAAAATTAAGTTTCGAAGTAATGATTTTGAGTGTTTTGAATTAAAGGGGAGTATAAGTGATAGAAAAAGTAATCTTAGAAGAGTTTAAAAGAGACACAGAGAGCAATATAGATGTGAAAATCACGAGAACTTAATTCAACTGAGATCAGGACTTATTCCACCTTAGAGGACATAAAGGAAGAAGTCGGAATGAATTTCAGATTTAAGATTAGCTTAATGAATTGACCTTATAAAATACTATTTTTGAACTTTTCTTAGAAGAAAAACCTCCTAAAAATTCTTAAAAATGGTCTATTTTAAAGAGTTGTGAGACCAATAGGAGTAAATTTTTCCATTATATTAAGTTTTAATTCATTAGGTCTTGTTTTTTTAGTTTTTTTACTTTAACTTTAGTTAAAGTTTTGGAAAGCCCAAGCCGATAAGTTTAAAGGTTATATGAAATATAGAAATATAAAAAGAGAATTGTTAACAGAATCATTAAATGTTCTATTTGAAAAAAAAAGGGAAACAATGCTTGTTAATCAGATTATCAGTGGAAATGTTTTTATGACGGCAGAAGAGAATCATCCAATAAAGATCAAAGACTTAGACTTCTTATCAAATAAAGAGAAACTTCAAAATTTAATTTGGAACAGAAATGTAGAAGTTGAAAAACTTTACATAGATAAAAATAATTGTATAGTTTCTGAAGTTTTTTTAAACGATCAACCGCTTAAAAAAATAATATAAAAATAAATGGAAAGCTTCTTTAATTACATTGAGCTTGTTGGTGGTGCTTTATCTTCTATTCTTGCTATTTTAGTTTTTTTTAACATAGTAGTATTTCCATTTTTTTTTAGACTTAATTTACAATTGACAAAAGACTTTTTTTTTCGTTTAACAAAATTAGGAGAGTGGTTTTTCCCAAGAGTTATTGTTTATGCTCCTACCAACATACAAATAATAGATTGTATTTTTGAATTAAAAGGAAAAAAATCAACTCAAGCAACTTCATATATTTGTAAAGCTGAAAAGTTTGGAAGTGTAGAAAGAAATGCCATCAATGATCTTTCAGTAGCATCTTTTTATCTTCCTAAAAGTAGTCCTGATTTTTTTTTAAAGAAGGAAGAAAGTAAAGAGCTATTAATCCAATGTAGTATCAATGAAAGCACAGAAAAAATAAAAAAATCTTTAGAGAATTTATATAAAGATTACTACATATCCATGTATGAATCTAAAAAACAAGACAAATTCTTTCAAGGTAAATCCTTTTCTGAAAAAATCAATAAACATATCAATAAACATTCTGCTGATATTTTATCTAGCATTAAAATAGAATCAGGAGATCATACGCTAATTTGTACAATAAAATATAAATACAGACACTTTTTTATACCACTTAAAAAATCAATAAAAAGTGAAATTAAAATGAAAATTACAGACGAAGCATTAAATAATTATAAAAATCAAGAATCAATCGAAGATTTTCTTTTTGATAATTTAAGCTTTCTTGATTCAAAAAATAAAAGTATAAGAATCAGATACCCAGAATGCAGAATTGATTAAATTCTATTTTAATACACACAGCTTAAAGTATAGAACTTTGAGCAATATAAAAATGGAGGCATCTCTGTAAAAAAAATAGATGATATATTTGGTTATAAGCATACAGATGAACACTGGTTTATAAAAGACGATAATTTAGGAGGTATTCTTAAATTTAAAGACTGGAAAAGATTAAAAAAATACTTGGGTTTGATAACAAATAAGACAAGCCAGTTTTAACTTTTGAAAAAAAATTGTTTTTGAAAAGTCTTTGAGGATTACAAATTGGGATAGACCAACTAGTACAATAACAGCCCAGCCAGAAATTCATAAAAAACAAAAAAAGAAGACTAATCTGTCAGGGAGTGTATTATTACTCAAACTTTCCCAGATGATTTTATATTTAAAGAGAGCCTTGCAAGTATGTATAGATAAGTCAGGAATGCTGTTCCTTATGTCTTATATAGAGAAATAAATCAAAGAAAGATTTATATTTAGTTTAAAAGTCTTTCAGTTAAGAAGGTTTAAAAATAATAATATTTTTTTCGCTATAAAATTAAACAAAGGGTTTTTATGGAAGTAAGAATTGATAACATTAATAAAGTAAAGTTAGAGCTTACGGACAATGAAGTAAGGATATAACCGAAGCTTTAGTAAATAGAGAGTCTCTTGATGATAAATACCGTTTTTTATTATTTAAAAACAAAAGGAAAGTAGAGCTTGATTTCTCGAGCAGAGTATCGTTTAGTTTTATAAACTTATTTACATAAAATAACACTTTTGTAAAATTATTATTATCTATAAACATGACACAACAAAATGTATAGAAAAATTTTAAATACATATTAAATACATGCTAAATAATAAGTTGATGCTAGATTTGCATGAAACTAATTTTCAAAAGCTTTCACAATTACTTAAAGAGGAGTATGACAAAAAAGCTGTTTTTAATCCTAAACAAAACAGGGGATTGGATTTTAGTGAATTGTTTGGTTTTTGGAATGAAAAAGTAAAATCAATCATTTGGGGGATAGCTTCTTTGGAAAGAAAATCAGCTAAGTTTATTTTCTTGATCAGGAGATGAAAAAAGCTATCGAATCGATACATTTTCAGATGATTTTTTACAGAGGACTTTTAAAAATTACAGGAGGTATTTATAAAGAAAATTGAAGCTTTAAGTAACACCAATTCAGGTTGGATGAAGTTTCGGTGATAAGCTTTTAATATCTTTTCAATTGATTCTAAAGTTCTTTGAATACGCTAATTTAGAGCAAAAACGATTTTTCGTAGCTACTATCGAACTCCTCTGTTAATGATTTAAATGTTTGTTTTTCCTATAAAAAACTGTATTTTTTTCTAAAAACCATGCAATCCGTATATATGGCAGGGCAGGCAGGACTTGAACCCGCAACCTTTAGATTTGGAATCCAATGCTCTACCAGTTGAGCTACTGCCCTAAAGTTAGTTTGAATACTATAATTAATAAAAAAATACAACTGATTTAATATAGCTATAAGGCTTGACTCAATCGGTTTTTCTTATTATAAGTTTAATCCCTTCAGAGAGGTATTTAGAAGATGAAAAGATTACTCAAAAGTTCTGTTGGTTTAAGTTTGATTGAAATGCTTGTGGTTATAGGCATTTTAGCTTTTATTGTTTCTGTTGTTGCAAGGAATGTAAATCAAAGCCGAAAAAAAAGTGATGTCAATAAAGCTAAGATTTTGATTGGCTTGATTCAACAAGCTATGGAAGAGTTTAGCTTGGACTGTGGATATTATCCTGAAAGTTTGGAAGATTTGGTCTCAGATTCTGGGGAATGTGAGGAATGGGGACCTACAGCTTACCTTAAAAATGGAAAAATTCCAAAAGATCCCTGGGGACAAAACTTTGTGTATCAATACAATCCAGAGATCAGTAATTTTGAAATTATTTCTTATGGAGCAGATAGGAAACCTGGAGGAAATAACAGGTTTGATAAAGATATTTCTTCTTCAGAGATATAAGTCAGTTTATGAGACTTAGCTCTGTTTTCAACAAAAAAGCTCAAAAAGCTTTTTCTTTAATTGAAGTCTTACTGACTCTCTTAATTCTTGCTTTTATTGTAGCTTTTTCAACTCAATTTGTGACTCGAAAAAATCCAAAAGTTAAAAGTATTTTTTCTGATTTTATGCGTCTTAACAATCGTTTAATGAACTTATCTCAATTGAGATCTTCTAATTATCGTTTGGTTTTTAAATTGAGTTTAAAAGAAAGAGACCAGTATTGGGTTGAAAAAAAAATAAGTCTTAAGAAAAGTCAAGAGGAAGAAAACGAAGAGGAGCTTGTAGCTAGTGAATTTGAAAGGGATGAAAATTTTTACCAGGAACCACAAATTCTTCCTCCTCTTTTAGATATTGTTAAAATAGAAACTAAGGGAGTTTCTAAAGAAGAAGGGGAGGTTTTTATTTATTACAGGGCTTCTTTATTAGCTCAAGAAACAAAAATCTATTTTAGAAGACCTGACAATCAAGGGGAGTGGATTTTATATTTAGATCCTGCAAGTAAAAAAATGAATGTTTTAAAGTGATGTAAGGTTTAATTTAAGGTTTTTTTATGAAAACAATTTATATATTTATTTTTTTATTTTTAAGTTTATCTTGTTCAAAAAGTCATCTTTTTGAATCCGAAAAACTTTGGAAAACTCTTCCTGTTCAACATCAAGGTCGGATTAAGCCTTTTGATACTTTTGCAAGAGAGGTTTTAAAAGAAGTTTATGGAAAAAGTCATTATGAAAATAAATCCGCTGTTGAAATTGTTTTATTTTGGTTGATTGTTCCTGAAATTTGGCAAGACATTCCTTTGATTTTTGTAGAAAAAAAATTAAGAAAATCTTTAGATATTCCTTTCAAGAGAAAACATTTTTCTTTTGAAGAATTGAATAAAAATCAAAAATTAGCTCTTCAGTTTTTAGAACTTCAAAGTCTAGAGCAAAAGGGAGAAAGTTTAGATAAGTATTTTAAGGATTTAAGTCAGTTACAAAGAAGGTTGCTTCTTTTTTCAGGTATTCAAACAGGGTTTTTAATTCGTTTAGAAGCTCCTGAAAAAGGAGATCTATGGTTATCTTTAGCAGAATTGACTCCGGCTGTTCAAGATAAATTTAAAAAATTAATCAAATCCTATGTGAGCTTAATTTCTAAGGAGATTTTAGAAAATTCTAAGACTTTTAAATTAAATAAAGAAGCTCAAGATATACAAAAAAAAGCTAAGCTTTTTAAAAAAGAAATGAAAGAATTTCAATCTTTATTACCTATTTATAAAAAAACAAGATTTAAAATAAAAGCTGAAGTTTTCTATAATAGTATAAATTTTTTTCAAGTCGCTTGGATTTTTTATTTGCTTTTTTTAATCTCAGTGAATTTACTTTTCATTTTCAGAAAAATGAAGATTTTTAAATACAGTTTATCTCTAGCTTTACTGGGATTTATCTTTCATAGCTGTGGCATGTTGTTTCGTTCTTACATCATGTCTCGTCCTCCTGTTTCTAATATGTTTGACACTGTCATTTGGGTTCCTTTTGTAGCTTTAATTGTGGGGTTCTTTTTTTATTTGAAGGGAAATAAATGGCCCTTTATTGCAAGTGCTATTTTGTCTTTTGTTTGTCTTTTATTGACGAATTTAGCCCCTGAAGTTTTAGATGGTAGCCTTCAACCTTTAGAAGCTGTTTTAAGATCTTCTTTTTGGCTTACAATTCACGTCTTACCTATTACGATGTCTTATGCCTTCTTTTTTATCGCTTTTGTCCTTGGAGACATGACTCTTATTTATTATTTAGTCAATAGAAAGCAAGCTTTGATCTTTTCTAAAAAAATGTATCAAACCACATACCGGCTGATTCAATGGGGAGTTGTTTTTTTAACGGGAGGAACGATTTTAGGAGCGGTTTGGGCCGATTACTCTTGGGGGAGATTTTGGGGCTGGGATCCAAAGGAATCTTGGGCCTTGATCACTCTTTTAGCGTATTTAGCTATTTTACATGGCAAACTGGTAGGTTGGATCACTCCCTTTCGTATGTCTTTTTGCGTGGTTTTAATGTTTTTTTTAGTCATTATGGCTTGGTATGGAGTGAATTTTGTTTTAGGAGCAGGTCTTCATTCTTATGGATTTGGTTCTGGGGGAGCTATTTATGTTTTTGCTTTTTTTATTTTGCATCTTATTTTGTGTTTAGTCATTTTTTTTAAAATTAAAAATCCTAAGTTTTTTCCTTGAATTGTGAAAAAAATTATAGGATTTATATCTTATGAGATTTATTTTTTTAACTTATTTTTTTTGTCTTTCTGTTTCAGCGACTCCTTTTAAGGGTTCAAAATTTGTTGTAGCTGGTCCCTCTTCTCATTCTCCTTTTGTCAGTAAAATGATATATAACAAGGGAGGCAATGTTGTAGATATGGCTATTGCAGTCGCTTTTGCTCTTTGTGTGACTCATCCTTATTATGTGTCTTTAGGATCGGGAGGTTTTGCTCTTGTTAAAATAAATTCCTTAACTAAGTCCTTAGATTTTCGTGAAACAGCTCCTCATAAAATGTCTTCTGATTTTTTTGAAAAGAATAATTTTAGTTCTCAAACCGGAGCTTTTTCTATAGGAGTTCCTGGTTTTGTAGCAGGTATGATGGCTTTGCATAAAAAATATGGAAAACTGTCTTGGTCTGAACTTTTAGCTCCGGCTCTATTTTTAGCAGAAAAAGGATATCCTGTTTCTGGGGATTGGCTTAACTTTACAAATCAATCAAAAAAACAATTTAATCTAGCTGGAAAAAGTGTTTTTTTTAAAAAAGGGAAATCTTATTCCTTGAATGAAAATTTTAAGCAAAAAAGTCTAGCAACCGCTTTTAAACTTTTACAAAAAAAAGGGGGAGATGCTTTTTATAGAGGAGATATAGGAAAAGATGTTGTTTCTTCTATTCAAAAAGAAAAAGGACTTTTAAGTTTACAAGATTTAGAAAAATATAAAGTTCGTTGGTTAAAACCTTTAGTTTTTAAATTTAGATCTTATGAAATATCTAGTATGCCTTTACCAAGTTCTGGGGGAATTATTTTAGCAAGAGCGTTTCGTTTAATAGAAAAACAAAAATTATATAAAAAAACTTTAGGTAGTTTTGATGAAACTCATCTTTTAGCTGAAATTATGTCCTTAGCTTTTTTACCAAGATATTTGATGGGGGATTTTGAATTTTCTAATTTTAAACCAGAGCTTTATCTTTCTGATAAAAATTTAAAAGAATTGAGTGATAAGATATCTCTAGAGAAAAGTGTAAAAATGCCTCTCATTAAAGAATCAGGTGAGACAACTCATTTTTCTATTATAGATAAAAAGGGAAATACAGTTGCTATGACTTTAACTTTGAATGGAATTTATGGTTCTAAACTTGTGAGTTCTAGATACGGTGTTGTTTTAAATAATCAGATAGATGACTTTACAACCTTAATGAATCAAGCCAATCAGTATGGTCTTATTCAAGGTGAAAATAATTTAATTCAAGGAGGAAAAAGACCTTTAAGTTCCATGTCTCCTACTCTTGTTGAAAAAAATAAACAAACCCTACTTTCTTTAGGAGGAGCCGGAGGTCCGGCTATTATTACAGGGGTTTTACAGACCATATATAGGTATTTAGTTCATAACTTGAACTTAGAAGAAGCTCTTTATTATCCTCGCATTCATCATCAGTTTTTGCCTCGTGAATTATTTGTGGAGGATAAAAGATTTTCTCCAGAACGCATTGTGTCTTTAAAAATGAAAGGTCATAAGATTAAATTTACAAACCATGTCTCTAGAGTTTTTGCCGTTGCTAGAAATAAAAAAGGGGAACTTTTAGCTAAAGGTGATTTTCGTGAGATGTCTTCTGCCGGAGGGCTTTAGTTTTTTAAGGACTTTAAATTCAACTGAAATAAAGTAAATTCTTAATACTTCATATTTAAACCAATTCCCCCAGCCAAACAAGTTGTTGTAACTGAGTGAAAAGCTTTTAGATAAAATATATTCAAATCCTACCATTCTTGTTTCCATTTCTTAGCCTTGTTATAAAAACAAAATTGGTTTTTAACTCCCAATCAGTAAGTAGATGTAGTCTAGGAGAAAATAAGAATTCATAGTCTAGTTTTATTTGGACCCATATGATCAAAACTTGTATCTAAGCCTATAAAATAAGGAAGAAGATATTTAGCTTTACTGAGGTTTTATCTTTTCCAAAGAATCTTCATTTTCTAATTCTAGGAAAAAAAAGTTTTTATAATTTTTCATAAGAAAGAGTAAATTCAAAAGGATTTCTGTTTTATAGAGTTAAACCAAGAAAAGATTCCTTATAAATTTACTATCTTTTGTAAATTTATAGAGTTGAAGGATTTAAACAAGGGGGGGGGGAATTTATAAAACCCCTAAAAGCTTCAATTGTTTTTTAACGAATTCAGGTTTAGTAAAAGAGGAGATGTGAATGTCTGAGTTGTAATACTGAAACTTGATTTTAGATTGTTTGACTCTTTGAGCTTTAAAGTCTTTAAGGGGATGAATTTTTTTAGAAGCAAATAAAAAATTCCAACACCCTGGAGGGTAAGTTAAATTGTTGTAACTATAAATTCCTATTTTTTTAAATCCTAAATCAAGACACATTTTTAAACTTTGTTTTTGATGTGTTAGATTGTAGAAAAAGTTTCCCGCTTGAGCTATAACAATTCCCTCGGCTTTTAAAGCTTTATAGATATTTTTGTAAAAGTTTTTTCCAAAAAGGAGAGAAGAAGGTCCAATAGGATCTGAAGAGTCCACCAAAATTACATCAAAAGCCTTTTGTTTATCTTTTAGAAATCGAGTTCCCTCTTCAATTCTTAGATCTAATTTTGCATGTTTAAAAACAGAAGCTGTTTGAGGGAGATGCTTTTTACAAGCTTTGACCACTGTAGAATCTATTTCCACCATGATGCAATTTTTTACTTTTTTATGTTTCAAAACTTCCCGAGCTGTTCCCCCATCTCCTCCTCCAATAATAAGCACATCTTGAGGATCAGAATGTAAAAATAAAGGAACATGAGCCATCATCTCATGATAGATAAATTCATCTCTCTCACAGGTCATAATGACATTATCATTTATTAACATGTTTCCATAGCCTTTTGTTTTAAGGATTTTTACATTTTGAAATTTACTGTTTTTTTCAAAAAGTTTTTTTGTATAGGGAATACCTATTTTTAAAATTCCTTCATGATTTTCAAAAAAATGTTTTTCTTTCATTTTAAGCTCTTTTTGTAAGTAAGACAGGTTTTTGTTCTTTTTTTTGTATGGAATAAAAAGTTTTATAATAAACATTATAAGAATTTAAAAGTTTTTTATAAAAAAAAGAGTGAGGAGAAAAATTTGTTAAATTAAGTTTTAAAGGAGGATAGTGATGAGATTGAAAAAGGATTAAATCAAAGTTCAGGGGAGAGAAAATAGGAAGGATTTTCTTTATAAGAACAGATGTTTTTTTAGAGGCTATATTTGTTTCAAAACTGATATAGAAAAAAGATTTGTCGGGAGTTATATGTATCGTATAGTAAGTTTCTTTTTCAATGGCATTGAGAGAGTACCCAGAAGGTTTAAAAAAATGATCTTGGACTTTAAATTTAGGAAAAATTTTCTTTAAAGATTTTTTTAAATTTGAGATCGTTTTAACAGATGTGTTTTTTATGATCTTAGAGTCATAAAAGAGAATTTCTAAAGTTTGATCCGGCTCTCTAGGTTTATAAGTTTTTTCCTTGTAAAATAAAAACAAGTGATGGTCATGTAAATTTCCAAAACGATAGGCTTGTCCAGGAATAGTTTTTTTTATTTTTTCTAAATCTTTATAAAAAGAATTTTTTTGGTTATAAGGAAAAAACTCATTTTTTCTTTGAAAAAAATAAGTTTCTATAAATTCTTTAGAAAAACTTTTAAAGAGTTTGATAAAAGATTGATAGAGAACTGTTTTACCACAAGTGATTAAAACCAAACGATTTTTCCAAATTAATAAACTCGACTCAGATAAAAGATAGGAATGGATATAAGGAGTTTTTAGGAGAGAAATAATTTCAGCACCACAGAACTTTAAGATTTGTTTCCAAAAAAATTCTGGCTTTTGTAAAAGCGAGGGAGTTTTTTCTGACAAGATGATTTCAATTTTTTTTTCTGAACTTTCAAACATGAAGGTTTTTTATGAAAAATTTAATTTATTATCAAGTAAAAAATGAGTCTTTATTACAAAGCTTATAATTTTATAGTCCTGAAGGAAGAGATTTAGAAAGAGAAATTTGAGAAGAACATTCTAAGAAGCTACAAAGCGGAATATTAAACCATCCTAGAAAGCCGGATTTTGTTGTTTTAGATCCTCTCCAATCTGTAAAATTTGTAAAATTTAAGTCTCCTGACAATACAAAATCTTTTATTTTTTCATTGAATTTTACAGAGCCAGATAAACTAATTTCTCCTTTTTGATCTTTAAAAACAAGTGTGATGTTTGATGGAGTGATACTACTTTTTAAAGGAACAATAATCATTTTTAAAGGTGTAATAAGTTGCCGTCCTAAATGGGTTGTTATGTGTAATTCTATATAAGAATTGGAATCGGGTTTTAATCCTTGAAGATTGCTTGCTCTTGGATTAAAACGTTGACCGCTAAAGTGTATTTTTCCTTTTATAAAAAATCCCCCTTTCCAATTTTTATAAGTTTCAGAGTAACTGCAACGGATATAAAAAGAACTGATTGAAATGGGATCGACGGAGGTAGATAAAAACTCCCTGATGCTATTATTAAAAGCACTTGTATTCCAAGGTTCTTCATCAGAGCAGATAATCACTCCCCACTGTCTATCTTCAGGGAGTATCGTTTTATCTAAATTTGAATCAGAGGGAATTTTATTTGATTCACTCAAAATGTTATGAGGAGAGGAATTTGATATGACCGGGATATTTGATCCGGGAGTAGCTGGAGGAGCTTGAATAAGTCCTGGGCAAGATAAAAATAAACTCAGTGAAAGAACAAAGCCCCATCTCATAGATATGTAAGTATAAATAAAAACAAAGCTTAAAGAAAGTTTTTTTTAAAATTTGTGCTTTTAGTTGGTCAATTGAGATTTAAATTTGTTTTGTGATGGTCTTTCATGTATTTCATAGGTCCTCCTAAAAAGGCAGGAAAACCTATAGATAAAGTCATAGCTATATCGATATCTTCTTCTGTTTTGACAATGTTTTCTTTTATAAGTTCCTCCCCAGTTTGAGCCATCTTTTCTACGATTCTATAAAAGATTTCATCTGAAGCTTGTTTTACTGTTAAGTCTTCTTTTTTAAATATTTCAATTTTTGGATTCAGTGACTTTGTATTATCTTTATAAAGATAAAATCCTCTTTTTTGTTTCATTCCTTGACCTAAATACTTCACTATTTCATTGGTCCATTTTGGTTTTTTTAGATGCAGTCCTTTTTGTTCTAAGTTGGAGATCGTTTGAAGACAAATATCTAATCCAATTCTATCCATAGTTTCAAAAGGTCCTAAAGGAAATCCTTTCTCTCTAAAGAGATTGTCTAAATCTTCAATGTTCCATCCTTCTTCAACTAAAATCAAACATTCTACAAGATAGCTTCTTAAAACTCTGTTGACGACAAAACCAGGGCTATCTTTGACAATTAAAGGTATTTTGTTTAGTTTTTTTATAAATTCAGATAAAACGCCTAGTTTTTCTTTTTGAGAGTCTGTGTAGCACAGTTCTACTAAGGGGATTTTAGTTGTGGGGTTGAAAAAATGAAGTCCAAAAAAAGAATCTGGATGGCAAGACGTTTTAGCAAGTTCTAAAATACTTAAAGAAGAGGTGTTAGAACTAAATAGACAGTTTAAATTGAGTTGCCTTGATACAAAGCTTATTCTTTCCTTTTTGATTGTAAAGTTTTCAGGGAGAGCTTCTATGACTAGGTCTATATTTTTGAGTCCCGAAAAGCTTTGACTCACACTTAGGAGATTTCTTTTATGGTTTTTTTCATAAGAAGTGATCTTGTTTTGTTTTTTTTGTTTGTTTAAAAGTTTTTCTACTTTTTTTAAAGTCACACAAAGGGAGGAAGGATTTTTATCAATCAATCGAACCTCAAAGCCTTTATCTATAAGAAGGAAAGCTAGGGATTGCCCCATAGTTCCTGCCCCTAAAACAGCAACTTTTTGAATGCTTTTTTGAAAAACTTGTTTCTTTAAATCTTGAGATAAATCTTTTTTTAATCTTTGAGTTTTCAAAAAAAGAGAGATAAGGTTTTGAGTGGAGTGAGAGAGAAGTAATTCAACTAAAATATCATTTTGTTGTTTTAAGATTTTATGGGAGATGGGATAACCATAAGTTTTTTTGATAAGACTAAGTGCTTTTAAAGGAGCCTTGTAAAAACCTTTTGTTTCTTCTAAAATCTTTTTCTTAAATAAGAAAAAAACAAAATCTTTAAAAAAAGATTCAACCCTATGTAAAAGCTTTTTTTTAGTTTTAGGGATAGCATTTGTTCGAATGATTTCTTGAGCTAACTCTAAAGCTCTCTTGTTTAAAAGAAGTTCAGGAACTTTTTCATCAGCTAAACCTATTTGAAAAGCTTTTTGAGCTTTGATACTTTTTCCTGTGGAAATCATTTTTAAAGCTTGCAAGAGTCCGACTCGCTTAGGGAGCCGAAAACAAGCTCCAAAACCAGGAATAAAACCAAGTTTAATTTCAGGAAAACAAAGCTCTGTTTGAGAGGACTGAGAGACTAAAATGTAATCAAAACAAAGAGCTAATTCTAAAGCTCCTCCTAAGCATTTTCCTTCGATAGCTACAATTTTAGGTATATTGAGGTGTTCAAGGTCTAAAAACAACTGGTTTATTAACTGTGAGGCTTCTTCTATTTGTGAGGCCTGTTTACATTTTTTGATTTCATTGATATCTGCTCCATAAGAAAAATGACCTTTTTTTGTTGATGTTAAAATAAGAGCTTTTATTTGAGTGAGGTTTAAGTTTTTAAGAATAGAAGAGAATTCTTTTTCAAAAGATTTACAAATAAGATTGATAGAGCTTTCTTTTTGATTCCATTCTAATAAGGCAATGCCATCTTTTATATGTAAGTTGAAATGTTTCATATTTAAGCTTGTTTTAGTATAACAGCTCCTCCTTGCCCTCCTCCAACGCATAAAGAGGCTAATCCAAAAGTAGCTTGTCGTCTTTTCATCTCTTTAGCTAAAGTTAAAATCAATCTTGTCCCTGTTGCAGCAATCGGATGACCAATAGCAATGGCTCCTCCATTGACATTGAGTTTGTCCCTATCTACCTCTCCAAGAGCTTCTTTTAATCTGAGTTTTTCCTCTGCAAATTTTTTTGAGTTAAAAGCTTTTAAACAAGATAAAACTTGCCCTGCAAAAGCTTCATTGATTTCAAATAAATCAATATCTTTTAACTTGAGATGAGCTTTTTTTAAAGCCAAGTTTGTCGCATAGACAGGTCCTAATCCCATTCTTTCAGGTTCTAAACCTACAACACTTGTACTAACTATAGAGGCAAGGGGTTTTAGACCTAATTGTTTCATTTTAGTTTCAGACATAAGAAGAACAAGGGATGAGCCATCGTTTATAGGACAAGAATTAGCTATAGTCACTGTTCCATATTTTGGGTCAAAAAATCCAGATAATTTACTCATTCTTTTTTCAGATATTTTTTCTCTTACGCCAAGGTCTTCAAAGACCACCTGATTCGGGGTAAAAAAAGGAAAAAGCTCTTCTTTCAATCGTTTTTTAGCTAAAAAGGCTTTTTTATGACTGTTCATAGCAAAAAAATCTTGTTCTTTTCGGCTGATATTGAATTCTCTAACTAAAATTTCGGCTGTTTCTCCCATAGAATAACCTGTAAAAGGATCTTTTAGTCCTTCTAGAATAGGGGAAATGAGCTTTAAATCTTTTTTCTTGATTTGTAAAAGAGAGCTGATTTTTTGTTTCAATTTTTTTGATAAAATAAAAGATTGTAATTTATAAGTTAAAGATTGGGGTAAGATAAAAGGGGTATAAGACATACTTTCTACGCCCCCTGCAATGACACTTTGATTGTAACCCCTTTCAATTTTATTTACAGCTATAAAAAAACTTTCCATAGAAGAGGCACAGTTTTTATGAATCGTTGTCGCTGGAATAGTATGAGATAAACCACTTGATAAACTAATGATTCGAGCGATGTTAGGAGAATCTGGAAGACAGATACTATTACCAAAAATAAGCTCATCTATTTCATTTCCTTTGAAATTCATTTTATATAAAAATTCTTTCAGATTTGTAATTCCTAAATCTTTCGGGTGAATATCTTTAAACTCTTTTCCCGCTTTAACAAAAGGAGTTCTTAACCCCTCAATGAGAAAAGCTTTTTCAGAAGACATGAAATAAACTTAAAGAAAAAAAATAAAATTGTCTATGAAAATAGTTTAAATTAGCATCTCCTATCTTCTTGTTTTTAGACCGTCATTTATGTATATATTCAAATTATGATTATTAATAGATGGTTAGCTCCTCTGACTCCTAGTGAAGAACAAATCAAAAGCCTTTTTGAAAAAGATGGTTTAGAATACTTTGAAGAGAATTTTCCTGTAGGAACTAAAATCCTTGAACACAGGCATCCTTTTGATGAAATTCGTATGATTGTAAGAGGAAAAATCCTTTATAATGTTTCAGGTAACAAATTTATACTAAGAGCGGGAGATAAAATTATAGTCCCTTCTAACACTTTACATTCTACAGAAGTTTCTGAAGTTGATTGTTTTTCTTTGTGTAGTTACCACATTCATTAATTTGAGACTTTTTTAAGACCTAATTTTATTTGTGTATCAGTAAGATGATTAAAAATTTAGATTTATAATTTATTAGCCATAAGAGTTTTAGATGGCTTCTTTTGACACATTACTCCATTAAAGTTTTCTAATCAAAAAGTAAAAAAAGCTAAAGAATCTAAAAATAAATTTAAAGATATAACAAAAAAGAAGTTATACTTAAGAACCTAACTTTTTTAAGAACTATCTTTAATTTTTTCTTTAGAAAAACCTGTTATTTTAGAAATAAAAGCCATATCTGTTTTTTTTATACAGTAGTTTTAGAACAATAGCTGTTTTTCTTTCCATTCTTTTTACATTCCTTACCAAAGTAAATCCCTTTCTCTTTTATAATTTCTCTTACATCCATGAATCCTCCATTTTAAATCTAAATCTGTAGTCTCATCTCAAATACTCAAGTATCCTTAACTATTTTTTTAATAGCTTGCCCTTTCAACTTAACTTCTTAGACGCTTTTCTTATCTCCAGGTCCTTAGTGTTTACCTTCTTTCATAATTTAACATATTCTTTCTTGATTCTCTAAGAATTTTAAAAAAAAAGACTTAAAAAAACCTTCTTCTTGAAGAGAGCTTTTGTGTTTTAGAAATATAAAAACTTTCAATTTTGATTTTAGTAAAAATCTTAAAGGGAAAAAATAAAACAAGCTTCGCTCTTTTATCTTCAAAAATATCTTTTTCTATTTTTTCTAAATTATTAAGCTTCATACTCTTTTTTTCAAAAAAAGATATATCCTAGAACTAAAAGACTAATTTTTTAAGAACTATTTTTTAATTTTTTAATTTCTTCTTTAGAAAAACCTGTAATTTTAGAAATAAAAGTTATATTTGTTTTTTCTTTCAAAAGATTTAAAGCAATTTCTTGCCGTCCTTCTTGCCGTCCTTCTTGACGCCCTTTCTCTTTTATAACTTCTCTTACATCCATAAGTCCTCCTTCTTTTAATATCCCTTCTTCTATAAGCCTCTTCTCAACTAATCCCCATATATTTACATCTAAATCCGTATTATCTACTAAATATTCCCATATCCTTAACACTGCCGTTTTTCTAGCTTCTCCCTTTAAAGGTTTCAATATCTCCTTAAATCCCAAATAAGTTTCTATGACCTTTGAAAAATTTGTCTTCTTCTTTAAACTCCATATCTCATCTAATAACTTTATAACACTATACCCTTTTAACTTCTTAGACGTTTTTCTTATCTTCGGGTCCTTCGTGTTTATTATCTTTGGTTCATAGTTTAACATACTCTTTCTTGATTCTCTAGGAATTTTTGAAAAAAAAGATTTAAAATCTTCTTCTTGAAGAGAGCTTTTCCATTTGAAAGGCTCTTTTCCATGATAGAAAAGCACTGGAATTATAGGTTGAACGTAGCCTTTTTGTTGAATCATGAGCTTTCGAAGGAAATATTGATAATCTAATAATTGATCATAAAAGTTCTTATCATAAGAACTTTTATGTTCTAGAAGTATAAAAACTCTCAATCTAATTTTAGGAAAATCTTTAAAAGGAAGGGATAAAACAAGATCTGCTCTTTTAGCTTCAAAGGTATCTTTTTCTATTTTAAGTTTTTTTAAATTATAAGTTTCACACTCTTTTTTTGAAAAGATGAGCTGGAGTAATTCCTGACTGAGTTTAGAATCTGAGTAAAAGTCTTTGAAGAATTTATCATGACTGAAAGAGGAGTTTTTTGTTTTTGAAGTTTGTTTTTTTATAAACTCAAGATGTGTTTTTGATTATTTAAAAGAAGCTGTAAAAAAATGCAAGATCTTTTTTTATTTATAATATAACCCAATCTAAACAGTTCTTCTTAATGAATCGTACATCTCTTGTGAATAGAGTTAAAAACAACTTCAGGAGATAAACCCTAAAAATGCATTAGGTAAGTCTAAGATTAATGTAAAAAAACAACCCCTTACCTAAAACCAGATATAAAATGAAACAACAAAAAAACTATATAAAAATGACAAGAGATATTGTCTTTAAAAAATTCTTTGTAGACAAACCAGAGATCTTAAAACGTGTTTTAAAACATTTTCTAAACATCCAAGAAGTTAGAAAAAAAGATATCTAAATAAAAACCTCAAAAGAAACAAAGTCTTGAATTTTTAGATAGCAATCTTCCAACATCTAGGGGGGGGGGAGTTTCCTTAGATTTGAGAGTGAAACTCTCTGAGGATAGGGAGATGAGTTATTTTACAAAGTTATCAGAAGAAATTACAAGAGTGCCTAAAGTTCCGTAGTAAAGATGGATTAAGACAAACAAGCTTATTGAAGAAGGCATGTGGAGGAGAAGCGAAAAAAACAGGTCTTTAAATTACTGGTGTGGATACAATTATGAAAGTAACAGGTTTTTCAAAAATTAAGATTCTTAAACTAAAAAAAAGGCTAAATTCTCCTAATCAATATAAATATGTCAATTTTTAGTCTTTTAGAATAACTAAAATCCTAGCTTCCTTTTATTTTGATGTTTAAAGCATCTGCTGAAGCTCTTATTTTCTATTTTTGTCCAATCAATGGGAGGTAAATTTAAAGGTCCTAAAAAAGTATCTCATTGAAGTTTTAAAAGTTTGATAGTTTGTAAATAAAGCTCATACAACACTTTCGGTATCTTGAACAAGTTTAAAAAGCAACAGAAAACTAAGATAAGATTTAAAATTATTTTATTCTGTTTGTATCTAGACCGCTTGTGTTTTCTTAATTATTATAACTCTCATAGATTTATTGAACTTGAAAAAGAGGTCTTAATAAGTCTTTTATTAAGTACAACTTTCAATGTTATCTCAAATTTTTATTTTATTAAAGATTTGTTTAAATAGTTTTTTTAACTGTTTTTAAGAACTTACAAATGCAACTTGATTTATATCTTATCATAGTAAATATGAATTAAGAAGCATCTCTTAAAATATCATCAACAGTTATAAGTCTTACTTCACCTTATGAAAGTTTTAATTTTGCAACTTCGTTCTTAGTTTCTTTGTTGAAAGATTTTGCTATTCCTTTTAAAGCTATCTATAACAGGTCTTTCAATTTGCCTAGGGGTTTTGAATTATCTCTACTGTCGTCTTGTTTTTCATTAGGAGTTGTCAAAATATCTTTCAAATTTAAAAGGGTTAAGACTTTTTATTTACTCTCTCTAATTAAGCTTTTTAAAGGAACAACTTGGATTTTTAAATTAGAATCTCTAATTCATAAGTTAAATTATAAATTCCATTTTCGGCTTTAAAAGATTCACAATCAGCTTGAGTATAATTTTGGAATCCTGCTTTTTGATTTCGTGTAACTTTTTTCTTTTGTAAGGCTTGTAAATCTATTTATTTGATTTTCCATAAATAACATCCTTTTTTTTATAATTTCTCTTACATCCATAAGTCCTTTTTAAATAAAGCTTAAATTACAATAAATCTATAAAAGTAATGTAAACTGACTTTAAAGTTGTCTCAAATTCTAAAACTAGACTTAATTATTAAACTTTTATTTGCAATTTAAAATTAATTATAATATGATTTGTGAAGTTATTAAACAAAAAGGAGTTTTAAAATGAATCTATTTATAAAAAAAGAATCTACAAACAAACCTACAAAAATTCAAAGAAAAAGCTTAAGTAAAGGTTTTTCTCTTATAGAGCTTTTGGTCGTTGTTGCTATTATTGGGGTTTTAGCAGCTGTTGCCATTCCAGCTTATAACAAATACAGAAACAATGCAAAAGCTGCAACTGTAACAAGTTCACTTAACAATATAAACAAAGCCTTTAAAGCTTGTTTTGCTGTTGAAGATTTTGCAAAATGTGCAACTGATAACATCGATAAGACTTTAGAAGCACAACCTGGTGTAACTATAGGAGGAGGAACAAAAGGAACTGCAAAAAGGTGTTTTTCTGTTACATTAGACACGGGGGTTGTTGCTGATCAAGGGCATCTAGGTTGTATAACTTTTGATGGAGATGGTTCACTCAGTTCTAAAACAGTTGACGACAGTACTAATAAAGGTACATGTAAGAGTGATTTTACAGTATGTGAATAAACCTAGACTTAAAGTAAAAAAAAGAGGGCTAACTCAAAAGTTAGTCCTTTTTTTTTAAGTCTTTTAGACTTAGTTTTAAATTAAAGTAAAACTTCAAATTAAATAAATTCTTTTCTTCTAGGGTATAGACTTAAAATTCCTGTTAAAAAATAAAATTACTTCTTTTTCCTTATCTACTTGCTTAATCATTATCCTTTGGATAAAAGTCTTTAATACACCAAAGAAAAGTCTCTTTAAGATGATAGCCTTGTTTAAAATGCAACATTTATGAGTCTACCTAAGAGTATAGAAGATTAATATTTATAATTTTATCCAGAAAAGACCTAAAATATTGCTCTCATACAAAGAGGGTCAAAAGCAACATCAGCTCGCTTGAAATTCAAAACCTAAATTTATAGACTTTAGCTTTTCTATTTTATGGAGGGGGGGGGGATTACCTTGTTAAATATTTTTATAAAAGTTATTCTCACAAACTGTGAAGGAATAAAGGTTTTCTAAAAATAAAGAGAATATCTCTAAAATTAGAAGACTAGATTTTTTAAGAATTCTTCTTTAATTTTTCAATTTCTTCTTTAGAAAAACCTGTAATCTTAGA
>JACOND010000009.1 GCA_014323935.1 Bdellovibrionales bacterium
AAATAGAAAATACGACTCATTCTAGCTCTTCTACAAACACATCTTCTTTTTTAGTTCCTGATTTAATGATCATAGGAAAATAAATTTTTATTTTTGACTTAAATCCATGTTCTAAATCAGACACAAGTCATATCAAGGAGAAAAATCTGTTTTTAAATCTAAATTGTAAACCTATAATGAAAAGCTTATAGAGGGTTAAAAAAACTTAAAGAAAAAAATTGATATAAAAATAAAGTCTTTAGCTGTCCAAGTTGTAGAACCTTTATCCAGCTAAAGAACTTTAATTTCCTAGAGCTTACTTAAATTTAAATATATTTTTTTCTATATTTACATTTACTTCATTCTTTAATTTCTCATCAACTAAGTCTTCTAAAAAATTTGAACAATCTCTAATATAAGTATTTATAATATCCTTATAAATAGAGAGAAAGCCTTTTATATCTATTGCTTGATTTAAGGCTTTTTAAAAGCTCTTTTTTTTTTGATCAAAACTCATGATGCCTTTTCAAGCTTATTATTAAAGTTTTTTTTAATAGTTTAAGCCGTGCATTAGTCGATTAAAACTCCAAGACTTTTGCTTTATTCTGTTCAATCTATTAAGGATAAGTTTGCTAAAGCTATATAAATTTTACCTTTCAAGCCAAGTGTATATCTCATCTATTTTTATCCACAGCTTTTTTACTGAGACGAATTCTTCCATTGCCTTCTACATTCAATACTTTAACTTTTACCTTATCTCCCTCTTTTAAAACATCAGAAACTCTCCCAATTCTTTGTTCAGATATTTCTGAAATATGAAGCAATCCCGAAGTTTTAGGTAAAATTTCAACAAAAGCTCCAAACTCTTTAATTCCTGTAACAAGTCCTTCATAAATTTTTCCTTGTTCCACTTCTTCACAAATGCCTTCAATAATTTTTTTAGCTGTTTTTAAACCTTTTAAATTCGGAGAAGAAATAAATAAAGTTCCATCATCTTCAATGTCAATTTTTACCCCTGTTTCTTCTGTAATAGAGTTAATTGTTTTTCCTCCACTTCCAATCACTTCACGAATTTTATCAGGATTAATTTTTAACATCTCTATTCTAGGAGCATAAGTACTTAAATCTTCTTTTGGTTTTGAAATCGTTTTTTTCATTTCAGATAAAATATATTTACAGCCTTTTGAAGCCTGCTGAAGAGCTTTTTCAAGAGTTGCAAAATCAATACTATCTATTTTAATATCCATTTGCAAAGCTGTGATTCCTTTATCAGAACCTGCAATTTTAAAATCCATATCTCCGAGATGATCTTCATCCCCTAAAATGTCAGATAAAATGACAAGTTCATCTTTTTCTTTAATCAATCCCATAGCAATTCCTGCAATTTGATCTTTTACAGGAACTCCTGCCGCCATCAATGCCATCATACCAGAACACACTGATCCCATAGAACTCGAACCATTTGATTCTAAAACCTCACTTACAATACGAATGGTATAAGGAAAATCTTTATGAGAAGGTAAGACCGCTTTTAAAGCTTTTTCGGCTAGAAAACCATGTCCAATTTCTCTACGACTTTGAAAACCCAAACGTCCCGTTTCTCCCACACAGTAAGGAGGAAAGTTATAATGAAGAAAAAACTTTTTACGATGAGAGTTCCACAAATTATCTATTATTTTTTCATCATCCCCCGTTCCTAAAGTCACAGTCCCTAAGACTTGAGTTTCTCCTCTTGTAAAAAGAGCAGAGCCATGGACTCGAGGTAATAAATCTACTTTACAATCAATAGAACGCACTTCATCTTTTTTTCGTCCGTCTATTCTTTGAGACTCTTGAAGTATTTTTTCACGAGCTTTTTCATACTTCATTTTTTCAAATTCAACAAAAGCTTTCTTTAATTCTAATTCCTCAAAATGAGTTTTTAACTCCCCTTTAATTTCATCATAAATACGATATCTTTTTATTTTTTCTCTTTCACAAAGAGCAATCTCTAGTTTAGAATCAACAAGCTCCCTAACTTTCTTAGATAAATGAGAATCTGTTTCCACATCTTTCACTTCTCTTTTCTTTAAAGAACCTGTTTTTTTTCTAAGATCCTCTTGCATTTCAAAAAGAGGTTTCATAGATTCATGTGCAAATTTTAAAGCAGATAAAACCTTAGATTCAGAAACAAAATCAGCCGAACCTTCCACCATTAAAAGTCCCTTTGAAGTCCCCGCTACCATCAATTCCATCGAAGATTCATTATCTTCCTCTTTAGGATTTAAAACAAACTGATTCTTACTTAAAGAAAGCTTTAAAAAACCCACAGGACCTTGAAAAGGAATATCACTCATATGAAGAGCTGAGGAAGTTCCTATACCTGATAAAACCTCTAAAGGAAAGGTCCCATCGGAACTTAACGCCATGACTACAATTTGTGTATCTGAAAGGTACCCTTCAGGAAAACAAGGACGAATAGGACGATCTATCAAGCGAGCAGATAAAATAGATTCATGACTTGGACGTCCCTCTCTTTTTAAAAAGCCTCCGGGAACTCGGCCAATGGAGTAAAATTTTTCCTGATAATCCACCGTTAAAGGAAAAAAATCTTGATCGGACTCATCTCTACTAGATACAACTGTAACTAAAACTTTATTATCTCCGCAACTTACTAAAACCGCCGCATCAGCTTGTTTGGCTAACTCTCCTGTTTCAATTTTAATTTTTTTTCCCTGAATCATGCATTCAGAACTGTATTTTTTATTCATATTCCTTTTCCTTTCTAATTTATATGTTTTTTGAATTTAAAAATAACAATTGAGTTTACTTTCTTAAAGAAAGTTTCTTAACGATCTCTTGATAACTTATTTGATTTCTTCTTTTTATAGAAGAAAGTAATTTTTTTCTTTGACTGACCATTTTCATCAAACCTCTCATAGAATGATAATCTTTTTTATGAATACTAAAATGTTTTGTTAAATTTTTTATCTTTTGTGTTAAAAAAGCGATCTGTAATCCCGCACTTCCTGTATCAGAAGGAGTTTTTTTAAACTCTTGAATCATTTTTTCCTTATCTGTCATGCTTTTTCCTTTTCTTATATCTCAATCAAACAAAATCATATGTTATAACTCAGATTTAAACAAGTTTTTTTTAAACTTATTTATATCGCTTAATTCTTTTCTATCTTCTTTATCTATTTCTTCTTTGACATCTGTTGTCTCCGGTTTGTTTTTCTCCTTTGTCTCCAGATCTTTTGTCAACTTTTCTTCTGCTTTAAGATGAGAGATATCTTCCAAGCTACTTAAGTGCTTTTCATATTCTGTTTTTGTAAGAAGCTTTTGTTTTAAATTCCAATCTAACATCCTTTTATCATACTTTAGTTTTTTTAAGCTCTCTGCTAAATAAGACACCGTTCCTCCTCCTTGTTAATATTTTTTCCAGTAACAAAAGTTTTTCCAAATATATCCAACTACTTATCCTCATTTCTTAAAATTTTCAAAAAAGTAGGTCGTCCCTGTCTTCTTCTACTTCGAATCTTGAAATTTTGTATATTTTTCCAGCTCTGTAAAAAGAAAAAACCAACGATAAAACCTGAAAGATGAGAGAGATGACTGATAGAACTTCCCATGCCATTATTAATCAAACTTACAAACTCTATAACTCCAATAAGTAAAGTAAAATGAATTGCTTTCATAGGAAAAAGCATCATAAATAAAATCTGTCTCTCACTAAAAATCATCCCATAAGCAAATAAAATTCCAAAGATAGAACCCGAAGCTCCAATCAAAGGAATTTTTAACTGTAAAGGATTTAAAGGATAAATTAAAGGAATTAAATTTAAAACAAGAATATAAATTAAAGCAACTCCTACCCCACATACTAAGTAATAACTTATAAAAAATTTAGATCCCCAAAATCTCTCTAATTCACTGCCAAACATCCAAAGAGCAAACATATTAAACAAAATGTGAAAAACACTTTCAGAATGTACAAACATATAAGTAAAAATTTGCCACAACCAAAAATGATCTAAAACCTGAAAGGGAACTAAACCTAAAAAATAATAAATAGAGTTGTTATCAAAAAATAACTTTTGCAAAAAAATAACTAAAAAAAACCAAACAGCTCCATTGATAAGCATTAAACTTTTAACAATTGGACTGAGCTGAAAATCATACATTTGAGAAACATATCTCATAGTTAATGAGTCACATAAGTTTGCAAAAGATAAAGGGGCTTGCCAGATAAGGATTCTAACTCATTCCATTTAGAAAAAAAACTTGAAAAAACTTTACCTTTACTTGAAAAATTTTCAAAAAAACGTTCAAAACTTGTTTTTTCATCAGGATCAAACAAGGTAGGATTAGAACCTAAACCTGTTTTTTCCCCAATTTCTCTAATAGCATCATTAAAAGTTCCCACCTGATCTGCTAAACCAAATTCAACTCCTTCTGCTCCAGAAAAAATACGACCATCTGCAAAAAACTCAACGGCTTCGGGATCTAATTTTCGACCGGTTATAACAGCTTGTTTAAATTGATCATGAACTGTTTCTAAAAGATTTTCAAAAAGCTCTCTTTCCCTAAAAGTCATTTTACGAAAAGAATTCCCTGCATCTTTAAATTCACCGGCTTTTAAATTATAAATTTCCACTTTAGCCCAACGAGCTAGTTCACTTAAATTTCTAAAAGTTGAAATAACTCCAATAGAACCAAACAAAGTTCCCGCATTCACAAAAATCTTACTTGCACTCATTATGGAATAAACACCCCCACTTGCTACAACGTCCCCTCCACTGACATAAACCGGTTTTTTATAACGATCTACAATCTCAAAAATAGCCGAGTTAATCTCCTGACTTGCAGCCACAGATCCTCCGGGACTATCGACTCTTATTAAAACACCTTTGACCCTTTCTTGAGAGGCATATTTTCTAACATGTTTTGCAAAATTTTGAGACAGATCACTCAAAATAAGTCCTTTGATTTGTAGCAAAAGAATGGAGGAATCTTTAATCTCTTTACTTTTTTCCAGTTGACTCATATCTAAACAAGACGTAAGAGATAAAAAACACACTGTATTAAAAATAAATTTAAATGATACTTTCATAATTTAACTTTCTTTTTGAGATTCTGTCTTTTTAATTGATTTTTTAAGTGCTTTAGCAAAGAAATTCTCCATCATACCTGTTTTATTTTTTCCTTTAACTTCTTCCTTAGAAATCTCCTTACTTTCATTAGATTCGACCAAACGAATACTCAAACCTATTTTTTTAGCTGATTCATCAATATTTAAAATTTCCGCCTTGACCTTATCTCCTACTTTTACAACATCTGAGATTTCATTCACTCTTTTTTTACTCAACTCACTGACATGAATTAAACCTTCAATTCCGTATTTTAATTTAACAAACACTCCAAAATCAACGATTTTAACAACTTCCACCTCATGTTGTGAACCTATCGGAAATTCTTTTTCTAACTTTTTCCAAGGATCTTCTTCAAGTTGTTTGATTCCTAAACTAAATTTTTCTCCTTCCACATCAATATCTAAAACTTTAGCCTTCACTTTATCACCTATTTTATACTTTGCAGAAGGATTTATATTTTTTGACCAAGATAAGTCACCAAATCGAATCAAACCATCTAACTCATCTGTGATTTTAACGAATATGCCAAAATCACTTATAGATGTAATTTCAAATTCCCCTTCTTGATCTTTTTTATATAAGTCTTTGATAGAAAGCCAAGGACTGATTCGGGTCTGCTTGATACTTAAACTCAACTTTCTCTTATCTGGTTTAATGTCAATAATTTTAGCATCCACTTCATCTCCTACTTTAAACATTTCAGAAGAGATATTATGCCTCCTTTTCCAAGATAGTTCATTAAAATGAATCAAACCATCTATTTCCTCATCAAGCTGAACAAAAACCCCATAATCTACAATAGAAGAAATTTTAACTTTTAAAATTTGACCTAACTCATATTTAGAAATACCAGCTTTCCATTTTTCCTCACTCATTTGCTTAAGACCTAAAGACACACGATTTTTTTCTGAATCAAATTTTAAAACTTTTAATTTTAATTTTTGTCCTAATTTTAAGATTTCATTAGGATGTTCAATACGAGACCAACTCATATCTGTAATATGAAGGAGACCATCTCTATTTCCTAAATCAACAAAAGCCCCATAAGAAGTAATATTTTTGACAATCCCTTCGACAACATCACCTTCTTTCACTTTATCAATGACCGTTAAATTTTCTTTATCTTTTTCTAAAACAAAACGTCGAGATAAAACAAGGTTCCCTCTTTTATGACTTATCTTAATAATTTTAAATTCTAAAGTTTGTCCCACATAGTCAGCTAAATTCCTGACAGGACGAATATCAAATTGACTGCCTGGTAAAAAAGCTTTAATTCCAACATCTACAGTGAGTCCTCCTTTGACAGTTGCAATCACTTTACCTTTAATCACTTCATTATTTTCATAAGCTTTTATAATATTTTGCCAAACTTTTTTTATATTAGCTTTATCTTTAGATAGCACAACGAGTCCATTTTTATCTTCTATCTTCTCAATGTAAACATCAACTTTTTCACCTTTTTTCATTTCTTCTTGAGTGTCAAGATTAAAATGAGAAAACTCAGAAATAGGAATTTTTCCTTCACTTTTATAGTTAATATCTACAAACACATAATCATCGGTGACCTTTATAATCTCTCCTTGAATGATTTGTCCTGGTTTAAAAACCCTTTTATACATTTGCTTGTTAAAAAAATTCTCAAATTCCTTACTCTCCTCTTTGTTAGATAACAAACCAGAATCTTCTGAAAAATTTTTATCTAGAGCATCTAAAGCAACTAAAACCTCTTCTTTTGTTTTTTTCATTCCATTTTTTACTTCATTCATAATAAAAAACACCCTCAATTTATTTAAATCTTTTTAAACTTTTCTTAAAAAAAAGTCAAAGCTTTTAATAAAAATGCTATTATAGAGTAAAAAATTCATATTTCAAGCTCTTAATTTCTTTAAACCTACAAAATAACAAATTTATCTTACTTTTTGAAAAAAATCTCTTGGGCTTTTTCATAAACAATTTGAACTAAATTATCTATTGTATGAGAGCTAGAATCCAAACACAAAGCCTCTTGAGCTTGAATTAAGGGAGCAAAATATCTTCCTTGATCCCGTTCATCTCTTTGTCTTTGAGCTTTTAAAATAGAAGAAAGAGATTTTGTTCTTTCTTTTTTTCTCCTTTCGGCTCGTTTTTTTTCAGGAGCTGTTAAAAAAACTTTTAAAGGAGCTGAAGGAAATAAAATGGTTCCACAATCTCTACCTTCTAAAATAAGCCCTTTTTCTGCACTGTAAAAATCTCTTTGAAAAGGAATCAAAGCCTTCCTATAAGAAGGAGAAGCACTCAAAAAACTAGCTTTTTCATCTATTTCTTCACAGTAAAGCTGAGAACTGATATCTATGTCTTTGTAAAAAAAAAGACTTTTAAAAGGAGTCAATTCAATTCTCCAATCTTTAGATTTAAAAAAAGGCAGATAATCCTTTTCTTTAAATTTTTCTTTTAAAGCAACATAAGCCATTCCTCTGTATAAAACTCCTGTAGAAAACCAAGGCCAACGTAACCTTTTAGAAAGCCTATAAGATAAAGTACTTTTTCCAGAAGAAGCTAAACCATCAACTGTAATAATTTTTTCCATCCTTATACAATTTTATCCTCTTTAAAGTTAAAAAACTAAATATCAGAGCAAACTTAAGAAAACATCTTCATCAATATTAGCCCCTGAAATCAAAACGCAACAGGTCTTTCCTAAATCCCAATCTTTCTGGTATTTTAAAGCCCCTACCAAAGCAGTGGCTCCCGAACCTTCTACTTTTTGACCTGTCTGCTCTTTTATTTCTACAATAGCCTCTGAGATTTCTTTTTCACTCACACAACAAATACCATCTACATATTGAAAACAAAAATCAAGAATTTCTGGGGAACTTTTTTTAACAGCAATCCCATCTGTCAAACCACTTTTTGAAGATCTCATGAAAAGATTTTTTTCACATAAACAATTTTGTCCCTCTCTTATTTTATTGAATTTTTTACAAAAATCAGGAGTCCCCTCCCAAGTCACTCCATAAATTTTTAAAGAAGGTTTAAGATGTTTAAGAGCTAAAGAGACTCCTGAAAGCAAGCCTCCTCCTCCAACAGGAATAACAACAGAGTCTAAATCAGGTAGCTCCTCAAAAAGTTCAAGTCCTATGGTCCCTTGTCCTGCAATTACATGAGTATCTGCAAAAGGGTGAATAAAAATAGAATCTCCTCCTATAGACAAAGCATATTCATAACTTTCATCATAAGTTTTTCCTTTTAAAATAATTTCAGCTCCTAGTTTTTTTGTCTCTAAAATTTTAACTTTAGAAGCCGTTTCCATCATAACCACACGAAATTTAATATTGAAAAGCTGAGCCGCTAAGGCAACTCCTTGAGCATGATTTCCTGCAGAAGCAGCGATTAAACCACGAGCTTTTTCCTCTTTTGTAAGAGAGAGAATTTTATTTAAAGCTCCACGAATTTTAAAACTCTTAGTTTTCTGTTCACTTTCCCACTTCAAAAAAAGAGAAAGACCTAATTGCCGGCTCCCATAATTATAGGAAGACAAACGGGTTTTTTTAATATAAGGACTTAAACGTTTTTTTGCTAATTGAATATCTTGAAAACATGTTTGTATCTTCATAATAAACTTTTTTAACAGCTTTTAATTTGTTTATAAATTCCATAAAAAGAATGAGGATTTACAGATTCAGAACCTATTAAAAAACCATCTAATTTATCACAAGATAAACTCAAAGCATTTTCTAAAGACACACTTCCTCCATAAAAAACTTTAACTGTAGGAAAGTCTTCCTTAATTAAGCTAATAACATCTTCTAATTCACTTACAGAGGGAATTTCCCCTGTGCCAATAGACCAAAGAGGTTCATAAGCAACAATGAAAGAGAGATCTTTAAAATCGGGAGGTAGCTTTTCGGGGTGAAAAGGAAGTTTTTCATACTTATTGTATTGTTTAATCCAAGACAGTTTTTTAATCAAAACCTTATTTTTTTGAAATCGCTCCGATAAAGATTCCCCTATACAAAGCACAGGAATTAAAGCCTGCTCTTGAACGAGAGAAAATTTTTTTTCAATATCCACATCTGTCTCACCAAAAATATATCTTCTCTCACTATGTCCTAACAAACAAAAAGTGGCTCCCATTTCTTTAAAGAGCTGAACAGAATTTTCCCCTGTTAAAGCTCCTTTTATTTTCTGATAAATATTTTGAGATCCCCAATAAAACTTTTCTTTCTCAAAAATTAAAGATAAAGGAGCGGGAGGAAAAAAAATAAAGCTATCTTTATCTTCTTTTTTAACAAGTTTATTAAATTCCAAAAGAAAAGAAAGGGCTTGTTGATAACCCATATTCATTTTCCAGTTTCCTGCTATCAACATATTATCTAAAAATTATCATAAAGTTTTTTTTTGTCAAATTGAACCATCTCTTAAAAAGCCTTAATTTAAAAACTTAGTTAAAAAAAAATTAGATTCTAAATCTGATAAATTCACTTTATGTTTTTCTCCGGTTTTACGAACAAAAATTTCTATCTGATTGTTTTCTAAATCTCTTAGTCCTAAATTGACTCTTAAAGGTAAACCTATTAAATCGGCATCTTTAAATTTAACACCGGGTCTTTCTTTTCTATTATCAATAAAATAATCTAAAGACTGCTTATCTAAAATAGAAATCAGCTTTTCTTGAGCTTTTGAAATCCTAGAATTTTCTTCTCCATCAATCAAACAGATGTGGACAGCAAAAGGAGCTATACAAAAAGGCCATAGGATTCCCTTGTCATCATGTTTTTGTTCAATAATAGCTTGTAAAGTCCTTGTGACACCCAGGCCATAACAACCCATTTTTACAAATTGCTTTTTTCCTTTTTTATCTAAATAACTTAAACCCATCTTTTTAGAATACTCATCCCCGAGATAAAATAAATGTCCCACTTCAATTCCTCTGTACTTTTTAAAGGAAAAGCCTTGAGGACTCAGATCTCTTTCCCTTGCAAAACAAAAGTCTCCAAAAGCCTTGACCTTGAAATCTCTATCTATGTTCACATTCTTAAAATGAAACCCCTCTTCATTGGCTCCTGTTATAAAATTTCTTTTTCCTTTTAAATAATTGTCTAAATAAATAGGAACTTCTATTTTTAACTTATGAGGTCCGCAACTTCCCGGCTCCACTCCTGTTATCTTATAAACAGCTTCTTTATCTGCTAAAATCGGTTGTTCTTTTAAACAAAGTTCTTTTTTCACTTTAAAAAGACTCACTTCATCATCCCCCAAGCATAACACAGCAAAAGCTTTATTTTTTAAGCTCGCTTGATTTTGATCTTGATTTATAAAAAATAAAATTTTTATGAGTTCCTTACTTTCAATAGATAAAAAATGAGCCAACTGATCAATGGTTTTAATATGAGGGGTTGCAAACTTTTCCATTTTTTTTAACTCAGGAGTTGAACTTTGAGTTTTTTTTGCATCTTGACGAGGGCAAATTTCAATATTTGCAGACATATCTTGACTCACTAAAAGTTCATCTTCACCAGCTTTTGCTAAAATATGGAATTCTTCTGAATGATTTCCTCCGATAGCTCCTGAATCGGCTTTGACGACAACATAATCCACTTCGAGTTGATTAAAAATATTTTGATAAGCTTGAAACATTTTTTGATAAGATTGAAAAGCCGTCTCAAAACAAGTATCAAAACTGTAGGCATCCTTCATTAAAAATTCCCTCGCTCTCATTAAACCAAAACGAGGACGAATTTCATCTCTGTATTTTGTTTGTATTTGATACAAATTCAAAGGCATATCTCTCCAACTGCTTAATCCCGGTTTAACAAAATTAATAATCAGTTCTTCATGAGTGGGTCCTAAACACAGCTTTGCCCCTGTACGACTTTCCATTTTTAAAAGCAAACCTTCAAATTTATTCCAACGTCCTGACTCCTCCCAAATCTCTTTACTTTGAACCATCGGCATCAATATCTCTCTTGCCTGATTTTTTTCTAACTCTTTTTTAATAAGATTTGAGAGCTTTTGAAGGGAACGTAAAAACAAAGTATTATACACATAAATCCCTTGACTGCTCATAGAGATCAAGCCAGATCTTAATAGTAAAATATGACTTGAAATGTGAGCTCCTGAGGGAACTTCTTTAAGAGTTTTTAAATAAATTTCAGACCACTTCATAATTCTTTCAAACAAAAAAAGCTTTATTTTTTTATACCCTTCCTGTTTTTTTGGTAAAAAGCGTTGAAGTCTAACATTTTTAAAATCGCACCCACTCCTTGTTTAGCTCTTAAAATTCGATCTTGAAATTGATCTCTTTTTTCTAAAAGTAATACAGAAAACACAATGGGAACAAAGTAAGTTTTTTGTAAATCCCATAAAGCGATTTGTAAAAAATTTTGGAGAAAATTAAAATGGGCCGTTTTCCCTCTAATAATCACTCCTAAAGCTAAAACCGCATCTGCCTGTTTTTGATCTAAAATTAAATTTATAGCTTGAGGAATTTCACAAGCTCCCGGAACCGACAAACTAAAAAATTTAGGCCCTTGAACACGCTTTTTTAATTCTTTGAGAGCAGATTGATACAGCTGTTCAACTAAATCTTTATTAAATTCTGATTTAACAATACAAATTGTCACATTTTAACCCTAACTAAAAATACAGTTCAATAGGATAGGCGAGTTTGTTTTAATTCCTGTAAAACCAATTCTGTAGAATCAATCCACTGGTAAGCATTTAAAAAAGTATCATCAACTTCAATGGCTTTTTTAAAATAAGTTAAGGCCGAAGCATAATCCTTTTGATTATAAAGAGCAATCCCTAAATTCAAATAAACGTTTTCTAATTGATTGCTAAAGGGAGCTTTCAACTTTTCCTCTTCCTCAGAGATTGTATGAAAATTAGCCTCAAAGTCTTTCTTTTGCTGAGCTAAGAGTTTTTTATATTTTTCAATACTTTCTATGGTTTCTTTAATGTCTTTGAATGTTAGAATTTTTTTTAAAACCTCTTCTGCCTCTTTCCATTTTTCTTCTTGTAAAAGTCTTTGCCCATATCTAATAAAAAAATTCGAATCTTTAGCGAGTTTAGAAGCTTTTTTAAAATACTCTAAAGCTTTGTCTCCTTCTCTTGCTTGGTAAAAAACTTCAGCTAAAAACTCCAAATACTTTTTCTTAAAGGGAACTTGTTTTGTGTTTATTTTTTCTTCTAAAAAACGAGCGGATTGATAAGGCAGTCCCTGATCAACGTAAAGAGAGGCTAAATTAAAGAACTCCGTTTCCTTATTTAAATGTCCCATTTTGTAAGCCATCTCTAAAGTGATAAAAGCTTTTTTATAATCATTTAAATGCAAATAAATTCCCACAAGCTGTCTCCAATGATTCGCCTTTTGAGGGAACAAAGCGACTAACTTTTCTAAATACGGCTGGGCTTTTTTATACTTATTTTTTTTAACATAAATAGATATCACAAAATTTAACCAATTTTCCTTTGGTTTTAAACTCAAAGACAAAACATATTCCACATATTTTAAAGCTTGATTTAACTGGTTTCTGTTATAATAAATATAGGCTAACAACACATAAGCTGGAAGATGAGGATTTTCATTAATAGAAAACCATTCCATTAAAACAGACTCTCCTTTTCTAATCTTATTTTCATCAATGTAAATTTCAGCTAACAGGAATAAAAGAGAAAGATGCTTGTTATAAGCTAAAACTTCAAAATCTAAGGCTTTTTGCAAAAATTCTAAAGCTTTTCTATTATTTCCTTTCAATTTATAAGTTGTAGCTAAATGGAAAGCTAAATCTGCTCTTTCGATTTGACTGAGTCGATCAGCTCTATCATAATGATATTTTAAAAAATCAATCGCTTCGTCATATTTCTTATTTTCAGATAAAGATTCAGCTCTCAAAATATAATCTCCTATTTTGTCCGAAATTAAAAAACCCCCTCTTTTTTTAATTTTTTCCATTAATTCTAGGTTTAATTTGACAGGTCGGAGATCTTTAACAGTCTTTTGAGAATTTTCCTTTTTAGCAAAAGAATCTAAAACAAACATTGAATTTGATAGAAGAAGAAAAGTGATTTGTAAAAATTTTAATTTCATCTTTAAAGATGATACACTATTTAAAAAAAAATAAAAACAAAAAAGATCATTTAGTGAAAATAAGTTCAGTTATAAGCTTGAAGGTTTTGAAATCATAGTTTTTTAGCCTTATCTTATAGATAGAAAAGATAAATTTTTATCAATCATCTACCAAACTGAAATCTAGTCTTACTTTCAAATCATACTGAGCAATAGGTTTTCCATTTTCTAATTTAGGTTTATACTTCCATTTTTTTAAAGCTTGAATCGCACTGGAATTAAAAATTTGAAGAGGATTCGCCTCTAAAATAGAAATATTATCCGTTTCACCCGTTTTAGTAATATCAAATTGTAAAAGAACAAAACCTTCGATATTTTGCATAGCGGCTCTGCGAGGATAGATAGGATTCACTCTAAAAACAGGAGTCGCTGACTTATTTTTACTTCCCATGTCAGAAACACCTGCTCCTGTTTGATCCGATTGAAAATCATCTGGTAAATCTAATTCCGGAAGCTCAGAAGACATATCGGGCTTTTGAATTTCAGTTTGCTTTATTTTTAACTTAGGAATTTCAGGGGGAGTTTTTGAATCTTTTGGTTTTTCTGGTCTTCGACGAGAACGAAGTTCTAGGTCATCAAGAGATTCATTTAATAAAAAATTAATACTCACATCTCCCTCTTTGTTATCATGTAAATTGGTTCCACTAGAAATTAAAATAGACATAAAGTAAAAAACAAAAACACTTATCAAAACAGAAAAACAAAAAAGAACAAATATATTTTTTTTTGAAGAAAAAAACTTAAAAGATAAGTAGGATTTTTCTTTTTTCATATCTTAATTGCTATGAGAAGTGGCAACTGAAATATTTTTTACACCCGCTGAGCGAATCTGATCCATCACTTGAATCAAAAGTCCCGTTTCTGAAGCTTTATCGGCTTGAATCACAACAGAACCTTCAGGGCTTTCTGCGTGAAGTTTCTCAATGTTAGGTCTAACAGACTCTAATTCAATTCTTCTTCTTTGTAAAAAGATTTGCCCTTTGTTATTTATAGCTATAAAAATACTCGCTCTTTCTTGCTTTGTAGCTGTCATTGCATTAGGACGACTCACTTCTATTCCTGATTCTTTAACAAAAGAAGTTGTCACAATAAAGAAAATAAGCATTATAAAAATCACATCTAACATAGGAGTTAGATTAATCTCATTTTCTTGTTCTACCGATTTTGTATTTAATCTCTGTTTCATAGACACCTAAAATTTAAGAGAAGAAACTATTTTTTCTTTTTCTCTCTTTCCTTTTTTTTCAAAATAAGAACTAAAATACATGCCAATCAAAGCTGTCACCAAACCTGCCATAGTAGGTATAACAGCTAAGGATATCCCACTTGCCATCAGTCTTGGATTCCCTGTTCCTGAAAAAGAGAGGATATCAAAAATAGAAATCATACCTGTCACAGTTCCAAGCAAACCCAAAAGAGGCGAAATTAAGACGATTGTTTTAATAGAAGACACAAAACGAAACATATCCCTTGTGAGTTTAGAAAGTTCTTCGTCCCTTATTTTTAAAGCAAACCAACTTTTCTTATCTTCTCTGTTTAACCAAGAGGATTGAACCTTCCTTTTTTTCTCAGGAAAAATCCTATAAAAATAATAAAACCTTTCCAAAACCAAATAGCAAAGGCTTATAAGGCTGAAAAAAATAAACCATAAAACTTTTCCCCCAGAAGATAAAAAATCACTGACTTGCTCTAACATATTTTCACTGGGATTTGTTGTATTTCCTTGATAACAAACCTAAGGATTCTTCTTCAAAAATTTGAATCAAACGGTTCGCTTTTATTAATAAAAAATTATGTATAAAAATAAGAGGGATAGCTACAACTAAACCTAAAGCTGTTGTAACTAAAGCCTGAGAAATACCCCCTGCCATCAATTTAGGATCTCCTGTCCCAAATAAAGTAATGCTTTGAAAAGTTGTAATCATACCTATGACTGTTCCTAAAAGACCTAGTAAAGGAGCTAAGCTAGAGAGCAATTTAATAGTACCAAGACCTTTTTTAGTAGAAGAGCTTTGTTGTAAGATAGCCTCTTCCATTTTAAGCTCTAAAATATCTTGTTTCTCCTCTTTAAAATTTACAAAAGTTTGCATGATCTCACCTAAAGGATTATTTTTTAAAGTCTGTTTAGATTGTTTTTGCAAATTCAAAAGCTTTTCTTGATGGAATAAATACCAATACTTTTTACCACATAAAAAAAGACCACAAAGAAGAAGAAATACAATAAGGTATCCTACAAAGCCTCCTTGAGCCAGTCGCTCTAAAGGGGAAGGAGTTTGTATAAGTAAAGAAAGTAAACTTCCTCTTGAAGGATCGATTCCAAATTTATAGATACTATCTTTTGAAGCTTTTTCTAGTTTTTTAGCTAAAGACAAAAAACGCCGGCGAGGCTGTTTTACCAGCTCCACAACTCTTTGTGTATCACTATCAAAAACAAAATACTTCCCCTTAGAAATTAAATTAAAACTTCCAATACGAATCAGCTCTTCTTCCCTAGATTCTCCGTCTGCAAAAACAAGCTCTTGTTTAAAACGAGTCACTTGACCTGACTCTGTCATTTCCTGTTGCATTAAAAACCAAAGTTTTTCTAGATCCTGCGTATCTGGTAAATTCTTTTTATCATTTATTTTTTTTATAAACTTATGTCGACCGGGATATTCTGCAGAAATCACAGAATTCATAAATAAAGACCTCAATTCTCCTGAGCTTTGTTTAACGACGCCAAAGAGTTCTCCTAAAGCTCCTATCACAAGGGCAAGTTTATCTTCTAACTGCTTTAAATCTTGATCGTTTTTTTCAAATTGATTTTGTAAAAGAACTAAACGTTTTTCTTCTTCTTGTAAATCTTGATTGGCTTTGAGTAAAAGAGCTTTTTGTTGACTTCGAGCTTTTAAAAACAACTCTTCTCTTCGTCTCAATTCAGGAGAATTTTCCACCTGATCCTTTTTAACTTTTTGCAGTAATTCTTCTAAACTGCTAACTTGATAAGAGGACTTATCTTCTAAACTTTCTTTTTGTTGTTCTTTTGTTTTTTTAGAGTTATTAGAAGATTCCTCCTGGTTTTTCTTTGCTTTTTTTTCATTTTGACTAGCTACTTTAAAAGTTTTTTTTACAGGAGAAAAAGAATTAATAAAAGGCTTAACCTGCTCTATCAGAGATAAAAAAAGAAATACAAAAAAAACATATAAAAAATGGTTCATCTCTACCTTTTTTTAACTCTTTGATAAGAGGTTTGCAGGAAAGAAAATGGGCATTTTTATCAAATCCGGAGGCACTTGTTTTTTAGCTATTTTAATAGCTTTTAAAATTGATTTTTTATAAGATTTTGGTAGCTTTTTCCACTGTTTTGTTTTTTTATCCCAATACCCCATATAACGACCATCTAAACTGATATAAATAAAAGCCAAACGTCCTAAACGAAGATAATTGACAGTTAATTCTTTTCCCTCCTCCATTTTTCTTAGTTCCCTATAAGTTTGTAAAGTCCTACCATAATCTTGCTCGAGCTTATAAGCTGAAATAATTTGACGGTATTTTTCACTCACAGAAACATCTGATCTCCTTAAAATTTGCTTCAAATCATAAATTCGTCGCTTTCTTTCAGTAAGCAAAAAAGGAACATCTAAATTAATAAACTGTTCAAGAGCATCCAACATTTTAAGCATAAGAGGAACAATGTCTTGACGGGTGTCTTTAACTTGCTCTATTTTTCTTCTTATATCTAACATTTCTTCTTGCTGAGATTCAATGTAAGAAGCCAATTGCTCATTGTAAATTTTTAAGCTCTCCGTTTTTTTTAAAGCTCTTCGATACTGATTGAGCATCTGTTTCGTCTCATCATCCCATTGATTGATTTTTTTCTGAGAATTTCTAGATTCTTGATGGATTTGATTTGTAATTTCTTTAACCTGATTTAGTTTTTCAAGGGTTTTATCTGCAAAACTTATTTTAATACTTAATAAAAAAGAAAAAAGAAAAAAGAAAATTTTTGTTTGAAATAACATAGCAACTAAGACGAATAGTAAATTTTATTTAGAAAGTCAATTCTTTTAAGATAAAAAAGCTTTTTTTTATCTTAAAAATAAGAAAAAATCTGGACGAATCTTACTTTATAAACTATATTGTAATTTATTTATGAAAAAGATTTTTATTTTTGCAATCTTATCTTCTTTTGTTTCTTGTTCTAATTTTAGCTACTTACTGACGTCTGGAAAAGAGCAGTTAAAAATAAATTTCAATAAAATTCCTATTGAAAAAGCTCTACAAGAATACGATTTTACTGAAGAAGAAAAAAAGAAATTAAACTTGGTTTCTGAAATAAAAGATTATGCAAAAAACACTCTAGAAATGGATATTGACGAGACTATCTATTCTTCTTATTTAGAACTCAATGACATTTATGTCACTTATCTTTTAAGAGTCTCTCTCGCTTATGAATTAAAAGCTTATACTTGGTATTTTCCTATTACAGGCTCTGTTCCCTATAAAGGTTTTTTTGATAAAAAAGAGGCTCTCAAAGAAGCTAAAAGTTTTCCTGAAGAAAAATACGATATTTATATAAGAGGTGTCACAGCCTACAGCACTTTAGGATGGTTTGAAGACCCTATTTTATCAAGCATGCTCAGATATGAGGAAGTAGATTTTACAACAATGATTTTTCATGAATTAGCTCACACGGTTTTATTTTTTAAAAACAACGTCAACTTTAACGAAAGATTTGCAGAATTTATAGGAAGAAAAGCCAGTCTTCTCTTTTATACAAAAAAAGAAGGAGAAAATTCTGAAAAAGTTAAAGACATGTTAATCTCTTGGAAAGAGGAATTGCTTTTTTCTAGTTTTATGGTTAAGGAATATGAAAATCTAAATAAATGGTATAAAAAAAACAAAGGTCAAATCACAAAGGAAAAAAAACAAAAAAGAATTCAAGAGATTCAAACACGTTTTTTAACTCAAATTCAACCTCAATTTCAAACCAACAAGTATGATTATTTCCCAAAAATCAAATTAAATAATGCCAAACTTTTATCTTACAGATCTTACAATTTTAATATGGAAGAATTTGAAAAGCTTTTTAACTCCCCTGAAATCAATCAAAACATTAAAGCTTTTATCGACTATTGTTTTAAATTTAAGTCCGAAGAGAATCCAGAAAAAGCCTTAAGTCAAGAAATTAACAAGCTCTCTTAAAAAAGTTAAAACCAGCAAAAGTCTTTATTTTATATCTAAAGATACATTTTCTACAATACTGAGACCATAGCCTTTTAAACCCACCTTTTTAGAAGCCTTATTTGTAATTAACTTGATCTTTTTGATTCCAAGAGCTCTTAAAATCTGAGCTCCAATTCCATAATCTCTTTCATCTGATTTTAAAAACAAAGAGTTATTTTTTTTATTTTTGTGATAATCTACATATTTAGATAAGTTGTTTTGCATTCTGAGATAAACCAAAACCCCTGAACCTTCTTGATTGATAAGAGAGATAGATTTTCTTAAATAATCTCCGGTTGGTAAAAGTTGATCTTTAAACAAATCTCCCGTTAAACAAGATATCTGCATGCGAACTAAAACTGTTTTTTCAGAACTGATATCTCCTTTTATACAAACTAAATGTTCTTTGTTATTGACAGAATCGTAAAAAACAGCTAATTTCCAGTCTTTTCCCAGTCCTGTTTGAAAAGGGGCATAAGCTTTTTGTTCAACAAGAGAGTCATGAGCCATTCTATATTGAATCAAAGATTCAATAGTCCCTATTTTAAATTTATGCTTTTTAGAAAAATCTATAAGTTCTTTAATCCGTGCCATAGTTCCATCTGAATTGACAATTTCACATATAATAGCTGAAGGAGTTAAGCCTGCTAATTTACAAAAATCAACACTTGCTTCGGTATGTCCCGCTCTTTTTAAAACGCCCCCTTCTTGAGCTTTTATAGGGAAAATATGACCAGGACTAATGATATCTTCGGGCTTAGAATGAGGATGACATAAAATTTGAATCGTTTGAGCTCTATCCCTAGCAGAAATCCCTGTTGAAACCCCTCGAGCCGCTTCTACACTTACTGTAAAAGCTGTTTTATGAGGAGAAAAATTATCTTCCGGTCTCACCATTAAGGGGAGAGAAAGTTTTTTGGCTTGAGCTTGAGTTATAGAAACACAAATTAATCCCCTTGCAAACTTGCTCATAAAATTAATCGCTTCAGGACTTACAAAATCAGAGGCAATGATAAGATCTCCTTCGTTTTCACGAGCTTCATCATCTACAAGAATAACAAAATGACCTTGCTTCAGTTCTTCTACAATCTCTTCAACAGAATGAAAACACATAATCTTAACAATTGCTTCTTAAACTTGAATTTCAAAATCTCCGGGCTTAACTTGAAATATTTAATTTCTTTTTTAATTCCAATTCCCTTAAAATATGATAAAATAAAGCAGTCTCTTCTAGATAATCGGAAGGAAGCTCTTCTTTTTTAGAAATGAATCCTTTTTGTCTATAAATTTTTTTAGAAATTGTAACAGTTGAAATAGGTTCTTTATAATTTAAATGAGCTTTAATGATATAACTATAACCATAAAAGTTCTGATCTTCTTCATGAGGAGCTTTCCAAAATCTATCCCCTTTCATTTCCTCTGTTTCAATATAAGCCAAATGAGGATCTATTGTTTTTAAAGGATAAGCTTTAAAAACTTTAACCATAGTTTTCCATGCAATATCTTCATTCACCACAAAAGACATTCTATCTTCTTCTTTTTTTAAATTCGAACAAGAAAAAAAGAGGAAGCAAACTAAAAGAAAGCTTACATTTTTTTTGAAATTCATTTCAAAAAAAATGTAATACATTTATCTAAAAATGTCCAGATAAAGAAAAACTTTAGTTTTAAATAGATTTCTATTAAAAATTTTGTTAAGTTTTTTAGTAAAAGATTTAACTCGTAGAAAAGATATGTGTCAATTGTTAAAAAAGTATTACGGCGGGGTAGCTCAGTTGGTTAGAGCAGTGGAATCATAATCCATGTGTCGGGGGTTCAAATCCCTCCCTCGCTACCATTTTACAAAGTAAGGATTTAAAAACATGAGTTCTTTTCATTTCCACGGAATTCTTCTTATTAACAAAGAGAGAGAGTGTTCGAGTCACGACGTGGTTTATGAGGTTCGAAAAATTTTAAAACAAAAATCCATAGGCCATACAGGAACCTTAGATCCTATGGCAAGGGGACTTCTGGTTTTACTCTGTGGTTCCGCTACAAAATTAAGTTCTTTTTTCCTGAATCAAAACAAAAGATATCTGCTGAGTTTGAAATTTGGGCTGGAAACAAACAGCTTTGATCTCAAAGGTCAGATTCTCAAATCAGAAGCTGTATCCCTAAAAAAAGAAACAATCATTTCCGTTATAACTCAAGAGACAAAAGATCTAGAACTTCCTGTTCCTATTTTCTCAGCTGTAAAAATAAAAGGCCGTCCCCTTTATAAATATGCTTTAAAAAAACAAACACATCTAGCTCTTCCTGTTAAAAAAATGTCTTTTTGGAATCTCGATATCCATGAAGTTCAAAAAGACAGTGTGAGTTTAAGTGTTTCTTGTTCAAAGGGATCTTATATCAGATCTTGGGTTCATCACTTAGGTCAGAAAATTCAAACAGGGGCTTGTCTTACAAAACTTTATCGAGTCCGTTCAGGAGACTTTCAATTAAAAAATAGTATAAAACTCCCCGATTTAAAAAAAACTCTCTCAAAGAATTCTCCTAAAAATGAACAGGAATTAAAACAGCTTCTAGGAAACAGTTTTTTATTTTCTCATCCCGCACTCAAACAGATGCCTTATATTGAACTGACAAAAAAACATCTTCAACTTTTAAAACAGGGACGACTCGATTCTTATCTTATTACAGAAAGTCAAATCCATCAGATTCAAACCAATAAAAAAGGTCAAAAACAAATTATAAAAGCGGTAAGAGACAACAGGGTGTTTGCACTTTTAGAACTTAGACCTTTTAAAAAAATAAGAATCTTAAGAAATCTCTATTAAAGTTTCCTCCAACTTAAAGTACTGACATAGAGTTCAGGTAAAACTTCAGACCAGTTTGTATTTCTTATTTTATCCAAGCTATCCATATATAAAATAAAGTATTTCCTCTGGATTTTTAACTCTTCTTTTGAAAAAGAAATTTTATAAAGATATCTTTTATAATGACTCAAAACCTGATTGACCCTTTTCACCTTAATCTTCCAAACATAACCGTAACTTTTCCCATATTTTTCTGACCAGTTAAATTCAGATATTTTTTTATTAAAAATATCAAACCTCTTGGTTAATTTTTCTTTAAATTCATCCTCTAAAATATTTATATTCAAATAAATAGGTTTATGAACGGGGTGAGACGTCACGAGAGCAGTATAGTTTTGATCGGATCTTTTAAAATTCCATTCCATGAGTTTTTGAAGAAAAAAAGGAAAGTGCCAAATATTTAAAACACTTATAGAAGAAGCAAAGGTAACACTAAAGGGAGCTTCTATAGAGTTAAACCGATTTAAATTTTTTTTAATTGAACTCCACTTGCTAGGATAACGAATAAAGTCATTTATTTTTCCAAAGCCATCTACACTAGCTAAGACCTTAACAAGTTTAAAGTGTTTCCATATCTCCCAAGCTCTCTTAGGGATTTGTGTTACATTACTATTGTATTCTAATTCTATTTTGTAAGAAACAGATTCTTCAATACATTTTTGAAGAAAATCAAAATGAGCTTTTATTAAAAAAGGCTCTCCCCCTACGATATATAATCTTCTTATAGTCTTTATATGCTTTTCCATTTGTGACCAAAAATGAGAATTTTCACTCCAATTGTAAATATCTTTTTTTATCTTCCAAACCTTTCCTTTTTTATAAAGTTGATTTTTGATTCCAGAATCATAGAAATAATTCTGTTTGTCTAAAAAAGAAATATCTTCATACCATTTATTACTCTCTGTAGGACCACACATAATACATTTTAAATTACACAAGTTTCCAAAACGGATATCTAAAAAAGAAGCTGGAAAATCGCTAATTGAAAGACTGCCATCTTTTTTTGTTTTATTTTTAGCTTTAAGGTAGGAAGGATAATCTTCTAAGGACTCAATATTAGTCGCCAAGTTTTTTCTTTCATATATATTTCGTGATTTCATCCCTAATTCATACTCTCTTTGACACCGGATGCACTCTTTAGACCACTTCCCTTGCAACATATTTTTACGAATCTTTTTCATTTTCGAACTGTTCATAAGCTCGCTCCAATGAGCCGATGAGACGTGAAACGCTTTTTTCTTTTCATCTTTTAAAATTCCTTCCCCTTCACTGACATTACTATGACAGCAAACTCTATAAAAACCATTATTCCTAATACTAATATGCGACCAAGGCAAAGGACACCAAGAGGCAGGAGCTCCTTTATTGGATTTCATTTTCTCATCAAAGCTATTTTTTAGCATATCCTTATAACTTACATTTTTTTCTTGTAAAGACAATAAAAAAACAATTCTAAAGAACTTTTAAAAATGTTATTTTTATCTACATTCAAAATATTTTTTTCTTGAATCCCCTAAAAAATATTTTTATAAAAAAGATATGTCTGTTTATATTCTTTCTGCAAAAAGAACAGCCCTTGGTAAATTTAAAGGCTCCTTATCTCAAATTCCTGCAACAAAACTCGGTTCCTTAACTATAAAATCTATTTTAAAAGAACAAAAAGATAAAATTCATCCTAAGGACATAGGAGAATGTATTGTAGGACAGGTTTTAACGGCAGGATCGGGTCAAGCCCCGGCCCGGCAAACCGCTTTAGGAGCTGATTTAGAATCTTCAACACACTGTCTAACTATTAATAAAGTCTGTGGTTCTGGTCTCAAAGCGGTCCAGATGGCCTCTGATTCCATTGAACTCAATCGCTCTCATTTAGCTCTTGCCGGGGGACAAGAAAATATGAGTCTTGCACCTCATATTTTAAAAAACTCTCGGTTAGGAATGATTCATTTAGGAGATTGCTTTTTGACCGACAGTCTTTTAGAAGACGGCTTAATCAATCCTTTTGATCATAAACATATGGGATATCTGGCTGAACTCTGTGTTAAAAAATACTGTTTGAGTAAAGGTCAACAAGATCATTTTGCAAAACAAAGTTTTAAAAAAGCTCTGCAAGCTCAAGGCAAAGGAGCTTTTAAAAATGAGATCACTCCTATTTTTTTAAAAACAAAAAAAGAAGAAATTATCTTCAATCAAGACGAACAAGTCTGTCAAAAAGATCTAGACCGAATTGACACCGCTCGAGCCGTTTTTAAAAAAGAAGGTAGCATCACAGCAGGTAATGCCAGTAAAATTAATGATGGAGCTTCTTTTTTACTTTTAGCAAGTGAAAAAATTGTAAAAGAAAAAAAATTAAAACCTATAGCTCGCATTTTAGGTCAAAGTGTATTTGCTCATGACCCCCATTGGTTTACAACCGCTCCCATTCATTCCATTCGTAAACTCTTAAAAAGCACGGGCTTAAAAGTAGAAGATGTAGATTTATTTGAAGTGAATGAAGCTTTTAGTGCTGTGGCTTTAGCCATCGCTCAAGAAATTCCCATTCCTTTAGAAAAACTTAACGTCCATGGAGGAGCTGTGGCTTTAGGACATCCTATTGGAGCAAGTGGTGCTAGAATTTTAACAACCCTCTTACATGCTTTAAAAACTCATAGCAAAAAAATAGGTTTAGCCTCTATCTGTTTAGGAGGAGGAGAAGCCTGCTCTCTAGCTGTTGAAAGACTCTAATGTCTTAAACAAATAAAGTTTCAAGCTCTGGTAGAACCTTTAAAACCGATTGATTTCTCAACAAATCATGTTTTTTTGTCATTTTCACAAAGTCTTTCAATTTATCCTCATCAGAAACCGTTGTAATCATTTTACAAAAATCTTTTAAAGATTGTATACTTCGTTTTGTCCAATTTTCATGAGAAGAATTGTAGTTTAGAAAAAAATCTTCATTTTTGTAAATGTTATCTAAAATTCTCTCAGAAGCTAACTCCCTTAATTTCTGAGGCAGGATAGAAGGAGAACACCACTCAGGAATCTTAACCCAGATAAAAAAAGGAAAACGAGTTAAGGTCTTAAATTTTTCAAACCTTAGAAAATCTAAGAGATCGGGAAGTTTAAGAATATTATAAGCTTGTAAAGTCGTATGAATATAAAGCTCTAAATTCTTTCCCTCATTAGCTAAATTATCAAGAAAATAAATATTTTTTACTTGTTTCTCCCACCGAGAAGGATAACGAATATAATTATTCAAATCTCCATAAGCTTCCACAGAACAGTTAAAACAAATTTTTTGAAAGTGCTTCCAAATTTGAACCAATTTTTTAGGAATAAATGTTTGATTTGAGTTATAACTGAGTTGAATATGCCCTGCATGTCCTTCTTCTACAATCATTTCTAAAATATTGATATGCTCTTTAACTAACATAGGTTCTCCCCCTGTTAGAAAAATATTACGAACATGGGGTAAAGCCTCTCGAATCATTTTAAAAGTACTTTTATAAGAAAAATATCTGTCTTCAAATATTCTTTGAGAGGTCCTTTCAGAAAAAGAGATTCCCATTTTTTTCCAATCGGAACTGATAAGATAGGAAGAATAAGGACTGCACATACGACATTTAAGATTACAGTGATTTCCTAGAGCCATATCTATATAAGTAATTTTAGGATGAGAAATAAAACCGTCTTTGTCTGTATTTCGAATCATATCATCAATTTCACTTTCATACTCTTTAAGAAATTGATTTCTTATACTTTGCACTCCATTTTCTTCTTGTTGAAAACAGTACTTACAGTGAGAGACTTTTTCTCCTTTTAACATTTTTAATCTCACTTCTCTATAGGACTTTGAATTAAAATATTCATAAAGGCTTTTAGAATTTTTCCAAGTAAGATTGTCTCCTGTTTTGTCCTCTTTTAAAAGTTCATAGCCATCACAACAAATCCGCCCTAGACCTTTTTGATTCGAACTGATATGAGTAAAAGGCAAAGGACAAAAAGTTTTAAGTTTATTAAATCTCATATAAGCTCCTTAATTTAACCATGTTTTATCTTCATTGAGTAATCTTGTGAGTTCTGGAAAAGTTTTAGAAAAATCAGTGCCTCTCGATTGATCTAAACTTTGAATATAATCATAAAAGACAGGTAACTGATGACTTTTATCTTGTTGATTCATAAAATCAACAATAGTTTTAAATCGATTGCTTTTTGAAGGAAAAGTGTTACAAATATTTTCAAATTTTTTAGTTACAAGGTCCTTAACTTTTAAAGGAAGAAGCTGACAAGATAAAAAATAAGGATGATGAACCACTTCTGTATGAACCAAGTCCTCATAATAAGCATGAACTTTCTTAAATTTCTTATTCATGATATAGTTGATAAATTCCTCAAAATAAAAAATATTTTTTATCTGTAGAGTACACAAAATCATAGGATGCACATTTGGATGAGACTTTTTATCAATCAATTCTAAATTCTTTTCAATCCGGCTCCAAGAACAAGGATATCTAATATAGTAATTCTTATCTCCTAAAGCATCTAAACTAATAAAGACCATAACGGATTCAAAATATTTCCACTTATCAAACAAATTTCTATCGAGTAAAGTCCCATTGGTATGATAATGAAGAGAGATATGATGAGCTTGTTTCTTTTTAATACATTCTTCTAAAAACCAATGATGCTCTTTAATTAAAAGAGGCTCTCCTCCCGCAATGGTCACTCTTTTTAAAAAAGGAATTTTTGAAGACAGATCTTTTTTAATGTCTTCTCTTTCATACCAAAACAGAGATTCTTTTTTTAAAGAGTTCTTTTTCATTTCAATCCAAGCCTTTAAATCTAATGTTTTGACATGTTTATCTATGTTATAAAGAGAATTTTCCCAGCGAATCGATTCTTGAGGACCACACATACTGCACTCTAAGTTACATTTATTTCCAAGTCTAAGATCTAAATAAATAGGCTCTGAAGAAAAGTATCCTCTTTTATCGGTCTTATTTTTAAATTCAGAAAAAGAATAATAATCTTTCCAATACTTATTAGAACGAACTCTATGAGAGGCTATATTCACCTTCTCTTCCTCATAGCATCTTTTACAAACAGAAGACGACTTTCCTTGAAGCATCTTTTTTCTTAATCCTCTTAAAGCTTTGGAATTCCAAACCTTTGAAAAGTTTGTGACATTGAGATTCTCACCCAATCCTTCCCCCACACAACAAGGAGTCACCTCTCCTCCCGCTCTTGTAGCTATATGAATCCAAGGTAAAACACAAAATGTAGAAGAAATCTCTTGTTTTATACTTTTTAACTTTTCCATCTTCCATCCTTATTTAATAATTCATTCAGCTCCCCAAAGCTTTTTGAAAAATCATTAGACCTCTTTCGATCTAAAATCGATGTGTACCTGAAAAAATTTCTTAAATGTTTACTTAAATCCTTTTTTTCTTCCTTTCTTAAAACATTCTTTATAGAACTAAGAGTATTAAAGAAAAAATCATTTTTTTTCTTATACTTTCTTTCATAAGAAGTGATTCTTGATAAAGCTTGTTCTTTTATACTCGATGGTAAATTTTCAATATCAAAATACTCAGGCCCTGTACACATAATCAAACTCATGTCTATATTTACTTTATAGTTTTTTTCTATCCGGTCTCTCCAATCAAAAATATCAACTAAATTTAAGATATTGTAAACTTGAACAACGGGACTCAAGTAAAAAAGGCATTTCCTGGTTCGATTCTTTACCAATTTTATAACATTATTTTCGATTTCCTTCCATTTAGAAGGGTATCTTATGTACTCCTGAACTTCTTTATAACCATCAATACTTAAAGTGATGGTTACTGATTTAAAATGAGAAAAAGTGTTTATCAGTTTATCAGGAACTTGAGTGCAGTTAAGATTAAATATTAAATCAATATTTTTTGCAAAATCTTTTTCTTGCAAATAATTAATAAATTTCCAATTCTCTTTAATTAAAGTAGGTTCTCCTCCTGTAAAATAAAGTTGTCTGAGTGAAGGAGTCCAATCTAAAATACTTTTCCAAAGGGATTCCTTTTTATACCAATTATGAAACTCTTTTTCATCCCCTTTAAAAAAATCCTCATTAATTAAATCTTTAAAACCAGAATCCGTTTTCAATAACTCTTTTTGCTCTTTATAGATTTTTGAGCTATTTCCTGGATTACACATACGGCAAGATAAATTACATAAATTGCCAGGACGAATATCTAAATACAAAGGATTTTCTTCAACTCTATAATCGTTTTGACGACTTTGATTGACCCTTTTTAAAATTTCTTTTCCATAGTTTGAAAAAAGCCATTGCTTATTAAAAGACTGTCTATAGGAAATGCGACCTATGCTCTCTTGGTAATAGCAGTGATCACAAGATGAGATCGACTCTCCTTGAAGCATTTTTTTTCTAACTTCTCTAAGACCTTCACTGTTCCAATAGTCTTTCAAATTATCTTTAGAACAGTCATAAGCGACTCCTTTACTGTCAAGAACTGCCGAACTCGCAATACAACAAAGCTTCAAATGTTTCGTAGGTCCTACAATGAGTTCTATCCAAGGATAAACACAAAAGGTCCGAGAAATTTCTTTATTTTCCATTTCCCTTCTCATTTCATATTCACTTAAATTATACATAGACTTACAAGTCAAACAGATTTTAGAAATACATTTTTTCCAATTTATCAATAAGCAGAGCTCTCAATAACTCAATATTTTTCATCTGATCTTCATATTTCAAATCCTTATAAAGGATTTCATTTTTTAAACTATGAAGCCATTTTTTTTCTCCCTGATGGGATTTTGCTTCTATAAAACGATTGAGATACAAACCAACTTTTCGTTTAAAATCTCCTACATCAGTTTCATATAAATATTTAATATTTTCTATGAATTCTTCTTTTTTAATCATAAAATTTCACCGCTTAAAAAATCCCCTTTTTTCTACTTACATGAGACAAACCGGCTTGAACATTTAGTTCTTTCAAATCCCTTTTTGACAGTTCCTCTAGATTCTGAGCTAAATCTAAAAAACGACGAGCTTCTTGATGAGAAATAAAATTTTCTGTCAGATTTAAAAATTTATTGATGTAATCTTGACGAACAAAAGGGTTTAAACCAAAAGGATGAGCATGAGCTCTTTTTTTTTCTCCTTGAATCACTTTTCCATTTTTCATTTTAATTTCTACTCGCCCTCCAAAAGCCCTTTGATTCGGATCTAAATGTTTGTAAAGTTTTGTCCACTTTTCTTCTTCAAAAGTACTAATTTTATGCCAAAGACGAATGGTTTCAGGACGGTTGGATCGATGTTTTGTGTAAGATTTTTCATGGTGCCAGGAGGCATCTTCTAAGGCAACTGCAAAAATATACATGAGACTGTGATCTAAAGTTTCACGGCTCGCTTTCGGAGACATTTTTTGAGGATCTCCAGAACCTGTTCCAATCACATAGTGTGTATGATGAGAGGTGTAAATATTAATTTTTTGAATATCTGCGATTTCTTTAATTTGTTCCCGCATTTCAAAAGCCAAATCAATAAAAGCTTGGGCTTGATATTCTGCAGAATGGGCTTTCGTATAAGTTTCAAGAATGCTGTTTTTTTCCTCTCCCTTTTCTAAGATAGGGATTTGATACTCTGCTGAAGGACCATCTAAGAGACAAGCCATCACAGAATCTTCTCCTTCATAAATAGGGGAAGGAGATTTCTCTCCTCTAAAAGCTCGATCTATGGCTTCAATAGCCATTTTACCTGAAAAAGCAGGAGCATAAGCTTTCCAACTAGAAATTTCAGCTTTACGAGATTGTCTTGTTGTAAAACAAACATGGACAACTTGCTGGAGAGCTTGATAAGTTTGTTCGACACTCATGCCTAATAAAACTCCTAAACCCGCGGTTTGAGCCGGACCTAGATGAGCAATATGATCAATTTTATGTTTATGAAGACAAATTCCTTTTACCAAGCTAATATGAACTTCATAAGCTGACAAACAAGCTTTTAAAAGCTCTTCTCCTGTCTTTTCTGTGTGCTGGGCAAGAGCTAAAATAGGAGGAATATTATCTGCGGGATGAGAATAATCTTCCGCTAAATAAGTGTCATGAAAATCTAATTCACGAACAGCAACTCCATTGGCCCAAGCCACCCATTCTGGGCTAAAACCATATTTGTTAGAAAGACCAAAAACGCGCCCTCCTTTAGAAAAAGGATGTTCAAGAGCCTGCTCTCTAGCATTCCTAACAGAGCTTCTTTGTAAGCTAGCAATAGCCACTCCGGCATTATCAATGATACGATTGATAAGCATCTCTTTAGCTCTCTGAGAAAGGGGAGCAGGATCTAAAGCCATTTCAGCTAACTTCCATGCCAGTTGATCTTGTTTTTTTAACTTAAATTGAGAAGGATAAACTTTTAGAAGAAAATTTTTCATTTACATCTTTAATAAATTTTTATTTTAAAGAATGTTAACAAAAAAAAAAAAATTTGACAAATAAATAAACTCTTTATTTTAAATGATTCACTCCCTTTAAAAAACTAAATAAGAAAACACTTCATTTTTTTCTCTTTTTCTAAATTTAAATTTTACATCTCTTGATGTTTACATCGCTTGAGGTCTAGGAATATTTAAAAGTTCTAAACCTCTAAACAAAACCCGGTAAGTGAGTTTTGTAAGAAAAAGACGATCTTGCTGTCTAGAATGTCCTATGATTTTTTCTGAATTATAAAAACGATTAAAACTTTTAGACAGATCTAATAAATACCTAGCTAAGAAATGGGGCTTTAACTTGTCCAGAGATTGAAAACAAATGGACTCAAAGAGAATGAGAAGCCAAGCAAGATGTTGTTCCTGTTTATCTTGATAAGGAAATTGAAAATTTTCCTCTGCAATAAAGCCTGATTTTTTTAAAAGACTTCTAGCTCGAACCAAACTGTACTGAACAAAAGGACCAGAATTCCCTTCAAAATCTAAAATTTTATTCCAATCAAAATCTACATCTTTAATTCTATCTTGCATCAAATCATTAAAAATTAAAGCTCCTAAAGCGATTTGCTTAGAAATATTTTTTTTATCTTCTAAAAAAGGGTTCCTTGTTTCAATAATTTTTTCAACTCTTGCAAGGGTTTGTTTTAAAATATCTTTAATATAAACAGCTTTTCCCCTTCTCGTAGACATTTTCCCATGCCCTTTAAAGCGATACATTCCAAACTGAAGATGCAAGTTTTTCCAATGAGAATTCAAATGCTGACTCACTTCAAAAATCTGTTTAAAATGTAAATTCTGATCTGAACCTGTGATATAAATATTTAAATCGGCTTTTAATTTTTCAAAACGATAAATGATACTACATAAATCTCTTGAAGGGTACGTAGAAGTTCCATCACTTTTAGAAATCAAACAAGGAATTTCGCTGTTTTTTAAAAATACAACCTGAGCTCCTTCACTTGGTTTTAAAAGATTTTTTTCCCTCAAACGAGTTTTAAGGTCTTCCATAAAAGGAACATAAAAAGATTCCCCTAAAACCAAGTCATGTTGAACTTTTAAGAAATCCCAATACTTTTTATAGTTTTTAACAGACAGTTCCACAAAAAATTGCCAAAGTTCTTTTAAATCTTGATCTCCTTCTTCTAATTTCTTAAACATCTCCTTTGCTGACTTTAACTTTTGTTTATCCGATTCAGCTGATTCATAAAATCTTATATAAAGCTTTACTAAAGAATCAAAAGCTTTATCTTTAAAATCATACTCTTTTCCCCATTCTTTATAAGCCCATAAGAGCTTTCCAAACTGACTTCCCCAATCCCCTAAATGATTGAGAGCGGTCACTTTAAAACCAAAGGCCCTTGCTAAATTCACTAAGACTTGTCCTAAAAGAGTGGCTCTTAAATGTCCAACATTCATGTGTTTTGCAACATTAGGAGAGGCAAAATCTAAAACCAAGTGTTCTGGTTTTTCTAAATTAAAAACACTTAACTCTTTCTTATGAAATAAGCTCTTTAAATGATTTTGAATATACAAATCTTTAAATTTAAAATTGACAAAACCAGCTAAAGATTCACAAGAGTTTAAAAAAGAAGGAGGAGAAGCTGATATACTTTGAGAGAATTCGTCTGCAAGTTTCTGAGGAGATTTTTTTTGTTGTTTTGCTAAATTAAAAACAGGCCAAGCTAAATGTCCTAGATCAAAGTGACGAGGCTGTTCTAAAATAATCTTTTGAGTTAAATTTTTTAGTTTAAAATGTTCTTTCAAATAGTTCATCAGATCTTGTTTGATCTGCATGAAAGAGCTTTGTTCTTTTATAGAAAGTAACATTCTCTTTTTATAACTAAAAAAAAAGCAAGCTTGCAAGCTCTGCTTTGAAAATAAAGAATCTTCTTAAATTAAGACCTCTGTCTTTACAATTAAAAGCCAGATGATTTTTTAAAAATGACTTTTTGACTAAATATATCAATATTTAAGATTTTTTCTTTGCTTTTTTTTTATGAAAAAGGCACTATTTAGTTTATGAAAAAATTACTTTTCCTATCCTTTTTCTTTGTTGTCCTATCTTGTTTAGCTCATTTTTACTTAGCATCGAGGGCTTATAAGCTTTCAGCCGGTTTCTTTGAACCGAGTGCTATCTGTAATATCAACAAAACAGTCAACTGTGATCAGGCTTTACTATCTCCTTATGCTAAAATTTTTGACTTCTCTATTTCTGACTTTGGGCTTTCCCTTCATCTCATCTTAGCTGTGCTTTTGATAGGTCTTATAAAATTTCCTCTAAAGGACTTTTGGAAAAACACTGCCTTTTACCTTTCTATCTTAATAAGTCTTAGCTCCCTTGTAATGATTGGGATATCTTTGACTGACTCTTTATACTGTCCAATCTGCTGGAGTTTATATATCCTTTCTTTTCTTACAAGTGGAGGATTATTTTGGTTTTTAAGAAAAGACCTTTTAGCTCCTTGGATTTTCTTAGGGCAAGCTTTTTCTAATATAAATTCTTATATTTTAGGAGCTTCTTTTATTGTACTTAGTATTTTTATCCACAGTACTTTTATAAATATCTACGATTTAAAAGACCAAAAAGAAATCCTTGTTGCGATTTTAAGAGACTGGCAAACGGAACCTGCTCTTGAACTCAAACAAACGGCCTTAAGAGAAGAAAATAAAGGAGATATCTTAGTTGCAGAGTTTGTTGATTTTTTATGTCCCAGTTGTAAAAAAGTTCAACCGGCTTTAAAAAAATTCTTAGACAATTTCCCAAAGGTATCTTTTCACTTCTACGTCTATCCTTTAGACGCTTCTTGTAATCCCTCTTTGTCTTCTAAAGGCTCTGGCTTGAGCTGTGAATTAAGTAAAGCGACCTTCTGTGCAAAAGAAAAATTTTGGGAATTCCATGATTTCTTTTTTGAAAAGCAATCCCAATTTTTATCAGCCAGAGGCAATCAAAAAGAGATACAAAAGCTTTTTGATGAGATTTTAAATCAAACCCAGTTAGATAAACAAATCTTTTCATCTTGCATGAAAAAAGAAAGTACTTTAGAAAAAGTCATACAATCAGCTCAAGCGGGAAACTTAGCAAAAATTCAAGGCACTCCTACTTTTTTTATTAATGGAAAAAAAGTAAGACATCAATCTTACAAGCTTTTAATTTTTAACAAAATTTATCAAAGTTTACAATGAAATCCCTTGTCGCTTTAGGATCAGGTCAAGGTTCTACGATTGAGTTCTTTTGTCAAAAGATCAAAAAATCAAAAAAGCCTTTTATTTTAAAAGCCATTGTTACAGATAATGTAAAATCAAATCTTTTTAAAGTTGCTGAAAACTTTCAAATTCCCTATCATAAACTTCCCTATAATAAACACAATCCTCAGTTATGGAATCAACAGCTGTGTCAGCTTTTATGTTCCTATAAACCCTCTTTAATTGTTTTAGCTGGATTTTTAAAGAAAATAGGTCCGGAAATTATTAAAACTTTTCCAAAGAAAATTATCAATTCTCACCCGTCCTTACTTCCCGAATTTGGAGGCAAAGGTTTTTATGGTTTAAAAATTCATAAAGCTGTTTTAAAAGAAAGAAAAAGACAAACAGGAATTAGCATCCATTGGGTTGATTTGGATTATGATAAAGGAAAGATCATAGCTCAAACAAGTCTTCCTGTTAAAAAAGAAGATACAGAAAAAACATTAGAAAAAAGAGTGAAACAAAAAGAAAAGAACTTTTATTTTGAAATCATTCAAAAGGTCTTACAAAAACAGAAAAATTAAAATGTTTTTTCAGATTTTTCCCAGGTTTTATCCGCTTTTTTTAACTGTTCTCTATGATTTTCTTTTTCCCATTTTCTTAATGTCCCAGTAAAAAATAAAAAAAGCCTTTCTTTTCCACTGCTATCTTTTTTGATAAAAAATTCATTATAATCGACAGGAACTCCTATTTTTCCATAAGACACTGCCCAAGAACACCATCCTCCATAAATAGGAACATAAGAAGAAGGGTCTTTATCAAAAAGCTCTTGATTTTCTTTACTAGAAAAATAATACTGGTGATTTTGATAAACAGAAGACCATTTTTTTAAACCTTTAACAGCTTTCTGGGATTTAAAATAAGCGACCACGTCGTAGCCCCCTAAAGCAACTCCCTGAGTATCATTAACCAGATCTACAGACATTTTAGCTTTTAAAGGACATCCAAAAGATAAAATAAAAAATAAGAGACTGAGATTGTATTTCATAAAAAATCCTATTTCCTTTATGAAGGTCTAATTTAACAAATTATTCCTAAAAAGTCAATTTTATTTTTATCTTGAAAAGTCATTTACAAAAAGGAATAAATAAACTTATGAAATTTTTTATTCTTATTGTGAAAGGTTTTTTTCTAGGTTTATCTATGGTTTTGCCGGGTGTTTCTGGAGGGACACTTGCTTTTATTATGGGGATTTATGAAAAATTAATTCAAGAAATATCTCTTTTTAAAAGCTCCCATATTAGAAATATCTTAAAGTGTTTTTCTTTTAATAAAAAACAAATTCATTTTCATTTTTCTAAATTACAAAACACCTGGGACTGGTCTTTTTTAATACCTCTTATGTTTGGTGTTCTCTCAGCTCCCATTGGATTTATCCTCTTTACTTTAGAATGGATCGAAAAAAATAATTTTATTTTTTACTCTCTGATCTGTGGACTGGTTCTAGCTAGCATGATTTCTCCTTTCAAACAGATGAAAAAATCCCTGCAAACTTTTTTATTTTTTTTTGTTTCTCTTATTTTTAATTTAGCTATTTTTTTCTATGGAAAAGAATTTTTTATTCTTTCAAAAGAAATCCCTTCTTTTTTATTTTTTCCTATTGGTTTTATTGTTTCAATAGCTTTCCTTGTACCTGGTCTTTCAGGTTCTTATTTGCTCCTCATTTTAGGTCTTTATGAAAAAACTCTTTTAGCCTTTAAAAACCTTGATTTTTTTATTATAGGTTTTTTCTTATTAGGTGGAATTTCAGGCTTTATTTTATCAGCTAAGGGAATTCAAAAGCTTTTGCAAAATTACTGGAATCAAAGTTTAGCCTGCATCTTAGGACTTATACTAGGGAGTTTATACTCTCTTTACCCTCTCAAAACCCATCCTTTTATTTGGGATAGAGAACAAAAACTTTTCCTGTTTTATATGACGGTAGGTTTTTTACTTTTTTTACTTTTTCATTTTTATCTAGGGAAAAAAAATAAAAAAACTCTGTCTTAGCTCTTTCTTTAAATCCATCCTAATTTCTTCGAATCTTAATTTAAGATTTTTTTCAAACTAAAACAAAGAAGACTTGCAGAAAATCAAAAAATCTATTAAATTATTCTTTGTGTATTTTAGTGGAAAAATCACCAATTCTTTTTTTACTTTTTTAAATCGCTATGAACTAGATACAAGTCGTTTTTTTGAAATAACTGCTTTAGAAATTGATTTTATAAAAGATCCTTATTCCCTCATGTCAGCTGATCAAGTTGAACTTTTATTAAGAAATATTCAAAGAGCTTACCAAGATAAATTTATGGATAAAGACTTGGTCACAACTGTAGGACATAATGCTCCTGACTTAAAAGCATGGGGAGGATTGGAATCAGCTCTTTCTACTTTTTTTGAAAATCCTACGGCTATGTATCAAAAAATAGATAAGTTTTTTAGTTTTTTTATATCTCCTGCCCCTGGAATTTATAATAAACACAATCAAAAGGATTTTTTCTCTTTTGAAATGGATTTTAATTTTAATAAGTATCCGACTGTGAAACAGTATTTTCTATCTGCTTTAGAAATTTTACCTGTTTTTCTAAAAAAAGAACAAACCGAAGCAAAATGGGAGAACAATTTAGTTAAAATCTATCACTGTCAAGAAGAAACCCTTCCTCTTCCTTTAAAATCTTTTAAAAATAAAGTAGAAGCTAAATATTTGATTTCACAAATCAAAGCTCGGGAAATTATTGACAGTCGTGGACAACCGACCCTGGAAGTTGACCTCTTTTGCGATGGAAAGAAGGTAGCAAAAGGACTGGTTCCTAGTGGAGCTTCTAAGGGTCAATTTGAAGCAAGAGAGTTAAGGGATAAGAACCCTCGTTATTTTTTTTCAAAAGGCTTAAAAAAAGCTTGCAGTCATGTTCAAAAACTCTCAGATCTTTTAAAAAAACAAAATGTTCTAGAGCAAGAAAACATTGACAAACTTCTTTTAAAAGCAGATGGAAGTCCTTATAAAGAAAATCTAGGAGCTAATACTCTCTTAGCTGTTTCTTTAGCTTGTTTAAGAGCGAGTGCTAGACTATCTAGAAAGCCCCTTTATGAATATGCTCGTTTAAAGAATCAAAAATTTTCTCTTCCTGTTCCTCTTATAAATATTATCAATGGAGGAGTTCATGGCAGTAACTCCTTAGATATTCAAGAATTTATGATTGTTCCTTTAGATTTTCCTTCTTTCAAAGAAGCTCTGAGAGCCGGCTGTGAAATTTTTCACTGTTTAAAGCAAGATCTTCGTTCTCAAAATTTTTCCATTGCTGTAGGAGATGAAGGAGGATTCACTCCTCAGTTTTCATCTTCGACACAAGCTTTTGATTTTATTTTATCTGCTATAGAGAAATCTTCCTATACAGGAAAAGTGGCTTTAGCTCTAGACTGTGCGTCTTGTGAATTTTATAAAAAAGATCATTATCTTTTTGAAGGGAAAAAAAGATTCTCAGACGAAATGATTTCTATCTATGAAAAATGGGTCAAAGATTATCCTCTCATTAGCATTGAAGATGGCTTAGATGAAAATGACTGGGCCGGATGGAAGAAGATGACTCAAAAGTTAGGACATAAAATTCAGCTGGTTGGAGATGACCTCTTTGTCACGCAAAGGGATCGGATTCAAAAAGGCATTCAAAACAAAGCAGCAAATGCTTTACTTGTGAAATACAATCAAGTAGGAACTCTTACAGAAAGTCTCTCAGCAGTTCAAACCGCTCAAGCTGGAAATTTTGCATGTATTTTTTCTCATAGAAGCGGTGAAACAGAGGATACAAGTATTGCAGATTTATCGGTCGCTTGGGGAACGGAACAAATCAAAACCGGTAGCGTGACACGAGGGGAAAGAACGGCTAAATACAACCGTCTGATTAGAATTGAAGAAGAGTTAGGAACTTCTGGATTTTACAAAGGAAGTCAAGCTTTTAAAAATTTATCTCAGAGTTAAAATGAAAGCTCTTATTGGAATTTTATATAAACCTTATCTTACCTTTTTATTATGTCTTGTTTTTTTAACTATCAATTTAATTTTTAGAGGAACTTTATTTCAAGTTTTTAAATTAAACCAAGATTTAAAAATTGTAAAAAACAGAATTGTATTTCTTGAAAAACAAAATAAAAAAATAAAAGAAAAAATCAAGCTTTCACAAGATCTTGATTTTATAGAAAAAGAATTGAGAGATCGATTGGACTACACCGAAGAAGATGATTTGATTTTTATTTTTCCAGAAAAAATTTAATTAATTAAAAGCAAAAGAGTTTCATCAAAAAGGTCTTTGGCTTTTTGCATTTTTTCAGGACTCCCATTAAAAATAAAAACAAAGACATATTGTTTTGTTTCAGAACCTGCCCAACCTGCTAAACCTAAAACCCCTGAGAGGGAACCAGTTTTAGCTCTTACAAAAGATTTAGGAGGAAGATTTTCAAAACGTTTTTCTAAAGTACCTTCACCCCTTGCGAGAGGATAAGAGGACAAAAACTCTGGTTTGTAATATTGATTTTCAATAAGTAACAAAGATTTCTTTATGTCTCTTGGACTCAATTTATTATTACGACTTAGACCCGAAGGTTCTTCAAGTGTCAAGTCTCGAAATCCTTTCTGATTGAGATAAGTTTGAATTTTTTTCATTCCTAAATCAAGATCTCCTTTCTTTGCCCCTTCTAACAAAGGGAGATGACTCACCAACATTCGAGTTACAAAGTTACTAGAATACTTCATCATATTGTAACTGTGAAAAGGAAAAGCTCGACTTTTCCACTCCGCTAAAACAAAACAAGAGCTTTGACAAGAACCTTCTTTAACCCCCTTTGAAATTTGAATTCCTCTTTGCTTTAAAAAAGCTAAAGCATTGTATCCTAACCACAGAGCAGGTTTTTTAATGCTTCTATATTTTACAATTTCTGTTTCTTTTAAATCAATTTCTCCTCGAATTTCAAAAACTTCTTTATTTTTAAAAAGCTTTTTTCTTTTAATAACAATCTTATTTTTAGTTCCTGTTTTAACTTTATTAAGAACTTCTATATAGAGATTTTGAGGATTGGCATAAACAAAGGCCGGATCTTTTAACTTCGTTCCAGGACGAATATAAAAGGCTACGGAATTCCAGTTAAAAGAACTTGCCCCTGAAGGAGCTAAATAACTTCTTTCTGATTCTTCTAAATCCGTTTCTGTTTGATACAAACTAGAATCTATTAAAAGATGTCCTTCAACTTGTTTCAGATTTGATCGAGTTAAAACATTTACAAGTTTCCATAAAGATTCTGAAGTAAAACTAGAATCTCCCCCTCCTTTTAAAATCAAATCTCCTTTTAAAATTCCTTTTTCAACAAGAGAGGAAGATATAAAACTTGTTTTAAAAGTATAAGAGAGAGGATAAAAATGATAGAGAGATAACAAGGTGGGAATTTTTGCTAAGGAAGCAGGAATAAACAGTTTGTCGGCATGAAGAGAATAAATACTTTCTGTTTTTTCTTCCAAAGAAGAGATAATTAAACCTAAGGAACTCAGCTTTAAACCTTTCGCTTTTACTTTTTGTTTAATAGAGTCAGCAAGCTGTTTTTCTTTTAAATTTTCTAAATCAGATGTTCTTTTAAAAGCTCCCCCATAAACAAAAGAGACTTTAAGCAAAAATAAAAACAAAAAATTCTTAGAATTTTTAAAAGCCTTTTTTCTTAAAATTTTTATCAAATCAAACATTTTATAATTTTTTTAATTTTATCAAACTTTCTTTTTATTCCCTCTAAAAACTCTATACTACAAATAAAAGGAGAGGGATGGGAAGTTTTTTTTCACTCTCCTTTGATTATTTAAAATTTTATAGTAAGTTTCTTTTATGAAAAAGATTTTATATGTCTCTTTTTTATTTTTTACTCTCAATGGATTTTCAAAAAAAGAAACTTCTAAAGACACTCTTTTTGTCATCTTAGATTCCCGTCCAGAAACTTTAGATCCAAGAAAATCGGTTTCTGCAAATGGCATGCGAATGGTAGATTTAATTTTCGACTCTTTTATCAATTTTGATCAAAAAGGTCAATTAAAACCAGGGCTTGCTGAAAGTTGGAAACTAGAAGGACTGACATGGATTTTGAAATTGAAGGCGAATTTAAAATTTTCAAACGGACGCCCTGTAACTAAAGAAGATATCTTATTTAGTTTTAAAGAATTTAAAAACAATTCTCATTTTAAGCATGCTTTTAAAAATATTGAATCTGTTGAAATTTTAGAAAATCCTAAAAATCAATGGACTGTAAAAGTCACTTTAAAAAAATTCCAAGCCCCTTTTATCTCCTCTGATTTACCTGTTCTTAAAATTTTACCTCAAAAAGAAAGTCAGTTAAAAAACTTTAACAAATTTCCCATAGGTTTAGGATCTTGGTCTGTTGTAAAAAATAATTTTAGACAAATCACATTGAAGAGAAATTCTCCCGTTTTCCTTTCAAAACCTCAGTTTTTATCTTTTCAAATCATAAGAGATAGTTTCACTCGAACTCAAAAAATGCTCTCTCAAGAAATGGATATTGCCCCTTCGGTTCTTCCCTTAATTTATTTGCAAAAATTTAAAGATAAAAATTTTAATATTTATTCGACAGCTGGATTTTCTACAACTTATTTACTTCTCAATTTAAAAAATAACGTACTCAATCAAAAAGAAGTTCGTCAAGCTTTAGCTTTAGCTATCAATTCAAAAGAAATCATAAAACACAAACTCTATGACTATGCTGTACCCGCTTTTTCCTTTATCCATCCGGAGAGTTTTTTCTTTCACCCCAGTTTAAAAGCTTCCTCTTTTGATTTAGAAAAAGCAAAACAAATTATTCAAAAGTTAAATTTAAAAAAGACTCCTCTAAAATTAAGTTGTTCGAATAACTCTAACACAAGGGTTAAAGCGAAAGTCTTAGCTAGTCAAATCAGTCAAACAGGACTCAAAATCTCTGTAGAATCCGCTGATTGGGGAACTTTTTATAAAGACGTAGGTCAAGGAGCTTATGATATAGCTTTAATGAGATGGGTGGGGGTCAAAGATCCAGATATTTACCGCATAGCTTTTCATAGTGAAAACCAAGCCCCTAAAGGCCGAAATAGAAGTTTTTACAGCAATAAAAATTTAGATACTTTGTTAGAAAAAGCTTTAAGACAAAGAGATCCTCTCAAAAGGAAATTGATTTACAATAAAATACAAGAGATCATTGCAGAAAATAAGATTGTTATTCCTTTATGGCATGACATGGAAATATCTGTTGTAAAAAAGGATATTGAAAATTATAAAATCCGAGCTAACGGAGATTTTTTATCTCTTCCTTTTGTCAAAAAGTAAAAATAAAGATTAACAATTTTAGAAAGAAACAACTATGGATTTTAATATTAAATCAGCCAGAGAATTTCTCTCATAACCTTAAATCATGTTAAAACAAGAGTTATTACAATCCAAGATAAAATTTGGAAAAAGTCTATATTGAAAAAACTTCAAGCTATAAGGAAACTTGTGAGGGCTGTTATTAGTAAAGATTTTTTTCGTTTTAACAGAGCAACAAGTTTATAATTTCCTATTTTTTCTTATATTTATACATTGTCTAAAATAAATAAAGCTTCTTCTTCATAAGGGTTTACATTATCGAAAAAACTTGATACTTTGAGTTCATATTTTTCCAGGAGGATTTATTTTATTTTCAACAGAAGGTTTCCCTTAACAACAATTTTTTCTTTTGGTATTTTGGTCTGAAATATAAATTGATTTGATAAATGCCCTCAGGAGAATAAAGACGAGAGTAAGGAATTTAAAAAAAAGATTGCTCGAAGTATTATAAAAAAGGTTTTTTATTATATTTTTTATATTGTAAGCCAGTGATTTTTGATGTCTTTAAGTAAAAAAATTAAGAGTCTTTTATTTTTATCCCTATTTTTGTTTATTTTTGCTTTTTATATTTTAAAACAAAATACTTTACACTTTTTTAGTAAAGACAAAAAAGTTACAGCAAAATGTTGGAATGAGATTAACTTTAAAAAAACAGAGAAATTGCTATTAGAATCTCCCATTAAATCAAAAATTCCTTTTTATGAATATTATAAACAGGAACAGCTTTCTAAAGGAAAAACGAGCCAGGAAATTGATAAGGAATATTTTTACAAAGATAGAAGAAAGAAACATTATACCAAAACAAATCTTTTTGTTTTATTTTATGATAACGGTCTAAAAGCTATTTTTAGAGTATTTCATAATAGTTTCTCAGAGAGTTTATCTAAAAGTATATCAGCTTATAAAATTTCAGAATTTCTTAATATGAAAATAGTTCCTCCTACTTTGTTGAGAGAAGTAGACGGTAAAACAGGAACTGTGCAGTTGTTTGTGGAAAATATTTTAAATTTAAATTATTCTTCAAAATATTTGAAGAATTTAAGCTTAACTCAAAAAAACAATCTTTATCTTTTTTTGTTTTTAACAGGTCAATATGACGTTCATTATGAGAATATTTTGATTTCCAAAAAGTGTTTTTTGCCAGTTTTTGTAGATCATGATAAATTATCACCTGAGATTCAAGTACAATGGGGAAAGATTCCTTTTCAGTATTATCCTATAAAAGAAAATTATATTAATTTTGATAAAAAATATTATGAATCAGTCCCCTTTGAAGAGGCAGAAATTTTAAAAAACCCATCATTTGAAGTTTTAAAAAAAACTTTTTCAGGTTTAAGTCTTTATCGTATCAATCAATTAGAAAAACTTATAAATCACGACTTTAAACTTGAAAGTATCTCTTACTTTAAATATAAAGATGCTTATTTTATACAAGAACCAAGAAGTATATACAAACATCTTTTACCCTCCCCCACAGTCAAAACTTATTCTAAAAAAACGGTCAAAAAACTGGAGCGAATGGATGAGAAGATTCTAAAAGATCTAGTGGTAGGATATTTAAAACAAGATCAAGCCTTTATAAATGGTTTTCTTCATAGAAGAGATCTTTTTCTTAAAGAATTAAAACTTAAATCGGATGTAAACACAATTTATATTAGCTAATTATATATCTTTATTAAAAGCTTTCATTTTTCTACTTTGATATAAAGGAAACCTGTTAGCTATAGGATATCTCCAAGATTCTTTTAAATATTATCTTTTGAAAAACCTAAAAAATCTTTTCAATTTTTCAATTTACATTTAATGCAGTTTAGCTCTGAGCCATCCCTTAATATATCTTTCTACTTCATTTTGAAGAAATGGTAAAAAATTTGTGTGTATTATTCACTAAGTAAATAACTTGATTAGCTATCTCTTTTGAGTTTTCCTGCTTCAAAGAAGCCTTATCTAAAATTTCATTTACAATGAGTTGCCTTTTATAAAGCAAAAGAGACGATTTTACTTCTTTCATCTCGTCTTTGTTGAATTTGCTCATTAAGCTTATCATACTTAGAGAAGTTTTCTAAATTCTTAATTTGTTTTTCTATAGCAAAATATCCTTAAGATTGTTTTTTATGAGTCTTTTTCTATTGGTTCTTTATAATAATTTTTTTTCATTACTTATAGAAAATCCTCTAATTTCCTTCCCTCCAAGTTTCATTCCAAGGGCTTCCCTTTTCATAGATAATAAAACATAATTGCCAAGCATTTAAAGCTCCATATTTCTCAAAAAACAATTTTCATAATTTTTCTTTCATTATCATCAAAATCAGAACTAAAATCTTACTAAAAATTTCCTAGCTTTTGTTAATCTTTGAGCTTTTTTCTTTATTCGTTTTCATACTTAAACTCGTGATATATACTAGGAAACACACCATGCTTCTACATATTCATTAGCTAATCCTTTATTAAAAATAGCTAATTGAATCCATGAGAAATGGTAAGACAACTTAAGGAGCTGCATTAAAGTTAAACCCCTTTTCATGATTCAATCCTATAAATTCACTTGCAATAGCTACAAGGTCATGACCTCTATTTGAGATTGTTCAAACCCCTTTACAATAACTTTAACCTAAAAGATATATTTTGTTATTATTTGATTAGAATTCTAGGTACACATTCGACCGTAATTTGAAGTTCCTATAATTCAAAGAATCACAACATCTCTAGCATATATAATAAAGAGTATCTTAATTATTTCCACCTGTCACTTATTCACCTCCTACAGTCAAATATATAATTCCTAAAAAAAGCCTTAAGTAAAAAATGATACTCTAAGAGTTGGTTATAAAATTTCTTATCATAAGAACTTTTATGTTCTAAAAGTATAAAAACTCTTTAGCTGATTTTAAGAAAACCTTTAAAGGAAAGGGATAAAATAAGATTCACTCTTCTATCTTCAAAAATATCTTTTTGTATTTCTAGTTTTTTTAAATCACAGCTTTAAAGTTCTTTTTTAGAAAAGATGAGCTGAAGTAATTTTTTACTTAGTTTAGGATATGAGTAAAAGTTTCTTAAAGAATTTATCATAACTGAAAGAGGTTTTTTTGTTTTTGGAATAATCTTTTTAATAAATTAAGCTTGTTATTTTTTTCAAGAATCCTAAAAAAATTTAAAAAAAATAAAAGCTCTTTTTTAGTATTATTCTTATAATTTTTTTAAGAGAACATTTCTTTTCTTCCAATTGAATAAAATGTAAAAAAACTGAATTTAGTGTTAATTCCTAAACTCTCATAATCTCAACTACATCCTCAACCTAAATAATAAATCTCTTTAATACTTTCATAACTCTCTAAATTCTTTTTAATCTTTAGAAAAATGTATTTCTCTACATAAATCCAAGATGAGAATATAAAATCAAATTGTCTCAATTTCTAAAATTAGACGTTATTATTAAACTTTTATTTGTAATAATAAAATTATATGTCATACAAAGTTTCAAAAATTAAATAAAGTTTATTCTCTTAATAGAGCGTTTGCTATTATTTAGGTTTTAGTAGCGGGGGAGATTTCAGCTTACAACAAATACAGAACCAATGCAAAAGCTTGTAAGATTCACTCTTACTTTTGTTCGGTATCCGGTTGTTCAATCTAACTTGGTGAGTTATTATTATAAATAATAAATTTTAAGAAAAAACTTTTGGTTTAAAACCCTTCTTGTTGACTAGACTCGCACTGCTACCCGTCGCTCTAATCACAAATAAACCCTTCCTTTCAGCATAGACACTGGCTTTCTCTTCCGATTTTAAGTAAGCTATCGCCCCATAAATCCTCTTCTCTTTAAAAATAGGAATACGAACAGGAAACTTTTTTAAATCTTCTAAAAAATACTTCACATGCTTAACCCTTAAAGTCGTTTTTACTTCCACTACAACCATTTCCTTACCATTACTTGCCACAATGTCATACTCATATTGATCCTTTTCACTTCTGTGTTTGATATTGGGGTAGGTGTTTATAACTTTAATACCTTGTTCATTAAGAATGTTTATAAGATCTCCTTCAACAAGACTTTCCATAAATTTACCCCATTGGGTCTCAAAAAGAGATCTCGTCTCTTTTATTTTCTCACCCGTTTCTTTCATTTGCTTACTTGTTTGTTTTTGAATTTCACGGATTTCTTTTAAACCTTTTTGATTCTCCCTGATAAGATCCCAAATTTCTTTAGCTTGTGGTGAAACTGACATAAAATCTCCTTAATTTAAAAACTATAATACTACAAACAATTAAAAAAATCTATATAAAAAGAGCTTTTTAGTATTTTATTAAGTAAAGAGTTTCAAGGCTTTTTTTGTAAGATTCACTCTTATTTTTGTTCGGTATCCGGTCGTTCAATCTGACTTGGTGAGTTATTTTATAAATGATAAAAACTAAGGAATACCTTCCTCTCATCTTTTTAAAAAAAGAACTTGAAAGCTATGATTTAAAAAAATAGAAAAAGACACTTCGGAAGCTAAAAGAGCAAATCTTATTTTATCCCTTTCCTTTAAATCTTTTCCTAAAATCAGATGAAGAAATTATCATGTCTAAACAAATGTATTTCTCTATATAAATCCAAGAGAAGAATATAAACTCAAAAACCTCAAATTCTAAAACTAGTTTTTATTCCTAAATTTTTATTTGTAATAATAAAATTATTATAATACAAAGTTTCAAAACTTAAATAAAGGTTTTTCTCTTACTAAAGCGTTTGATTATTGGGCTTTTAGCAAACGTTACCATTCCAGCTTTAACAAATACAAAAATGATGCAAAAGCTTCAGCCATGATAAAGTTCAATCAACAATATAAACAAAACCTTTAGCTTGTTTTACTATAAAGGGTAAGTTAGAGATAAAATCAAAAGCTTGCACAATTTGTTTTGATGCTAAGTTAGACAGGTAAATAAAAGAACAGAAAGTTTGTATAGCCTTTGTTAATGATGGTTTAATAAGTAATGGTCCAATTTTTGAAACTGATTTGACGATGTCTATTAAAAAAGATACATTTAAAGCTGATGGGACATGTGAATAAATCTAAAAATAAAGTAAAAAAAATCTAGTAGCTAACTCAAAGTTAGTCCTCTTTTTTTTAAGCTTTTTAGACTTTAAAGTTTAATCTAATTTTTTAAAGCTGTTTAAATTTTCTAAAAAATGTAGTATCTTTCTAAATTAGAATACTCGTTTTTTAAGAATTATTTTTTAATTGCTAATTTAGAAAGCCTTGTAAATTTAGTAATAAAACCAATATCTGTTTTTTTAGCATATTTAAAAAATTTTTTGCATTCTTTTCCAAATCTCTTGTAGTTTTAAAAAAACACAAAATGAAGACTTTTAAGATTCCATGCAAGCTGTTTTATAAACTACTCAAATAAACTCTGCCTTATAATGTCATAGACTTTTGTGTTATCTAAAGTTCCTTGAATTTTATGGGCCTTCCATCCTTCTGATTTTATAACAAGTCCTGTTCCTGTGTCCATTTTTGTTGGCCATGCAATGGCAAAAGGCAGTTTGAGGTTCTCTTTATCCGGCTGTGATAAAAAAGGTAGACCATTACTTTTTCTATCTAAAGGACTTCCATTCTTTGTTTTTTTTGGCAGTAAAGTTGTACTTTTAAATAAGGTCTTAGAGCTAAAGCGATCGATTAAAGCTGGGCTAGAAGCATTACTGTCTGAGGCGACAAGAAACAAAGTGTTTTTGTTTTTTTTTATAAAATTTCTAAAGAGCTCAATGGCTTTTAAACTTCTTTTCATAGCTTCAAATAAAGCTTCTGCATTGTTTTTATTTGAAAAATTATCTGTTCCCTCTTCTTCGACAACTAAAAAAAAATTCTCTCCAAAGCGGGTTAAAAACTTTAAAGCATATTTAGACATCTGAGCAATGCTGGGAGCTGTTTTATGATAAGCGGGTAAGCCCTTTTTTAACAAAACCTCCTCTGTTTCATCATTGTAAGTGTTGTCATAAGCAAAAATCCCTAAGACTTTTTTTGCAGATTGAGGAATGTTTTTTAATTCTTCTAGAGTATAAATAACAAGGTAATTTTCTTTTTTAGCTTCTTCAATCAAGTTTTTTCCATCTTTTCTTACTCCTAGACCAAAATGACCTTTTACCCCTTCTGGAAGAAGATATTTTTCTCCTCCCCCTAACAAAATACTGACATTTGAATAAATTAATTGTTTTGTGATGTGTGAAAAGTTTTTTCGACTTAAACTATGAGAAGCAAAAACAGCCGTTCCCGGTTCCATTAAAAAACCAGATTGCAACAAACCTGTTTTAAACCCTTTTTGCTGAGCTTCTTTTAAAAGCGAGGCTTTTTTAAAAGCTTTTTTATTTTTAGTTCCAAAACTATGGTAATTTACTTTTTCTCCGTAGGCATGCACAGTAGCTCCTGCTTGAGAACTTGCAACTAAATTCTCCTTTAAATGAGGTTTATAAACAGCGATATGAGGCATTTTATCCCAAGAACTTAACCCATCTGGGCCGACTGTGATAATACGAGCTAAATCCCAGTGGGAAAGAGACATTCCATCGGGATGAAAAAAAATAAGATTACGTTGAATTTTTTTAGAACCACTCAAACAAGAACTTAAACTCAGTAGTATTAATAAGAAAAAAAGAAAGTAAAATCTCATTAAAAAATACTTTAATGTTATGAAACTTTTTTACCTTTTAAAGGCTCTTATGTAAAGAGAATTAATTTTGTAAAGTATAAAGTTTTTTAAGTCCTATGAATTCCTTTTCTTGTAGGTAAGATAAACTGGCTCCTCCTCCTGTAGAGATATGATCTATCTCTCCTTCGTACTGTCTCACAGCTAAAGCTGAATGTCCCCCTCCTACAATGCGGTAGGCTGTTTTATGATTTGCTACAAATTGAGCGAGAGATGAAGTTCCTAAAGAATAAATTTCATTTTCAAAAAAACCCATCGGACCATTCCAAAAAATAGATTTTGCTTTTCGAATTTGATTTTGAAACATTTGAATGCTTTTTGAACCAATGTCATAGGCTGTTGCTGTTTCAGGAAAATTCTCTAAATTCCAATTTTTTATTTGATCCTTCCATTGTCCTTTAAAATCGACAGGAAGAAAATAATCTTTATTCCTGAGTTCTAAACGATCGATAAAATTTTTAGCCAAGTTTAAAGAACTTGTTTCCACTAAAGTTTTTCCAACAAAGCAGTTTTTTGCTTTTAAGAAAGTATAAGCCATTAATCCTCCAATTAAAAAAATGTCAGCTTGATTTATTAAAGCTTCCATGAGAGGGATTTTATCTTTCAGTTTACTTCCTCCTAAAATCACACACAAAGGTTTTTCTAAGTCTTGATTGACAAGAGGAGATAACATTTGAATTTCTTTTTCAAATTGAAAACCTACTCCTTTTTCTTTAACAAGTTCTGGTAAAAGAGAAAGGCTGGTGTGATTTCTGTGAGAGATAGAAAAAGCTTCGTTAATATAAATATCGGTATAATTCGCTAATTTTTTAGCTAGATTCTTATCTAAATTCTCTTCTCCTCTATGAAATCTTAAATTTTCTAGAAGTATAACTTGAGGAGACTTTAAACCTTTTAGCAGTTTTTTAGGAAGAAGGCTATCTGGTTCTTCGATAAATAAAACTTCCAAGTTTTTTTTTTCACTTAAATATTGAGCCACAGTTCTCAAAGATAAACTTAAATCTCTTCCTTTAGGACGACCTAAATGAGAGGCTAATAAAAGCCGTCCTCCTTGTTTTAAAATAAATTCAATGCTTGCAAAGCTTTTTTCAATTCTATAAGGATCTTGAATGACTTGACCTTGAAGAGGGACATTAAAATCCACTCTCATAAATACGTTTTTATCTTTGAAGTCAAATTCTTTTAAAGTTTTAAGTTTTTTTTCTCGCACTTCATATAACTTGAGTCAAACTATAAGATAAAGTCAAGAATTAATATTTTTGAAAAAACTTGTTTTATGAGCCTAAAAAAGGTAGTTTCAAATGGTTATATCAAGGAGGAAAAGTTATGTTTTTTCAGAAACATAAAAGAAAATCAAAGGATTTAAAACAAATTGACCCTGATATTTTTTATTGGATTCAACAGGAAAGAAAAAGGCAGAAAGAAGGTTTAGAGTTAATTGCTTCTGAAAACTATGCCTCTCCTGCGGTATGTAGAGTTCAAGGCTCTTTACTGACGAACAAATATGCAGAAGGTTATCCGGGAAAAAGGTACTATGGAGGTTGCAAGTATGTAGATGAATGTGAAATTTTAGCGATTGAAAGACTCAAACAGCTGTTTCAAGTAAATCATGCTAATGTTCAAGCTCACTCTGGATCTCAAGCAAATATGGCTGTTTTTTTATCAGAATTAAAACCCGGAGATAAAATCATGGGCTTAGATTTATTTCACGGAGGGCATTTAACACATGGTTCTCCGGTTAATTTTTCTGGTTTGTTATTTCAATCTGTTTTTTACACCTTAAATTTAGAAACCGAACTTTTAGATTTTAATCAGATTGAAGATCAAGTTAAAAAAGAAAGACCAAAGCTAATGATTGCTGGTTACAGTGCTTATCCTCGTATTATTGACTTTAAAGCTTTTAGACAGATTGCAGACCGTTATAACTGTTTACTTTTAGTGGATATGGCTCATATTGCAGGTTTGGTTGCAGGAGGAGTTCATCCCTCTCCGGTGCCTTATGCAGACTATGTTACATCTACAACACATAAAACTTTAAGAGGACCAAGAGGGGGTTTTATTTTATGTCAAGATTCTCTTAAAGAAAAAAAAATAAAATCCAAAATCTTTCCTGGAATTCAAGGAGGTCCCTTACAACATGTGATCGCAGCAAAAGCTGTTGCTTTCAAAGAAGCTTTAGATCCTTCTTTCAAAATTTATGCCCAGCAAATTATAAAAAATACGAAAGTTTTAGAAAAAGTTTTCCAAAAACAAGGAATAAAAATGAGAACAGGAGGTTCAGACAATCATCTTTTACTTTTAGATTTTTCTCAATTAGGAGTGACAGGAAAGCAAATTGAAGAGAGTTTAGAAAAAGCAGGAATCACTGTAAATAAAAACACTGTTCCCGGTGAAAAACGTTCTCCTTTTGTGACAAGTGGAATTCGTATAGGTACAGCGGCTTTAACAACAAGAGGGATGAAAGAAACAGAGATGGAACAGATTGGACTTTGGATATCAAAAGTTATTTACAATCCAAGTAATGAAGAAATTTTATCAAAAACTCATCAAGAAGTTAAAGAGCTGTGTCAAGGCTTTCCTCTTCCTACTGATGATTTGTAAAGATCTAGAATTTAAATTTTTTTATAGCTTTACAGTTCTTTTCTTTTTAAGTTCCTGTCATTTGATTCAAAAAACAAAAAAATTAAACTTTCAGTTTCCTTTAAAAAAATATCATCTCACACAAAAATACAAAGCTTTCCATAAAAAACTTCACCTCGGTATTGATTTAAAAGCTCCCTTAGGAACTCCTGTTTTAAGTGTGGAAAGGGGTATAGTAGTTTATGTAGGAAGTCAGTTTACAGGATACGGAAAAGTTATTCTTATAGAACACAGTCCTCATTGGACAAGCCTCTATGCTCATCTCAATAGCTTTCAAGTGAAATTAGGTCAAAAGCTTCAAAAAGGACAGCAGATAGGAACAGTAGGACAAACTGGCAAAGCAACAGGAGTTCATCTACATTTTGAGCTTTTTTTTAACAAAAAAAATGTAAACCCTTTAAATTATTTTAAATACTGATCACATTCTGGAGGGGGATCTTGATCTTCACATTCTTCTGGGAGAGGTGGCTTATCATTTTCAGCAATCTCATTAATTATTGGAGGGGGGTAGACAAGAATCCTCGCAAGAAAAATCTATAAATTCTTCAATAAAACTTTCTGCTGAACTGTTATTTTCAGCAATCTCAGAAAAAGCTTGATTTCCTGCTATGGGATCTTGGTTAACAGCTCTACAAGCAGAATAACACATCATACTGTCTTCATCACCACAATAATAGGTCCTCTTCTCAGAAACACAGTTTCTTTTTTCTTCCCCTGATAGCCCGCCACATTTAAGATCATCACATCTTTCTTTTAAAATGGAATAATTATCTCTAGTTATTTCAAGAAGAAGATTAAAAACTCCTTCATAAAGATCAAAGTCTTCATCATTTTCATAAGCTGATTCAATCGCATCAGCGATTCCTTTTTCAGAAGCAATCCACCGAAGAGTTGTTTTAGCTTCTGAAATTGTTACATCTTCAGTAAATGTTATCCATGGTTCTAAAGAGACATCTAGAAAATTTTTAAAGTTTTTTGATTCCAGATTTTTAAAAGAACTGTAAGCAGGATCATAAAAAGCATCTTCAATGTCTTGAAAATCATAAACTTCTCTATAAGATAAATCAGAACACTTTTCAACTCGTCCCTCAGCTTCATCCCTTTGACTTAAACTTAAATCATCATCATAGATATCTTCACAGATATCTTCACAGTCTGCATTATCTCTGCAAATCCCTCTGATATCTGAGCTAAATCTTCTTCTATCTCTTGGACGACTGCCTTCTTTAGAGGGAGCTAAAATTAAAGAATCTTGATGAGAAAAACCATCTCCTCCTAAAATACAAGAGGATAATAAAAATAGATTGCTTATTAAAATGAGTTTTTTCATACTTTCTCCTTTTATCTTTGTTTTCTACATTTTGAGGTTTCAGATCTCGCTCCTCCACAAAACTTATTACATCTGTCAACAGTTATAGGATTGTCCTCAAAAAAGTTATCTCTTATTTCATCTTCTTCAATAAGATCATCTAAAAAAGACCAAACGTCGGCTCCATGAGTATAACAAAGCCCCCCTGAACTTCGTTGCCTTGAATCTGTAGAAGTTCTACAAGAACTGTTATCAGATCTTCTTCGACTGTATCCAAAAACTCTAGACCTTGATCTTGAAAAAGAAGTCCTATCTTCTCTGGCACAAAAAATCTCTAACTTACAGTCGTTTCCAGAACAAAAATCATCTAAAAGCTCATAAGCTAATATAAACCCATATTCATTATTATAACTTGCAGTGAGGGACAAGAAAGTATCATCGATTCCTACTAAATCAGTGTTGAAACCGGTTTGTATTTGATTTCTTGAATTTGTATTATAGTCACCTAAAATCTCAAAAGCTTCTTCTAAAATCTTAAGAGAAGCTTTTTTTTCATCTAAAAAAACTTGTGAAACATCTTCATTCACAGCGATCCAAGCTAAAAAAAACTTTACATCTCCTTCACTCATCCTTCTTGCAACTAAGTCATATAAAAGTTCCTCATCAAATTCTAAAAGAGCCTTTATAAAACCCGGAGAAATATCCGCTGAATTTAAATCAGATATATTCACAAGTTTTATAAGATCTTTTTCTAAACTTTCTATAAAATCCACAGGAGCTCTGTAACATCTCTTATAAAAACTGACAGAAAAATTCTCCTGACATATTCTAACACAAGATTTTAAATCTCCACACTCCTGTCCCCTATAATTAATACCATATCCTGAATAACGGTCTTTTATAAAAGACCTTACTACAGTTTTAGAAGTATTATTTCTAAGACGGTTAAGAGTATCTAAACGGTCAGAGTCCCTCACAACATCTCTTTCTTGATAAGTGTTTCTATAGTCCCTCTCTCTCCTCTCTCTTCCTTCTTTATTTCCACATGAAAAAAGAAATAAACTCATTAAAATTATTTTAAAAAATTTCATAACTCATCCTAAACAAAATTCCTTAAATGAACCTGTATAGCTCGGTTCCCTTTTTAACAGCTCTGCTAAAATTTCAAATTTAACGATCTCCTTTAAAATTTCTCTCTCACTTTTCTTATTGATTTCACAGTATCCTTTTAAAATGCACTGTCTCAATTTCTCTCCTTTTTTTTCCTTGCAATAAATTTGACTTAAATAATTATTTAACCATATAAGAGCTACATCATTTTGTTTTAACCAAGCCAATTCTATAAAATTCCTATTTTCACTCATTTCTTCTTTCAAAGAATTTATCGGAAAATGACTTAATTTATTTAAAAATAATTGCATATAAACCAATTTTACATCTTCTTCTTTAAAAACTGTTGCAATTTTCCAATTTTCAAGAGTCCAAACTAAAAAAACTTTAATAGAACTAGGAGATAATTGACTTAAAAAATCAAAAAATAACTTGCTACTTAATTTAAAAAAAATCTTTAAATCAAAGGGATTTATTTTTCTTAACTCTGCAATATCTTTTGTTAAAATCAGCTGATAAAGTTTTTCAATTTGATAAATTTGTTGAGATTTTAATTTCTGACACTCTTTTCGACTCGAAGAGGTAAAAAATAATCTATTACAAATTTTAATACATTTGTTTTCTTTAGAACAAAGGGGGCTTCCTAAATAGATTATATGAGATTGCTTAAAACTTTTTTGTTTACTAGAGCTGTGTTTAGGTTCTATAAAAGATACTTTTAAATTTTTAGATTTTAAATGAAGAGCTTTTTGAGATTGAAAATCACAAGAAATTATGAAAAAAACTATAAAACAACCTTGAATTTTTTTTTTAAACACATATCTCAAAGACTTTTGAGTTCATTAAATTACGGCTCTAGTTCAGTGTTATTTGCCATTTCTTCTACCGTTGAAATACCAGAAGGTATGAGATCTTCTGAAAATTCAGACGATTCATTTAGATTTGATTTTGAATGCTTATTTGACTTATTAGCAATGCTTACAAATTCAGCCAGAGGAATCGTCCATATCAATTGATTTCTTCTAGAGATATTAAGTTTTTTATAAGAGTTTCCAAGATGAAATTTAATTGTTTTTTCTGCAACACAGAGTCGATTAGCGACTTCTTTATTTATCAATCCCTGTAAGACTAAAATGACAACCTCTATTTCTGAACGAGACAGGTTCTTTTTTTGAAAATAATCTCTTAAAAAAGCTTTATGTTCTTGACTTAGACTCTGCATATATTCCCTCCTTGGATTAATATATCTAAATTTTTTAAATATGAATTTTATTATTAAGTAAAAAGACTAAAATAATCAAGTTTTTTTTTTATTTTTTAAAAAAAAACCTAGACTTTAATTGAGTAAAGTTCTTAAAAAATTTTTCTGAGAATTCTCAAAAAGCTTGGTTTTATAAAGTCTTTTCAGCCTCTACTCTCTCTTTTCTAAGCTTTAATTCCTCCTGCCATTTTTGTATTTGATTCAATGCATCTATAGGGCTTTGAGTCATTAAAGGATAGTTTAAAACTTTTTTTTCAAAACTGTCTAACTTAAATTGAGATTCTTGTTCTTTTTTGTCATGAAACAAGTCTTGATCTTTTGTATTTAAAAAATTCTTTTCTTTTTTTTTTAACAAACTGTCATGTTGAGAGAGTAATTCTTCAGCTCTTTTTAAGACTGAAAAAGGAAGACCTGCTAAACGAGCCACAGGAATACCATAAGATTTACTTGCTGGTCCTAGTTTTAATAAATAAGAAAAATGGATTTTTCCATCGAGTTCTTTAATTTTCATAGAAAAGTTACGAATAGATGAATTTTTTTCAGCAAGCCGAGTGAGTTCTTGATAATGAGTTGCTGAAAATAATAAAGCTTTTTTTTCTATCGTTAAAAATTCTAGGATAGCTTGAGCTAAACTCATTCCATCAAAAGTCGCAGTTCCCCTTCCTAATTCATCTAACAAAATGAAACTTTTAGAATCAGATTGTTCTAAAATTTCCGCGGTTTCTTTCATCTCAACCATAAAAGTAGAGAGACCTTTAGATAAAAAGTCACTCGCTCCCATGCGAGTGAACATTTTATGAAAGATAGGAAGCTCTGCTTGATCGGCAGGCACAAAACAACCAGTTTGAGCCATCAGTACAGTTAAAGCAAATTGTCTCATAAGAGTACTTTTTCCTGCCATGTTAGGTCCTGTTAAAATGACCGTTTGATGAGAAGGTAATTCAATGGTATTAGAAACAAATTCATGAGGAACTTTTTGTTCTAAAACAGGATGGCGAGAGGCTTTTAATTTAAAATCTTTTCCTAATTGAGGTCTGACATATTTATTTTCAAGACTTAAATAAGCAAGGGAACTAGAAACATCAACCTCACTACAAGCTTCACATAAAGAAAGTAAAGAAGAGAGATCTTCTAAAATTTCAGTTTTGAGGTCATTAAAAATTTGAATCTCACATTCAATCTGTTTTGATTTTGCAGATAAAATTTTTTGCTCTAATTCATAAAGCTCCTCTGTCATATATCGCTCGGCTTGAACTAAAGTTTGCTTTCTTTTGTAATAAGAGGGAACTTTAGAACTATAAGCTTTACGGATTTCTATATAATATCCAGAGATAGAATTGTATCGGATTTTTAAAGAAGGTATTTTTAACTTTTTTTGTTCTTTCTGTTCCATTTCTAAAATCAGAGCCTGGGAATTTTTAGAAATCTTCATCCATTCATCTAATTGAGGATTCACTCCAAAATTAATCGTGCCTCCTTGTTTTAAATCAGAAGGACAGGATAAAGATATCACATGTTTAATTTTATCGACCAACTGCTGGGAGTTTTTTAAAAAACTTTCCGCAGAACACCAAGGATAAGATTCTTTTTTTAAAAGCTTTTCTACTTTTAAAGAAGCTTCTAAAAAATCACTGACAGCCAAAAGATCTTTTCCTTTGACTTGAGGTTGAACCAACTTGCCTATTTTTCTTTCTCCATCTCCTTGAAAAGATAAAAGACGACGTACGTCTTCTAAAAGTTTCAAATGAGATAACCACCAATCTAAAACATCCCATCTTTTTTCTATCTCTTGTTTATCAATGAGAGGACTTTGAAGTCTTTTTTTTAAAAGACGAGCTCCATGAGGAGTCTTTGTTCGATTCATAGATGTAAACAAAGTATCTTTCGTCGATCCTTCATAATTTTTAAAAATTTCTAGATGAGAATAAAGTTGACTTGAATAATACATTTCCTGATTTAAGCTTCTTTTTTCAAACAGACCAATATTTTTTAAACTGTTCTCTCCCTGCATAGAGTAAACATAATACAAAAGCCTTTTTGTGCTTTTAGGATGTTTGTGGTACTTATCTAAGAAAGAAGCCGATTGAGGAAGGGGTTTATCAAAAAGACTTAAATTAAAATGAGAAGAAAAAAACATTTTATTCCTTTGAACTTGAGTCAGTACAATTTCTTTAGGTTGAAATTGATTTAAAAGCTTAAAAAAATCATTTTTATCAGAAAATAAATAATAAAAAGAAGAACCCGTTGAAATATCTAAAAAACTAATAGAGTTTTGATCAAAGGCCGTAAGATAATTAGGACTTAAACTATCTAAGCTGTCCAAATCATACACCATACCAGGACTTAAAATTCTCGTCACAGCTCTTTTTACAAGTCCTGAACTATCACTTAAACCTTCTATTTGATCACAAATAGCAACATGCAAACCCTCGGCTAAAAGCTTAGAAATAGGACTTGAAATACTATGATGAGGCACTCCACACATTTTTGTTTTTACACCAGATTTTTTATTTCTGTAAGTTAAAGCTATATTTAAAATAGGAGCTGCTTTAATGGCATCTTCATTAAACATTTCAAAAAAATCTCCCATCCTAAAAAAGAGAATTTTATCTTTGTGCTGATTTTTAATCTCATAATACTGTGTCATTAAAGGAGTCATCGAAAAACCTTCATTTAAAAATTAGCTATTAAATTTTCTGTTTTAAACAAATTCTTATTTTTTCATAAATAAATAAATATTACAAAAATTGAAGCAAAGCATAAAACAGTTCTTTTTTATAAAAAAGAATTCCGGATGTTTTTAGAGAAGTTTTTTTAAATCTGTACTTGATTTTAAAGATTTTATCTTTTGTTTTTTTTGAAAGATATCTAATTTTTTTTCTAAAGTTTTATTTTGAAGAGCTAATATTCTAATTGCTAGAAGAGCTGCATTATAGCTATTATCTATAGCAACAGTAGAAACAGGAACTCCTTTAGGCATCTGAACAATAGATAATAAGGAATCTAAACCTTTAAGTTTTTTTAAAGAAATAGGAACTCCGATAACAGGTAAAGATGTTAAACTTGCCACCATGCCTGGTAAATGAGCAGCTCCTCCCGCTCCGGCTATAATAACCTGAAGACCTCTTTGTTTTGCTTTGAGAGAGTACTCCTGCATAAATTCAGGAGATCGATGAGCAGATACAACTTTTAACTCTGAGGCTATTTTCCAGTCTTTCAATAAATGAACAGCATCCTTCATGACTTTCATATCAGAAGGGCTTCCCATAATGACAGCAACCTTACATTTCTCTTTCATTTTATAAAGGAAGCATATTTTAATATTGAATTCAATCCATTTCTATTGACAAAAAGTAAAATCAACTTTTTTATGAGCTATATGTTTTTAAAAATTTTATCTTTGTTAATCATTTTGTTTTCTTATTCAGAGAAAACAAAAATTCCAAATGTCTCTTTAAACAAAGATTTTAAATTAAATCAAAGCTCTTTCAAAAATGAAGAAAAACTTAAATCTTTTTCTTTAAATAAAATAAGGGATTTAAATAATTTTTTTAAAAGCAATACTCCTCTTATCATTCATAATAAAGCGATAGAATTGTTACAAAAAGAAAAGCGAGATATTGCTCTTCTTTTATTAAAAAAAAATATCTATCAAAATCTTTTTATCCCTTCTTATTTTACCCTTATAAAATCTGAAGAAACTGTCTTTTTACCTCCTCTTTTCCTTTTATTTGCTCTTTTTGTAATAAGTCTTATTATTTTTATTTATGCTTTGATAGATTTAAAATCTAAAAAAATATCTTCTTTTAAAAAGTATGGAAGTTTTTTATTTGTTTTTATGTGTTTATTAAGCAGTTCTTTTTTTTTTAAAAAAAGAATCAGTTTTCTTGAAGAAAAAGACATAAGAACTCTTCCTTTTTTATCCTTAAAACCAAAAGATAAGGTAGGTTTAGGGGAAGAGTTGATTTTATTAGAAAAAAACTCAAACTGGCTCTATGTTGAAACCAGCAACAAAAAGAAAGTTTGGATTCAAAAAGAAGAATTTTTTGAATTGTTTTAACCCCTTTTCTTCCTTATCAAAAGAGAGATTTTATATTTTTTTAGAAGTAAAAAGAAGCTATATCAATTTATTCTTTAAAACCGCTTTGAATTTAAACTTTTCTCTAATAAAATCATTTGACATCATCTAACAATGAATTAAATATAAAAGATAAATTGATATGTTTTTATTGAATTCAATAAGGATCTCATGTTAGAAGTTTTTTTTGAAAATTTTTTTAAAAAAGAAATAGATAGTGAAATTAAAATAATCAAAAAATGTCCTCTCTTTTCTAAACTCACACGAAAAGAGCTTTCCTTTGTAAAAAGTCTTTTACACAGTAGAATTTATGTAGATGGAGAAACAGTTTTTAAATCTTCTGTTGGAACAGGAATGTATATTATACTGAAAGGAGAAGTCAGTATATTAAAAGGGAATCCTAATTCAGAAAATACAACTCTTATATCAACTTTAAAGACCGGTCAATTTTTTGGGGAACTTGCTTTAGTTGATAAAGAAGCTTATAAAAATATGTTTGCTCAATCTGCAGGAAACTCTAAATTGTTAGCTTTTTTTCAATCCGATTTCTCCTTGATTTTAGACAATCACCCTAAAATAGGGGTTAAAATTTTAAGTCAAATTTGTGAGATTTTAAGTCATAGGTTAAAAAAAGCAGAACATCACATTTTACAAATAGATTCCAATAAATGACTTCTTCTATTCAAATACAAAAACGAATCAAACGATTGATTTTTTTTCGTTTAGCTTTTTTTTCAATTATTTTTACTTCTTTAATAGCAAGTCTTTTTATCATTAAGGGGCTTTTTATTACATTGCTTCTTGCTTTTGTTTTAAGTTTTATTCTCAATCCTCCGGTTAATTTTTTATCTCGCTGGATACCTAGAAACTATGCAACTCCTCTTGTTTTTATCTCTTTTTTAGGAGGACTCAGCTTTCTGCTTTATAGGTCTTTACCTCTTTTATCCGAACAGTTTAATAAACTGCAAACTGAATTTCCTAATTACATAGAACAATTTTCAATATTACTTAACAATTGGCAAAATCATTTAGAAAACAATTTCTTTTTTTTAAAGAATCTGAATTTATCTACTAAGCTCATAGAGTTTTTATCTTCCTTTGGAGAGACTTTTCTACAAGAGCTACCTTCGACTCTTACACAATCTTTTACTATTCTTTTATTGGCTCCTTTTTTTGCTTTTTATATTACAAAAAGTCGTTTAGGCTTAATTCGTAACTTTTATCCTTTAGTTCCCAATCAAGTTTTTGAAATGTTTCTAACATTACACCATAAAATCAACAAACAAATAGGAGTTTTTGTTAGAGGACGAATTTTAGAAGCCTGCATTGTAGGTACCATTATAGGAGTCGGTCTTTTGATATTAAATTTTCCTTTTGCTATTTTATTAGGAATTTTTGCAAGTTTTACGAATTTAATTCCTTATCTTGGACCAATTATTGGAAGTCTACCTGTTTTATTAGTTGCTTTAGTTAATGACTATGAAATATCTCAAATCCTCATTGTCATGGGGCTTTTCTTTTTTACACAAGTCATTGATTCCATGGTTTTAGTTCCGATTCTTTTAGCTCGCATTGTCAACCTTCATCCTTTAACTGTTATAATTATCATTATTGCGGGAGCTCAATTTATGGGAATTATTGGAATGATTATAAGTATCCCTTTAGTAAATGCCTTAAAAGTATCTATCACTGCTATTTATCAACATATCTCTGATAATATTTATTAAGAAAAAAACTTGAGTAAGAGATAGGGGATAGCTAAAACTAAGACAAAATGAACCCGAAAGACCAGGTGAGCGAAAGCGGTAACAGCTTTAGGTTTCCGACTCAAGAGGACGGCTTACACACCGCTGACAGAGACTTCCCTCTTTAATATAATTGTAGGGTTCATTTGCATTCTTAGAGCTACCCCTTATATACCCCTACTTTTTCAAGTCTTACCTAAGAGACTTTCTTTTTTCAAGATTTAATTAAAATAAAAAAATTAGCTTTATTTTAAACTACTTTTGACAGAAAATTTATTGCATAGTGTTAAAAACATGTCAAGAATTTCTCTCAACAAAGTGAATAAAAAAAATTATAAAACAACTTTTAAAGTTGGTGGATGTAGATTCAATTTCTACATTATGTAACAAGGAGTCAGATATTAAGAAAAAAAACTTGAAATGTTTTGAGAAAATTCACTGGAAAAATAAAGCTACCTACTTTGAAAGATGAAAAATATTAAAAGAAGTACAGCTCAGAAAATATATAAAGAAAAAAAAAGAGTTGTCCTTAAGGAAATAAGTTTATCTTAATTTAAAATAAGATATTCAAGACCTATTCCCTCTATATCCTGGGCTGTTTTACCATTTTTGTCTTTTGCCTTTGAATCTGCTCCTAGTTCTAATAAAAAGCTTATAGCTTTGTCACAAGACAAAGCAGTTGCATAATGTAGAGCTGTTCTTCCATTTATATCTACATGATTTACTTATTTTCATACTGATAGAATTCTCTAAAATAATCCATATTTCTATAATCTATAGGACAATAAAAAGCTCTTATGTGCAGTTCTGTTGCTCCAAATTTATTTCTAAGAGTAAAATCAGCATTCCCATGAAAGCTTATTAAAAGTAGTAATATAGCACTAATCTTAAATATTTTTTGTTTAAAAAACACATTAAACTCCTTTTTTTATAGTTTAACATACAATATAAAATAGTTTTATTTAAGAAAAAAATTCTTAAAATCTGTGATATTTTAAAAAATTCAATTCTTTAAGGGCTATGAATTCATGGAAAAACTTGATTCAAAAAAAAACCATCAATTTTTATGAAAAATCCCTAGCTGTTACTTATCTGAATTACAAATTAAAAAGAATTTCTGAAAACAAAAAAATAGTTTAGCTTTTTATCTTTTGCAAAGACTAAAGGGAAATTCAAGCTTTCAACTTTTAAAATGTCTAGCTCTGTAAGAGCAAACAAGATTTTCTTTAGAAATCAAGCTAAGTATAAAAAACTAAAAAAATTTATGTTACTGATAAGATTCTATAAGACAACTTTTAAAGTCAGTTTTTAGGATTGAGTTTTCTTACTTATGAACATTTCTATTTTTAGTTATTTTTTTTAGAAAAAATAAAGATTTTTATATTAAGTTTAAGGAGATTGTATTTTAACTTCAGCTCCTAGATATCTTAATTTAAAAACTAAATTCTCATAACCTCTTTCAAGATGTTGTAAACCATAAAGTTTTGTAATTCCTTTTGAGGTCAAAGCCGCTAAAATTAATCCTGCTCCCGCTCTTAAATCATGAGCGGTTATAGATTTAGCTTTTAAAACGGCAGGTCCTTTGACATAAACTTTAGAAGACCCTTGAAATTGAATGCCTGCACCTAAGTTGTTAAGTTGTTCAATATAACGAAAACGTTTTTCAAAAATAGTTTCTTTTAAAGAAGATTCTCCTTTTAAAGTTAACATTAAAGCCATAAACTGAGCCTGTAAATCTGTAGGAAAAGAAGGATACACCCCTGTTTTAATAGAGATTCCAGGATAGTTTTTATTAGATTTTTTTAATAAAATTTGATCTGATTGACTTTCAATTTTAAACCCTAAAGATTTTAGTTTTTTTAATAAAAAAGATAAGTGTTTGGGATTACATTTTTTAATACAAATCTGTCCTCTCGTACAAGCACCTGCAAGTAACCAAGTTCCCGCTTCAATTCGATCGGGAATGATAGAGTAGCTTTTTTTCAAAGCTTTTAATTTCTTCACACCTGTAATTTTAAGAGTTCTTTTTTTTCTCTCTATTTTAGCTCCCATTTTTTTTAAATAAGTGATAAGATCTAAAATCTCGGGTTCGTAAGCTATGTTTTCTAAATAACTTGTTCCTTTAGCTAAAACACAAGCCATGATTAAATTCTCTGTTGCACCCACACTAGGAAAAGGCAACTTAAAATGACAGGCTTTTAAACCCTTAGCAGGAGGAATTGCTAAAATCTTTTTTTTTTGAATAGAAATAGAAACTCCCATTTTCCTAAGACCTTCTAAATGCAAATCAATAGGACGAGAACCTATCTGACAGCCTCCTGGTAGGGGAAGCTTCAGTCTATAAGATAAAGCCATTAAAGGTCCTAAACATAAAATACTCGCTCGAAAAGAAGAGGCCTTCTTAAAAGCAGGATTCTTTTCGAAAGAATAGGAGTTATCAATAAAAAGTTGATTTTGGAGTTGTTTTGTTTTTAATCCTAAATCTTTTAACATTTCTAAGGCATCTTCAACATCCTTAAGCTTTGGAACATTCGTAAAGAAATGATGACCTTTAACTAATAAACTAGAAAAGAGGATAGGTAAAATAGCATTTTTAGACCCCGAAACTTCCACGTCACCTGATAAACAAGCCTCTCCTTTAATTTTTAAATACTTTAATTTCATTTTTTAAAGTATGTCTTTTTAATTTCATGAAAAGCAAGTCTTATTTTAAAGTAAAAATTTAAACCTTTTTACAAACAGCTCAAAGCTTAAAGGAAAAAAAAGATTTTTTTTTAAGAGGCCAGATTTAAAGTTTTATTTTTAGAAAATATTTCTAAAATATCTCTTTGAACATCCTGTATTTCTTGTTTAGAAAAAGTCTTTAAACTTATACCGAAGAAAATTTGATCGAGTTTATTAGAACTATTTTTAACCGGAAGAGCTGTAACATATTGAGGGTATTCAGACCAACCTAAAGACTCAAAAAACTTTTTATTTGCCTTAGAATCTATAACAAAACCATTATAAGCTTTTTCTTTTTCATACACTATTTTAAATAAAGAATGCTCTTTTAAATCCATACAAAAATTATCTTTATCACTTAATTTATTAAGTGTACCTATAAAAAACTTAAGATAAGCTTTATCTTCTTTCACATCAAAGACCAAAGAACAACAGTAATGTTTTTTTGCATAATTCCATAACTTATTATAATCCACTTCATCGATTACTATTTTAGAAAAACTAGTAGTTTCTTTAGATAATTCTTTTTTTTCATCTTCTAACTTTATACCTGAATGACCTTTTTTCATAAAAAAGTCTCCCTCTTCATCATTGAGAGAACGATTAGGAAAAGTTTGATTCGATTCTGAGTCTGTTCTTCTTGCATTTGTAATTTCTTCAGGAAATTTTGTTTGGGAGACAACATGATTCTTCTTATATTCATCTGTTGTTGAAAGCTTAAGAGGCGAGGAAGTTGGCTCTTCTTTTTTCACTGGAATATCTGGATTAAAAATGTTTTGCTTTACATCTTGTTTATAGTTAGTCGTTGAAAGCTTAAGAGGCGAGGAAGTTGGCTCTTCTTTTTTACTTGGAATATCTGGATTAAAAGTGTTTTGTTTTACATCTTGTTTATAGTTAGTCGTTGAAAGCTTAAGAGGTGAGGAACTTGGTTCTTCTTTTTTACTTGGAATATCTACGTTTTCTTTAACTTGTGAAGATTCCTTTTCTTTCTGATGATTTTCTTCTAAATAAATATTATGACTTGCATGTGTTTTTTCTATGATAGAAGATAAAGTGCTAATAAAATTCCAAGTGGTTTCTAAACTCTTTTGGCTGACTAAAACCACCCGAACTTCATAATCTAATAGTTTTTTTGGAATTTTATCACTTAATTCAACACAGCCAACAAAAATAGTTCCTTTCCAAATAGATATGGGTAAAATTTCCTCTGTCCAATCATAAAGGTCTTTAATATCATTCCACTCTTTTTTTTTCATTAAACTGTGTTCAAAATACATATCATTCACAGAGGGAATTTGATAATAATCTTTAGCCCAATTAAAATATTTCTTTTTATCTAAGATACGTTTTTTCAAACAATAAAAAGTTAAACTTGATTTAGGTTTTTTATTCCACAATTCAATTTTCTCTTTTGGAATTTTAAATTGACTTAACCAAGGATATTTTTCTACTATATTCACAAATTACTCATCGGATTTTAAAATGAATGACTTTAAATTATTTATCTTTTATGAATCTATCCCTTAAAAGACGAATTTATCTTGATAATAATGCTACAACAAAGCCTAGATCTTCAGCCCTAGAAGGAGTGAAAAAAGCTCTTAAATCTTGGGGAAACCCGAGTTCCACTCATCAAAACGCCAGTCAATCTAAGGCTCTTTTATGGTCAGCTCGGGAAAATCTAAGTTCTTTTTTAAATTGTCACCCTTTAGAAATTATTTTTACAAGCGGGGCCAGTGAATCCAACAATCATGCTATCAAAGCTTTATTTCAAAATTTAGAAACTCAAAGCCATAGACAGGAACTGATTCTCTCTGCGGTCGAACATCCAAGTGTTTTAACTACCGGAGATTTTTTAAAAAAACAAGGAAAAACAGTCCATTACATTCCTGTTTCTAGAAAAGGTTTCTTAGATGAAGATTTTTTAGAAAAGCATCTCAGTGATAAAACTCTTTTGGTTTCCATTATGAAAGCTAATAATGAAACAGGGATTTTATTTCCTATTGAAAAATGGATTCAAAAAGCACATGAAAAAGGAGCTTTATTTCATAGTGATATGGTTCAAGCCTTAGGAAAAGAAAAAATAGATTTAAAAAAGCTTGGTATAGATTTAGCTAGTTTTTCAGGTCATAAATTTTACAGTCTCCAAGGATGTGGTCTTTTATATTGTAAAAAGGGAATCCATTTAGATCAATTTATACATGGAGGATCTCAGGAAAGAAAACGAAGAGCTGGAACAGAAAACCTTGTGGGAATTACAGCTTTTGGTGAAGTTGCTAAAGAAGGAGAGTTTATCATAACAGAAAGTAAAAGACTAAGATTTTTACGAAATCATATGGAAAAAACACTACTTTCCTCTTTGGATAACATAGAAGTTATTGGACAGGAAGCACCAAGGCTAAGTAACACCTCTTGTTTATTAATCAAAGGCATCCCTGCAGCTGAAAGTTTGATGATGAACTTAGACCTCAAAGGAATTTCTATCAGTGTAGGATCAGCATGTCATTCGGGAAAATTAGAATCTAATACTGTTTTAACTTCTATGGGTTTAACAACAAAAGAGTCTTTGAACTGTATTCGTATCAGTTTAGGTCTAGAAAACACAAAAGAAGAAATAGATTATTTTACTAAAACGATTCTCTCTTCTATTCAATATCTCAGAAATCTAGATTAAAAACTCAAATCCCTTTAAAGGAGTATAGAAAGAGCTGTGTCCAGGGATCTTTTTAACTTGTAAATCTCTTCTTCACGGTTATAAAGGGAAAAAGAAGCTCGGAGAGTTCCTGAATTTAAACAAAGAGCTTTCATTAAAGGAATACAGCAATGATGTCCTGCTCTTAAAGCCAGTTTTTCTTTTGCAAGAATAAAAGCTAAATCTGAAGAATGGACTCCCTCAATAACAAAGGATAAAATGTTTGTACGATTCTTTTTACAACCAATAAAACGTAAACCAGGAATTTGAGATAATAAGTTTTCCGCTTGGAAAACTAAATTTTGCTCCCACTTTAAAAGCTCTTTAAAATCAAGCTCTTTTCTTAAAAATGACAAAACCTCTCCTAAAGCTATGACTCCTTCTATAAAAGGGGTTCCGGCTTCAAATTTATAAGGAATTTTTGCCCATTCGGACTTTGTTTCACTGACATCTGTAATCATACCTCCCCCAACTTGATAAGGAGGAAGCTTTTCTAAAAGCTTTTTTTTTCCATATAAAACTCCTATCCCTGAAGGAGCAAAAATCTTATGACTAGAAAAAACTAAAAAATCACAATTTATTTTTTTCACATTTAAATTCTGACACGAAACAGATTGAGCGGCATCTAAAATAAAATAAGCGGACGTCTTTTTTCTAATTAAAGAAGAGATTTCATCTAGAGGATTTAAAACTCCTGTGACATTAGAAACATGAGTTAAGCTAACTATCTTTGTTTTAGGATTTAAAAGCTGTTCAAATAGGTTTAAATCTAAAAGAGCTGAGGAAGTTACAGGAGCTACTTTTAGTTTAAGCCCTTTTTTTTGAGCTAAAACTTGCCATGGTAAAAAATTAGAATGATGTTCCATTTGTGTCACTAAAATTTCATCTCCTTCTTGAAGAAAAGAACCTAAACTGTGAGCTAATAGATTTAAAGATTCTGTGGTGTTTCGAGTAAAAACAATCTCATTAAACTCAGCATTTAAAAAATGAGCTATTTTTTCTCTCGCTTTTTCATATTTCTCGGTTGCCTTTAAACTGAGATTATGTTCTCCCCTATGTACATTTGATACGTTTGTTTCATAAAACTGTCTTAAAACTTCTATTCCTACATCTATCTTCAAGGCTGTTGCAGCACTATCTAAATAAAATTCTCCTTTTTCTTCCATAAAAACAATTTGAGGAAATCTCTTTCTTAGATCTTGAAATTTATTTTTCATTTTTTTTATCCTGATTTAGAGATTCTTCTAACAAAGCCAACTGTCTTTCAAGATATTTGTGAATAAGACTTTGCATATCCTTAGAACAGTCTGAAAAAGTTTCTTTTAATAAACTCAGTAAAACTAAATGAAAAGAGAGAAAAGAATCAATTCCTCTAGATTTTAAATAAAAAAGAAGGGGGTTTCTTTCAAAAAAAGAAGACGTTGTTGAACCATGTTCAGCTTTTACATTCGCAGGACAAACATCTAATTCAGGAAAAGAGAGAGCGGAAGATTTTGAACTAAAAAGATAATTTTTATTTAATTGCTTTGTCTCTGATTCGTCAGCTGTTTTTTCTATAGAAATCAAACCTTGAAAAACATATCTTGCCGAATCAAACAAAAAAGATTTAAAAAACTGTTCACTTTGACCTCTTAAGCCCTTATGCTTGACAGTGGTCTTATGATCTGTATGTGATTTCCCTGACATTAAGCTTAAGCCCCTTAGCTTAGATTCACTTTTCTCTTCCTGCTCTACATATTTAAACCAACGACTTAAGCCAACATTTAAAGAGAGATTTAAAAAAGAAGCTTTCGATTCTTTTTTAAGATAAGAAAACATTTGATGAACAATCGTATCTTGCTCTTTCATATTATCAAAAGCAAAGTATTCTAAAGAAGTTTTTTCTTTTAAAAAACAATCTGTTTGTATATTTAAAAACAAGGGTTTTTGAGACTTTCTCGTATGAAAAAATTCAAGCACTCGAGCTGATTTTTCAATAAAAATAAAGTTTCTTAAATTAAGAGCTTGCTTAGAAGCTAAACTGTCTTGAAGATAATGAATTTCTACAGCTGACCGAATAGCTTTTTTAAAAATAAGTATAAAGCCTCTAGGATAAAAAATGTGATTTAAACAAGAAAGATGATTTCTCTGTTGATTGAAACTTTTAAAAATTTTATCTGTAAAGCTAGAGGGAAGTTGTTTTTTCCCTTCTAAAAAATCTGTCCAACTTACAACCTGAAACTTTTCATTTTCATAAGAAACAATATCACCATTTTTAATTTGAATGACAATCGAGTCTTTTAACTGAGCTTTCAAATTTTCTATTTCTATACATTTTGAGTTGAAATCAAATTCAGAAGATAAAATTTTATGAAAAGGAAAAAATCTCCAATCTTTTGTTTTATCTTCAATAAGCTGAGAAGAGTTTAAATAAGCTTCTCTCTTTTTATTAAAACTTTTTTCCCATGCCTTATTTTTATAAAAATGAGATTTAAAGTCCTTGACTTGTTTTGGAAATCCAATCATAACCTTCTGCCTCTATTTTTTCTGATAAAGAAAAATTTCCTGTTTTCCTAATTCGACCATCGATAATAACATGAACAAAATCAGGTCGTATGAGTTCCAACAATTTATGATAGTGAGTAATGAGAAGAACACTTCTATCTTTATTAATAAAACGGTTGATACCTTTTGCTATTTTTTTTATAGAATCTACATCTAAGCCTGAATCACTCTCATCTAAAATACAGAGTCTAGGAGAAAGAATCATCATCTGTAAAATTTCATTTTGTTTTTTTTCTCCTCCTGAAAAGCCTGCATTTAAATCCCTTTTTAAAAACTCCTCATCAACCCCTAATTCTTTTGCTTTATTTAGGGCAAAATTGTTAAAATCTTCCTCTTTCATGACATCGACTCCTTGATGTTTACATATAGAATTAAAAGCCGTTTTCAGAAATTCTAAATTGTTTAAACCAGGAATTTCTATAGGATATTGAAAAGCCATAAAGACTCCTTCTTGAGCTCTTTGTGAAATATCCATTGAAAGCAAATCCTTTTCTTTAAAATGAACTTCATAAAGAACTTGACCCTCTAAAATTTCATATTGACTATCTCCCGCTAAAACTTTAGCTAAAGTACTTTTCCCAGAACCATTAGGTCCCATTAAAACATGGACTTCACCTGATTTGATATTAAGATTTAAATGATCTAATATCCTTTCCTTTTCTATTTGAACTTTTAAATTTTGTATTTTTAACATTTTTATATCAACCAATGCTGTTTTCTAACTTCATTTCAATGAGCTTAACAGCTTCTACAGAAAATTCTAAAGGAAGCTGTTTAAAGACTTCTTTACAAAAACCATTTACAATTAAAGAGATGGCATCTTCCATAGAAATTCCTCTCGATTGAAGATAAAATAACTGTTCTTCACTCAAACGAGAGGTCGAAGCTTCATGTTCAACAATAGCCGTAGAGTTATTAACTTCAATTAAAGGCAAAGTTTTAGCTCTTGCCTGATTGCCAACCAACATAGAATCACATTGACTGTAGTTCCTGGCCTGTAGAGCTTTAGGACTCATACTCACTTGCCCTCTATAAGCATTTACAGATTCATTAGATGAAATTCCTTTAGATAAAATAACACTTTTTGTGTTTTTTCCAATATGAATCATCTTTGTACCTGTATCTGCTTGCATTTTATCATGAGTTAAGGCTACAGAATAAAACTTCCCTTCTGAGTGATTCCCTTTTAAAACACAACTGGGATACTTCCATGTAATGGCAGAACCAGCTTCTACTTGAACCCAAGAAATTTTAGAATAATTCCCTCTACAATGTCCTCTTTTCGTTACAAAATTGTAAATCCCTCCCTGCCCTTTTGTATTTCCAGGATACCAATTTTGAACAGTCGAGTACTTAATTTCAGCTTTTTCCAAAGCTATCAACTCAACAACGGCGGCATGAAGCTGATTGTTATCTCTTATAGGAGCCGTACAACCTTCAAGGTAATTTACAAAAGAAGATTCCTCTGCAATCACCAAAGTTCTCTCAAATTGACCTGTTTCTCCTTGATTGATACGAAAATAAGTAGATAAATCTAAAGGACAACGTACTCCTTTAGGAATAAAACAAAAAGAACCATCTGTAAAAACAGCTGTATTTAAACAAGCAAAAAAGTTATCTTTATAAGGAACAACAGAACCTAAATACTTTTTCACAAGCTCTGGATGATTTTGAATAGCAGAAGATATAGAACAAAAAATAATCCCATGTTTTTCTAAAACATCTTGATGGGTCGTTGTGATAGACACACTATCAAAAACAACGTCGACAGCAACCCCTGAGAGTCTTTTTTGTTCAGAAAGAGGAATGCCTAATTTTTCAAAAGTCGCTAAAAGTTCAGGATCCACTTCATTTAAGCTCTTCAGTTTTTTCTTTTGAATCGGAGCTGAATAGTAAGAAATATCTTGATAATTTATAGGAGAATAATTTAAATTTGCCCATTTTGGTTCCTTTTGATTTAACCAATGTCTATAAGCTTTTATTCTCAAATCTAAGATCCAATCTGGTTCCTTTTTTTTAGAAGAGATCTTTTCAATGACAGATTCATCTAAACCTTTAGATAAGCTCTCACTTTCAACAGGGCTGACAAAGCCATATTTGTATTTTTTTTTATCTTCAAGAGATTTTTTAAGAGCTGTCATTTTTTACTTACTTTATTTGTAAATATGACTTTTTTTAAAGACATATCGTTTAGATATTTTAAGTGAGGACGGATTTGATAATTCATTGCAGAGGGGACTGTAATAAAAATTCCTAAAGAAGTCAATTTTTTACTTAATTTTAGAGTGAAATTCTATAGTGGCTGTAATAAGCGAATAAGCGATGTCAAGCTATAAGGAAGGCTTTATAAAAAAAGCCATCGCTTTAATACTATTTAAATATTTAGAAAAAACTTACTTGAATAAATACAAAAACAATGATAAGTTAAAAATTAAATGAACAAAGGTTTTTCTTTAGTAGAGGTTTTAGTTGCTTCAGTGATCATGCTGATTGTATCTGCTGGTATCGTTAAAATGTTTTCAAACTTAAACTCAAGGCTGACTCAAGCTGAGCAAAGAGTGAATATGACAGATTTAGTAAAAAGAATCTCTAGCATTATGGATACGGGGGGGGGTGCAGAAATACTTTAAACCAAAAAAGCAGAGATTTACATAAGGGAAAAGAGCTTGTTTTTAAAAAAATCATAAATGAATCAAATCAAACTGAATCAAATTGTGATTGTTCCTCAAAGACCGATTGTTCTAAAAAATGGTCTTTATTTTTAGTTTATCAAACTCAAGTTATGGGAACTTTTGTTTTAAATCAAATTCCCATACAAGAAGTTACAGTAACTTATACAGGATCAGGAGATGGAGATTTCACCTGTAAAGATTCGATCAGAAGTGAGCAAACATGTCCAGAAGGTGAAGTTGTCAAAGGTTTTAGATCAGATGGCAGTATGATTTGTGGAAAGGATGAAAAAGGGGAAGGGATAAAAGAAGAGAAATGTGGTTATGGCGATGTTGTCCTAGGGATTAAATCAGATGGCAGTATGATTTGTGGAAGTCCTATTGGTTATTCGCGTTTCAATAAAAGAGGATGTCCTCAAAAACAAATGGAACCTAGGCGTGTTGAAAATGCTGGTTATGTACATTGTGATATTCCAGCAGGTAGGCATGGTCAAATTGTACGAGGAAATTGTGATAGTAGAAAAAGTTATTGGCGTCAAGGATATTGCAGATTTCAATGTCTTAATGGCACTTGGTTAAAAATATATTGGGGCTGTGAGAATCATAATAGAGAACCTCATAAGCACTTAGGTTATTAAAAATGATCAAAACAAAAAAAGCTTTTTCTTTATTAGAACTTTTAACAGCACTTGCAATCATTATGACTTTAGTTGCTATTGCTGTCACCAACTATCAAAAGTCTGTCAATAAAACTAAAATGAAAGAGGCTAAAACTTCACTGAGCTACATTTATTCATCTCAACTCAGTTTTCATAACTCATGGCTTGGATACCATGAAAACTTAGTTTCTATTGGAGCCATTCCCTCTGGTCCCTATATCTATGATGTCGGATTTGGAAAAGAGGCTACTCTTAAAAGTAATTATGGAAAATTAGATAATTATCCTTTGGTGAATTCAAAAGATGTTATCAATACAAAAGCTTGTACAAATTTTTTCCAAATTTGTAATGGAGAGTGTTTTTCTGCAGTCCAATCAAATGTTGGTAATCCCTATACAGGCTTCTTTTCAAATCGTAATACCTGTTCAGTAAAAACAAACTGCACTTTACATGATTTTCAGGGTTTTTGTAATGTGGGTCTTTCCTCAGATGTTAAGTCAAAAATCACACAATCTGAAGCAAAAGAAAACAGCTTTACTGCGGTTGCTATAACAGAAATGAACAGTCTTGATGTGTGGTCTATTAATGAGGATGGAATTCTTACACATGAAAATGATGGAAGTGAGTAAAGTTTTCTTATTTTTTCCCGAAATAATTATACATTTAACTTTAGTAAGTATATAAAGCTACAATAGAGGTTTTATGAAAAAAGCCATTGTTTTAATTTAAACAAAGTTTTAATACAGAGTTTAAAGGATTTAAACTTTTAGAAAAAAATCTATGAAAAATCGATTAAAATGCAGGTATTGTGAATCATATTCATGTCTCAATAGATACTTGAAGGAATTTGTTTTTAGACGAAATAAAAAGAACTTAAGCATTCAAATGTATAGTTTTAATGAAATTCTTAAAAAAGTTTTTTTAATAGAAAATTGTTTATAATTAGCTAAAAAAAGAAAACTTAAAATGAATCAAGAGTTAGAAAATTTGAATTCTATGAGGGTAATAAAGGTTCTCTTATAGAGTTGGTTGTTGCTATTGGAGTTTTAGCAGGGGCTATGATGGTTCCAGCTTATAACTGCTACAAAAACAATGCTAAAACTTCTAGCTTTACTAGGAGAGAATTAACAATATAAACAAAGCCTTTAAAGCTTGTCTAGCTGTAAAAACTTTTGCAGATTGTATCCCTTGGTATTACTGCTGGTACTGAGTATGGAGCTGGAGATAAGATTATTGATGATACTTTAGAGTTACAAGAAAATATGAAAGTGGTCTGTCGTAACGGAGGTAAAAAAACTTTTTTCAGTTTGCTTATAAACCACCACCGATTCCTAACAAAAAACAAAGAGCTTATATAATTTTCAGTGATACTGGTTGTGCAAGCCAAGCTGGGCTTGTTAGAAAATTGCTGTTGTTTTCTTTGAGCTAGTTTTTAGGTCTTTTCTGGATATGATTTATATAATATTAATCTTCATCATTCTTAAGCATTTTGAAAGAACTTACGAATGCTTTATCACAAGATAATACAAAATAAGCTTATCCTCTCCAAAAGGATTTTTTTACTTATTTCATCAAGCAGAATATCTGATTAAGTAAGTATTCTTCAAATAAAAAGTTAGATAGAGTAAGTTTTTTTTCAGCAATTCTTTTTGAAGTAATTTATAAAAAATAAAACTTCGTCTTTTTTCTCTCTAACATAAGAAACTCCTAAAACCCTTATATTTAAAGGATTCTATAGCTTTGTGTGGTGTAAAATATGTAATTTTCCATTATTTTTTTATCAGCTTGGAAGTGAATTTGCTAGTAACTATAAAGGAGTGAGTTTCACTTAATTTAACAAAAGGAGATAACAAATGAAACAA
>JACOND010000010.1 GCA_014323935.1 Bdellovibrionales bacterium
GAGAGATTCTTTTTATTTTCAAAAAAAGGGTAAAAACAATAGAAAAAGATACTTTTGAAGATAAAAGAGCTGATCTTGTTTTATCCCTTCCCTTTAAGGATTTTCCTGAAATCAAATTTGAGAGTTTTCGTACTTTTAGAACATAAAAGATCTCTTTAAGAAGAAGATTTTAAGTCTTTTTTTCAAAAATTTCTAGAGAATCAAGGAAAGAGTATATTAAACTATGAACCAAAGTAAACACGAAGGATTCGGAGATAAGAAGAAGGGGCTTAAAATGATATGGTGTTATAAAGTTATTAGATGAGATATGGAGTAGAATATAGCTAAAAGTTTGAATAACAGCTGAAAAGGAATTTATATAAGAAATTGTTTTAAATCTGCTGAAAGAAAAAATAGATATAGCTTTTATGTCTAAAGTTATAGCCAAGTTTCTTAGAAAACATGAACATCAGATCACTGGTTTAATAAGTAGTATTTAAACAGCTGTTTTTTTGATTCAGTTTATTCTTAAGTAAGTACTCAATATTTAAAAACTGAAAGTTAAGATTTTATCAAAACTTATAACTACTTTGTCTTTTTCAAGGGTTAGAGATAGACATCTTAGATATGTCAAGACAATTCATTTGTTTAAAAGCTTGTTCTAGATGACTATTTTTTTTTTTAAAAAATTGTTTTTTTTTGAAATTCCTGTAAAATATTGAATTAAGAAGATTTAATGGGTTCTCAAAAAGATGTAGTTATTTTAGCTAAGTCAAGAAAGAATAAAGGTTATTGTATTGCCGGAAAAGAAGTTGGAAAATACCCTTGGATAAGACCTGTTAGAGAAAAAGGAGAATTATCAAAAGAAGACCAAATATTTTCAAGCTATCCACAGCTCCTAGATATTGTTTCTATTCCCTTTAAAAAACCTATCTCTAATGATAATTACAGATATCAAACAGAAAATTTCTTAATTGACGATAGTATAAAATGGAAGAAGATAGGAGAAGAGAACTGGGATAACTTAGATAAAATAAAAGATGAACCTGATAAACTATGGAACATTGATAGTTCCAGCAATAGAGGAACAAAGAATCGAATTGCATTAAATGAAGCTGGTCAATTAAAAAACTCTCTACTTGATTTTTATTCCATCCTTGTATGTTTATAAGATTTATGACGAAATAAGTGGTCGATTTAAAATAAGGGGTCAATTTCTCTATAATGAGCATGAATATGATTTAACTATCACTGATGTAAAAGCAGAAGAATTTTTTTTAATGAAAGATACTAAATGTCGTATAAAATATCGTATAAAAAATCTTTATTTGTGTATAATTTTAGGAGAGCCACTTGAAGATTATTGCTATAAATTGCTTGCGGGTCTAATTGTAAATCCAAAGGATTTACCGCTTTTTTAAAATTGTTATGGAAAATATAATTTTTACAATAGGACACTCTACACATAAAGGAGCTGATTTTATTAAGCTCCTCAAGCGATATAATATTTCATTGGTATGTGATGTTAGATCACAGCCCTATAGTAAATATAATAATCAATTTAACAGGGAGAATATAAAAAAAGTTTTAATAGAAAATAAAGTGGACTATTTATTTCTTGGTGAAGAACTCGGAGCTAGGAGTAAAAATAAGTCTTTTTATGATAAAGGCAAATTGCAATACCAACTTTTAGCTCAAAGTTATTTATTTAAAAAGGGTTTGGAAAAATTGATAATAAAAGTAGAAAAGGAGCGGGTTGTTCTTATGTGTTCAGAATCTGATCCTTTAAACTGTCATAGAACAATTTTAATTTGTAGGGAGTTATATAAAAGGAGAGCTTTTTCGAAAAATCATATTCAACATATACTTTCTGATGGCTTTCTAAACTCCCATACAGAAATTGAAAAACAACTCCTCAAAAAATTTAAACTAGAGCAACCGGATATGTTTAGATCGGAGGAAAGCCTTATTGAAGAAGCTTATCATCAACAAGAAAAGAAAATTGCCTATACTGATGAAAAGCTCCTTTCTGTGTTAGAAGTACCTCAAGAAAGAGATTCCTCTTCTTATGAAGAAAATCTTTAAAAATAGGATTTTTATGAAAGTGTTTACAATTGGATTTACAAAAAAGACAGTTCGTGTTTTCTTTGAAAAACTAAAGCAATCTCCAGCAAAGAGAATCGTAGATGTTCGTTTAAATAATGTTTCCCAACTCTCTGGTTTTGCAAAAAAAATAGATCTGATTTATTTTTTAAAAGAAATCGTTAATATGGATTATGTTCATCTGCCTGAGATGGCTCCAACAAAAGATATTTTAGATGAGTATAAAAAAAGTAAGGGAGATTGGACTATTTATGAAAATAAATTTATTAAGCTTATGGAAAAAAGAGCTATCGAAAAACAAAACATCAAAAATATTATTCATGAAGGCTGTTTGTTATACAGTGAGCATGAGCCTGATTACTGTCACAGACGTTTGGTAATAGATTATCTTAAAAAGAAATGGTCAAATGAAACTTTCCAAATCACACATCTTTAAAAGGTAAAGCTTTTCCTAAATATTATCAACAGATAAAAACAATTTTGAAACAGTCTTTTTATGAGAATGTAGCACATAACTATAAAATGTAATTTTATTTCAAAAAGGACAGCTTAGGGTCATAGATTTCAGTTCGTCATGGTGGAACTTATTAATTGTTTATATAAACGAGAATATTTAGGAGCTTGTCTTATAAAAAACAAGTCGGGCTATAAAAATTTTGATAGTTTTGTTTTTGAAGATGACTTATAACAATTAAAAAAACAGAAACAGGGAAATTTTAACTTAAAAGTAAGTCATAAAAAGACTACAAAATAAGCCCTTTTAAAAAAATTGAAACTATTTTTTAAGGTTAAAATTATAATTCTCAAAAAACAACAAAAAGATTTGACAAAACTAAAAATACTTTGTATCTTCCTAGCCTGACTTTTGATTTAACGAGCCAATAAGTCTAAATTCTCATTAGATACTGTGGCTCTTGTTTTTCAAATCATTGGAGTTTTTTTATGGATGTAGAGAATCAAAAAATACGGATTCGTTTAGTGGCTTTTGACCATAAGCTTTTAGATCAATCTACAAAAGGGATTGTAGATACGGCTAAGAAATCGGGAGCCGTTGTTACAGGGCCTATTCCTTTGCCTGTAAAAATTAATCGTTATACGGTTTTGAGATCTCCTCATGTTAATAAAAAATCTAGAGAACAGTTTGAAGTTCGAAGTTTTAAAAGATTACTGGAAATTTCAGAATCGAGTCCTCAAACAATTAATCAGCTTATGAAGTTAGATCTTCCTGCAGGAGTTGATGTTTCTATTTCTACGCAGTTTAATGAGCTAGAATAAAATAAAGAGAATGTCTATGAGTTCAGAAGAAAAGAATTTAAAAAATAAAAAATCAGCTGAGAGTTCAAAGTCTCAAGTTCAAGCTTTAGACAAAAAAGAAAAGACAGATTCTAAAAAAGAAGAGGAAAATGAATCTAAAGAAGCTGTTAAATTAAACGGTTTATTTGCTTTTAAAATGTCTATGTCTACTTTTTATAACGAAAAAGGAGAAAGTATCCCTGTGACAGCTCTTAAGTATGAAAAATCTTTTGTATCTCAAATAAAAACAAAGGATAAAGATTCTTACTCTGCCATTCAAATGGCTTTTAAGGCACAAAAAAACAAAAGGTGTTCTAAAGCTATTATTCAGCATTTAAAACCTGCAGGTTTCAAAGAGGGAGCTAGGTTTATTAAAGAACTGAAACAAGATGTTGTTGAAAATGTGCAAGTTGGAAGAGAGATTTCTATCGATAGTTTGCAAAAAGGGGATCTTGTTAAAGTGTCTTCTTTTTCTAAAGGAAAAGGATTTACAGGGGTGATGAAACGTTGGAACTTTAGAGGGGGCCGGGCCTCTCATGGCTCTAAAGCTCATAGAAGAACAGGTTCGATTGGTCAACATACAGAACCTGCTAGAGTGTTTCCGGGACGTAAAATGCCTGGTCGTCATGGATTTAAAAAAGTCAGTCTTTTAAAGGTTCCTGTGGTTGAGGTTTTTTCAGAAGAAGGAATTATTTTTGTTAAAGGTCCGGTTCCTGGAGCAAGAAATACTTTAGTTTCTATTCAAAAAATTTAAGAAGTAAGGGTTATGAGTCAAGTGGAAGTTTTAAATTGGTCAGCTGAAAAGCTCAAAGAGCTTGAGGTTAAAAAAGCTCTTTTTGAGGAAAAACTCAATTCTTCCCTTTTACATGAAGTGGTTCAGTGGCAGTTAGCTCGTCGTAGAAAGGGAGATCACAACGTGAAAAATCGCCGTGAAACAAGGGGGGGAGGTAAAAAACCTTTTCGTCAAAAAGGAACAGGGCGAGCCAGACAAGGTTCTATCCGTTCTCCTCTTTTAAAAGGAGGAGCTGTAGCTCATGGACCTCAAAAACGTTCTTATGATTGGGCTTTACCTAAAAAAGTAAGACAAAAAGCACTTAGGAACGTTTTATCTTATATGTTTCAAGAAAAAAAACTTATTTTTGTAGAAAATATGGAAATGAAATCAGCTAAAACTAAAGAGTTAGCTTTAAGGTTTAAAAAAATGAAATGGGATAAGGCTTTACTTGTTGATGAAATTAATCAAATGGAATTTAAAAGAGCTTGTAAAAACTTAAAAAATTTTAAGGTGATACCTTCTAAGGCTTTAAATGTTTATGATATTTTAAAATTAAACCGAGTTGTTTTCACTCCTCAGGTTTTAGAAACTGTTTATAAAAAGTGTGGAATTTTATAAAATGTCTTATATTATTAAAAAACCTCTTGTTACAGAAAAAAATAACTTTCAAGCTGAAAAGGGAATTTATGTTTTTTTAGTTAGCAAGTCTTCTAATAAAACAGTTATTAAAGAGCATGTAGAAAGGTATTTTGGAGTTAAAGTGGCTAGCATTAAAACAGCTATTTATAGAAAACGTTCTCGACGTGTAAAAAGACAAGCAGGGAAAGTTAAATATTTTAAAAAAGCTTTTGTAAGATTAAAACCTGGGGAACAAATCACAACTTTTGAGGGACAGTAAAATGGGTGTTAGATTTTATAAAGGAGGAAAGAATTCTCGTAAACATCGTTCTGTTTCTAGTTTTTCAGAAATCACTCGCTGTTACCCTGAAAAAAAACTTGTTAAAGGATTGAATAAAAAATCTGCAAGAAACAATTACGGTCGAATTACAGTCAGACATCATGGAGGACGGCATAAAAGGTCTTACCGTCTTATTGATTTTAAAAGAAATAAAATGGCAATTCCTGGGAAAGTTTTTTCTATTGAATACGATCCTAATAGAACTTGTTACATTGCTTTGATTCACTATGTCGATGGGGAAAAAGCTTATATTTTAGCTCCTCTTGGTTTAAAAAAAGGAGATCAAGTGATTTGTAGTGATAAAAAAGTAGATATTAAACCAGGAAATTGCTTTCCTCTCTCTTTAATACCTACGGGGATTCCTATTCACAATATTGAGTTGAGGCCGGGTAAAGGAGGACAAATGGTAAGAAGTGCCGGATCTCAAGCTGTCATAGCAGCTCACTTAGGTAAGTACTCTCAGTTAAAAATGCCTTCGGGGGAAAATCGTTTGGTTTTATCTAACTGTAAGGCCTCTATCGGGCAGTTAGGTAATGTAGATCAAGAAAATATTATTATTGGAAAAGCAGGAAGAAATCGCTGGAGGGGAAAAAGACCAAGTGTTAGAGGTATGGCTATGAATCCTATAGATCATCCTATGGGAGGAGGAGAAGGGGTTGGAAAAGGAAATCATCCGATGACTCCCTGGGGTCAGTATTGTAAAGGTTTAAAAACACGAAATAATAAGAGAACCGATTCTATGATTGTGTCTCGTCTTAAAAAGAGGAAATAAAAATGCCAAGATCACTTAAAAAAGGTCCTTTTATTGACTATCACTTACTGGAAAAGATTGATAAAGCTAGAAAATCAGGAGATAAAAAAATCATTAAAACTTGGTCTAGAAGATCTACGGTGACTCCTGATTTTGTGGGTTTGACTTTTGCCATTCATAATGGGAAAAAGTTTGTTCCACTTTTTGTTTCAGAAAATATGATAGGACATAAGCTCGGTGAATTTGTGGCTACAAGGCAATTTAAAGGACATTCTGGGGATAAAAAAGTTCAATTGAAAAAAACAACGAAATAAAGGTAATATGGAAGTTAAAGCAAAATTAAAATATGCTCGTACAGGAGTTTTAAAAGCAAGACAAGTGGCTCGCTTGCTTTCTGGTAAGGATATCAATACAGCTATGAATATTCTTTCTTTAAATAAAAGGAAATCCGGTTTTATGATAGAAAAACTTTTAAAATCTGCTGTGGCTCAAGCGGAGCAAAAAAAAGTTATGGATATAGATAATTTGTACATTAAGTCGATTCTCGTTAATCAAGGACCTCACTTAAAAAGGTATCGACCTAGAGCAAGAGGATCATCTTCTGTTTATAAACGAAAACAAAGCCATATTGAAGTGGTTTTAAGTGAGAGGTAATTATGGGACAAAAAGTTCATCCTACAGGTTTTAGAGTTGGTGTTATTTTAAACTGGCGATCTCGTTGGTTTGTAAAAGGCAGGAAGTTTGCAGATAATATAAAAGAAGATTATGAGCTAAGAGCTTATATTAAAAAGAAGTTGAAAGGAGCGGGTGTTTCTAAAGTAGAGATTGAAAGAACGGTAAGTCATGTAAAACTCATTATTTACACCTCTCGTCCTGGAATTGTGATTGGTAAAAAAGGAGTAGGTATAGATTCCTTGACGGAAGACATTCAAAAACAAACTCCTAATAAAGTAGTTGTTGACATTCAAGAAGTGAGAAAGCCAGATGTCGAAGCTCAGTTGATTGCGGAAAATGTAGCTCTTCAATTAGAAAAAAGAGTCTCTTGGAGAAGAGTTCTTAAAAAAGCTATTGCTGGGGCTGTTCGAAGAGGTGTCAGAGGGGTTAAAGTTCGTATTTCAGGGAGATTAGATGGAGCTGAAATTGCAAGAAGTGAGTGGTATAATGAAAAGCAAGTCCCTTTACATACCTTAAGAGCTAATATTGATTATGGGGTGGCAACGGCTTTTACAACCTATGGAACAACGGGAGTGAAAGTTTGGGTTTATAATGGAGATGTTTATAGAAGAAAAGATATAAAACCGGAGAATAACTTTGCTAAGTCCTAAAAAAGTAAAATGGCGAAGACAACACAGAAGCAAATTTAAAGGTTTGGCTAAAAGAGGTTGTGAGCTTTCTTTTGGAGAATATGGTTTGGTCAGTTTAAGTTCAGGTCGTATGACGGATCGTCAAATTGAAGCGGGTCGTATTGCTATTTCTCGTTATGTCAAACGAGGTGGAAAACTTTGGATTCGTGTTTTTCCTGACCGTCCTATTACAAAAAAACCTTTAGAAACTCGCATGGGTTCTGGAAAAGGAGATATAGAGTTTTGGACGGCTTCTATTAAACCGGGTCGGGTTTTGTTTGAAATTAGTGGTGTCACAAAAAAACAAGCTCAAGAGGCTTTTCGTTTAGCAGGTCATAAACTTCCGTTTAAGTGTAAATTTTTAGAAAGACATTAGGAGAAATAAAATGAAATACTCAGAGATAAGTCATTTAGATAAAAAGGAATTGTGGAAAAGATTTTCTGAATTAAAGAAAAAGCTTTTTGACTCTAAGATGCAACTTAAAATGAAAAGGCTTAGTAATCCTTTGAGTCTTCGCTTTTTAAGAAGGGATATTGCAAGAATTCAAACCGTTTTAAATAAAAAAGCGAGGGAATCAGGAGGTAAAAAATGAGTCGAGGTCGTAGAAATATTTTAAGAGGAAAAGTGATATCAGATAAGATGAACAAAACCATCTCTGTTTTGGTGTACAATTTAGTCCCTCATATTAAATATAAAAAATATATTAAAAAGAGTTCTGTTTTTAAAGTGCATGATGAGAAGAATTTAGCTAAAACAGGGGATCAGGTTAAGATTTTTGAAACAAAGCCTTTAAGTAAAACAAAACGTTGGAAACTTTTAGAAGAGAGTTATAAAGTTAAAAAGGACTAAAAAATGATACAAATGCAAACGAAGTTAAAAGTTGCAGATAACAGCGGTGCTAAAGTGGTTCAATGTATTAAAGTTCTAGGTGGAACGAGAAGAAGAACTGCTGGGATTGGAGATATTATTGTTGTTTCGGTAAAAACAGCTATTCCTAATTCTAAAATTAAAAAAGGAGATAAAGCAAGAGCTGTTGTCGTGAGAACGGCTCATCAGGTTCGTCGTCCAGATGGGACGGCAGTTCGCTTTGATGAAAATTCAGTGGTTTTAGTCAATAATAATAAAGAACCTATTGGAACCCGAATTTTTGGTCCTGTTGCTAGAGAGTTAAGGTATAAAAAGTTTATAAAGATTGTTTCTATGGCTCCGGAGGTTTTATGATGTCTGTATCAAAAAAGCTGTATAAAGAAAAAGTTTGCTCAAGGTTTAAACAAAAAGGGATTTACAAAAATTCTATGCAAATTCCTAAAATAGAAAAAATTGTTTTAAGTATGTGTGTGAGTCAAGCTGTTAAAAACCCTAAAATTCTTAAATCTGTTCAAGAAGATTTAAGTTTAATTGCAGGGCAAAGAGCTGTTATTACGAAAGCTAAAAAAGCCATTTCTAACTTTAAATTGAGAGAAGGAATGCCTTTAGGAGTTCGGGTCACTTTAAGAAGAGAGCTTATGTGGTCTTTTTTAGATCGTTTGATTCATTTTGCTCTGCCAAAAGTTAGAGACTTTAAAGGTTTATCTCCTAAAGCTTTTGATGGGAAAGGAAACTACAACATGGGTTTAAAAGAACATATTGTTTTTTCTGAAATTAACTATGACAAAGTGGAATCGATTCGTGGAATGAATATCACGATAAAAACTTCGGCTAAAAAAGATGAAGAAGCTAGAGATATGTTATCAGCTATGAATTTTCCGTTTAGAGGCCTTAGAGAAAATAAGAAGGAGGAGTAATGGATACTATAGGTAATTTTTGTACTTGTATAAGAAATGCTATTTCTGCAGGAAAACAGAAAGTAGATGTTCCTAGTTCTAATATGAGAAAAAATATTGCTAAGAAATTAAAGCAATATGGTTATATTCGTGGTTTTCATGTTGTAGAAGATGGAAAACAGGGGATGATGAGAATTTATTTGAAATATGATGGAAAACAAAGTTCTTATATTAAATACATTCAAAGAGTCAGTCGACCTTCTTATCGTCGCTATTTAAAAGCAAGTGAAATAAGAGATGTGAGATCGGGATATGGTTTAACTATCATCAGTACAAATCAAGGGGTTTTAAGTGGCAGAGAGGCTAGAAAGAGAAAAGTGGGTGGAGAGGTTTTGTGTGAAATTTGGTAAAATAAGGTTTAAAAATGTCTAGAATAGGAAAACAACTTATTAAATTAGAAAAGGGGATTCAAGTTAAAAAAGAAGGGTCTTTTTGTTTGGTTCAAGCCGGAGCTAAATCTCTTAAAGTGCCTTTGCCGGAGAATCTAGAAATGAAAGTACAAGGAGATGCGGTTCAGCTCTCTCGCTTGAGGGAGGATAAAAAAACAAAATCTCTTCATGGCTTGACTCGAGTTTTACTTTCTAATGCTGTCATTGGTTTATCTAAAGGATGGAGTAAATCTTTAGAATTAAATGGTGTTGGTTATAAAGCTTCTGTTTCTGGAAAAAAACTAGAGTTAAATTTAGGCTATTCTCATCCTATCTTTTATAATATTCCCTCAGGTATAGAGATTAAAGTAGAAAAACAAACCAAAGTTTTTGTTAAAGGAGTAGATAAAGCTTTAGTGGGTTTGACAGCTCATCAAATTCGAAGCTATCGTCCTGTAGAACCTTATTTATCTAAAGGGGTTAAATACAGTGATGAACAGGTTCGCCGAAAAGCAGGGAAATCAGGAAGTGGGGATAAGAAATAATAAGCTTAAGAAAAAGGGAGTTAAAAATGATAAGAGTGAAATGGAAAAAAAGTCAAAGTTTAAAGATTCGAAAAAGACTTAGAAACAAAGCTCGTGGGAGAAAAAAGATTTTTGGAAATTCAACTATTCCTCGTCTTTGTGTCTTTAGAAGTGGAAAGCATATTTATGCTCAGTTGATAGATGATTTAAATCAAGTGACTTTACTTTGTTCTCATTCTTTAAAAATAAAAGAAAAACTAAAACCCATAGAAAAAGCGAGAAAAGTTGGTGAGTTTTTAGCTCTTCAAGCTAAAGAGAAAAAAGTAGAAAAGGTTGTTTTTGACCGTTCGGGTTTTATCTACCATGGCCGGGTAAAGGCTTTAGCAGAAGGAGCTAGGTCCGGAGGTTTAAAATTTTAGACTTACGGCAGAATGAAAAAAGGAGATTTTATTTATGACACAAAGTGATCTTTATGAAAAAGACTTGAACGAAAGAGTTATTGCTATCAACCGAGTGACTAAAGTTGTTAAAGGAGGACGGCATTTTTCTTTTTCAGCTCTGGTTGTAACAGGAGATGGAAAAGGAAAAGTAGGAGTAGGAATGGGTAAGGCGGGAGAGGTTCCTGAATCAATCAATAAGGCAAGCCGTGTTGCTAAAAAGTCTTTAAAAAAATATAATTTTTTAAAAGGACGAACCATTCCTCATGAAGTGACAGGACATTTTGGAGCTTCTAAAGTGATTTTAAAACCTGCAGCTCCTGGAACAGGTTTAATTGCAGGAGGTCCTGTGAGGTCTATTTTAGAATGTGCAGGAGTTAAAGATATTCTTTCTAAGCGGATTGGAACTCGAAATCCTCATAACGTAGTAAAAGCAACTTTACAGGGTTTATCTCAATTGCTATCTCAAAAAATTCAAGACAAACAAAACAAAAAGGAAGTTGTATGAATTTATTAAGTCAATTAAAACCTTATTCTGGATCTAAAAAAGCGAAAAAACGTCTTGGCCGGGGAAAGGGTTCTGGGAAAGGAGGAACTTCTACCAGAGGTCATAAAGGTCAAAGAGCGAGGAAAAGTGGTAATGCTCCTGCAGGTTTTGAAGGGGGAGCTATGCCTTTAGCAAGACGTCTACCTAAATATGGTTTTACAAATGCTCCCTTTAAAGTTGTCTATGAAATCGTGAACTTATCTCAGTTGAATCATTTGTCAGGAGAAGTGACTCCTGAAGTGTTAGTTCAAAAAGCTTGGATTAAAAAAAATAGAAAAATTAAAATTTTAGGACAAGGAAAACTTTCTAAAAAATTACAAGTAAAAGCTCATAAATTTAGTAAGAAAGCTAAAGAGGAAATTGAAAAAGCAGGAGGTCAGGTTCATATCCTGTAAATTCGTATGGAAATGCGTAGACCTTCTAACTTTACTTTTCCTAAGCAACTAAAAGATCGAATTTTATTCACAATTGGAGTTTTAATTATTTATCGTATAGGGGTTCAAATACCTACTCCTGGTGTCAATAGAAGTGCTGTTATGGAAGCTTTTTCTCAAAGAGGAGGAGGAGTTTTTGGCTTATTAAATACTTTTACAGGGGGAGCTTTGGAGCAATTTAGTATTTTAGCTTTAGGAATCATTCCCTATATTACAGCTTCGATTATTTTTCAGCTTTTACAAACCGGAGTTCCTTATTTAGAACAGTTAAAAAAAGAAGGAGAATCGGGTCGTAAAAAAATTAATCAATACACTCGTTATGCAACTGTTCTTTTAGCTATTTTTCAAAGTTATGGTCTTTCAAAAGGTTTTTTTAATGATGAAAGTATCATTTCTATTTCTTACTTTAGCTTTATTCCTTTTCAATTTTTTACAATTATGACTTTGACGGCAGGAAGTTGTATCTTGATGTGGTTAGGAGAGCAAATTAATGACAAAGGTGTTGGTAACGGAGCCAGCTTATTAATTTTTGCGGGGATTGCTGCAGGGATTCCTCAAGGGACAATGAATTTATGGTCTATTGTTCAAAAAGGAGAGCTTTCAGGGGGCTTTGCTTTATCTCTTGTTTTATTTATGATTCTTATTGTAGCTGTCATTATCTTTTTAGAAACAGGTCAAAGAAGAATCCCTGTTCAATACTCTCAAAGAGCTTTAAGTAATAAACAAGCTTCCGCTCAAATGAGTCATCTTCCTTTAAAATTAAATTTTGCTGGTGTGATTCCTCCTATTTTTGCAAGCTCTTTGTTGTTATTTCCCTCAACCATCGCTCAATTTACTCAAGCAGAATGGGCTCAGAAGTTACAAGAATCTTTTTCTTTAACAGGTTCTTTATTTAATATTTTATTTGTTGTGTTAATTATTTTTCTTTGCTTTTTTTACACAGAAGCTGTGTTTAATCCAAAAGAAATGGCTGATAATTTAAAGAAAAATGGTGGTTTTATTCCTGGAATTCGAGCCGGTCAAAACACTTCGAATTATGTTAAAAAAGTTTTAGATCGCTTAACTGTTGCAGGAGCTATTTACCTTTCTATTGTTTGTGTTATGCCTAATATTTTAATCGATCAATTTAAAGTGCCTTTTTATTTTGGAGGAACGAGCCTCTTGATTTTAGTGGGAGTTGCCTTAGATACAGCTCAGCAGATACAATCTCATCTTTTAACAGCTCGCTATGAAGGCATGGTTAAAGGAGTTCGCATTAAGAGCCGACGAGTTCGTTTTTAGTCCCTTTCAAAGTTATATGAAAGTTTGTGATATTCTTTTAATAGGAATTCCTGGTTCAGGAAAAGGAACTCAAGCTTTAAAGTTAGTTCAAAAAAAGAGTTTTTTTCATTTAAGTACGGGGGATTTGTTTCGTTATAACTTGAAGGAAAAAAGTTCTTTAGGTCTTTTAGCTAAGTCTTATATAGATAAAGGACAGTTGGTTCCAGATTTTCTAACTCAGGATATGGTAAGAGATTTTATAAAAAATATTCCTCAAACAAAAAGTATAGTTTGGGATGGTTTTCCTCGAAACCTTTCACAGTCGGAAGCTTTTGATGATATTTTAAAAAAAAACAATCGAAGTTTGACAAAAGTTTTTTATTTAAAGCTTTCAGAGACAGAAGTTATAGAACGTTTATCAGGTCGTTTATATGCCCCTAAAAGTGGTTTAACTTATCATATTAAAAACAAGGTCCCAAAAAAAAAGGGGATTTGTGATGTTTCAGGAGAAACCCTTATTTCTCGATCGGATGATAAAAAAGATGTCATAAAAAAACGTATTGCTGTTTTTTATGAACAAACAAAAGCTCTTTTAAATCATTATAAACAGCAAAACCTATTAATTGAAGTAGAAGCTTTTGTTAAACCTGATGAGTTGTTTCAAAAGATTTTAAATCACTTTAAAAGCTTTTAAGACTGTAATTTTTTTTGGGAATTATATAATAGTAAAACTATAACAGAAGTTTTATGAAAAAAATCATCGTTTTGAATTTTAAAAGAGTTTTAACAAACAGTTTAAAGAGCTTAAATTTTTATAAAGTAAATCTATGGAAAAATGAAATCAAATTTGGGTATTTTGTCATGTCTCAATAGATAATTGAAAGAGTTTGCTTTTTAGATGGGATAAAGGGATAGGAATTTTTTATATAATTAACTAAAAAATTAAAATGAATCAAAAATTAGAAAAATTGAATTCTATAGTGGGGGGGGGTAAAAAAGGATTTTCTTAGAGTTGTTGCTATTCTTGGAGTTTTAGAAGCTGTTGCAATTCCAGCTACAAAAACAATGCAAAAACTTCAGCTGTAAAGAATTAACCATATAAACAAAGCCTTTAAAGTTTGTATGGCTGTAAAACTTTTGATGACTGTATTCCTTGTAGTGGTTCTGATACGTATAACGGAAAAGCTTGTTTTCATATTGCTTATAGACTGTTAAAGACGGTAAAAAAACAAAGGGCTTGTATATTATTTATTAAATAATGGTATGATAGTACTATAAAATGTCAGTAAAGCCCTTTTTTGACAAAATCAAGCAGTCCATGCTAGCATTGTTCCTCCTAATTTACGATTTGTATTTTGAAATCACTTTAGGTTTTTTTCAGAGTAGATATGCTGGTGATCTTAATACTGTGAAATTAGTTTACGATGAAGAAAATGGCTATGCGTTGGCAATTCAAAACCTGCTTTCCTTATAAATTAGTATTTAATATAATTCTTTTTCAAATTCTTGGATTTATACATTTGACAGTAAATTGAAGTTCCTAAAAAAGAATAAAGGAATTTCTAAAATACCATAAAGTTTAAATTCTATTTCTTTAAAGTTTTTAGAGTTTTTTATTAAAAGAGTTAACTCTGTTTATGACAGCTAATTCACAATACCTTGTATTTGACTTCATTTTTCGATAGATTTATTTTATAAAAATTTAAATCCTTTGAACTCTGTGTAAAATTATCCCTTTTTTCATAAAACTTCTATTATATCTTTACTATCAGTTATTTACTTACTACAATCACAGATAGAATTCCAGTTTTTTTAAAAAAAGTATTTTTTTATGGACTTATTGTTTTTTTTTAACTATTCTTCTTTTTTTGAATAAATAGCTTGTAAATTTATATAAAAATGAGTAGGAATGCTATAAACTAGGGTTAAGCCATGAAAGTTAGAGCTTCTGTTAAAAAAATTTGTAAAGACTGTTACGTTATACAAAGAAAGGGCTTTGTTCGTGTGATTTGTAAAAACCCTAAACATAAACAAAGACAAGGTTAAGGAGAAAAGATATGGCCCGGGTTGCAGGAGTAGATTTACCTAAAAATAAAAGGCTTTTGGTTGCTTTAACGAAAATTTACGGAATCGGACATAAGATATCTAAGGATATTTGTAAGAAGGCGGGGTTTAAAGATTCTCTTAGAGTTTATGAGTTGAGGGATGATGATATTGTAAGTCTTAGAGGAATTATTGAAAAAAACTATAAGGTAGAAGGGGATAAAAGGAGAGAAAAGGCAATGAATATTAAAAGGCTTACAGATTTAGGTACTTATAGAGGGCTTAGGCACAGAAAAGGACTTCCGGTAAGAGGTCAAAGTACTCGTCAAAATGCAAGAACGAGAAAAGGCCCTAGAAAAACTATTGCAAATAAAAAGAAAGCAATCTAGTAATAAAAAATAAATTTTAAGGAAATGAGAGAGAAAAATGGCAGAAGCAGAGAAAAAAAAGAAGAAAGTAAAAAAGAAAGTTAAAAAACAAGTTCCTTTTGGACGTTGTTATATTAATTCTGGTTTTGGAAATACAATGGTTTCTTTTTCAGATCTTTCTGGAAATGTTCTCTGTTGGTCCTCTTCGGGATTACTTGGTTTTAAAGGAAGTCGTAAAGGAACTCCTTTTGTTGCTCAGTCTGTTGCAGAAGATGCAGCTAAAAAAGCTTTAGATTTTGGGCTTAATAGTGTAGAAGTCCACATTAAAGGTCCGGGAGCGGGTCGTGAAATGGCTGTACGGGCAATTGCTCATGCCGGCTTAAAAGTGAATTTATTAAGAGATGTGACTCCTCTTCCTCATAATGGATGTCGTCCTCCAAAAAAGAGAAGGGTTTAATTTTTTATAAAAAACAGGAGAGTTAAAATATGCAAAAACAAATTGAACTTCCAGAACATTATTATAAGTATTGGAAGGGTCTTGTGAGACCTAAAGGCTTTGAAATTGACAAAAGCAGTTTAACCTCTAGTTATGGTAAGTTTCATATTCGTCCTTTAGAAAGAGGTTTTGGTTTAACTTTAGGAAATGCAATTCGCCGGGTTTTACTTAGTTCTATGATGGGATCTGCGATTCAAGCTGTAAAATTTAAGGGGGTTTTGCATGAATTTTCAACTATCGAAGGGGTTTTAGAAGATGTTACAGATATTATTTTAAATTTAAAATCCATTCGCTTTAGACAAGAAGATTCAGAAGATAAAAACATTCGTATTGTAAAAAAAGGACCGGGTGAAGTTGTCGCAGGGGATATACAATTAAGTACAGGAATTGAAATTTTAAATCCTGAAGCTCATATAGCGACTTTAAATCATGAAGGAGAACTTGAACTAGATATTATAGTTTCTTTTGATAGAGGTTACGTTGAGGCTAAACAGAGATCTAAAAAATTGCCATTTGGTTTTATTCCTGTTGATTCTATTCACAGTCCTATTCGCCGTGTTAATTATGCCGTTAATAGTGCAAGCGTTGGTAAGAGAACAGATTATGATGCTTTGGTTTTAGAAGTTTGGACAGACGGTTCTTTAAAACCTGAAGAAGCAGTTCCTTTAGGTTATAAAATTTTAAAAGAACAACTCCAAGTGTTTATTAATTTTAATGAGAATATTGAACCAGCTCCTCAAGTTCAAGCGGAAAAATCTAATTTTGTAAATGATAATTTATTTCGTTCTGCAGAAAATTTAGAACTCTCTGTTCGTAGTGCTAATTGTCTAAAAAATGCAAGAATTCGGTATATTGGAGATCTTGTCACTAAAACAGAACAAGACATGTTGAGAACTAAAAACTTTGGCCGTAAGTCTTTAAATGAAATTAAAGAGGTTTTAAAAGGTATGGGCTTAAGTTTAGGTATGGAAATTGAAGGCTGGCCTCCAAAATCTTTGTATCAAAAAGAAGAGCAACAAGAAAAAGAAATTAAAAGTGAGAGCTATCTTGGAAGTAAAAGTTTGGGTAATGGAAATTTTTCAAAAGAACCGTTAGAAGGTAGCTTTGCAAAAGAAGACTCTTCAGAAAAAGAACCTCCTTTAGAAAAACAGGAGGGAGTTGATTCAAAAGGAGAAGGTTCATCTGAGGATTCTAATTAAAAGATTAAGGGAAATATGAGACATCGTAAAACAAATTCTAGTACTTTTGGTCTTAAATATGGTCCTAGAAAAGCTCTTTTTAGGTCTTTGGTTTATTCTTTAGTTGAAAAAGAAAGAATAAAAACCACTCTCCCGAGGGCAAAGAGTTTGAGGTCTTTAGTTGAAAAAGCTGTTACCCTTGGGTCAAAAGGAACTCTTCACTCTCGCCGTATTTTATTAAAGAAATATCCTAATAAAAAAGTGGTCTCTAAGATTGTAGATGATTTGTCTAAAAGATTTAAAACAAGACCAGGAGGATACACTCGAATTATAAAGTTAGGAAATCGTAAAGGGGATCAAGCCAAAAAGGCTTTAATTGAATTTGTAGACTTTCAATTTGTTCCTAAACCAACAAAAGAAGATAAAGACAAATACAAAGCTTCTAAGGAGTATAGAAAACTTCGACGCATGCAAACTAAGAAAAAAGAAGAAAAGAAAAAAACTCTCAGAAAAATTAGAACTCAATCTTTTAGAAAAAATTTGAAAATATAGCGTTATTTTGTGATATTTAGACATTTTTAACTCTAATATTTCTTTTTAAAGGTAGATTAAGTTACCTTTCTAGCAAAAATAAATCTCAATACTAATAGCTCCCTAAGAATTTCTATCTATACTAAATTAAAGTTTTAAATTTTAAAATCCGATAGAGTTTTAAAAATGTATAGATTTATTAAAATTTAAATAACTAAGATGATAAGATTTAAAAAATTTGGTAAATATTCTATAATTAAAACTGTCGCTTCAGGAGGAATGGCTGATATTTTACTTTCTGTCAGTTTAAGTCCAACGGGATTTGGTCGTTTTGTTATTATCAAGAAAACTTTATCTAAATTCTCAAAAAAAAAAGAATTCATTGATATGTTTAAAAATGAAGCTAAGGTGGCTTGTAACTTAAAACATAAAAATATCACATCTATTTATGAATTTGGAGTAGAAAAAGATCAGTTTTTTCTAACAATGGAGTATATATCTGGGAAAAACTTAAGAGAGCTTACAAAAAAAATTATTTCTAGAAAAAAAGAAATTGGAATAGAAAATGCCATTTATATTATTAAAGAAGTTGCATCGGGTTTGAATTATGCTCATAATGCTATTGATTTTAATACAGGTCTTCCTTTGCATATTATCCATAGAGATATTAGCCCTCAAAATATTATGATAAGTTTTGAAGGAGAAATTAAGTTAATTGATTTTGGTATTGCTAAAGTTTCAGATACAGATTTAACAAAAGCCGGACATTTAAAAGGTAAATTTAGTTATATGAGCCCTGAACAAGCTCAAGGGGAAGTTTTAGATGAAAGGACAGATATTTTTTGTTTGGGAATAGTTTTATGGGAATTATTAACAGGAAAGCGACTTTTTTCATCTGAAAATGAAATGGCATCCCTTAGAAAAGTAAGAAACTGTGATATTCCCTCTGCACAAAAAATTAATTCTAAGATACCTACAGCCCTTAATAATATTGTTATGAAAGCTTTAAATAAAAATAAAAATTTAAGATATAAAACAGCTTCACAATTTGAAAAGGATTTAAGTTTATTTTTAAATCAAAACTATCCAGATTATTCTCATTATAATTTAGTTTTTTTAATTAAAACAATGTATAGAGAAGAAATTTTGAAAGAAAGAGAAGATTTTAAGATTTACTCTTTGGAATTTAAAAAATATGTCAATTCATTAAATTTAGATAAAAAATTATCTGTTTCTCAATTTAGTTTTAGAAGCTATCAACATGGTGATTCCCAGTCTTTAAATGCTGAGCAACAAAGTATGGAATCTTTGTTAGAAACAGCAACAAATAATAATGCAGAGATAAGTAAAAGTCAAAATGAAGAGAATTCTGACTTCATAGAAGAAGATGATACAGAAATAAGTGATAGTTTGCTTTCAATAAATGAAAGCTTAAGTAATCATTCAACACAAAGTGCAGCTACTTTTAAAATACCAGATTCTGAAAACACCGTTGAGGAAAAATCTTTTACAAAGTCAAAAAAAGAGATGAGTTCAAAGGGAAAGACTTTTGAAGGGTCAAAAAAAGAGATAAGTTCAAAGAGAAAGACTTTTGAAGGGTCAAAAAAAGAATTAAGTTCAAAGAAAAAGACTTTTGAAGGATCAAAGAAAGAATTAACTTCAAAAGAAAATTTTTTAAACAATCTAAAACTTCCCCCTGCTAAAAAAGAAGGATTACTTTTAAAAGTAAGCAATGACAATTTAGCCTCTCATTTAAATACTTTAAGTAGTACAGATAAGGGAGCTGTGAAATTTAAAGTTAATAGACAAAAAAGATCTTATACAAAAAGTTCACATAGTATGTTTGATATGACAGATGTTGCAGATCAAAGTCCTAAAAAAATAGAAACAAACAAAAAGATACTTTTTGCTTTAATTGTTATAGGGATTTCTTCTATAGTTTATTTTTTATTGAAAAGTGGTGTTACTACTTTTAATGTTACTTCTAAAGCTCCTCCTATTGAAACAGCTCCTTCTGTTGAAACAGCTCCTCCTGTTGAAAAAACTCCTTTACTTTCATTAGAAGAAAACTCTCCTAATCAAGCCGTAGATAAAAATGTTTTTATTAGTTCAACACCTTCTAATGCTAAAATATATGTTAATGATAAATTTATCTCTAAGTATACACCTAGTATTATTACAGTTCGTTCTGATGAAAAATATATTATCACTCTTAAAAAAAGGGGTTACAATGAAAGAGATATTTTAATTAATTCTGGTAACAATACAAAACAGTTCCAGGTTAGACTTTTTAGTAGCGATTCAAAAAGAAAACCTATAGTTCATGTGGTTGAATGATTTAAAAAAAATCTTTGTTTAAAGAAAATAGATTTGTATTGTAATTGACAAATCTTTAAATCAAAATTAAGCTCAACACTTCAATGAAAAAAAATAAAAACGTTATTTTGTTTCATAATTTAAAAACTTCAAAAATAAAAAAAAAAATAGAAGAAATAAGTTTTTTTTTAAGTACTAAAAAACTACAGGTTTTAGTGGTAGAAAATAAAGCAGAAAAAGCTTTTCCCCCTTCTCTTCTAGTGATCTCTTTAGGAGGAGATGGAACTTATTTAAATGCTGTTAAATATGCTGGAAAAACTCCTATTTTAGGAGTTCATATGGGTTCTCTTGGTTTTTTGACCCCTTATTCCTCTTCATCAGCTCTTTCTGCAATTGAAAGATTTTTAAAAAAAGATAAAATTAAATTAAAGACAAATTATTTTTTAAAAGCCGTTCTTGAAAAAAAAACAAAAAAAAATTCTATTCTAAAAAATCAAATTTTTAAATGTGTTAATGATGTTGTTATAGAAAGAGGTTCCTTTAATCATTTGATTAAGTTATCTATTTTTATTAATAAAGAATTTATTTATTCTTTAAAATCAGATGGCATTATTATCTCCTCTCCTCTTGGTTCTACAGCTTACAATTTGGCTGCAGGAGGTCCTATTTTAGATGCTCAGGTCTCTTGCCTTGTAGTGACTCCTATTTGTTCTCACAGTTTAACAAGTCGACCTCTAGTGATACCTTCTCATTCAGAAATAGATTTAGTTTTAGAAGATACAAAGGCCTATTTAACTTTAGATGGTTTAACTCAATGTGAGATATCAGCTAATACAAAGATAAAAATTGTAAAAGATAAAAAATACTTTCTTTCTGTTGTAGATAAAAATCACAAGGATTTTTATCTTTTAAGACAAAAACTTAAATTTGGACAAAGAGATTAAACTGTTTTATTAAATTGTCATTAGAATTTAAATATCATTATCATTAATTTCAACAGAAGCTTCAAAAGGCGAGGAAAAATTTTCATGAGATTCTTGTAATTTCATGTCTATTTGTTTATCACATTGAGCTTTTTTGTTTGCTTGACTTTTTTCATATTCCTTAGACTTTAATAGTAAAATTTCTTTCAGGCTCATTTTTTTAAATTTATCATTTTTGCTAGAAGAATTGACAAGGTTATGAGATTTAAAATCAGGTTCGTGAATTTTTTCTTCAGACTTTTCTTCAATAAAATGATTCTCTTGATTTGATTCTTTTGTTTCTTGAGCTGTATTACTTTTTAAAAAGCTATTACTTTGTTCTAAATTAGAAGGCTTTGTTTTTTGTGAAGTTTCTTCTTTATCTTCTTCATTTAACTCTTCTGTCTTTTCTGAAGTTTCTTTATTTTCTAGAAAGTTATTGATTTTTTCTTCTTTTAAAGAAGTAGAAGCTTTTGTGTTTTTTATTGTAAAATTTTCTTCTTTATTTTGAGTGAAACCTGTTGCGATGACAGTAACAGAAAGTTCTCCTTTCATATTTTCATCAATAACAGTTCCTACAATAACATCGGCAGAAGGATCTGCTCTTTCTGTTATAAAGGAACTTGCTTTTTGAAATTCTAATAAAGATAAACTTGAGTCCGAACTCACATTAACTATAATTCCTGTAGCCCCTTCAATAGCAAAGCCATCTAGAAGAGGAGAAGAAATAGCTTTTTTGAGTGCTTTTTCTGCCCGGTCAGAACCACTAGAAGAACCTCTTCCCATAAGAGCAACTCCCTTATTTTTCATAACAGTTTTGATGTCTGAAAAATCTAAATTGATGAGTCCAGGAACATTGACTAAATCTGAAATACTTTTAACAGCTTGAAGTAAAACTTCATCAGTTAGCTTAAAGGCTTCAAGTAAAGAAGTGTCTTTTGATACTAAGTTTAAGAGTTTTTCGTTAGGAATCGTGATCAAAGTATCAGTGTATTGACTGAGTTCCTCAATACCTTTTTTAGCTTGTGACATTCTTTTTCGTCCTTCAAATAAAAAAGGTTTTGTCACAATTCCAACCGTTAAAATTCCTAGTTCATTAGATATTTCTGCAATTAAAGGAGCTCCTCCTGTTCCAGTTCCCCCTCCCATTCCTGCTGTTATAAAAACCATATCCGCTCCTTTTAAACAATTCATAATTTCTTCATAAGATTCAACGGCTGATCTTCGTCCTATTTCAGGATTTGCTCCTGCTCCCAAGCCTTTTGTTAATTTAGAACCAATTTGAATTTTTTGATTTGCACAAGAAGTTTCTAAGGTTTGATGATCTGTATTTACAGCAATAAATTGAACTCCATCAATCCCTGTTTTTATCATAGTTTCTAAAGCATTATTGCCTCCTCCACCAACTCCAATGATACGAATATCAGCTTGTGTTTTTTTCGTTTCATTTTGATCTTTTACAATAAACATAACACCTCCTGTTTTAAAATAGTTCTCTTATCAAAGATAAAGGACGAACTTGTTTTTTAGTTATTTTAGTTAGTTTATTTTCTAAATGAGCTTGTTGCAGTAAGGCTAAATTTTGATCTTGTTTAAAATTTTTATAGAAACTTTTTTTATGAGAACTGGCTTGTCCTAGATAAAAGTCAGCAAAGGCTTGAAACCCTTTAATGTAAGAACTTGATCCTGTAAAAACAAATCCCCCAGAAAGTTGAGCCATGGTTTCTTCTGTCAGTTGAGATTTTATTTGTTTTAATAAATTTTCAAAAACATCTTCTAAACACTGAGAAAAGATTTTACGAGAAAAATAAATACTTTCTTTAGAGTATTCGATATTTTCTTCCTCTCTATGAGAGTTAAATAAAACTTGACCATGTTCTTGTTTTAATTCTTCAGCTGATGAAAAGGAGATATTAAATTGTTTTGTTAAAGCTTGAGTCAAATGCCAGCCTCCTAGAGGTAATGAAAACATATTTTGAATTTTATTTTTTTGATAGCTAATAATTTGAGTTCTTTTATGTCCTATATCACAAAAACAAACTCCATTTTGTTTTTGTTCTTGAGTTGTAAAGTGTTCTCCAAAAGAAATTAAATTGTGAAAGACAGCACGAGGTTTATAACCTAAAGTTTTTACAGCTCTAGTAATATCTTGGTAAAAAGATTTTAAAACACTGATAAGACCTAATTGTACTTCTAACCTTAAGCCAGATAAACCTAAAGGGTTTATGATTTCTTCCTTAGAATCGACGGAAAAAGAATCGGGACGTTGATGTAAGCAAATATACTTATCAGGAAGAGGAATCGCAGAAGCTGTTTGAATAGCTAAATCTAAATCTTGTTTTAAAACTTCTTTACGAGTTAATGCGGCCATTCCATGAGATTTGCTAAAGTAAAAAGATGGACTAAAGCCTATGTAGAGATCTGAAAAAGAACTTTTACATCTTTCTTCTGCTTGAGATAAAACTTCACTAAGGGCTAGAGTAAAACTTGTAAAATCTACGATGTGAGAATTTTCTATGCCTAAAGTTTTCTGTTCCGCCCAAGATAAAATCTTTAAAGGAAGTTGATCTGATTTTTGAAAGACAGCACAACGAATTTCATAAGAACCTATGTCTACACTAGCTAAAAGACTGTCATCATGTAATTTAAAAAAGCTCATGTTATATCTTCAAAGTTGTTAAAGTACCTTATGTTCTATGGTTAATTTAATTATAGCTTAGTTTTTTTATTTGACAATAATTTTTTTATCTAGAAATTATTTATTTAAATAAAAACATTGACAAAAATATTAATTCTGTTATGTTTTTAATATTAGAAACTTATGATCAAAGTATTTATTTTAAAAATAAGTTTTTTTTTAATGCTCCCTTCTTTTTCTAATACGTTTGATGAACAAGGGCTTGATAATTTTGGAAACACAGCTCTACACCATGTAGTCTTAAAATCCGATAGAGAAAAAATAGAATCTCTGATATCAAAGGGAATCAATGTAAATCAAAAAAACCAAAAAGGAAATACAGCTCTTCATGTTGCGAGTATGACTTCTGTAGAAATTGTAAAACTCCTTCTGGACAAAGGTGCTAATATAAATGTTCAAAATAATAAGAAGGAAACGGCTTTACATCTTGCTTCTAGAAAAGGTAAAAAAAAGATTTCAGAACATCTTATAGAAAGAGGAATTAATGTAAATCTCCAAAATATTGATGGAAGCACAGCTCTACATATTGCCTCAGCAGCAAATCAGGCAGAAATTGTAAAAAGACTTATTGACAAAAAAGCGAATTTAAATAAGCAAAATAAAGATGGAAATACTCCTTTGCATTTTGCCTCTGTCTCAGCTTCTATAGTAAACTCTCCTAAAGCTTTAAATGTTCTTGTTCGTCAAAAAGGAATTGATTTAAATAAGAAAAATAAAGACGGAAATACCCCTTTACATAATGCCTATTTGGTAGGTCGATCTGGTAAAAATATAAAAGCCATTGATCTGCTAAAAAAGTATGGAGCGGATTCAAATATAAGAAATAATGATGGACAGCTAGCTAAAGATTATAAAAAAAACTAGAGTGAAAAAAACTATATCCCTAAATGTTAAAAAGATTTAATTTTTTTTGACAATGATTTTTTTATCTAACCTTGCATCAATAAAAGCTTTATGTCTGTTAATTTTTTTTAGGTAGTTTAATACAAAATCAATATTTTGTAGTTTTATCTTAGAAGGAGGCTTTTCTATTTCTAAAACAAAGGGCTTCGTAGAAAGATAGAGTAAAAAGCTATCATGTTTTTCATGGTATAAGATTTCAGATATATTTTGAACAGATAAAGGACGGCCTTGTTCAGGTATTTCTTGTAGTATTTGTAATATTCTTTGTCTTAAAGCTTTATTTTTTTCAAAAAAAGCTCCTCTTAAAATAGGAACATTTAAAATATCTTGCAAGTTTTTTTTTACTCCTAAATCTCCCTCATAAGAAATAGGGTAAAAATTATGATTCTCTTTTAAAAGAAGAAGAGCTGTATTTTTTTCATTTAAAAGAAGAATCAACTGATGAGGATATTTTTTTCTTGCAAACACTTTAACTCTTGAAGAGATATTTTCAATATCTTGAATTATTTTTTTTAAGTTAATGTTCCAAAGAGATTGTTTTTTGTAATGGTTTAAGTAAGATAAAATTTTCTTTTCTTGTTCTATATAAGAAGCCTGTTGTTTTAGATTTGGGCTGGTTTCTAACTTAATAGATAAAGGAGTAGAAAAAAGAGTCAAGACTATAAAAAGAGTGAAAGAGAAGGCAAAAGAGAAGAATAAGATTTTTTTTTTCATTTTATTCCTTATTATAAAAAATTTCCTAATAAATCTATTGATAAATTAAAATTATTTAAATAAAAAGAGTAAAAAATAAAAAATCACTTATGGAAATAGTACAAAATAAGGACTTAAAAAAGTTCAGTTGGTGGAAGGTAGGAGGTTTTGCTGAGTATTTTTGCCAACCGAAAGATAAAGAAGAGCTAAAAACAGCTCTTTCATGGACTAAAAAAAATCAAAAAGATTGGACTGTTTTAGGAGCTGGAACCAATGTTTTAATCAGTGATCAAGGTATTTCTGGACTGGTTATCTCTACAAAAAAAATGACAGATTTTTCTTTTGAAAAAAAAAGGAACAGTTTGTTTATTGTTTGTCAGGCAGGAGTTTTAAAGTCGGAAGTTATGAAAATTTTTAAAAAACATAAACTAGCTCCCGCTCTCTTTTTATCTGGTTTACCAGGAGACGTTGCCGGCGGGGTTGTTATGAATGCAGGAGTAGGAGATCATTTAACTCCCCATGAATTTTCAGAAATTGTTCATTCTTTTAAGACAATGGATTTTGAAGGTTCTACAACGTATTCTAAAGAAGATATCAAATGGTCTTATCGTAAAAGCTCTGGTTGGAAAAAATCGGTTATTTATGAAGTGCTTTTAAAATGGTCTTTAGATCAGGAGTTGGATTTGAATGATAAAATAAAACAGGAGATTAAAAAGAGAAGACATTCCCAACCTTTGAGTGAAGCGAGCTGTGGTTCGGTTTTTAAAAATCCCTTCCCTTTATTTGCAGGTAGCTTGATTGAACAAGCCGGTTTAAAAGGGTATCAACAAGGAGCTGTTAAAGTTTCACAAAAGCATGCTAATTTTATTATCAATTTAGGAGGAGCGACCGCTCAAGACATTCATAAATTGATTACTCTCGTTCAAAAGAAAGTGTATGATCTTTTCAAAGTTCGTCTAGAAACAGAAGTTCATTATCTTGGATTTTGGAAAAAGAGGTCATAAAATTTGAATATTTTAGGACTAAAGTTGTATTATTTAGAAATAAGCCATTTTTTCTTTAAAAAAGCTTTTTTCTTTGTTATAATCTTATCTCACCAGGGAGGGTTTTTATGAAATGCTTGAATGCAATTTTTTTAAAAATAAGTTTTTTCTTCTTTTTACTATTTACAGTAAAGCCTTGTTTTGCTGAAAAAGTTCTTAGTAATCTAAACGATGCCTCTAAAATGTGTGATAAAGAACTTGTTCAAAAGCTTATAACAGAAGGAGAAGATGTAAATGTAAAAGATGAACAAGGAAAATTTCCTTTATATTATGCTTCCAAATGTCCTGTTCAGGACTTTTTGGAGATTTTACTAGAAAATCATGCGAATTTATATGAAAAAGATGAGCATGGAAACACAGCTTTGCATCTTGCTTCTCAAGAAGGTCAAATAAAAGCTTTAGAAAATTTATATGAACAGGGCTTTAATTTAGATGTAAGAAATGATTACGGACAAACAGCGTTAGAGCTTGCTGTTCATTTAGATCAACAAGAAAGTGTAAAATTCCTTGTATTAAAAGGAGCAGATTTATATGCAAAAGGTTTTCTTAGTTATACACCTTTAGAGCTTGCTACTATAAAAACTAATGAGTCTATTATAAGAATTTTTATAGATAATGGAGCTGTTGATCTAGATGTAAAAGGTCTTTTTGGTCGCACTCTTTTACACAATGCTATTTTAGAGGGAGAAGAAAAGATTGTAGAGCTTTATTTATCAACAGGAGCCAATGTAAATATAACTGATGATGATGGATATACAGCTTTGCACACTGTTTTTAGATCTAAAAAAGAAGGTCGTAAAAAGCTTGTCGAATCTCTTTTTAATTATGATGTAGATATCAATATAAAAAACAGCGATGGTGAAACAGCTAAGGACTTAGCTTTTAGTCAAGATGAAAAAGAGATTGTAGATTTAATTGAGCTAAAAGAGTTCTAGGTCTTTAAATTTTCTTGTAAATTATTTTTTAATAAAACTTGATTAGTTTAATTCTAAAATTTGTTGAACAATTTTTTTATTAGACCAATCTTTTTCTCCTAAGACTTTTATCTTTAAAAAACCTTGTTTATTAAAGATATAAGTAGCAGGAAGGCTATCTTTTGGAAAATATTTTAATTTTTCATCCTCTTTGATAACAGTGATTTTCAGTTCAGAGCTTAACTCTTTAAAAGATCGAGTTAAAAAATTTTGAACTTTTTTTTTATCTTCTGTGCTAACAGCAATAACAAAAATATCATTTTTATAACTTTTAGCTAATTTTGATAGAGAGGGAAGCTCTTTGATACAAGGGGTACACCAAGTGGCCCAAAAATTTAAAACAATTCTTTTTTTGTTTCTCAAGCAGTAAAAATCAATCCACTCTTTTTGTTGTAAGTCAGGGAGAATCCAATCTAGTTTTGAATCCATTAAGTGATTTAACTTTTCAACCCGGTTTGAAAAAGTTTTTAAAGGATTTTGTTGTGTTAACTTTCTACAAGGAGTTTGAATTTGAAAGGAAGAGTTTGCTAGGGGAGTTTTATTTTTTTCTGTATAAAAAAAAATATAAATAAAAGCGATAAAAAATATCAATAAAAACAAAATTTTAAAATAAAAAAACATATGTTATGACACTTTTTAACAAGTTTATGGCTAAATGAAAAGTTATTTAAAAAATATAGAGACTTTTTAAAAAAGTTTTTTTAGTTTTTTGCTAAGTGTAAAAAATCTTGAATTTTGAAAAAGCATTTAAGAATCAATAAATTTTGAGAAAAAAATTTTACAAATTGAAAAAAAATAATTTTTTGAAATAAAAAAGCTTGCAAATAAAATAAATTTTAGTTTTAAGGTATTTATATGCTCGAAACTAAAAAGACAAGTCTTCTTCTTTTAAATATTTTAGAAAAAATTACATCTGATTCCTCTCTGCACTCTCGTTTTTTAAACACCCTTTCTTATTTGGAATACATTGGTAACCGGAAAATGTTGAAAAGTTTACCTTCTTCTATATTAAATCATTTTTTTTTAGATCACATTAATGAAGAGAGCCGGCATAGTTTAATATTAAAGAGATTAGCTCAAAAAGTAGCTGAGAAAGATATGACTTTTCGATCTGACGAAATGATTGCATCTGAAAGGGCTTATAATTATTTTCAAGAAGTAGATCATTACAGTTTGAAGTTTAATTTTAAGGACCCTGTTTTAAATTATTTTTACACAAGTTATGCTATTGAACAAAGAGCTTTGCTTTTTTATTCTCTTTATAACGATACCCTTAAAAAGAAATCTTTTCCCTTTTCTTTAGATGTTATTTTAAATGATGAAATTAAACATCTTAGACTTATTTCAGAACAGATTCAAAAAAGAGATGAAAATTGGCAAAATAATCTAGATGAAATCAGTCAGTTTGAACATAAAAAATATTTTTCTTTATTAGTTGATTTAGAAAAATCTGTTTTTAATATAGCCTCTCCTTTTCCTCCTTATTTTTCTTTAAAAAAAAATAAGAGACGATTTATTGATTATCAAATATGAATTTCATTTGGCGACCTTTTACTCAAATGCAAAAGGTCAAAGAATTTCCTGAAGTTGTAAGGGCAAAAGATTCTATTCTCTATTTAAAAAATGGTAAAAAGATTATAGATGCTATCTCTTCCTGGTGGTTGATAACTCATGGTCATTGTCAAAAAGATATTGTAAAAGCTATTCAAGAAAGTTCTCAAGAATTAGATCAAATTTTATTTGCCAATTTTACGCACAGTAAAGCAGAACAGTTGGTTAAAGAGCTTTCTGAATTTTTGCCTTCTCAGTTAAATAAGTTTTTTTTTTCTGATAATGGCTCTACGGCTGTGGAATCTGGTTTAAAGATGGCAGTTCAAAGTCGGATTCAAAAAGGGGAGCCGGAACGAAATAAATTTTTAAGTTTTAAAAACTCTTATCATGGAGACACCGTAGGGGCTATGAGTGTCAGTGCAAGAGGTATTTTTAATCGTCCTTATAAAAGTTTTTTATTTCCTATTTATTCATGTTCTCAAGGCTCTTTGAGTTTTGATTCCGAAGAAAAGTTTTATCGAGATTTTGAAAGACAGTTAGAAAAACATCATAAAAAATTATGTGCTGTGATTATAGAGCCTCTTATTCAAGGAGCAGGAGGTATGATTATATGGCCAGTAGCGACTTTAAAAAGAATTTGCCGTCTTGCAAAATCAAGAGGACTTTACCTTATTTTTGATGAAGTTATGACAGGTTTTGGAAGAACAGGAAGTCTTTTTGCTTTTGAACAAATTGGTATCACACCAGATATTTTATGTTTATCTAAGGGCTTAACAGGAGGAATTTTACCCTTAGCTCTTACAATTAGCACCGACTCTATTTATAAAAACTTTCTATCTCCTAAAAAGGAAAAAGCTCTTTTGCATGGACATAGTTTTACAGGAAATCCTCTTTCTTGTTCTGCAGCTCTTGCGAATTTAAAAGTTTTAAAAAAAAACAAAAGCAAATTATTAAAAAAATGGAAGCAAATTGAATCGATAAATTGTGACAGATTGAAGAATTTAAAACCCTCAGTTCCTATTAAAGATAAACGAGCTAAAGGATTGGTTGCAGTTGTTCAAAAAAAAGGAGATTACAGTTCAGACTTTTCCTATGAAGCTTATCAGAAAGCCTTAAAACAGGGAGTTTTTATAAGACCTTTAGGTGGGGTTATTTATATTCTTCCGCCTTACTGTATTAGCAAACAGGAACTCCATAAAGTATGGGACGTTATAGAAAGTCTCATTTGATATTTTAATGAAGAAAAGAATTTAAAACTCAGCTAATTTTGTGTTTTTAAAAAAATCTTCACTGTTGTTTATAGGATGATGTTCTTGTAAAGTTTTATCTAGGTAAGCGAGATCTAAATGGGTGTATTTTTGTGTAGCAGCTAAACTTTTATGTCCTAATAATTCTTGTAAGGTTCTTAATTCTGTTCCCCCTGTTAACATATGAGTTGCAAAGCTATGTCTTAGAGCATGAGGATGTAAAGATTTTGAAAGTCCTGCAAGTTGACCGATAAGCTTAATCTTGTTATAAGCCTTTCTTTCTGAAAGAGCTTTTTCTCCAAAAAAATAGGTCCAAGAATTTTTAAGAGGTTTTAGATATTCAAAAGCATAATCTGCTAAAAAAACCATTCTTTCTTTTCGTCCCTTTCCTTTAATTTTAATGGTTTGATTATCCCAATCAATATCTTTGTTTTGAAGCTTACAAGCTTCACTCACTCTTAAACCTCCTCCATACAAAAGAAAAAATAAAGCTTTATCTTCTGCAGAAATCTTGTTTTCTTTTTGAAAAAGATTGATAATAGAAAATATTTCATCTACAGATAAATAATAAGGAATTCTATGAGTTTGTTTAGGGGATTTAAAAAGAGACCTAAAATCTTCTTGTATATAATTTTCTTCTTTTAGCCATTTGATAAAACTTCTGAGAACAGCTAGTTTCCGATTGCGAGTTGTATTTTTCCATTTAAAAGTTTGATTGATATTTTTTCCAACAAGAGCTTTAATTTTTTGTTCTAGATTTTTTTTAGGAGAATCAGAAAAAATTGAAGGCTTTTTTGTCGTTTTTTTTTCTTCATTTAAAAGTTGCTTTAAATCTTTTTTATAAGCTTTTAAACTATGGGGAGATAGTTTTTTAGTATGTGTTATAAAATCTAGAAAAAGCTGTTGCAACTCTGTTAAATTCATTTTTTTATCCTTTAATTAATTTATCGGTTTTTTAAAAGAAAAGATTTAAAATATAACAAATTAATCCCTTTTTTAAAGACTTCTATTTAATCATGTTAAAGTTTTATTTTAAAGAGATCAATAAGGAAAATCTAAAACTTCTATCTCAAAAAAACTTCAAAAATAATCACAAAGGATTTTTAACAAATTTCAAGCTTGACCTTGGATGATTTTTTTTTTATCCTCCAACAGCTTATGTCAATTGTAAATAAATCTTTTGTTAGTATAGATGATTTAAATAAAAAAGAGATAGAGACAATTTTTCAAAGGGCAAAAGTATTTAAAAAACTAAATTCTCAAAAAAAATCATTTAAATCGGCTTGTTTTGCCAACACAGATCAAGAACTGAATGCTTTATTATTTTTTGCAGAACCCAGTACTAGAACTCGTATAAGTTTTGAAATAGCTTGTAATAAATTAGGAATTCATCCGGTTTTATTTTTAGATATACATTCTTCTAGTATTGCTAAAGGGGAAAGTTTAGATGAAACCTTATCGACTTTAAAATGTCTTCAACCTTCTGTAGTTATCCTGCGTTATAAAGGTTCACAGTTTAAATTCGATGATTCTGTTCCTGTTATCAATGCAGGATTTGGTTCTTATGAGCATCCCACACAAGCTCTTATAGATGCTTTTACCATCGAAGAAGCTAAGGGTTCTGTTAAATGTAAAAAAGTATTAATTTTAGGAGATGTGTTACACTCTCGTGTGAGCAATTCAAATTTAAAGCTCCTCAAGAGATTAGGAGCTGAAGTTGCTTTTTGTTCTCCTACCAGTTTGATTCCTAAAGATCCTTTATGGAGCGATGTAACATGTTTTTCAAACCTTAATTACTCTTTAGAGTGGGCAGATGTGATTATGTGTTTGAGAATACAAGAAGAAAGGCATGGCATGAGTATTGGTTTGTCTTTAGCAGAATACAGAGATAATTATCATTTAGGATGGGATCAGCTAAGACGAATCAAATCAGATTGTATAATTTTACATCCTGGACCTTGTATTATTGGAGTTGAGATGAGCCGGGAAGCTTTTACAGATAAAAGAAGTTTAATTAAAAATCAAGTCACTAACGGACTTTTTATTCGAAGTGCTGTTTTATCTTTGATCTTAGATTTTAAGTGGTTAGCCTAGAATTAAGTAGGTCGTTGTGGAATCGGGCAGTCTTATTCTTGAAACGGGAGAGTTTTTTAAAGGATTGCTACTAAATAAAAAGACTCAAGCAGGGGAACTTGTTTTTAACACCTCTCATTCAGGTTATGAAGAGATAGCTACAGACCCGTCTTACTATAATCAAATGATGGTCATGGCAGCTCCTTTACAGGGAAACTATTCCTCTAAACGTAGAAACTGGCAGTCTGATAAAATTTGGATAAAGGCTTTTATTTGTTTAGAGATTCAAAAAAGTGAACGAGATAAAAAGTGGTTAAAAACCCTCGAGGAACACAAAATCCCTGTTTTATCTCACGTTGATACAAGGCAGTTGGTTTTTTATTTAAGAAAATATGGCTCTCTTTATGGAGCTGTTGTTCCCTCTGGAGATCAAACTAAGGCTTTAGATTTAATTAAAAAGGCTAAAGAAATTAGAGATCAAGATTGGACTCAATTTGTTTGTGTCAAAGAAGTTAAAACTTTGGAAGGAAAAAAGAAAAAGGGTTTGAATTTAGCTTTAATTGATTTTGGTTTTAAAAAAAATATTTTAAAGGAACTGTTAAAAAGAGTTTCAAGTTTACAAATTTTCCCATCGAACAGTTCTTTTGAGATGGTAAAAAAATTTAATCCCTCCGCAATTGTTTTATCAAATGGTCCAGGAGACCCTAAAAATGTTTTAAAAGGTACAAAGTTAGTTAAACGTTTATTGGGTCGATATCCTATTTTTGGTATTTGTATGGGACATCAGATTTTAGCAAGGGCTTTAGGTGCAAACACTTATAAATTAAAATTTGGCCATAGAGGAAGTAACCATCCGATTCAAGATGCTTTGTTAAATCGAATTTATATGTCAGCTCAAAACCATGGCTATGCCGTAAATCCTGAAAGTTTAACAAAAGAAGTTCAAGTCAGTCAGATTAATTTAAATGATAAAACAGTGGCTGGGATTTTTTCTAAAAAGTATAAATGCCTATCTGTGCAGTTTCACCCGGAAAATGGCCCCGGACCTACAGAAGCTTTAGCTTTATTTGATTATTTTTTTGAAAATTTAGTGAAGGGAAAATAATGCCTCTTCGAAAAGACATTAAAAAAGTTATGATTATAGGAAGCGGACCTATTGTTATAGGTCAAGCTTGTGAGTTTGATTATTCGGGAGTACAAGCTTGTAAAGCTCTCATGGATTTAGGTTTAGAAGTTGTTTTACTGAACTCTAATCCAGCAACTATCATGACGGATCCAGAAACAGTGACGAAGGTTTATATTGAACCTTTGAAATTTGATTATGTGAAAAAAATTTTAGAAATAGAAAAACCTTGTGCTTTAATTTCTACTTTAGGAGGACAAACTGCTTTGAATCTTTGTATAGAACTAGAAAAAAAAAAGGTTTTATCTGACTTAGGAGTGCAGCTTTTAGGAGCGAATGTAAAAGTCATTGAATCGGTTGAAGATAGGGATCAATTTGTAAAATTACTTTCTAAAATAGGAGCTAAATATGCTCCTGGCGTTTTAGTAAAAAACTTTAAACAAGCTTTAAAAGAAGTAGAAAGTATAGGTTTTCCTGTTATTTTAAGACCAAATTATACTTTAGGAGGATCGGGAGGAGGAATCGCATACTCTAGGGAAGATTTTAAAATTAAACTTATGGAAGCTCTTTTAGAAAGCCCTACTAGTGAAGTTTTAATAGAAAAAAGCCTTATTGGATGGAAAGAATTTGAGCTAGAAGTCATGAGGGATCAAAGGGGAACTTGCGTTGTTGTTTGTTCTATTGAAAACGTAGATCCTTGCGGGGTTCATACAGGAGATAGCATTACAGTTGCCCCTCAAATCACTCTGAGTGACCGAGCTTATCAGGACATGAGAGAGGAGGCGATTCAAATTATTCAAAAAGTTGGTTTAGAAACAGGAGGGGCTAATATTCAATTTGCAGTTCATCCTAAAACAGGAGAACGCAGGGTGATTGAAGTCAATCCTAGGGTGTCACGGTCTTCGGCTTTAGCAAGTAAAGCAACTGGTTTTCCTATTGCTAAAATATCAGCTTTATTAGCTGTAGGTTTTACTTTAGATGAAATCACAAATGATATCACAGGAGCAACCCCTTCTTGTTATGAACCGGCTTTAGATTACATTGTAACAAAGATTCCTCGCTTTGATTTTGAAAAATATCCCGGCTCCGATGATATTCTAAGTACTCAAATGCAAAGTGTTGGAGAGGTTATGGCTATTGGTAGAACTTTTAAAGAGTCTTTTCAAAAAGCTCTTATCTCTTTAGAACAATCAGAACCAGAAGTTTCGTATTCTTTTGATGAAAAGAAATTAACTTATCCTAACAGTGAAAGAATATATTATATTTTTGAAGCTTTTCGAAGAGGATATACAGTAGAAGCTCTGTATCACTTAACTAATATTGACCCTTGGTTTTTAGAACAGTGGGAAGAGATTGTCAATTTAGAAAAAAAATTAATGTCTTCTTCTCTTGATGTGAATTTGATTCATCAAGCTAAAAGATTAGGTTTTTCTGATAAAAAATTAGCTGAGATTTTTAATAAATCAGAAAAAGAAATTTATAATTACAGATATAGAAAAGGTATCCTTCCTGCTTTTTATAAAGTAGATACTTGTGCGGGTGAATTTGAATCTCAAACCCCTTATTATTACTCTACTTATTGGGGAAAAAAGGAATTGAATTTTTCCTCTAAAAAAAAAATCCTATTGATTATTGGAAGTGGTCCAAATCGAATTGGACAGGGAATTGAATTTGATTACAGCTGTGTTAGAGGAATTAAAGAATTAAAAAGACAAGGTTATAAAGTGGCTTTGATTAATTCGAACCCAGAAACTGTATCAACAGATTATGACACCTCTGATTTATTGTTTTTTGAACCTGTCAATTTAGAATGTGTTAGGGAAGTTTTAAACTTTATTCGCCCTCATCAAACCATTGTTCAATTAGGAGGACAAACTCCTATCCGTTTAGCTAAAAGTCTTTATAAAGAACCTTATAAAATAGCAGGTTCTTCTGTACAGTCTATTGATAGAGCCGAAGATAGAGCTCGCTTTGCAAAGCTGTGCTCTCATTTAGGTTTTAAAACCCCTCGATCTGCTTTGGCTTTTGATAGTCCTTCTGCTTTAAAACAAGCCGAATTTATTTCTTACCCTCTCATACTTCGTCCCAGTTATGTTTTAGGAGGAAGAAGAATGGAAATTGTTCGAAATGAGCAAGAATTAAAAATTTATTTCAAAAAACATTCTCAGGTGTTTTCTAAAAAAAGACCTTGTTTCATGGATGAATACCTAGATAGTTTTTTGGAAGTTGATGTGGATTTAGTCAGAGGAAAAGATTGGTCTATTGTAGGAGGTATTTTAGAACATATAGAAGCGACAGGGGTTCACAGTGGAGACAGCATGGGAGTTTTACCTCCTCAAAGATTAAAAAAAGAAATTTGTAAAAAAATAGAACAGTTAAGTTTAGATTTAGCTCAAGAGTTAAAAATTCTGGGTTTTTTAAATTTACAATTGGCTGTAAGTCATGATGAAATTTACATGTTAGAAGCTAATCCTAGAAGTTCTCGAAGTGTTCCTTTCATAAGTAAAGCAGTTGGCATTCCTTTAGTTGATTTAGCTGTTAAGGCTATTATGGGAGAAAAAAAATCACAGGTTCAATTAAAAGAATGGAGACCTGAGAAAATTGTTTGTGTTAAAGGAGTTATTTTTCCTTTTAAAAAGATTAAAAAAAGTGATTCTATCTTAGGACCTGAAATGAAATCTATAGGAGAGGTCATGGGAAGAGATAAAAGTTATTCTCTCGCTTTGACAAAAGCTTTGATATCTAGTGACTTTCAGTTTCCTGAAAAAGGGGAAATCTTTTTGTCTTTGAAAGAGAAAGATAAAATCTTTTTACTGCCTCATATTCAAGATTTAGTTAAATCTGGTTATACTTTATCGGGTACTAGGGGGACAGCGGATTTTTTAAACACACATGGTCTTAGGTGTTTAACCGTAAAAAAAGTGATCGAAGGTCGTCCTCACTGCGTGGATCGAATTTTATCAGGAAAAATTGTTGTTGTTTTTAATACAACTTCTGAAAATTCTTCTATTAAAGCTAGTTTTAGTATTCGTAGAAGTTGTATAGATCATAATATCCCTTGTTTAACAGAAGCTCATGCCATTCAAGCTTTTATTATAACTTTGATTCAAAAGAAAAAAAATAAGATAGAAGTTTTTCCTTTAGATCTCTATGATATTTAGGAAATCTTAAAGATTAGATCTTGATTTTTGAAGCAGATTTTTTTAAATTAAGTTTGAACTTTAGTTAAAAAAATATGAAAAATAATGTTGATATTCTTAAATTAGAAAAGCTATCTAAAAGTTTTCAAAGACACTTTTACTCTGAAAAAAAAAGAGTTTTAAAAGATTTAACTTTTTCTATTCCCCAAGGCTCTTGTGTCGGTTTTTTAGGAGCCAATGGTTCTGGAAAAACAACAACTTTTAAATGTATTTTAGAACTTATTAAAAAAGATTCAGGTCAAGTTTATTTTAAAAATAAAATTTTGTCTTTTAAAGATAAATCAAACATTAGTTTTTTACCAGAAAGACCTCAATTTTATGAAGAACTGACGGCTCAAGAGACTTTGTATTTTTACAGTTCTTTAAAAAAAAAACTGAATTTAAAATTAAAAGAAGAGATAGAGCAAGGACTTAAAAAGTTAGGTCTTTATTCGGTTCGTCACAAGCCTTTGAAAACTTTTTCTAAAGGAATGTTACAAAAAGTTGGAATTTTACAAGCTTTAATTCCTCAATCAGAACTTTTAATTTTAGATGAACCTTTTTCTGGTTTAGATCCAGAAAGTCGTTTTACTTGCATGGAACTTTTAGAAGAGAAATTAAAAAAAGGAACGACTCTTTTTTTAAGTTCTCATATTTTTCAAGATGTAGAAAAGATATGTGATCGTTTAATCATTCTTAAACAAGGTTCTATCATCTTTGACGGGGCTTTTTTGGATTTTTATCCTTTCACGTCTTCTAGAAAGCAAAAAATCATTTATTTCATGAAAGGTAGAAAAAATCATATTTATGTGTCTTATAAAGAAGCAAAAGAAGAGTTAAAAAAACTTTTATCTAAAGGGGCGGAGATTTTATCGGTTCAAAGTGAAGCTTATAATTTGGAAGAAAAATACAAGGAGTTAATGAAAAAGGTATGAGACTTCTTTCTCTGATATTTTTTACAAGTCTTCGTCAGGCTTTTAGAAGAAAGTTTTTAGCTACTTTAATTTTAGCTTGTTTTTTGGTGCTTTTGTTGAGCTTAGCTTTAGCCCAATTGAGTTTAGATGATAAAGGTCGTATTACGGTGGATTTTGGTGTCGCTAGCATTCAACTTCTGCTTGTTGGATTAGCTGTTTTTTTTGGTTCAAATTTTATTTCTATGGATTTAACTCAAAAGAATCTTTGGATGATTTTAACAAAACCGGTTCGTCCCTCTCTCTTTTTCTTAGGGCGTTATTTATCTTTGGCTTTTTTATTGGTTTTAGCAACTATAGCTATGTCTTTTTTATTAGTTAGTTTTTTTATTTTTTTAGATATTCCGATTCAAAGAATTTTATTTTATACTCTATTTGGTTTTTTATTGGAAAGTTGGCTTATACTGGCTTTTGTTGTGTTTTTTTCCTCTTATGTCAGCTCTTACTTGGTTGTTTTTTATTGTCTTTCCTTGTTTTTTATCAGTCATTTTGTAGATTCTTTATATTTTTTTTTAAAAGAGAATTCAGGTTTTTTCAGCCTTGTTTTTCAGAAAGTTTTTTATTTGATTCCTAACTTAGAATCTGTGAATTGGAAAACACAGCTTATTAATCAAGACTCCTTGGCTTTTATGGATTTTATCACATCTAGCCTCTATATTTTTGTTTGGATAGGTTTTGTATTAAGTGGAGGACTTATCTTAATGGAGAAAAGGGAATTTTAAGATTTATAACAATAATCAATAAGTTTCTATGAACCCTTAACCAAAAAAAAGACTTACTTATTAAACTTTAGTTTAGAGTTCGACAAAAAAAAGGGTTTACTTACATGATAATCATTATCATGTAGAAAGTGCAGGAATCCAAATAAAAAAAAGCTTATTTACTTGTTTTTTAGTGAGGAATTTCAAAAAAATAAATAAATATAAAATAAAACCTCTATTTTTTTATTGTTTATATTTATTTTATATAGTTTATATTTAATTTTATGTATAGGGTGGATAGAAATAATTTTTATACCGAACAAAAAAAAGCAACGATATACACTCCACAATTTGTTGCTGAATTTATCTTTGACCTCGTTTCAAAAAAAATAAAAAAAGGTTTGGTTTTTGATCCCTGTGTTGGAACAGGGGCTTTACTTAAACCTTTTCAAAAAGCAGGGTATGAAGTTTTAGGAGTTGATATTGAAAGTCAAGGCTTTAAGCCTATTAAGGTAATAAATTTTTTAGAATTAAAAAAAGGGGAGATAAAAACTCCCTCTTTAGTTGTTGTAAATCCTCCCTTCAATATAGATAAAAAGACAAAAGCTTTTATAAAGAAAAATTATCCAGGTCGCCCTTTATTGCCAGAAATTTGGCTCATGAAAATAATTGAGCTCTTTGGTGCAGATATACCGATAGTTTTGTTTGCTCCTTATGGCTTGAGATTAAATCAAACGACATCTAGCAAAAGATGGAGTAAATTCATTGATGGGGTTTATCCTGAAATAAGTTCCATCATAAGTTTGCCAAAAGATTGCTTTAGGGGTGTTCTTTTTCATTCAGAAATTTTAATTTTCAATATAAAAAAATTAAAAGCTCATTATTTTTATGATGATAAAAAGAAGGAAACTCTTTTTAAACACGAATCAGCTTAGAAAAAACAAGAGTCAACATAAACCTAAAAATGTTAAATCAAAAACAGATGACAAAGCTGTTTATGAAGCTATGTCGCTTTGCATTGAGTATCTTGAAACTAAGTTAAAATCCCTAATGAGCAGTGATTATTATTTTGAATTTAAGAAAGAAATATCTTTTTTAGATAGGATTGATTTTATAAAATCAAGTAAATTAAGAAAGGAATTTGATGAGAAATATGTTAAATATAAAATCAGACCAGATGGGGGTATAATATGGTTAATGAAAAACAGCGATCAAAAGTATAAAAGACCTGTCTTGATATCCGAAGTAAAAAGACAAGGTACAAATGATCAAAGAGAAAAAGAAGGAAAAAAGAAACAATCACAGGGAAATGCTGTAGAAAGACTTGCTAAAAACCTAACAGGAATAAGAGCCATGTTTAATCATTCAAATATGACTCCTTTTATTTGCTTTGCTGGGGTTGTGATTTTAAACCAGGTAGCTCAATTTTAGCCCGTGTTTCTATGATGAATGAATTTTATGAACTAAATAAAATTTATGTGCACAAAAAAGACGGAAATTCAGATAAGAACGATTACAGTCCTGTTTCTATGTATTTTAGAGAAAAACAATGGACGGTTAAAGAAATGTTTAATATCCTAAAAGAGATAGCAGAAACTTCAGCTAGAGTTTATATGACCTAAGTTTTACAGCCTTGTTTTTATAGCCCTTTTAACTTTCTATAATTAAAAAATTATTAAAAATATTGTAATCTATTTAAAACCCCAATATTTTTTTTTAAAAAGCTAAATTCTTGAAGATTTGAAGGGATATTTTAAGAGCTTTAGTTAGAATCAATAAATGTGATTGAGAGGACTTCAGTAAGAGAGTTTATTAAATATTCTCCTTTAAGCTAATAGAGATCAGATTTTAAATGCTTAATGAGATATAAAAACCTTTGTTTCAGATAATACTAAAAATACTTTGAACAAGAAGAAAGTGAAAAACCCCAGAAAACAGGTTAAGAAAAATCTCGATAAGAAATCTGTAAGCTTTAAACAAATAAATAGCACATAAACACTTTCTTAATAAGGTAGGAGATTTCTCATTAAAGAAAACGGTAAATTCTTTAGTACTTTTCCTATTTCAACTGAAAACTCTTTAAGGCAATCTTTACATTGATAAACACATACGGTTTTTTCTTTCAGCCATTTTTTTTGATTAGCAGAACTCATAGAAACTCAAACTTTGTCTTTTTTCTCTCTCCATAATAAGCCTTAAAACCCTTATATTTAAAGGATACTATAAGCTTTTTGCAGTATAAAATATATAATTCCTATTA
>JACOND010000011.1:0-38483 GCA_014323935.1 Bdellovibrionales bacterium
AATAACTTGGAGTTATTTTATCATAGTTATCTTAAACTTTGTGCATGAAGTTTACTCCAGTATAAAAGTACTCTCTTTAGAAAGCTTGGTTTAGGGCAGGTTTCGATATTGATATCCTCTCCTGAAGAGAGTTTCACTCTCAAATCTAAGGAAAACTTTTTTATCTCCTAGCTTTTCTACAGGAAGATTGCTGTCTAAAAGTTCAAGACTTTGTTTCTTTTGAGATTTTTCTTCTAACTTCTTGAATCTTAGGGTTTTTGATTTCTAATTTCATGATTTCAGAAATGTTTAGAAAATGTTTTAAAACACGTTTTAAGATATCAGGTTTGTCTACAAAGAACTTTTTAAAGACAACGTCCCTTATCATCTTTACATAGTTTTTTTCTTTTTTCATTTTATATCTCCTTTAGGGATTTGTTTTTTACATCAATTGAAACTTATACGACTTGATAATTAAAAGAATGTAAAACGCATTTCAAACTTTTTAAATTAATAGACTTAATTAATTTATTTTTTGATTCTCTTTGATAAGAGTCCAAATTTCCTTAACTTCTTCTGAAACTGACATAAAACCTCCTTTCTTTAAAAATTACTACAAGCAAATAAAAAAAACTATAGAATAAAGAGCTTTTAGTATCTTTAGGAAGTAAAGAGATTCAAGGCTTTTTTTTTAAGATTTACAGTTATTTTTGTTCGATATCCGGCAGTTTAGTCTGACTTTGTGAGTTATTTTATAAATGATAAAAACTAAGTTTTATTTTTCTTAATAAACGACATTGAAAAGAGAATTCCTTTTCATAAAGAATGGCTAAAATAAGGTTTTTTTCTACCTTTTTATTTTCTCACATCATAATTTCAAATCGATAAAAAACTGTTATTTTACCTCTTAAAAGGATAGAGGAAAAGATATTAATAAAATTGTCTCAATTTCTAAAAATATGAGCTTATGGTAAATTTTAAAAAATTTCAAAGTGAAAACTTAAATAAAGGTTTTCTTTTAGAGAGTTATTTGTTATGATTGTTTTTTTAGCAATCTTTTTAGATTTTATAACAGCTACAAAAACAATTGGAAATTGTTTATCACCTGAGGATTAATATGACTCATACAAGCAGGCGTAACAAGAACAGAAAAAAATAAAGTAAAAAAGTTAAGCTTTTTAAAAAAATCTTTAAATTACAATAGTTTTATATGAAATAAACGATTGAACTGACTTTATAAATTCAACTCGCTTCTTTTTGACTTTCACGAACTTCCTTTAAAGCTTTTTGATTCTCTTTGGTAAGTGCCAAATTTTTTTAACTTCTAGTGAGAAAACACTCTTTCTTTAAAAATTATAATACTATAAACAGTTAAAAAAATCTATAAAAAAGCTTTTTTAAGGCAAATTATACGTTTGAATGTAGTAAGTGAATAAATGATAGTAAAGCTTATCAGTGAGGCTTTATGTAAAAAGTTGTGGTTTTGAAAAGAGTTTTAACAAAGAAGGTTTAAAGGACTTAAATTTTTAGAAAAAAGTCTAGAAAAAAGTGAGCAAAGTAAAGTTTTACTTCATGAAAACCGATAAAAACTTTAGATTGGAAATAATAGAATTTGAGTAAATTTAAAAAATATTTAAATTTCTTTTTGAAAATCATTAATAGAGGGGAATAAAAAAATGAAGAAACGATTAGAATTTAAAAACAGGAGAATTATAAAAAAAGCTGGTTTTTCACTTATTGAACTTCTGGTTACAATTGCTATTATTGCTACTTTAATTGGGATTTCTACCCCTATTTACAGATCCTATAAAATCAGTTCTTCAGAAAAAACAGTAAAAATTGAAGCTCTCCAACTTTTAAAAAATGCACAAGCTTGTTTGCTTAATACGGAAAATCCATCGGAATGTGCTACTGAAAATATAGATGGATATTCATCAAAGGAGTGTTATAAGAAGCAAGACTGGCCAGGAGGTAAAAAGGAAGGATGTTTTTTTAGTTTTAGAGATGATAAGTCAGATCTTTGTTTTACAGTTGTAAATTTTGTAGGAAGCAAAAAAATAAGGCATTGTATTTCTGTTAATACTAAAACTGGTGAAATAAATCCAGGAGAAAATAGTGAATGTAAGAATAGCGGAAAATGCGACACTTCAAGTTAAAAACAATTTAAAAGCATTGTAATGAAAATTCCTAGATTTTCTTATCTTTCTCTAGCCTATTTTGCTACTCTTCTTACAGGTTTTGCTTCTTTAATGGCTCAAGTTGTTTGGCAAAAGTATTTAGCTATTTTAGTAGGAAGTGAAACTCGATCTATCAACCTTGTCGTCTCTATCTTTTTGTTAGGCTTAGCCTTAGGCTATTATGTTTTTGGAAAAGTGAGCAGGAAAGATTGGAGTCGGTTTTTCTTATTAAAATTTTATGGTTGGCTTGAGATGATAACAGGTCTTTACATGGCTTTGTTCATGCTTTATTTTGAGCTTTTAAAAAAAGTGAGCTTTAATACTCCTTCTTCTTTATGGATAGATATTTTTATTACTTTACTAGCTTTGTTTTTTCCTACTTTCTTAATGGGAGCTTCTATCCCTATTTTGACAAGCGTTCTTCCTAAATCTTCCCAGGAAATTAACAAAACTCATTTTAAAGTTTATGGTTGGAATGCCTTTGGTGCTTTTTTAGGTGTTTTAGGGGCAGGCTTTTATTTTTTACCTAAATTTGGTCTTGTTTTAACTTTACTTATAGCTTCTTTGATTAATGTGATAGCAGCTTTGATATTTATCGGAAATAAATTAGAAGGAGAATTGCAAAGGAAAAAAGAATATCAAGTGATTCCTTCTCTTACTCCTAATTGGTTTTATATTTTATTTAGTTTTTTTATAGGAGCTGTTGTTATTTCTTTTGAGATTTTATTCATTCGCTTGTTAAATGTAACTTTAGGGGGAGGAGTTTATAACTTTCCTATCGTTTTATCGATTTTTGTAGGAGCTTTATCTTTAGGAAGTCTTTCTGTTCCCTCTCATAAAGCCTCTCCTCAATTTCTTATCAGACAAATTTTTATTACGCTTCTTCTTTTAGGACTTATTTATATGGTAGCTCCTTATTGGTCTATTTGGATCAATCATATTCGAGTCAGCCTTGTTAATATTTCTTCAAATTACTTTGTGTTTAAATTTTTAGTTTATCTGTTTTGTAGCCTGTTTCTTTTTCCTTTTGTGTTTTTTATGGGTCGACTTCTTCCTTTAAGTTATGTTTTGCTTAAAAAAACGAAAAATAACTATGGTTTTATTTGTGGGTATTTGTATTTTTTTAATACCTTAGGAACAGTTTTAGGAGCTATTGTTTTAGCCTATTTATCTTTTTATATTTTTAATTTGGATGAAGTGTTTAAAATAAATTTGCTCTTTTTAATTATTTTGGTTTTTGTGTTTGCTTTGTATGAAAAAAATAAATGGTCTTTAGCTTTTGCAGGAATCTTAGGATTTTCTTTATTGCTTTTACCTCAATGGGATAGAGAAAAAAGAGCTCGTAGTTTTTTTAGAACTAGAAACGTTAAGTCTTATCATTTTAAAAAATTATTTTTTATTCCAGATATACATGAAAAAGTTCTTTCTTTTGAGGATGGACCAAACGTTTCAACGGCTTTAGTTCAAATGCCTAGTCAAGATAAAATTTTTAAAAACAAAAGAAAATTGTATCCAGAGGCTGAATATCAATCGGTTTCTTTTTATGTCAATGGAAAAGCTATTGGTAGTAGCCTTGGTGATTTTTCTACAGTCTTTTTACTAGCTGGTTTATCTTATCTTTATGCTCCTAAGAAAGCCGGACTTTCTTCTTCTGTTATAGGTTTAGGTTTAGGGAGTACAGCAGGAATTTTAGCTAACTTAGAAGATATTAAAGATACAACAGTTTTAGAAATTGCTCCTGAAGTTCTGGAAGATGTAAAACGTAGTCCTGATTTTAGTTTTGGTCTTTTAGATAATCCTAAAGCTCGTATTATTACAAAAGATGCTTTTAAGTATTTTACAAAAACAGATAAAAAATTTGATATTATTGTATCTGAACCTTCGAATCCTTGGATTGTAGGAGTAGAAAATGTTTTTTCTTATGAATTTTATGAGTTAGCTAAAAAATCTTTAAATAAAGAAGGGGTTTTAGTTCAGTGGGTTCAACTCTACAGTATTGATAGTGAAACTTTGGAAATTATGTTTTATACTCTGAAAAAAGTTTTTCCTCATGCAAAAATTTATCTCATCGGACAAGCTGATATTGCCATTGTTGCAAGTTTAGTTCCTTTGAGAAAAGAAATTGATTCTGGTCGCTTTTTAGAACATTCTTTTCTAAAACCCTATTACTCTGTGATAGGTTTTCAAGAAGAAGAGGATTTGATTCTCACTCAGATTTTTTCATCCTCTCTTTTTTCTAGTTTCACCCGTACAAAAAGACCTCTTCACACCTTAACAGAACCAAAGCTTGCTTATAGAGGAGATAAAACATTTTTTCTAGGTCAAATGTTAAACCTTTCAAACCTTATTCCAGGTTACTTGTCTGAAGATTTAAATGTGAGAGCTAAAAAAATGAAATCTTTTTCAAGATATATAAAAAAAGACAACAAAGAGATTCAAAAGAGCTGTCTTGAAAGAGTGAATTTCTTTTGCAGTCTTATTTTAAATATAAAAAAGCATAAAAGAAATTTTGAAGATAAAAGCAAAAGTTCTTTATCTCGCATGCTGGATTATGTTTACCTTAGAAAATACGGTTTTATTCCCTATCAAAAGGACTATTTAGAAGATGTGAAAAAAGAGATGATTGAAAAGAAAATAAAAAATCTGAGTTTATTTTTTATTTATTTCAATCAATTATTTGGGAATCAACTTTATGAACAAGTTCAATCGGATTTGAAGCTTTTTGAAAAAGAAGGTCTTTTAAAAGATGAAAATTTATCTGCAGTCAATGAACACATTGAAATGGTAAAAAAAGATCTTTTTCAAGAGAGTATTTAAAAGTCTTTTTCATGTAAATGCAAGAGATTCTTAATAGAGAAATGGCTTAGTTGAAGCTGATAAGTCATTGTGAGCTAACATTATTAATTGGATATTGAAGATATGTTTTTTATTGTGACATCCAGATTTAATTGATGGCATAAAAAAGGGAATGTCGATATATTGAAATAGCTTGTGTTGAAGTTTATGACTATTTAAAAAACTTAGAAGACGGCTATACTTTTATATAAAAAAATTCCATTAGGAATACCTTCTAAAATAGACGTGACATATGGGTGTAGATAGTTATTAAGTTATCTTCGTCAAGAGATTAAAAATTTTTGAACTTGCTAGATATTTTATATCTTTTATTTCTTACTTAAGAATAAATTTAATGTCTTTAAAATTATACAAATCTAAAAAAATTTTTTTAGGTATACTTAAATAAATTTTTTAATTTTAGTAGATTTTTAATGTTTTGGAAATTATATATTTAACTAACCATAAATGGTAAATTGAGCTTATTTGAGAGAATTTGAAAAAGCGATAAATAAAATCCTTAGGTTGGAGTCCTAAGAAAAAGTCTAAAAAAAAAGACTAAAAAGCTCGATCAGAACAAGATTAAAGTACTTACTCTTTGAATTTACCTGCCAATATATAATTCTCAATATTTATTTAAGTCTTTTAAATTTTTTGTATTTTTTTATTAATTATGTTATTATTTTATAGAAAGTCATAACCTAAAAAAATAGCATGAAAACTATCAAAAAAACTATTATTAAAGTGAGGCTTATATTAACAGTTAGTTTTTCTTTATTTTCTGGATATCAAGCGAGAACCCTTGAACTAGATAGCTATGGAAGGACTCCATTACATCTTTCCGCTTTAAAATGTGACGTGGATGAGGTAGTTAGCTTACTAAACCAGGGGGCGGATTATCATAGGCTAGATAATCAAGGTTATAAAGCTTCGGATACAGCTAGGAGTATTGGTTGTTCTCAAATTGTAAATATTTTAAAAGATAGAGAAAAGCGTGATTATCAAGAGTGTTTTGATGAACATTACATTCCTGGTCAGGCTGGGAAAGTTAATATGCTTTGTAGAAATAAATAGTCATTAACTCCCGCATTTAAAGTTTTTGAGCTTTTCCTTAATAAGAGGATTTAGTAAATTTAAAAACTTTGTTTAGTAAACAATATTTTTTTATTTACTTTTTTTAATAAAAAGTATAGTTTTTATATTGTGGTTTACCAAGATGCTCTCTCTTGTTTGCATGACTTTTCTGATGGTTCTATTTTTATGGCTGGGGGATTCGGGCTTTGTGGTATTCCTGAAAATCTTATTTCTGCTATTCAACAAAAAGCCGTTACAGACTTAACCTGCATTTCTAATAATGCGGGCGTCGATAACTTTGGTTTAGGGCTGCTTCTTCAAACAAGACAGATTAAAAAAATGATAGCAAGCTATGTCGGAGAAAATAAAGAATTTGAAAGACAATTTTTATCAAAAGAACTAGAAGTAGAATTGATTCCTCAAGGGACTTTAGCTGAAAGAATTCGTGCGGGAGGTTCTGGGATTCCTGCTTTCTGGACGGCAACAGGTGTAGGGACTGAGATTGAAGAGGGAAAAGAAAAAAGAATTTTTGACGGTAAAACTTATATTTTAGAGCATGCTTTAAAAGCCGATTTTGCTTTCGTGAAGGCATGGAGAGGAGATCATTTTGGAAATCTTATTTATAAGCAAACTGCCAGGAATTTTAACCCTATTATGGCTATGGCTGGAAAGGTCACCATTGCAGAAGTAGAAGAGTTGGTAGAGCCTGGGGAGTTAGAACCCGATCAAGTGCATACTGCTTCTGTTTTTGTTCAAAGGATTTTTCAAGGGAAAAACTATGAAAAAAGGATAGAACAACTCACTTTAAATGAGGCTAAAGATGCCCTTAAATAGAAATCAAATGGCTCAGCGAATTGCAGAGGAAATAGAAAAAGGTTTTATTGTTAACTTAGGTATAGGGATACCCACTTTAGTGAGTAATTATATCCCAGAGGAAAAAGAGGTTTTACTTCACAGTGAAAATGGTTTACTTGGAATTGGTCCATTTCCTTTAGCTAAGGAGCTGTCTCCCGATTTGATAAATGCGGGTAAGCAAACAGTAACAGCTGTGAAAGGGGCAAGTTTTTTTTCTTCTGCAGAGAGTTTTGCGATGATAAGAGGATCCCATATAGATTTAAGTGTTTTAGGAGCTTTAGAAGTGGATGAAGAAGGAAATTTAGCCAATTGGATGATTCCTGGAAAGATGGTAAAAGGCATGGGAGGAGCTATGGATTTGGTTTCAGGTTCTAAAAAAGTGATTGTAGCTATGGAACATCAAAATAAAAAAGCTGAGTCTAAACTTTTAAAAAAATGCAAGCTTCCTTTAACGGGTTTAAAATGTGTCCACCGTATAGTTACCAATTTAGCTGTGATTGATGTTACACCTAAAGGTTTTTTATTAAGGGAAAAAGCTATTGATGTGAGTGTAGAACAAATAAAAAAAGCAACTTCAGCTGATTTAGAAATTTCATCTCGGCTTAAAAATATAGCTGTTTAAAGTAAATCTTCTAGAGCTTGAAAATTTAAGTTTAAAGCCTCTGCAACTGGTTGATAGGTGATATAACCTTTATAGGTATTTAAACCTTTTTTTAACTCAGGAAGCTTTTTTAAAGCTTGTTTTAAACCTTTATTAGCTATCTCTTCTATATAAGGATAGCTTTTATTTGTAAGAGCAAAAGTAGAAGTTCTAGCTACAGCACTAGGTATATTCGGTACGCAGTAATGAATCACACCCCTTTCAATATAAGTAGGCTTTGTATGAGAGGTCGGGCGAGCGGTTTCTATACAGCCTCCCTGGTCAATAGATATATCTACAACAACACTTTTTTCAGGCATTGAAGAAATCATATCTTTATTTATAAGTTTAGGGGCTTTGTGTCCTGTTATTAAAACAGAACCAATTAATATATCCGTTTTTTTTAACCGAGAGAGAATATTTTTTTCATTAGAGAGTAAACACTTTACTTTTCCTTGAAACAAATCAGAGAACTTTTTTAATTTTTTTTCATCAATATCTAAAAGAGTAACCTGAGCTTCTAAGCCGACAGCACAGAGAGCAGAGTTTAAACCCGCAACTCCTCCTCCTAAAATGGTAATGTCTGCTTTTTTAGTTCCTTTGATTCCTCCTGGGAGGATTCCTTTTCCTCCTACAAAATTTTGTAAATAATAAATGGCATTTTGTAATCCAACCCGTCCTGCAATAGCACTCATAGGTCTTAAAAGAGGAAGCTGTTTATTTTCCTTTTCAATGGTTTCATAAGCGAGAGCAGAAACCGATTTAGCACAAAGCAGGGTACTTAATTCTTTTTGTGCGGCAAGATGTAAAAAAGTAAATAGAATTTGTCCCTCTTTAAGGAGAGGATATTCTTTTGCTAAAGGTTCTTTGACTTTAACAATCATGTCTGATTTTTGATAAACGTCTTCTAAACTTTCTAAGAGTTCAGCTCCCCCTTGTTTATAATCTTCGTTTGATATTCCTATAGCTTCTCCAGCCGATTTTTGAACTACAACCTGATGTCCTAAAGAAGTTAATCTTTGAACGTTTTTAGGTGTCATTGCGACACGAAATTCTGAATTTTTAATTTCTTTAGGCAGTCCAATAATCAAAAAAATTCTCCAGTTTTAAATCGTTTGAGAGATAAGATTTTCTCCTTTTTTTGTTAAAACTCGTCCTCTTGGAGTTTTTCTCACAAAACCCTGTCTAAGTAAATAAGGTTCATAAAAATCTTCTAAGGTTTGTACGTCTTCACTAAGAGCTGAAGAAAGAGTTTCAATTCCTACAGGTTGCCCTAAATCTACATATAAAACTTTTAAAAAGTTTTGATCTAACTTTGTCAGTCCCATAGAATTTATCCCGAGATTTTCTAAAGCATAACAAGCTAAATCTTTATCAATTTTTGTTTTTTTTGCAACCTGTGCGTAGTCTCTGATTCGTCTCAAAAGACGATTTAAAACTCGAGGAGTTCCTCTACTTCTTTGAGCAATTTCACGGGTGGCTGAAGAATCTAAATATATATTTAAAAGTTTAGCCGAACGTTTCACAATAGCACATAAAGAGTTGATATCGTAAAAATCAAGTCTTTCTATGATGCCAAAGCGATCTCTAAAAGGAGCTTTTAACATACCTGTTCGAGTCGTAGCACCAATTAACGTAAAAGGATTTATGTTAAAGCGGATAGAATTAGCCCCTAAACCTTCTCCTGTGACAATATCAATAAAAAAATCTTCCATTGCACTGTAAAGATATTCTTCTAACTCTTTAGGAAGACGATGAATTTCATCTATAAATAAAATACTGTTTTCTTTAAGAGCTGTCAGCAAAGCTGCTAAATCTCCTTTTCTACGAAGAGCGGGTCCAGAAGTTGGTACGAAATGAACTTCCATAGTATCTGCAAGAATTCGAGCTAAAGTTGTTTTGCCAAGTCCCGGAGGTCCATAAAGTAAGGTATGATCTAAGGGTTCTTTTCGCTCTAGAGCTGCAGAGACAAAGACTTTAAGCTGTTTTTTTATATCTTCTTGTCCAGGGAATTCTTCAAAATTTTTAGGTCGAAGAGCTTTTTCTAAGTTTTTATCTTCTTCTAAAGGGGTGTCATTTAAAAGTGATTTTTTAGCCATAATCTTAAGTAATTTCTACCACCCTTTTTTATAAAAAGCTATCTTAAATTTAAAAGAGATAAAGGATTTTTGTTTTTTGTCTTAAACTTAGAAGATATTTCCCTAAAAATTTAGCTGTTTATTAAAGTTAAAGCTTGTTTCATGTTTTTTTTAAAATCGGAGTTCCATTTTATTTTATTAAGAGCTTCTTTGATTTCAGAGGAATGAAATCCTAATTTTTCTAAGGAATAATACAGCTGATTTCTTTGGGAATTCTTTTTTTGAGATCCAACAAGCATGTCATCAGAGATTTTTTCTTTAAGGGATAAAATGATTTGCTGAGCTGTTTTTTTCCCAACTTTAGGTAAAGCACTTAAAGCTTTAATATTTTCTTCTTTAATCAGAGTTAAGAATTGATTCCAAGTGCAAGAGCCTAGAATTTTTAAAGCCATTTTAGCTCCGATTCCTTTCACTTTTAAAAGAGATAAAAAAACTTCTTTTTCCTTGAGACTTGAGAAACCGTAAAGCTCTAAACTGTCTTGTTTCATAGAAGTAAAAATCCACAAAGAAAGGGACTCTCTTTTTTTAAGACCAGCTAGGAGATTTGATGAAACTTGAACTTCATAACCAATCCCTCCCACTTCTACAATAAGAGGTTGTAGATTGATAATAAAACCACTTATAAAACCAATCATAGAACAGTCCTTTTAAGTTTTTGTAGGGATATCTTTTTTTTATATTCGTAACTATGACATAAGGCAACAGCTAAGGCATCTGTTCCGTCTAAAGGTCCTTTTACCTCTTTGAGGGAAAAAAAATTCCTTATAAAATGACCTGTCATTTCTTTAGAAGATTTTCCAGAAAAAGTGACAGATTTTTTTACAAAACGACTCGCATATTCAAAAAATTCAATGTTTTGATTTTTGCTTTCCAAAAGACAAAGAGCAAAAATATGACCTAGTTTAAAAGCTGTATCGGGATTGTTTCCAAAAAATACTTTTTCTATAGCAATATGATGAGGTCGATATTTTTTACAAAGATGTTTAATATCTGTATGTAGATTTTGAATCCTCCCAGAAAATTTTTTTTCATCTGTTTTAAGGATTCCGTAATCTAAACAAGAAATTTTGTTTTCAGTCATTTTAATGACACCATATCCTGTAATTTTAGTTCCAGGATCAATTCCCAATATACTTAGATTCATAGTCTTTTACAAAACCTTAATCTTTTCTTTTTTTTTTTTCAACAAAAATTAAAAAAAGCTCTTGTTTTTTTTAACTTTTTTTATAGATAAAAATTAAAAAAAGCTTGTAGAAATAAGTTTTTTTATGTCAAATATAAACCATGACATTTTTTAGTGATCGACTCATTTATCAATTAGAGAACAATTTAAAAAAAAATCCTGCTTCTAAGTCTTTTGCGGTTTTAGCTCAAATTTACTATGAACAAGATCGTTATAAAAAAGCAAAAGAGCTTTGTTTAGAAGGTTTAAAATATCATCCCTCTCATTCCTCAGCTCTTTTACTTTTAGGACAGATTTACATGGATGAAAAGAATAATAAAAAAGCTTTAAAATATTTAAACCGAGCAAGAATTGTTGTTCCTAGTAACCCTAAAGTCTATGAAAAATTAATTCAACTTTACACTAGGCAAAATCAGCTAGAATTAACAATAGAAACCTATAAGATTTTTCTTATCTTACAACCTGACAATCAAATGGCAATTGATATGCTTTCTTATTTACAAGGCTTTATTCCTTCAAAAAGAGTTTCTTTTAATTTACTTCATTCTATTTTTGAAAAAGAAAATATTTCAGAATCTTTGAAAGAAAATAGAGATTCTTTAAAAAAAGAATCGTCTCAAGAGGATTTAAAAGAGTTAAAGGGATTAGAAGATAAAGAAGTTAGAAGTGAAGATTTAGAAGATTTTACAGAAAGTGAGTCTTTAAAAAAGGAGTCTTCTCAAGAGAGTTTAGAAGATATAGAAGTTTTAAAAGATTCGTCTCTAAAACAAGAGAATCTTCTTTTAGAGAAAAAAACTCAAACAGATGAAACTTCACTTTCTTTAAAGCTTTCTGAAAAAAGAAGGGTTCAGAAAAAAATAGTTAAATTAAATCAAATGTTAGCTGGCATTGAAAATTATATTCAAAAAAAAGGAATATAATTTATGTACACTACAAGTGATTTTAAGAAGGGTTTAAAAATCATGCTAAAAGGAGAACCTTATGTTATTTTAGACTTTCAACATGTTAAGCCGGGTAAAGGGAACCAATTTACGAGAACAAAAATGAGTAATTTAATTACAGGAGTTCTTTTAGATATGACAATAAGATCGGGAGAGAAATTTGCTATACCTGATATTGAATATAAAAATCTTTCTTACATTTACAAAGACAGTGATAGCTTTTATTTTATGGATTTTAAATCTTTTGAAACTCTGCCTATAAGCTATAAAATTATAGGAAAAAATCAATACTATTTGATAGATTCTTTAGAAGTTACAGCTTGTTTTTTTAATAATGAAGTTGTTTCAATAGAATGGCCTAAAAGTATTATTATAGGTATTAAAGATACAGAACCTGGTTTTAAAGGGAATACTGTTTCTAATACAACAAAACCGGCTGTAACTGAAACAGGATTATCTTTACAGGTTCCTTTACATATTAATAAGGGAGATAAGATAAAAATTAACACAAAAGAAGGAACTTATATTGAGAGAGTAAAGTAAAAAAAAGGTAGATTTATAATTCAAATCAAAGGTAATGGTAAATTGTGATAGAAATAAATGAGAATCTAAAAAATGTTTTAGGACTTTCTTCTAATTTGGATAAGAAAATTTATCATCTATTAAAGAAAAGAGTTTTAGCTATAGATATTTTTAAACAAATTAGAAAGCATTCAGATACAGAAGGAGTCAGTCGTTTTTTATACACTTCAGGATTATATAAAAATCTCTTAACTTATTCTTTAAAGTTATTAAATTCAAATAAGCAAGTGGCTTGGCATTATGTGATGAGAGTTCTTATTAAATATGATGTTTGTCCTAAAAAAAAATTAGCAGAAATTGTATTTCATAATTGGTTAAAAGATTATAAGCATTTTGCTATGTTTGCCTGTGAACAATGGGGAAATATTTCACCTGAGTTTGAACAGATGAGAGTTGTTTTTTTAGATCAATTAAAAAATGAAAACATGTCTGGAGAAAATAGTCTTTTAGAAAGATTAGCTTTTATTCAAAAACAACAGGGCATGTTATCAGAAGAAAAAGAAATCATAGAAAAACTTATAAGACTTAATCCTTTAAATAAAGATTATCAAAAGCTTAAAAAAGATGTAAAGGAAAAAGAAGCTCTTTTAATTATTCAATCTCAAAGAAAAACAAAAAACAAAAAACAATCCTTAAAAAATGATTTTTTCAAATTAAATTTAAACCACTCAAAGGATATTAAAAAAGAGTGGTTAGATGTTATCAATCGTTTAGCGATAAAAGATGTTACAAAAATAAAAAATCTAGCTTTCTTTTTATATTTTTGTGATTATCCTAAATCGGCTATTGAAATTCTAGAAAAAAACATAAGTCAGTCTACAGATTATTGGTTCTATTTAGATTGGTTACTTGAAGCAAAGCAATTTTCAAAAGGTTTAAATATCGTAAATTATCTTTTTAGTAGAACTGAAAATTCACAATTTGATTTTTTACCTTTACTTTATATTAAAGCTAAGTTTCTTTATGCTTTAGGACAATATTCTTTAGCTATCGAGTGTTTAAAAGAAATCAGTCAAGTTTATCCTGATTATAAAAACATAAATTATTTTTTAAACAAATGGTCTCAATATGTATAAGTTGATCAATTTTTTAAAAACAAAAAAAGTTTTATTTATTTTATTTTTCTTAACTTTGTTTTTTCTTTTTACGCCTATTAGTCTTATTCAAATAGGAAAGAAAATTGAAAGCTTTATCAATGAACAAGCAAAAATCGGAGTTGTTAAATTTCAAAAACAAACCGGACTTTCAATTGACTGGGAAAATTTAGATTTTAACATTTTTAACTTAACAGTATATTTAGAAGGGGTAAAAATATCTTACTCTCCTTCTCTTGGGTCTCAAGAAATTGAAGAGCTTAAATTCTTAGACAATGTACAAGAAATCAAAAGTATATCTGCACGTCCTTCTCTTTTTTCTTTATTATTTGATAAAAGGATTTTTTTATCAAAAGTCTATATTGAAAAAGGAAATATTTTTTTAAAGACTGCAAAAATTTTTCGTTCCTCTCAAGTTAGTAAAAATGATAACTTTCAACTGCCCATAAAAAAACTAATTGTTGAGGACACTCAAATTACTCTGAAGCATAAAAAACATGTTTTAAAATTTTCTCAAATCAATAGTTCTTTATTACAAAGAGAAAATAGAAGATTTGATTTTAACTTTTCTATTAATAGATTTTTTTTTATGGATTCTATTTTAAAAAACCAAGTCGAAACTAAAACCCTCTCTCAACTTTTAATTGGTTATAAGAAAAAAAATGAAATTTATAAAGTTTCAACAAAAGGAACTGTTAAACCAGGACATGTTTTTTTTTCTAATTTAAATATTAAAAATGATTTTTTTGAATCTGATACCAAATCTTTAAATATTTATTTTGATTCTAAAAGGATTTTAAAATTTTCAATCGTTTCTGAAGGAACTTTTTCTTCAATTCTTATGGAGTCAGCTTTAGCTTTTATTGATAAACCGTATAACTTTTCTGATTCTTACATGGATTATAATTTCAATATCTCTTATAAAAAAGGAACCGGTTATGAAGGGAGGTTTAAATTTTTAGTTGAAGATATTTTATTTAGAAATATTGTTTTTAAAAAGATAGATATGCAAGGGCATTTACAAAGGAATCTTTTATTAGTTGATAAGGGAGTTTTTGATACGAAAGAAGATGGGAATTTTTCTATTCAAAAGACAAAGTGGTTTTTTTTTAATAAAAATTCTCAATTTACTTTCACGGCTAAAAGTTACCAGTTGTCTTTAAAATTTATAGAAAAAATTTTAAATCCATTAAAGTTACCCTTTAAAGGACGTTTAACTGGTTTAATGTTTTGTAAAGGTGTTTATAAAAGTGAAAATATAGAATGTAAATTTGAAGGTTCTAGTCGGAAAATTCAATTGCAATCCGAAAATACAAAAGAGCTTTTTTCTATTTATAATTTTGATTTAAATTTTAATTTTCTTTTAAAGGAAAAGAAGCTTGATTTTAATTTAAAAGCTCAAAAAAAAGGATCTGCTTTGCTTGTTGAAGGAAGCTATGAAATCGATTTAAACCAATTGTCAGCTAAATATGTTTTTGAAGGTAACTTTTACGATGACATTCAATTTAAATTACCTTTTGATTTAAAAGGAGGTATTGCTCTTAGACAAGGGGTTATTTTTATTAAGGACAAAGAACTAAAAGGCTCTGGTTTTTTAAGCTCTTCTCTTTTAAAGATTAATAATTATAATTTTAAAAATGTAAGGAGCTCTTACCAATTCACAGATAAGAAATTAGTTTTTTCTAAATTCAAAGGAAATCCAGGAAAAACGCAATATTTAGCTGAAATAGAATTCAATTTTAATCAAAGTAAATTAGATATTCAGTTAGAATCTCAATTGTTTCAAATTAAAGATTTTTTTGATTCTGTTAAAAATCATTTTCAACCTCAGTTTAATATAGAAGGAACAGGAACTTTGTCTTTTTCTTTTTCTTCTTCTTGGAAGGAACCTGATAAAAAAAACTTTGATTTGCAGGGAAACTTTTTTAATATTGTAATCAATAAAGATTTTTTTAAGCAAGCTCATTTTCATTTTATTTTTAAAGAGAATCAAGGTTTCATTCCTATTTTATCTCTTAAAAAAATACAAGGTTATTTAGAAGGAAAAGGTATGTTTAATAAAGACTATGTAGTCGATGTAGATATTGATGTTAAAAAACTTCCTATAGAAAGTTTTAACTTTTTAAATGATATGATTTCTTTTAATCAAACTGGAGATATAAATGGAAAGTTAAAAATAACAAGAGATATTAGGAATCCTTTTATAAATGGAAATTTATCCTTATCTAATGCTTTTTTATACTCTTTTCCTATAAAAGATTCTCAATTTCAAGTTAAAATAAATAAAGATAGTTTTTATTTACAAGGTAATGTTTCAGAAGAATTTCAAATTGAAGAATTATCTTATTTATTTAAAAAAAATTCTGAAATGAAACTAAAAGGTTATTTTAATAATTTAGATTTAATTGCTTATTTAAATGCTAAGAATCAAAAAAATAATATTCAAGATTATAAATCTATGTTAACAGGACGTTTTGATTTAGAGAAAAAAAGATTTTGGGATGGTTTTATAAACATAGATAAACTTTCTATTTTTAAATTTAATAAAGTTTTAGAAGCTAAAAAGAATTTCACTCTTTTTCTTAAAGAAAAGAGCTGGTCTTTAACTCCTACTTGGTTTTCTGATAGTGAAGGAAATAGTTTTAATGTTAGTACAATTGAGAAAGATTACTTTTTATTAAAAGGACGTTCTGATTTAATTTTTTTCTCTGTTTTTTTTCCTTTTTTAAACCATATTGAAGGACAGATTCAAGGAAATATTGTCATTAATAATAATTTAAAAGATGTTAAAGCAAATGGTTCTTTAAAAATAGATTCTGGTATTCTCGAGATTCCTCTTTTACCAAAACTTTCAGAAGCAAAGACAAATCTTATTTTTTCTGATAAACAATTTTATGTCAATAGTTTTCAAGCTTTTTTAGGAGGAGGGAATCTTAAAGGCTTAGGTACCATTAAGTATCCCTTTAGTAAAAACCCTCATTTAGATTTAAATTTTGATTTTGAAAAGGTTCATTTTACAGTTCCTGAAGGGATTAACACGAAAGGGAAGGGAAATGTCAAAGTGAAAGGTTCAAAGATTCCTTATCTTTTAAAAGGACATTACGATATTGAATCGGGTTCTATTGTGAGAGAATTTTCCTCTTCCAATAAAAAAAAATATGATTTTGATTTATTAAAAAAATTGGAAAAAGAATACAAAGACTCAAATTCATTCTTTCAAGTTGATTTAAAACTAAATGTAAAAAATCCTATTCAAATAAACAGCAGTTTAATACATTCTTTTATAGAAGGAAAGGCGACTCTTTTAGGTCCTTTAGATTCCCTTTTAATGAAGGGTAATTTTAATTTCTCAAAAGGGGAAAAACAAAATTTAATTTTTTTTAGAGGACAAGAATTTAAAATAAATAGAGGAACTATATCTTTTTTAAACTCGAAACCTCAAAACCCTTATATAGATATTTCAGCTCAGTCTGTATTTAAAGAAAGACTGATTGATCCTTTAGAAAGTGAAGAAGAAATTGAGAAAGAATATACAATTTTGTTATTTACAAAAGGTTGGGCAGATAACTTAGATTTCTCTTTAAGGAGTTTTCCTGTTTTAAATGAAAAAGAAATTATTTCTCTTTTAACTTTAGGAGTGAGTTCTCGGCGTTTTGATTCGGATGTAAAACAAGATGTAGAAGAATATTCTTATCAAATTTTAGCCTCTTTACTTTTAGAAAAACATCTGAACCGTGAAATTAAAGATGCTTTAGGAGTAGATTTTCGTTTAACTCCTTATATTAATAATTTAAATAAACCTGTTACAAAAATTACTTTAAGTAAAACTTTATGGGAAAAATGGAGAGCCTCTTTTAGCCGTACCATTGAGGAATCTGCTAACAGTGACTTTCGTTTTAAATATGATATCAGTCCTAAACTGTCTTTAACGACTTTTTGGGAAAATACTGAGCAACTTTCTTTAGATCAAATTGAAGAAGATTGGTTTGGTTTTGATTTTGAATTTAATTTTGATTTTTAAATTTTTTTAGTATGATTTATTTTAATAAGTGGATTAAATTTTTAATTTTAAGTTTCTTTTTTTTTCAAAAAATATGGGCACAAATTCCTTTCATTGAAACAGAAAATAAAACTCTTTCTAAAAACATAGAAGATTATTTTGAGGATACAGATTTTTCTCTTTCTAAGTTAAATCAATTTCTTTTAAAAAATAAATATTATTTATCTGAAGTGATTCAAAAAGAAGATAAAATTATTATTAAAAATCCGTATCAAATTATTTTTGTTATTCAAGGCAATCATTTTTTAACTGAAAAAGAAATTAGAAATCTTTTAAAAATAGATGAGAATAAAATGGGTCCTTTTTTTTATAGTTTTATAGAAAATGAAATACAATTAGCTTATAATAAAAAAGGTTTTTTTAAAATATCTATTGAAAAAAAAGAAACTCAAAGAGCTTGGAATAAATGGTATTATCTCTCTATTGATGAAGGAAATCGCCTAAGTTTAGGAGATTTAAAAGTTGTAGGTCTTTTATCAAGATCTTTTTCTTTTTATGAAGACATAATTTTAAAAAATAGTTTAGAGCTCACTAAAGGTTTTTTCACTCAAAAAGCTTTAGATGAAGCTCAAAGGAATTTAATTAATACTTTAAAAAATGAAGGTTATTTGCAAGCTCAGATTTATTCTGTTCGAAAATTTTTTAAAGAAAATGAGATTTTTGTGACCATTCGTTTAGGAGAAGGTCCTTTGAGTTTTGTTAAAGATATAAAAATTGAAGGTGTCAAAACTTTTGCTCTTTGGGAGATACTCTCTCAAATGAAAACTCATATACAATCTCAAGTTAAAGTAGATGTTATAAAAGAAGATTTAAAAAGAATAGAAAGCTTTTATAAAAAAAGAGGTTATTTTCAAATGCAGATAAAAAATAAACAGGAGGTTATTAAATACATAGACGGTAGTAAAGATGTCTCCCTTAATATTGAAATAGAAGAAGGACCTGTTTATGTTATTTCTCAAATTAAATATAAAGGTTTAAAAAATGTAAAAGAGTACTTAGTTAAAAGCTTATTGGAATTTAAAGAGGGTGATTTTTTTACAGAAGAAAAAAGGGAAAAATCTTTACAAAATCTGGCAGGAACAGGTTTATTTACAAATATTAATATAAATGAAAAAGTTGTAAATGAACAATTAGAAGTAGATGTTTTATTTCAAGAAAAAAAAAATCGCTCTCTAAAGGGAGGTTTAGGTCTTAATTCTCAAAGGAATTTAACAACTCGTGTTTATACAGAATTGACTCATAGGAACCTGTTTGGTTGGGGACAAGCTTTTATTCTAAGAGGGAGTGGGCAAATGAGTTTCACTCAAGCAAGACCTTTTTTAGAATTTGATATTTCTACTCGATATAAAGAAGTTTTTATTCCAGGCTGGAAATATGAAGGTGATTTGAATCTTTCTCATTCTAAAAATATTTTTAGATATTCGAAGGAAAATATCAATTATGTTAAAAAGACTCTTCTCAGTTTTTTTGTCAATAAAAAAGTGACAGATTTATTAAATCTTCGTTGGACGGTTTTATCATTTGAAAATAGAAGAGAGTACTGTACAGTTTTTAATTGTGATACCAACACTCAAAGAATTTCTAGCACCAGCTTTCAAACCATTTATGATACAAGAAATAACATTTTTAGTCCTTCAAAGGGATATTTACTTTCTTATATGGTGGAATGGGCGTCTCCTTTTTTAGGAAGTAGCCTTGATATTGCTTTTTTGAAATTAGATTTTCATAACTATTTTTATTTAAGTTTTTTTAAAGATTATACATTAAGTTTTGTGTTTAAAAGTGGTTTTATATCTAATTTGCAAAGCAGTAATAATATGCCTGTTAGTCGAAGTTTTATTTTAGGAGGACAAAGCTCTTTAAGAGCTTATGATGGAAATATAGAAGGGGAAAGATTACCTAGAAAAAAACATGTTCCTATTGAAACTGCAAATGAAGCTTTAATGTTAAAACAAGAAAAAGTCTTAAAGAGTCAATATAATTTATTAAAGCTTGATTTTAGATTTCCTATTTTTGAAGGATTTAAAGCCATTTTATTTTATGATTTAGGAAGTGTTTTTTTAAAAAGTAAAAACCAAGAACTCTTAGATTATGGACACTCTGTAGGAGTAGGTATTCGTTATCAAACTTTTCTGATTCCTATTGGATTAGATATTGCTTTTCAATTGCCTCCTAGAGAATGTATTTCTGTAGGAGAAGGAAATTGTACGTACTCAAGATTTCATTTTTCTATAGGTTGGTAAAAAGAGTGTGTTAAACCGTAAAGAAAAAAGTGATGATCATAAAAGGAAAAAGTAAATTTAAGATAAATTCTATTGAGATTTTTTTAAAAGATTAAATTGATCGAGTTGTTTTGTTAATAAAATTTTAAAATCTCTCCAGGCGATTTCAAATTGATCATTGATGATTTTAAAATCATAAAAATGAGCATGAGACATTTCTTGAACTGCTCTATCTAAACGAATCTTTAATTTTTCTTCTGATATTTTTTCTCCTCTTTTTAAAATACGTTTTTTTAATTCATCCATACTTGGAGGATAAATAAAAATTCCTCTGCTGTGAGGATATATATTTTTTACAGAAAGGAAACCTTGGACATCTATATCTTTTATGATAGCTTTATTTTCATCCCATAATCTTTCAACTTCTTTTTTAGAAGTGCCGTAAAGTTCATTATGAACAACAGCCCATTCTAAGAATTCTTTTTTTTCTTTTTTTTCTTCAAATTCTTTCTTAGATATAAAATAATAAAAGTTAGCTGACTTTTCATTAGGACGAGGTTTTCTTGTTGTAAAACTAATTGTATTAGATAACTGTGGAAAAGTTTTTAAACTTTTTTCTATAAAGCGAGTTTTACCTACTCCACTTGGTCCGGATATTACTATAAAACAAGCTTTTTTACTCGACATTTTGTATTTGTTCTTTTGCCCTTTCTAAAAAACATTTAATATCTACAACTTTTAAATTGATTTGAGTTAAAACAGTTTTAGCTCCTATGGTGTTGACTTCTCTTAAAATTTCTGGAATATAAAAATCTACTTTACGACCAACCTCTTTTGTTTTATTTAGAATTATTTTTAAGTGATTTAAGTGTTCTTTCACTCGTATGATTTCCTCATGAAGGTCAACAAATTTTTCTTCTGAGTCTAAAAACTTAGCTTTAGTTTTTTTATGTTTTATAAGGAAATTCTCCTTGCTTTTCTGATTTAATATTTCAATTTGATTGATAAAAGTTTGAATGGATTTAAATTGAGAAAGGATATCTTTTTTTAACTGAAATCCTTCCCTTTTTCTTTCTTGAAGACACGCATGAAGAGCTTTATTGAATGTTTTTTTAACAATCGTTTTTTCCCTTTGACTTAAAGTTTGTGGTTTTTCTATTAAATTTAAAACTCCTTCTTGTTGAATGAGTTCTTTTAAGCCCCATTGATTTTCTATCTTTAAAGTGTTTGATATGTCTTGATAAAGAGTTTTCCATTTTTTAGCTTGGTTTTTATTCCAATGAAGAGAAATAGAAGGACTTGGTTTATAGGGAAAACGGTTAATAGAGACGAGAAAGTGACCTCTTTTACATTTTTGGGCTATTTTTTTTTTTAATTCTGATTCTAAACTTAAGTAATAATTAGGGATGTAAAATTTAGTGTCTAAAAATCTGGAGTTTGTGGATTTAATATTTATCTCTAGTTTGAAGTTTGCATTTTCAACGCAGATGGAACCCACTCCTGTCATGCTGTTCATAATTCAAAGCCCTATCATTAAAGAAAGGCTTTGTAAACTATAAAGAGCTTAATTAAAAAAGTTTTTTGTAGATTTTTAAGGGATCTGAATTTCCATCAAACCATAATATGTTTTTATCTTTTTTAAACCATGTTTTTTGTTTTTTAGCAAGATGCATTGTAGAAGAAATGATAGAAGATGCTAAGTTTTCTTTACTGACAGAGCCTTCCAAATACTTTTGAACTTGTTTATATCCAATACTATTTAAAGCTCTCCAAGACTTTAGACCTTGAGCTAAAAGGCTTTCCACTTCTTCAATAAAACCTGTTTTTAGCATGTTTTGTGTTCGTTGTCTGACTTTTTTTAGAAGCTCTTGTTTAGAAAGATGGATACCTATTTTTATATAATTCCAAGGTAAGCTTTGTTTTTTAAATTCTTTTTTGATTTGAGAAAGAGTTTTATCCTCTCTAGAGATAAGTTCTAAAGCTCTTAAAATACGGTACTTGTCATTTGGGCTGATTTTGCTAGCTTCCTTGGGATCTTTTTTTTTTAAATCCTGATAAGCTTCCTTTAAACTATGTGTAAGGAGGGGAGATGTTTTTTTTATTTTAAAGGGAGAGTTTTTGATAGGATACATTCCTTTTTCTAAAGCTTGTAAGTAAAAACCACTTCCTCCTACTACAAATATTTTTTCTGTAGGAAGTTTTTCTGTTAAAATTTTAAGAGCTTCTTTTCTAAAAAAACCGGCTGTACAAAGTTCAGGAGCTTTTAATCTATCAAATAGATAAAAGTTAATTTCAGGATATTTTAAAAAATCAGGCTTTGCAGAACCTTTGTTTAAATTTTTGTAGATTTGAATGCTGTCTGCATTTAAAATTCCAGTTTTTTTTGAAGGGGAGTCGATTTGAGATTGCTGGGCCCACTTTATAGCCCAATTTGTTTTTCCGGTTGCTGTAGCTCCTACAATAAAAATTAAGTTTGTCATTAAAAGCTAAGTGATACGACCAAAATCTTTTTCCAGTTTTGAGATGGGATATTCTACAAATACAGGTCGTCCATGAGGACAAAAACTAGATAGGGGAAATTCATCCATTTGTTTTAAAAGCTCTTCCATTTCTTCTTGTTTTAAAGATTTTCCCGCACGAATCGCTGAGTGACAAGCTAAGGTGGCACACAAGTCAGAGACGATTTTTTCAAAAGAGAAAGAATCTCCTGTTTCCATTCGCTTTTTAGCTAAAAACAAAAGTCCTTCTTGCAGGGCTTTTGGTTTTATAATAGGGGGAGCAGAAGAGATAAGAATAGAATTTGGTCCTATACTTTCAATGTGAACCCCTAAATTTTTTAAATCTTGTTTTAACTCTAAAAGCATGGAACTTTGCCCTTCTTCTAAATCTACTGTAAAAGGAATTAATTGCTTTTGGATTTCAACTTCTCCTTTTTTCCATGAGTTAAAAAGTCTTTCATACAAGATTCTTTCATGACTTGCATGTTGATCTATAAAAATAAGGGAATGAGAACTTTGACAGATAATATAGGTTAAATGGGCCTGGGCTAAAACCTGCAGGTCAGACCAAGATAGATTTTTAGGTTTTGAATTTATCTTATATTTTATGGGGTTTAGAGTTTTGTTTTTTTCTTCTAAAAGTGGGAAGTCTTCTTTTTTCCATGCAATTTGAGATAGAATTTCTTTTGAATAAGCTTGTTGAGTTCTATTTTGTTTCCAATTTGTTTTGTTAAAAGCCTTTTCATTCAGTTGTAAGTTACGTTCTTTTTCTTTAATTCTTGGGGAGATAATTTTTTTTGTCCAAGGGGCTTGTTCTAAAAGTTGCCGGAGAGAGTTTTCTACAAGCTTGAAAATAAAAGAAGAATTTTTAAAACGAATTTGTGATTTGCTAGGATGAACGTTGACGTCTATGTCCCCAGGAGGACCTTGAATCTGAATGACAGATAAAGGATATTCTCCATGCATTAATAAACCTCTGTAAGCTGCCATTAAACCGGCATAGATAACTCTTGACTCAACCCAGCGATTTTGAACAAAAAACCAAGAGTTTTTTTTATTTTTTAAAGTGATATGAGGAGGGGCTAAAACAGCAGATAACTTGTAATCTCCTTGTTGATTTTCAGTAAAATAAAGTTCTTGGCAGTTTAAAATTTGAGAGACTCTATTTAGAAGTTTCTTTTGAGAAGGCCAATAAAAAAGGAGTTTACCTTTTTGTAAAACTCTAAAACAAACATGTTTGTTAGACAAAGCAAGAGCTTTTAAAGTGTTTTTAATGTTAGAATTTTCTGCTCCTTCACTTTTTAAAAACTTAAACCTAGCGGGAGTGTTTTCAAATAAAGAACGAACAATCACGGTTGTACCTTTTGATTCATAGCTGTCTTCAAGGACATGTTCTTTTCCAAAAACATTTCGTAATTGATAGGATTTAGAATTTGTTAAACCAGAGATCAAAGTGAGATCACTTACAGAACTGATACTAGCTAAAGCCTCTCCTCTAAAGCCAAAACTATGAATTTTCCAGATATCTTCTGTTTTGTCTATCTTACTTGTAGCATAGCGAGCTAAAGCTAAAGGCATATCTTTAGGAGCAATTCCACAGCCATTATCTTTGACTTTTACAAAACGTCCTCCTTGATCAAAACTTATTTCAATCTCTGTTGCCCCGGCATCAATTGAATTTTCAACAAGTTCTTTTATCAAATGAGAGGGATTTTCAACAACTTCTCCAGCTGAGATTTGACTGATTGTATCTTCGGATAGAACTTTTATCATATTTTGTATTCTAAAGATTCTTTAAAAAACTAGAGCTTTTAAAAAAAAAAGTCAAGTCTTTAAAAGCCAAATTGAAGGCTAGCAATCAAAGTTAAAAAAGGTTTCTTTTTATTAATTTGATATTCAATTTTAGGTTCAACTTTTAACAAAATATTTTGACTTAAAGGTCTAAGAAAAGAAAAAGCTCCTGTAAGTCCATAATCAATACAAAAATTTCCTAAAAATACATGCCCTCTTCCATCACAAGAAATAGATTCTAAACTTCCATTTAGCCCTCCTAGAAAAGAAAGAGAGTAAGAGTGTGTTTTTAAAAAGGAAAATCCGATTAAAAAATCAGATTTTACTTCTTTGTTACTATTTAAGCCTAAATTAAAATCTGTATTTAAACTGATAGAATAGGTACTTAATTTTAACCCAGCAAAAAAATGAACAGGATTTTTTTGAGAAAAAATAAGCTCATTATTTAAACCTAAAAAGAAGCCTAAGTATTTTTTGCTTGTTTTTAAGGACTTGCTTTCTAATTGTATTTTTTCTTTTTGAGTTACGATATTTTCAAGGTCTTCAATTTTTAAAATTTTATTTTCATTTTTATATCTTTTAGCTTTGTAATAATTGGGATTACTAACATATTTATTGTCTTTTTTAAAAAATTCGGGAATAACTTCTGCTTCAGAAACATAACCGATGAGTTTTTTCTTTTTGAATAAGAAAATTTTATAAAAAGAGCCAAAACTATGAGTTGGTAAAAAAATTTTTTTAGAAATTAAAACATGTTTACCTAAAGGTAAAGAATAAAGTTTACGAGTATCAAAGTTGGGCTGTGAGTAAACAAAACTATTCATACGATTTATATAAGCTCTTTGTAAATGAGGTTTATACTTTTGAGGAACTAAACTTTTAGCTAATTTATTTTCTTCGGGATAGATTTTTTTTTGTTCAGGGAATTTTTCATAAGATACTTGAAGTTTGTACTTTCCAGAGGAATGAGATTGAATCTTATAGTTAAGTAATTTTTTCTCTCCTTTTCTATTTAAAATGATTTGAAAGGGATTTTGTTTTTTTAAAAGAGAATATAGAATTTGATAAAAATCTTGTTTATTTGAGAGGGGTTGATTATTGATAGATAAAAGCACGTCTCCTTTTTTTAATTTCATCTTTTTTAACAGATGAGAGAATTTACCAAGAGATTTAATTTGATAGCCTAGAGTATGATTTGAACTAGAGTGCTGTTTTTTTTTAACATTTTTTAACTGAGATAAATGCAAGGTTTTAATACCTTTATTTACAGATTTATTTTTTGATTGAGGAAATTGGAATTTTTCTAATGGAGCAGAAGAAGCTTTACTTTTAAAAAAGCCTTCAGAGGTTAGAAAAAAAATAAAAAAATAAAAAATTAAACCCCCGTACTTCCGAATCCTCCACCTCCTCGCTGGCTTTTTGTGAGCCGAGCTTGTGGTCTTAATTTTACCTTATAAACAGGACAAAGAACAAGTTGAGCTATTCTATCTTGGTCTTTTATCCTGATATTTTTTTGACTTGCATTAAAAACAAGGACTTTAATTTCTCCACGGTAATCAGAATCAATAGTTCCAGGTGTATTTAAAACCGTGAGGCCTTTTTTAAGAGCTAAACCACTTCTAGGTCGGCACTGAAGTTCAAAGCCAGGAGGGACTTCAAAGCTAAGCCCTGTACCTAAAAGAACTCTTTTTCCAGGAGCTAAATCAAAGTCTTTATCTAAACAGACTTTAATATCAAATCCACTGGCTCCTGTCGTTTCATATTTTGGTAGCTGACCTTTAAAATGATTTAAAGTTTTTACATTGAGTTCTATTACTTTAAGATTGTCAGAAGATGCTTTTATTTTATCTTGTGTTAACATAAATTTCCCTTCAGTTATGATTCATTAGTAAAATAAAAAATTTTAATAAAAATAAGCTCAGATTCATTTGAATTCAAGTTTTAAAAAAAGATATAGTGGAAAAACTCTAAAAAAGACTAAGATTTTTATTTAAGCTGTTCTTTAAGTCTTAAATTTTATTAAAAATAGAGGTAAATCTTGAAAATTAACTGAGATGTTTTTCTAAGAAAGATTGTATTTTTTTAGCTTGAGCTTGAATTTGTTTTTTTTTCTTTCCTTCAAAAAAGATTCTTACAAATTTTTCTGTTCCTGAATAGCGAATTAAAAAGCGATCTTGCTTGGATAAATCTTTTTTTACAGATTTTAGCAAATCCTTATAACCAGGAATCAAATCAAGACTTCTTTTTTTCTTGATTTTTACATTTAAACATATTTGGGGATATTCTTTGATGAGATCTCTTAAGGCAGAAAGTTTCTTTCCTGTTTTTTTCATAAAAGCTAAAACATTTAAAGCCGCTATGCAAGCATCTCCTGTGGTATTGTAATTTAAAAAGATGATATGCCCTGAAGGTTCTCCTCCTAGAGTTATTTTGTTTTGTTTCATTTTTTCTACAACATTTTTATCTCCTATGTTTGTTTTTAAAAAGGAAATTCCATAAGGGGCTAAGCTTTTTTCTAAACCTGTATTAGATATATGAGTGCTGACAACTTGTTTGTTATTTAATTTATTTTGAGTGTTTAAATACAAAGAACAAATACCTAAAATATGATCTCCATTTAAAATCCGACCTTTTTCATCAGACATGATCAAACGATCGGCATCTCCATCTAAACTTAAGCCTAAATGAGCTTTTTCTTGCAAAACTTTTTGAGCTATTTTTTTAGGGTATAAAGCTCCTGATTTTTCATTTATATTAAAGCCCGTTGGCTTGTTTCCTAATAAGATCATTTCGGCACCTAATTCTGAAAAGATAGCAGGAGCTACCTTATAAGCCGCTCCGTTAGCACAATCTAAAACAATTTTTAATCCTTTTAAATTGTATTGTTTTGGAAAAACACTTTTAGCAAATACAATATAACGACCTATAGCATCAACAATCCGGCGAGTACGTCCTAACTCTTGAACATGAGATAAGTTTTTTTCAGAAAAAACCATTTTTTCAATCTCTTGCTCTTCTTGACCTGAAATTTTAAAACCATCTTTAAAAAAAATTTTAATTCCATTATCATAATAAGGATTGTGAGAAGCTGAAATAACAACTCCTGCAGAGACTCTCATGTTTTGAGCTAAAAAACCGATTCCAGGTGTAGGAAGAGGACCTGTGAGTTGAACAAAAACTCCCATAGAGTTAAGACCACTTGCTAAAGCTTGTTCTAACATATAGCCCGATAAACGAGTGTCTTTTCCAATTAAAACATTATGTTGTTTTTCTTGAGGGTATTTTTTTTTTAAAAGGCAAGCTAAAGCTTGTCCGACCCGAAGTATTATGTTTGGGGTGACAGGAAAGCTATTAGCCTTTCCTCTAATTCCATCTGTTCCAAAAAGCCTTTTATTTTTTAAATTCATAATTTAAAGCTACCGAGAGAATTTTTTATTTTATCTTCTTAATAAAAATTTTAAACAGGGTTAGGTAAGGCTGGAGTTCCTATAGGATTATTTTTTTCTTGAGATATTTTTTTTTCTGTTTTCTTATGGTTCAATTTTGTTTTTCTATACTCTGTTAAATCTTCTAGAGTTTTTCCTTTCATAATTAAATCAACTTCTTCTGAATCAATTGTTTCAAACTTTAATAAAACTTCTGCCATAGTATGTAGTTCAGAAAGTTTCTCTTTAATAATCTGTCTTGCTTTTTCATAAGATTTTTGTATAACATTTTTGATTTCAATATCTACATTTTTACTACTTTCTTCTGAATATTCATAACTATTACGGTAGTTTTTTCCCAAAAAGACAGGGTCATTTTCTTGACCAAAAAACATAGGACCTATTTTAGAACTCATGCCCCATTCACAAATCATTTGTCTAGCTAGATGGGTTGCTTTTTGAATATCATTGCTTGCTCCATTTGTAAAATCTTTAAAGATTTCTTCCTCAGCAATCCGACCACCAAACAAAAAAGATAAAAAGTTTTTAGCTTTTTGTTTACTCATATTGAGTCTATCTTCTTTTGGTAAGATTTGAGTGACTCCTAGAGCCATTCCTCTTGGAACAATGGTTACTTTATGGATAGGATCTAATAAAGGTAAACTTTTTCCTACAATCGCATGACCAGCTTCATGATAAGCTGTGATTTTTTTATCTTTTTCACTCATAAGGATAGATTTTCTCTCTGATCCCATCATGACTTTATCTTTGGCTTTTTCTAAATCTTCCATTTCAACTTGAGTTTTATTTTTAAAGGCTGCCATTAAACTGGCTTCATTTATAAGATTTTTTAAATCCGCTCCTGAAAAACCAGGAGTTCCTCTAGCAATTTTATTCAAAACAACTTCAGAAGAAAGAGGTGTTTTTTTAGAATGAACTTGTAATATTTTTTCTCTTTCTTTTAAGCTAGGAAGGTTTACAACAACTTTTCTGTCAAATCGTCCTGGTCTTAAAAGAGCAGGGTCTAAAACATCTGGTCGATTAGTTGCTGCAATTAAAATAATACCTTCTTGGCTTTGAAAGCCATCCATCTCTACTAACAGTTGGTTTAAAGTTTGTTCTCTTTCATCATGACCTCCCCCTAAACCAGCTCCTCGATGTCTTCCTACAGCATCAATTTCATCAATAAAAATAAGACAGGGGGCACTTTTTTTTCCTTGTGTAAACAAATCTCTTACCCGCGAGGCTCCTACTCCTACAAAAACTTCTACAAAATCAGAACCAGAAATTGTAAAAAAAGGAACTTTGGCTTCCCCGGCGACTGCTTTTGCTAAGAGCGTTTTTCCTGTTCCTGGAGATCCAACAAGTAAAACTCCTTTAGGAATCTCTCCTCCTAACTGAGAGAATTTTTTTGGATTTTTTAAAAATTCTACAATCTCTTTTAATTCTTCTTTAGCCTCTTCAATTCCTGCAACATCTTTGAAAGTAACTTTACCTTTGTCTAAAATCAACTTAGCCTTACTTTTTCCAAAAGAAAAAGCTTTATTTCCACCAGATTTTAACTGTTTGATAAAAAATAAAAAGACAGCTATAAGAAGTAAAAAAGGAAGCCAACCTAAAAGAGCCATAAGCCACATTTTGTTGTCTTTATTACTGTAAGAAGGGACAATTCCTTTTTCTTTTAAAATTTCAAAACCTTTATCACTTACATTTCCTTGAATTTTAAAATCGGCAACTCCATATTCTTGTTGACCTTTTTCATTGAGTTTTCCTTTTATTTCAGTAGAAACAGTATTAAATACAACGCTTTCTTTATCAACTTGATCCTTTTCAATAGCTTGTAAAAATTTAGGATAATTGAAGTCTTTTACAATGTTTCTTTGTGAATGTTTATAGAATTGAATAAAAGTCAAAGCTAAAATAAAAAAAAGAAACCATAAAATCAAAGAGTTGTTTTTCTTACGGTTTTTGAGTTTTAATTTTTTGATACTTTTTTTCATTCTTTTAATTGTAACACATTTTTTATAAAAGTTATATAATTTGAATTTAAAAATCTTTCAAATGAAATTTAAAAAAACTTAAGGGAATGAAGAAAATGCGAATTTACAAAAAGATTTCATTACAAAAAAATTAATTTTAAAACAAAGTTATCTATCTTTTATAAAAAAAGTTTTTATAATTCAATGTTTTTTTTAAATAGAAATTGACAGAATTGAGAAAAAAATTCTAAAATCTGTAACTAAAACAAAAGAAGGAGAAAAAATGATTCAAATAAAAACACTTTTTAGAATTCTTTTTTTAATCGTATTCACTTTACCTTATTCGCTTTTAGCTCAAACGAAGTTTTCAACAGGGGAAGCTAAACCGAATCAATTTTGGTGGCCTGATTTAATCAATTTGCAAGCCTTAAGACAACATTCTAGAGAGTCTAGCCCTATGGATCAATCTTTTGAATATTCTAAAGAATTTAAAAAATTAAATATAAAAGATGTAAAAAAAGATATTGAAAATGTTTTGAAAGATTCTCAAAGCTGGTGGCCGTCAGATTTTGGGCATTATGGACCTTTTTTTATAAGAATGGCTTGGCACAGTGCGGGAACTTACCGAGTCCATGATGGACGGGGAGGAGCCGGGGGAGGGCAACAACGTTTTGAACCTCTGAACAGTTGGCCCGACAATGCTAATTTAGATAAAGCTAGACGGTTGCTTTGGCCTGTAAAGAAAAAATATGGAAAAAAGCTATCTTGGGCAGATTTAATGATTTTAGCTGGGAATGTTTCTTTAGAGTCCATGGGATTTCAAACTCTTGGTTTTGCAGGGGGAAGAACAGATGATTGGGAAGCTGATTTAGTTTATTGGGGACCTGAGACAAAAATGTTAGATGACAAAAGACATACAAAGAAAAGAGATATTAAAGAACCTTTAGCGGCTGTACAGATGGGGCTTATTTATGTTAATCCAGAAGGACCTAATGGAAAAGCTTCTCCTCTTTTAGCTGCAAAAGATATTCGTAGGAGTTTTGCTCTTATGGGCATGAACGATGAAGAAACAGTGGCTCTTATTGCAGGAGGACATAGCTTTGGGAAAGCTCATGGAGTTCAAAAAGCAAGTTCTTGTGTGGGAGCTGAGCCTGCAAAAGCCTCCCTTGAAGCTCAGGGATTGGGCTGGAAAAATAAATGTGGTACAGGAAAAGGAAAAGATGCAATAACAAGTGGTTTAGAAGGAGCTTGGACTTCAACTCCTACAAAATGGTCTCATTTATTTCTTGTTAATCTTTTTGCTTTTGATTGGGTTCAAACTAAAAGTCTAGGAGGAGCGGTTCAATGGATTCCTAAAGGGGGAAAGGCTAAAGATACAGTTCCTGATGCTTTCGATAAAAGTAAAAAGCATGCTCCTATCATGTTCACAACCGATTTAGCTTTAAAATTTGATCCGGCCTATGAAAAGATAGCTCAAAGATTTTTAAAAAATCAAAAGGAATTTGAAAAAGCTTTTGCAAAGGCTTGGTTTAAACTCACTCATAGAGATTTAGGACCTCGTGCAAGGTATTTAGGTTCACAGATACCAAAAGAAATTTTTGTATGGCAAGATCCTCTTCCTGAAGTCAATCACAAACTCATTAATTCTAGGCGTATAGCTAAAATTAAAAAACAAATTCTTAAATCTGATTTAACAGTTTCTGAACTCGTTAGAACCGCTTGGGCCTCAGCCTCTTCTTTTCGTGGAACAGATATGAGAGGGGGAGCAAATGGAGCAAGAATTCGTTTGGCTCCTCAAAAAGATTGGTTGGTAAATGATCCTAAAGAATTATCAAGAGTTTTGAAGAAACTAGAAGCTATTCAAAAACAATATAAAGTATCTCTTGCCGATGTTATTGTGTTAGCAGGTGCTGTAGGTGTAGAGCAAGCGGCTAAGAAAGCTGGCGTTTCTATCAAAGTTCCTTTTAAGCCAGGAAGAACAGATGCTACGCAAGAACAGACAGATGTAGAATCTTTTTCATTTCTTGAACCTAAAGCTGATGCTTTTCGAAATTACTATTCAAAAGACAGTTACGGCTCTCCTGTTTCTATGCTCATTGATAAAGCTAATATGTTAAATTTAACAGTTCCTGAAATGACCGTTCTTCTAGGAGGACTTAGAGTTTTAAATGCCAATGTTGAAGGGTCTCAACATGGAGTTTTTACAAATAAACCTGGAGTTTTAACAAATGATTTTTTTGTGAATTTGCTAGATATGTCTACAAAATGGTCTAAATCTTCTTTACCAGGAATTTATGAAGGGAAACAGAGAACAAACAATCAACTCAAATGGACAGCAACTTCTGTAGATTTGGTTTTTGGCTCAAGTTCAGAATTAAGAGCTATTGCTGAAGTTTATGCAGCAGATGATGGACAAAAAAAGTTTATTCAAGATTTTGTAAAAGCTTGGTCTAAAGTGATGCAATTAGATCGTTTTGATTTAAAAAAAATCTAAGAAAAAATATTAAGAGATTTAGCTTTGATTTGCTTCTGTATAAGCAATGCTTAAATGTTTGATTGAAAAAACTAGGCCTCTTGCTTTATTTTTTTTATATTGAGCTTTAAAGGTATAGGATTTTTTCTCAGCTTTCCAAGCGTAAATCCTACAGTCTTTTATTAAAAGCGGATTTGAACTTTCTGAAAAGCATTTGAAAGAAGATTCTTTAGCAGTCCATAAAAAATCAGGTCTAGGACTACTGTTTTGTTCTTGAGTTTGACTGACTCTAGAAATAACTTTTTGAGAAATTCTATGGCTTTCTTCTATATCTAAACCCAGGGAAATTTTCTTTTTCAAGTTGTTTTGAAAAACAAAAACAAAGCCTGCTAAACTAGGGCAATGAGAGATAGATACCGCTATAAAAGGATGTTGAGGACGAACTCCTAATCTTAAAAGAGAGTTTAAATTCCATTTGTATTTTTGATAAATTTTTTGAGCTTTGATTTTTTCAATTAAAAATAAGTGAATTTTTTTTCTCTCTTCTAGAGATAAAGGAGAGGGTTTTTTGCATTCAAATAGAATCTGTTTTTTAGAGAAGGCTTTAAGTTGAGTTTGAATGTTCTGTTTAAATTTAAACATTTCCATTTCTTTATTTAGAAAGTTAACTAGGAATTATAAAGTGCAGAGCTGAAAAAGAAAACAAACCTATAAAAAACCATACTTTTTTAGGAGATTTAAGAGAAGCGGGGAGTAAGTGTACAAAACAGACATACATTAAACAGCCTGAGGAAAAGGCAAGAACACTTTTAAAAGAAAAGTTAGAGGCAAAAAACTGAGCTGTAAAAGCCCCAAGTATTAAAACAAATCCTAAAATTCCAATGAGAATAAATAAAATGTGTTTTTTAAAACCAGAAACAATGGCTAAACTTGCAATTAAAACGCCTTCTGTGAGGAGATGGAAAAAAAGTCCAAAAGCTGTACTAAAAGCGATAAAATTCTCTAAATTAAAAGCTGTCCATAAACGAATCCCATCAAAAAAAGAACAAATAGTTAAACAAGCTACGACAGAGAAAACTGAAAAAGAACTAAAATTAGGATAGAGAGATTTTTTTTTTGGAGATTCTACTTTTAAAATAGGATCTAAAAAAGATAACCAAGGGAGTAAATAAATATCTGCAAAAACTTGTAGTAAAATTCCAGCTAAAATAAATAAAGAAGGGTTGAGAGAATTTTGAGAATTTTCCAAATCAAATTCAAAGGAATGAGCTAAAAAATCCAAGATGCAAAGAGATAATAACATTCCTGAACTGAAAGCTAGAAAAGCATGTAAATTCCATTTTTTTCCAAAGTAAGCTACAAAAAAACAAGAAGCTATTAAAAATAAAGAAAAGAGTAAAATAAAAAGCATAAATTTTCTTTAAAAACTTTTCTTTCTTATCATAAGACTCCTTTATTTGACAAGCTTTAAAGTTTTTCTTTTTTGATATTAAAAATCTTTCATATAAATCAAGTAGTCAGATAAAAATCTTATTTTAAAGTCATTTAAAAATTGACAGATAAATAAAAAAAAAGGATAAAATTTAAAATGTCTTTTTTTAAAAAATATTATGATCAAATTAAAATTAAAGCACCGGTTTGTCATTTTGTTTTAGGTTCTGGTTTTAGTTCTGTTTTAGATAAAGTAAAAGAGAAAAGGTTTTTTAAAAATTGGGAAGAAAAAAAAGCTTGTGTTTTTAAAGACATTCCTAATTTTCCTTTAACCACTGTCAAATCTCATCCCGGTGTGTATCGTTTTTTTACCCATAAAGCCTCTCAAAAAAGTATTAGCTTTCAATGTGGCAGGCTTCATCTTTATGAAGGACATTCTCCTGAAACTGTTGTAAAGCCTGTTATGTCCCTTTTGCTTTCGGGAACGAAACAATTTGTATTAAGTAATATTTCAGGAGCTTTAAAAAAAGAGTACCGTGTAGGGCATATTCTAGCTCTCAAAGATCATGTTAATTTTACAGGATTAAGTCCTTTAACAGGCCCGGAGAAAACAACCGATTCTGGTCAAAAAATAGGACATCGTTTTCCAGATATGAGTCAGATTTATTCTAAAGAAATAACAGAAAAAATAAGTAAAGAATTGTTAAATATGAACTGTCAAATTCATTCAGGAATTTATGTAGGAGTTCAAGGTCCTGAATTAGAAACTCCAGCTTATATTAAATGGCTTAATACAAGCTCTCAAGGTTTGTTTGATGTTGTAGGAATGTCCACGGTTTTAGAAAGCATTGCTTTAAGACAAGGGGGAGCTAAATTAGCTGCTTTTTCAGTTATCTCCAATCCTGCCGCCGGCTTAGATCCTAATTATAAAGAACTGACTTTTAGTAAGATGTTTTTAGGTATTGAAGATTCTCTTCTCAAACTCTTAGAAGCTTACTTTATTTACAGTCAAAAGCATTTGATATTATCTTAGGAATGAATTTTCTTACTTTGAAAGCAAACGACGTTCATAACCTGTGTAATTACTCAAAGGGCGTATGATACGATTGTTTTCACCTTGTTCTATAATATGAGTCGACCAGCCAGCTATACGACTCATTACAAAAAAGGGAGTGAACATATCAATATCAAAACCCATTAAATAATAAACAGGTCCTGCGGGAAGGTCTACATTAGGGTATATATTTTTTTCTCTTTTCATTACAGATACTAAATTATCATAAATTTCCATCCATTTTGATTCTTGTTTTATTTGACTTAGACTTCTAGCACATGACTCCATAGAAGGGACCCGGGAGTCTTGCTTTCTATAAACGCGGTGTCCAAAGCCCATAATTTTTTCTTTTTTTAATAATAACTTTAAAATATAAGATTCTGCTTTTTTAGGATTATTAATTTCTTTCATCATTTCCATAACTCTTTCATTAGCCCCTCCGTGTAAAGGACCTTTTAACGCTCCTATAGCTCCTGTGATAGCACTTCCTACATCTGACGTTGTTGAAGCTATGACGCGAGCTGAAAATGTAGAGGCATTAAAACCATGTTCAGCGTACAAAACCATAGTTTTATCAAAAATACGAACGATATCTTGAGAGGGAATTTCCCCAAAACACATTTTTAAAAAATTCTCAGAAAAAGACAATTTATTATCTGGAGAAATGGGTTGAAGTTTGTTTCTTAAACGAAAATGAGCCGCTATAAACACAGGAGCAGCTGCTAAAAATCGAAGAGCTTTTTGTTTTCTTTCTTTAGTATTGCTGTCCCAAGCATATCCTCTCGAAGCCCAATAACTGATAAGAGTTCGAATGGAATCCATAGGATGAGCCGATTGTAGCTTTTCTAAGATTTGTATAACATCTCTATCTAAAAGAGGACGTTTTTTTCTTTCTTGTTTTTTAAAATTTTCTAATTGTTTTTCTGTAGGAATTTCTCCCTCCCACAATAAATAAACAACTTCTTCAAAACTACATTTTTCAACCAACTCAGAGACAAGGTAACCTCTATAGAGTAACTCACTGCTTTCTGGAATAACCTTTGAAATCTTTGTTTCATCAACAATGACTCCTGCTAAACCTTTTGAACTTTGATTCATAGTGCTACCTTTTTTAAAACGATTTTTTATAAGTATAATTTTTTTTATAAAAATTCAAGTTTTTTATTCAATTATCTATTAATTTTAGAAAACTCTTGAAATTATACTATACTAAGGAAAAAAACGAAAGAAGTTAAATAAATTTTTTTAACAAAACTATTAAAAATGTTTCAAATTCTTTAATTAATAAGGAGACCATTTAGGAGATCGGTAGTTATGACGGTTAAAAGTAATTCTTTCAATAGAAAAAGTTTCTAAATTTAAAAGATACAATTGATAAGTACCTGAAATATTAGAGCTAAAGACTACAAAGCGTCCATCGGGAGAAAAGCTAGGAGATTCACTGTTAGCCCAAGTTCCATTTGCTTTTTTCAAACTAGTTAAACGTCTTAGATTCTTTCCATCTTCTGAAATTAAAAATAAATCCATTCGTCCCTCAAACCAAGCTGAAAAAACGAATTCCTTTTTATAAGGATGCCAATCAGGGTAAGAGTGATGCTTCCCAGAGGAAGTAATTCTTTTTACATTTGTTCCCTTTAACGTCGCTTTATAAATCAGAGTTTTACCCTCTCTATCTGAAGAAAAAACAATTTTGTCGCCTTGAGGATGAATCCGGGCTTCCACATTAATAACTCCTTTAGGTCCTTTAATTAAAGATGTAAAACGTTTTTTTTGAATATTAAATTTTAAAACATCCATCTGTCCATTCCCTAAGCCTCTACTTAAAAGAATCTCTCGATCTCCTCTAAAAAAATCAGAACTTAAAGCCGATTTACCGTCATATAAAAGTTTAATTTTATTTGTATTAAAGTTATATAAAAATAAAGCATTGAGTTTTTTATTTATCTTTTTATTGTGAACAAAAGTACTGTAGGCTATTTTATCTCCAAGATTAGACCAAGTAGGAGAAAGAACAATCGAATTATGATAAGTGATTCTTTTTTCATCCTTACCATTCCAATTCATAACAAAAAGTTCTTTTTTAAATTTACCTGTGCTTCGAGTTGCCGTGATTTGAGTTCCAAAAATACTTTTATAACCACTTATTTTTTTTATAATGTCATTAGATATTCTATCTACGATTTTTAAACTTTGAGAGACTTTAGCTTTATAGATTTTTTTTAAAAGCCTTTTTTTTAAATTGACATTATATAAATAAATTCTTACAGAAAGGTCTTCTCCTTTCAAAAAGTAGTCTCCGAAAAAAATAAAATCTACTCCTATAATTTCCCAACTTTTCCAACGAAACCCTAAAATCTCTTTAGGATAAGGTGCAGGTAAAACTTGATTTAAATTTTCTATATAAGCTTTAGGAGAAACAATTTGAAAATAATCTAAGAACTCCATGTTTTTATAAAATCTTTCTGTCATATTTTTTCCTAAAGAAAGCACATCTGTTTGAGGAGGGTTTTCAAGATCTTCTATAAAACGAAAATTTGAAATAGCAAGATTGCTTTTGGTTATTTTTTTAGGAGCTCCTATATTAATGTAAAGCCGAGCCGATGAAATCAGAGGTAAGAAAAAAAGCAAAAAAAGACTTCTTTTTTTAATCATTATTAAAACCCATAAGTTTTCTTGAGTTAACAAATTTGATTTTTTCTAACAGAAACATGAGGATTATTTTTTATGTAAAATCTCAAAAACCAATAAGCTGAATCTTTATGCAAAGGAAGTCCGACACGAGAATCCAATTCCTTATCTTTTACAGCTCTCCCTTTTGTAATAAAAAGTTCTCCTTTTTTAGTTAGTTTTTTGGCATTTAATTTTTTTGTTATTGAAAAAGCCTGACAAAGTTTCCCCGGCCCGGAACATAAATCTTTTAGATTTTGTTTTTTTCTGTATTTTTTCATTTTAGAAATTCCCTCTATAGGTTCTAAAGCTCTTATTAAAACAGCTTCAGGTTGTGTTTTATCACCTGTTACTACATTTAAACAATAATGCATTCCATAAGTAAAATAAACATAACTAAAACCTCCTTCAAGATACATTGCTTTTGTCTTGTCTGTAAAATGGTTTTGAAAACTATGACAACAGGAATCTTTTACACCTAAATAAGCTTCTGTTTCTACAATTCGCCCTATAAGCTTTTGATTTCCTATCTGCCTTACTAAGTAACAACCTAAAAGTTTTTCAGCAACTAAAGCTGTATTTTTTTTAAAAAAACGAGATTTTAATATTTCCATGGAATTTACTTATATCATTATAAATTTGCTTTAATAAAGTAAAAAATAGATTCAAATTCCTATCCGTTTTAAAAAACTATCCTTTTCTGTATAAATGTTAAAACTAGCTTTAAGTCTTAATAAATAATAATTAACTTATGTTATATCCATTTCTATCCGATGTTATAAATAAGTTTATATGAGATTTTTTTATTATCTATTTCTTTTTGCAAGCATCTTTTTTCATAAAGTTCTTTTATCTAATTTGATGAATTATCCTAGACTTTATCCTAATTTTAACCGACAACCCTTTGTTTTACCTCAAGGGACACCTGCTTTTCCTATATGTAATTCCCCTCATTGTATGAATCACTGGATGCAACAAGCTATTCCTTTATCTCAAGGTAGACATTTTGGTTATTTTCTTCCTGCTTTTGTTCCTTCAGGAGTTAGGTCCTCAAAATTATCAGATTTAGAATTAAGATCTAATCTTAGGAGTAGAAGGTGGAAAAGAATTTCCTTAATAGGTGAATCTTATTCAAAAAAAAGGCGATTTTATAAAACAGAAGATTCAGAAGAAATAGTAATGGTAGAACAAAATTCTGACACAAAGCAATTAACTCAGAAAAGAGGTCAAACCGTTTATATAAACCTTGAAGATGTAACAATACCAGAGACAAACTTAGAATTTTTTGGCAAAAAGCCTGAAGTTAAGGAGGCTTCTCCTGTTGAGCCTGAAGTTAAGGGTTCTCCTGTTGAGCCTGAAGTTAAGGGTTCTCCTGTTGAGCCTGA
>JACOND010000011.1:38533-76275 GCA_014323935.1 Bdellovibrionales bacterium
AGCCTAAAGTTAAGGTTCCTCGTGTAAAGCCTAAAGTTAAGGTTCCTCGTGTAAAGCCTAAAGTTAAGGTTCCTCGTGCAAAGCCCAAAAATAAAGAGAGTTCTTTTATTATTTTATCACAAGATACATTTGTTTTTCCTGGTCATGCCGTCAAAGAGATAAAGGATGGTTGCTTTGTTATAAATAAAAAAGATATTCAAACCGAGGCTTCTTTTTGTATAGAGTGTATTCAAGATACTCCTGAGAATTCTTTTTTTAACTCTTTGTTGGAAGGTAATTTTCTAAAAAGCCTTCAAAAATATCTTTTAAAAGTTTTTACAAGTTCAAAACAAAAGGTTAAAAATCAAATTGGAAATTTGTCTGAAGATCAAATATGTTCTCCAGGAGAAAAATTATCTCATATTATAAAAAACTTTGAAAAGACCTGCTCTCCCTATAAAAGACCAGGAGGGTTTAAAGACTTTTTTCAAGACTTTTCATGTAAAAGTTGTAAGCAAGGAATTCCTATAGAACTTATGATGGCTATGATGAGTATTGAAAGTTCTGGAAGATGTAATGCACATAATTCAGAAGGAGAAAATAGTATTGGTTTATTTCAAGTAAATGCTGATTCACACCAATGTACTTCCAGACACAGTGTCAAGACAATTAAAAATATACAATGTCTTAAAGATTTAGGGAACAATTGGAATAAGGCTACAGAAATTCTAACTTTATGGTATAATATTACTAATGGGAGTGAAATAAAAAAACCATGTAAAGATTGGATAAAGATGAATTCGGATGAAAGAGACTCTTTTAGAAGAGCCGTTGCAGGATATAATGGTGGAGGGGGCTGGGTCACTCATGCTATTCGAACAGGGAGAAATAATGCCAAAGGAGATACTAGTAGTTATGGAAAAAGCTATAGAAAAGATGTAGCTAGCTGGGAAGAAATAAGAGCTTTTTATTTTATACAAAATTTAAGAAAAACGAGAAAGACAAGACTTATAGATAATAATATTTCAAATTTAGCACATACAGAAGCTGTTTTAGGGCGTGAAATCAAAGGAAGTCCTATAGGTATGATTGAAGTATGGAGTCAATACAAAATAAATTTTTTAAAAGAAAATCCTTTTCAATGTAAAAATTAAAAAGACATTATAAATGTTAATGGGTTACACTTTCTCAAAAGCCATAGGTTATGAGGTAAAAAAACTTTATTTTTATAAATAATTTCTAAATTTTTTCCGATATGTAAGTTGGTTAGTATGGGAAAAAAAGCTCTGAAAAGTCGATTCAATTGGCAACGATCAAGTTCTAAAAAAGCTAAAAGATCAGAAGATGTTTTTTTTAAGGTTTTTGATGAATATTTTAAAGGTAAAAAATTTTCTATAAAATCAAAACCTAAAGAACTTAGTAAAATTTATGTTAATGTTAAGATTTCTAAAAATCTTTCTAAGAATATCTATAAAGCTATAACAACTCACGGAATATCGCCAGATTACTCAATAGTAAACAATAAAACCAAAAAGATATTGTATATAGAACTTAAAACGGATGGGGTTGAAGGTAAAAAAAGAAGTGCAGGGAATGCTCATGAAAGATTCTGTAAATACTTTACACCTGGACTTTTAGAAATACTTAAGAAAAAATCTAGAATAAAGAAATCTTTACCATTTTGGATTGTTTTTCAGATATAACTAGAGACCCTTGCAGAGTTAGAGAAATTGTATGTTGGTTTGGAAAATATAATAAACATTTTTCTTATATTATGAGCCACACAAGATGGTTTTTCACTATACTTGGTTCTTCTTACTTCTACTATCTGTTTAATATCCCTAGACCCTCTTGGTTTTGGTATTTTCCCTTTTTTAAAAATTAAACATAGCTCACAGTAGGATAATGATTAACCAGGGTTATGAATGCCTTTATTCCATACAAAACCAACCGTTTTGTTCAAATCCCCAGGATATACCTAATTCTATAGCTTGATTTAAATGAGGGTTAAGTGGTCCATAAAAACAATAAACAGTTATCTTTAGATAGGGAATTTACATCTAGGGTTTTTAATATTTTAATAGGAAGTGTTGGATAATTAAAGAAGCTGAACTTATAAAAACATCTTTATTCCAATTTTTATTGTGTTTCATTATGTCACTTTTATCAAATTGAAGCTTGCCCTTATAATCCCATGGGGGATCCGCATAAATAATAGAATATTTTTTTTTAGGAAGTTTAGGGAAAGTTTTCTCTAATAAACTAATTTTTGTCTTCTCTTGCACTTTCTTATTATATATTTCGTAGCCACTTCTAAATTTCTTCATTTTTACATAATTGCATAACTTTATGAATCCATTCAACCTATGACAACTCTTATAATTTGTATAAAGGTTTAGTTTTTTTAAAAATTTGCAAGTTTTTTAGTGCTTGAAAACTTTTTACGACTAAGAGATTCATGTTTTGTCTCATCACTTGACATAAGAGCTTTCTATTTGTAATTGCATGAGTTGTTTCAATCATGTGCAATGATATTTTTTCACAAGTATAAATGTGTTTTTATCTCTGAAATGTATGTCAGCTATGAGTAAAGTTTTTTTCAGTAAATGTCTTAATGTTTTCAAGACACTTATATTTTTGATGGGATTTTTTTAAGATTTATATTTTCAGATTGTTGTGATTGCATTAGAATTGTAATATTTACATTGTTTCATTTTGTTTCTAAAAATTTCATTGTAACAAAATGCCATAGGGTATAAAATTGTCAAAAAGAATTGTACAAGTGTGAAATCAATGGAGATTGTACAAAGTTTAAAAATATGAAAAAGGGGACTTTTAAGGATAGATATTCAATTTTAATGTTAAATCTAGAAAAAAGTCTTGAATAATAAATTGTTTTTACTTTAGCTTTATGCTATGGGTTTATCTTGAAAAAAAGGTGATATAAAAATGAAAATACTTTTAAAAATAATGATTCTAAACTTAATTTTTGTGTTTTCTTGTAAAAATGAAGAGGAAGTCGAAAAATCTTATCCTGTTCAAGAAGAAAACTCTCAAAAAATTGACACGGCAGAGTGGGAAACTGATACATTCCCATGTAATATCACAAATTACATGGATTATGTGAAAGATTCTAGTAAAGTAGAAGAACTCCTTCAAGAGATAGATTGTAAGGGCAAAGATTGTTTAGGAAAGGGGTGTCAACTTCAAGGAGCTGATTTTTCAAATCAAGATTTGAGTGATTTTATTTTTCGATATGCGAATTTAACAGGAGCTAATTTTAAAGGGTCTAAGATAGAAAATGCTGATTTTAGGAATGCTGATTTAACAAAGGCTAATTTAGAGACAAATCTTGAAAAAAGTAAATTTAAAGGTGCCTTGTTAACAGGAGCTAGTTATGATTCTTTATTGAGGAAATTATACATAACTACAAATTCTCGCAGGGGAGTAAAAACTTTTAAAGATTTTGATATGATAGACATCCATCAGAGACGTATTGCTGAAATGAGAAAAGAAAGAGGAGAAGACTGTGATTCCACAAACTATCAAAAATATGTTCCTAACTTAAAAGTTTGCAATTTGACAAAAGTTGATTTTTCTGACCAAGATTTAAGCAAATATATTTTTGACTATTCTGTATTGATAGGTGTTAAATTTGATGGAGCAAATTTAACAGAAGCTAGTTTTAAAGGTTCTAATATACATGGAGCTTCTTTTTTAGATTCTGATTTAACAAATGCCAATTTAGAGACAAATCTTGATGTAGGTGATTTTGGGCGTTTTTCTTTTTTATGGAACAGCCATGCCATAGTCAGCGGAGCTGTTTATGATTCTTTTATGAGAGTTATTTCTAAAGGATTTATTAGTACAAGGGGTATTACAGATCCAAAAGAAAAAGGAATGAAAGATATGCGTTCTATCGAATAAAAAAGATATATGTTAATGTTGTCAAAATCTTATTATAAAAAAATCAATTCTAAAATAGAGAAGTACATATCTTATCATTTTTAGCTTAAATCGATGAGTTTTTGTAGATTTTTAATAAAGTAAAGAGCTTTGTTACAATAAATTGAAATTGAATTTTTTATAAAATTTTTAGTTTTCACTTGAAGTTTAACTATTAAAATAGTTTAAGTGAAGAGATGGAAAAATTAAAAGCTTTTACTTTTGATGATATCTCTTTAGTTCCTGCTTATTCAGAGGTTAGTCCTTTGGAAACAAAGACCTGTGTTAAATTATGTGAGAATCTGATTTTAAAAATGCCTATCATTGCAGCTGCTATGGATACAGTTACAGAAAGCAAAATGGCACAAGTTATGGCACAAAGAGGAGGTTTTGGAGTTATACATAAGAACATGAGTATTTCATCTCAAGCTAAACAGGTAGAAAAGGTTAAAAAATATGAAAGTGGTATGATTTTAGATCCTATCAGTTTGTCTCCTGGAGACCTTTTAGAAAAAGCTCATCAAATTATGAAAATGTACTCTATTAGCGGAGTCCCTGTTACTTTGGGTAAAAAACTAGTTGGAATTGTTACAAATAGGGATTTACGTTTTGAAAAAGATTTAAAGCAACCTTTAAGTCAGTTTATGACAAAACAAGATCAATTAATTACAGCAAAAAAAAATATTAAAATCGATGAGGCTAAAAAGATTTTACACAGTCATCGGATTGAAAAATTACCTGTTGTAGATGATGATTTTAATTTAATAGGTTTAATTACTATTAAGGATATTGAAAAAGCAACGGCTTTTCCAAAAGCTAATAAAGATTGTCATGGTCGGCTTTTTGTAGCTGCGGCTGTAGGAACCTCCTTGGAAACTTACGAGAGAGTTTCCGCTCTTGTAGAAAAGGGAGTTGATTTAATCTGTGTAGATACAGCTCATGGACATTCTAAAAAAGTTATAGAAGTCGTTTCTTATATTAAAAAAAACTATCAAGATTGCTTAGTTATGGCAGGAAATGTAGCAACATCAGAGGGGACAGAGGCTTTAATCTCTGCAGGGGCTGATATTGTAAAAGTAGGGATTGGTCCAGGAAGCATTTGTACCACACGTATTATTTCTGGTGTAGGTGTTCCTCAAATTAGTGCTATAATGGATTGTGCTAAAGTGGGAAAAAAGAAAGGTGTATCTATAATAGCAGATGGGGGAATCAAATATTCAGGAGATATCGTAAAAGCTTTAGCTTTAGGAGCTCAAGCTGTTATGCTGGGAAATCTTTTAGCTGGTTCGGATGAAAGCCCTGGGGAAATTGTGCTTTATAGAGGGAGAACTTATAAAGTTTATCGAGGTATGGGAAGTCTATCTGCAATGAGAAAAGGTTCAAAAGACCGTTATAGACAAGAAGATAATTTGGATTTTTCAAAGCTTGTTCCTGAAGGGATAGAAGGACGAGTCCCTTATAAGGGATCTGTATCGGCTCTATTAGATCAATTAGTAGGAGGAATTCAATCAGGTTTAGGTTATACAGGTTCTAAAACAATTTCAGATTTACAAAAAAATGTTCGTTTTGTAAGACTTTCTCCACAAAGTTTAAAAGAATCTCACGTTCATGATGTGACTATAACCAAAGAAGCTCCTAATTATCGTTTGGAATGAGTCTCCTTTCTTATGTTATTCTTACTTTAAATGGTAAATTTGAATGTGGTGGAGCTAGTAAAATTACCTTTTTGATGCTACCACTAAATTATAATGGCAAATTTGTTTTTGTTAGATAGGTGTTTTTTCCTTTATCAAGAAAAAAGGTGAATGGGAACAGACTGACTAAAATTTAAAAAAAGTTTTCTTCTTATTAAAGTTTTTATACCCTGATTTTAAAATTTCAGAAAACTAAAAAAACAAAGGAGATTTATGGAGCTATTAGCTTCATTTATAAATTACTCATTTCTTACAAGAGTTGGATTTTTTTAAAAAAACTGTAGGCTAAGCAGTTAATTTTTTTCTTACAATCTTTCAGCACTGCTTCCCATAGCTACGTGTTACTTTATTTAATATTCTATATTTTTTAAGAAATGGTTTTTTTAAATTACATTTAGTAATATTTATTTTTTATTTGTAAATTATGGTAGGCACAATGAATTGATATACTTTTTATTGGAAAAGGAATACCAAATCCAATACCCATGCTACATGTCTTCAGTGGTTTCACCTCTGAAGCTATTTCCCCATCATTATTTTTTATGTTTGTATCTATTTCTTGTTGTGAAAGTAATAAATTTAAAACGTCTTCATCACATTCCTTCATATAAGCATAATGTAAAGCAGTATTTCCATGATGATCTATCTCATTTACATTTGCCTTATTATTTAATAAATCACTTATACTTTCATAATCACAGTAAAAAGTAGCTTTGTGCAACTCTTCTGCATTCACGTGAAAGTTTACTAAAAATAGTAATAAAGCCCCGATTTTAAATAAAGTTTTGTTTAATGAATTCAAATTCATTTTTTTACCTCTCCACTTTAAGCTTATAAAACTTAAAAAAGTTTGTTTGTCAAATAAAAATGTAAAAAATTTCATAATACTAGATTTTATAAAAGAGGGGTAGCTACTACCAGCTTTATATTATAAAATACTATAAACTTCAAAGAAGATATATTGCTAGGGGTAACTTACCTTAATCTTGTCTCTAATAGGATATCGTTTAAAAAAGCTAGGGGTGCTAAAAATATGCTAATCTTTACTTATTACAATAATCGATGAGCTTTTTATCAAGTTAGCAAATGTTTGAATATCAAAGGTTTTACTCAGAGTATATTAAAGAAAGTAAGCAAAAAGTCAGGATTTTAGAAAAAGCTTACAAGACTAGGATGTGTTTATAAAAGAAGCTCATTAATAATTCTATAATAAAATAGGGTTTAATAAAAGATTTTATAGCGGCTTATCTTGTTATCTGGGATAAAGGTGTGTATCAATGAATTAAAAGAAATAAGAAAGAGATTTATTTGATAAAGAATAAAATTACCTCTAATATTTTCAGAATTTGAAAAAGCTTAATTTGTTAATATTTAGACAATCTTTAATTAAAGGGTGTACTATGAAAAATTTCTTTCAAAAACAACTAAAAATCCTTAAAAATCTTAGAAAAAGTTTTTTTTTTAATAATACTTTATTTTTATGAAATTATTTCTTTTAATTTAAAATGTATAAGAAAAAAAATTAAACCTTAAATTTTTGTAAGCTTAAAAGACAAATTCCTTCAAAATTTTTCCTTAAATCTTAAAAAGCATGAATCTATGGAATAAAGCTTAAAATAATTTTTCTAAAAAGAATAATGATGCAAAGTATTATAAATTTATTTTTATTCCTATTAAAAGTATTTTATAAAATTTAGGGTTAAAAACCTTTAGAGAAAAAATTGATTTTTTTATAAATATAAACAGGTTAAAGTTAAGAGATTATAAATTTAAATTATATATTAGGTAGTAAGTATGGATACAAAGACTCATTTAAAGTTTCAGAATCAAAAAAAATACATTTATCACTTTGACACTCATCAAATAGATGGTTCAATTAAAGATAGACATTTACTTGGTAATAAAGGGGCTAATTTAGCTGAAATGTCTCTTTTAGGGCTTCAAGTTCCCCCTGGTTTTACATTGAGTGCGGAGCTTTGTCATTTGTTTTTAAATGAGAAAAAGAATTTAAAAGATTTAATTGAAAAACCTTTAGAAGAATCGGTTAAAAGATTAGAAAAACTCACAGGAAAACAATTTAACGGAGTTTGTCCTCTTCTTTTAAGTGTTCGTTCAGGAGCAGTTTCAAGCTTGCCAGGTATGATGGATACGATTTTAAATTTAGGTTTAAATGAAAAGACCGTTCATACTCTAGCTAAGATTTATAAAAATGAAAGATTTGCTTGGGATAACTATCGTCGTTTTATACAAATGTATTCTTCTGTTGTAATGAAAATGAATTCTTCTTTATTGGATGTTTATTTAGAAGATTACAAAAAAAAGTATAACTATTTAGCTGATTCTGAAATTTCTGCTGAGGATTGGAAAAAAATAGTACCTTATTTTAAAGAGGCTATTTTACAAAACACAGGGAAAGTTTTTCCTGAAGATCCTTGGGAACAGCTTTGGTCTTCTATAGAAGCAGTTTTTAACAGTTGGAATAATCCTCGTGCGGTTGTGTATCGTGAGATGAACGGTGTTAATAGTTTTGAAGGAACAGCTGTTAATATACAGGTTATGGTTTTTGGAAATAGAGGTAAAGACAGTGCAACAGGAGTTGTTTTTACAAGAGATCCTTCTACGGGTGAAAAGAAATTATTTGGGGAATTTTTGCAAAATGCTCAAGGAGAGGATGTGGTATCAGGAATGAGAACTCCCTTGCTGATTGTAAATGAGGAATCTAAAGAAAAGGATTTAAAAACTCTTATGCCAGAAAGTTTTGAGCAACTCAAGCAGCTCTGTGATAAGTTAGAAAAACATTATAAATATGTTCAAGATATTGAATTTACTATTGAGCAAAATAAACTTTGGTTATTACAAACAAGAAATGCCAAATGCAATCCAAAAGCTCAGTTGAAGATTTTATTTGATTTTATGGAAGAGGGCATTTTAACAGAAGAGGAAGTTTTAGAAAAAGTGGATACTTCTTTTTTAAATACACTTCTTCATCCTTCTATTGATAAAAAAAATAAAAATACTGTTTTAGCTAAAGGTTTACCAGCTAGTCCAGGGGCCGCGGTTGGTCGGATTGCATTTGATGGTGAAAGCGTTTTGAAATTTCATAAAAAATCTATTCCTGCTATTTTAGTTCGCTGTGAAACTTCACCTGAAGATATCAAAGCTATGATTCATTCAAAAGGAGTTTTGACTTTAAAAGGAGGTATGACCTCTCATGCGGCCGTTGTCGCTCGAAATATGGGGAAGCCTTGTATTGTTGGCTGTGAGTCTGCTTTTATTGATGAACATAAAAAGGAGTTACATTTTGCTTCTAAACGGATGAAACAAGGGGATTTTATTACATTAGATGGTTCAACAGGAGATGTTTTATTAGGTTCTGTAAAAATGAAAGCGACATGCTTAGATTCTCTTTTTTTTAAACTTATGGATTTAAGTGATAAATATAAGGGTTTAACTGTTAGAGCAAATGCAGACACTCCTTGTGACGTTAAGAAAGCAAAAGAATTTGGAGCTAAAGGTTTAGGGCTTTGTAGAACAGAGCATATGTTTTTTGAAGAAAATCGCATTAATATCATGAGGAAAATGATTTTATCTGAAAGTACAGAAGAAAGACATAAAACTTTAAATGAGTTATTTGTTATGCAGGAAAAAGATTTTTATGAGATATTTAAAATCATGTCACCTCATTCTATTACTGTGAGACTTTTAGACCCTCCTTTACATGAGTTTCTTCCTCAAAAGGAAAAGGATATTTTAGCTCTCAGTCAAAAATTAGATTTAGATAAAGACAAATTAACTTTTAAAATACAAAATTTAAGTGAGGTCAATCCTATGTTAGGTCATAGAGGCTGTCGTTTAGCTATTACTTTTCCTGAAATTTATTTAATGCAAACAAAGGCTATTATTTCAGCTATGAGAAGAATTTTAGAAGAAGACAAAGAGCAAAAAATGCAGATAGAAATTATGATACCTTTAGTTTGTGAAGTTAAAGAGTTGAAGTTTTTAAAATCATTAATAGAAAAAGAAATCAAAAAATCCGAAGATAAAATAGGAGTTTCCCTAAATATTCTTGTAGGAACTATGATAGAGCTTCCTAGAGCTTGTCTTATAGCTGATCATCTGGCTCAAAATGGAGATTTCTTTAGTTTTGGAACAAATGATTTAACTCAAACTGTTTTTGGTTTTTCCAGAGATGATATAGGTCAATTTTTACCAATTTACACTGGGAAAAATATTTTACAAAGAGATCCTTTCTCACACCTAGATATACAAGGGGTAGGAGAGTTAATGAAAATTGCTGTTAAAAAAGCAAGAGCTGTTAAAAAAAATATTAAGTTAGGAGTTTGTGGAGAACAAGGGGGTGATTCTCAAAGTATCCCCTTTTTTCATGGTTTAAATTTAGATTATATAAGCTGTTCTCCTTACCGGGTTCCTATTGCTCGTTTGGTTTCAGCACAGTGTAACATAAAAGAAAAAAGGAAATAAAATGTTTATTAAGCAATTAGAAATTTTTGGTTTTAAATCTTTTAAAGAGCGAACAGTTTTACATTTTGAAGCTCAGGATATCACGGGAATTGTAGGACCTAATGGCTGTGGAAAATCTAATATTTTAGATGCTTTTTTATGGGTTATGGGAGAAAACTCTCCGAAAAATTTAAGAGGAGAAAATTTATCTGATATTATTTTTTCAGGGACAAGCAATGAGGCTTCGGGTCATTTAGCTGAAGTAAAGCTTATATTAAACCCAGGTCAAAGGGGATTTCCTGTAAAGTATGAAAAATTTTCTGAAATTATGATTTCTAGGCGATCTTACCGAGAAGGGAAAAATGAATGTTTTATAAATAATGAAGAATGTCTTTTGAGAGAGATTCGAGAATTTTTTATGAATACAGGAGCTGGATGTAGAGGTTTTAGTGTTATTGAACAAGAATCTATTGAACGTTTGATTACAGCAAAACCTTTACAAAGACGTTATATTATTGAAGAAGCCGCAGGTATTACTAAATTTAAAAACCAAAAGGCGGAATCTCTTAGAAAATTGCAATTGGTGGGTCACAATTTAAAAAGATTAGAAGATATTTTAAAAATACAGGCACATCAATTAAGTCACTTAAAATCTCAGTCTAAAAAAGCTGAAAAATATAAAAAACTAAAACAAGAAATAGAACTTAGAAATAAACAAATTCATGGCTTAAATTATAAAAGTTTTATCGAGAATCAGAAAAATTTTCAACGAGACATAGAGAATAAATTCAAACAAAAAAAAGAAATCGATCAAGTTTTATCTGATGAAAAAGAAAATTTTCAAAATTTAGGAAATCAAATTAAAGAAAGTGAAAAACAAATAGAGAATCTAAAAGAGATGTTGTCTGAAAAGAAGATAGAAGAGGTTCGGCTTAAAGATCAAATTAAAAATTTTGAAAGGATTGAAGATAAAATCAATCAAAAAAAAGATCAAGTTAATATTGAGAAAAAAGACATTCAAAAGAAACTTTTAAAGTTTGAAGATTCTTTTAAACAAAATTACACTTTTCCTTATATTCAAAAAGAATTTTTAAGAGTTAAAAGTAAACTAGATGAGATTAAACAAAATAAAAATTCTTTACAAGTTCAAATTGACCTTTTAATCAAGCAAATTGAATTTGTTAAAAAAGAAAAAGAATCTATTTCCTTAGAAGAAAAGAATCTTAGTGAGAGTATAAAGCAAAATATCAATAAAAAAAATAAACACAAAGAAATTATAAAAAAAGAACTCAGCCAGCGAATTATCCTAGAGGAAAAATTAATAGAGGTCAGTCAAAAGGAAAAGGATTTAAAAACTAAAAGAGAGGACTTGGAAAACATACTCAGTGAATTAAGACCTAAAGTTAAAGTACTTATTCATAAAGTAGAAGAGATGAATAAAATTCTTTTGCATTTTTCTAATCTCAATCAAGGAGCAAAGGATTTAATAAAATGGCAACCTGAACAGTTTCATTCTCTTTTTGAAAAATTAAACGTTGAACCTAAATATGCAAAAGCTTTAAGTGTTGTTTTAGGTCCTTTTATTCAAGCTGTTATTCCTGAGGAAATGTTTGATTTAGAGCGAGGAATTGAAAGATTAAAAGCAAATAAAAATGGTAAAAGTTGGTTTTTAACTCGTCTTTCTAAATCAGAAAATCTATCTTCTTTAAAAAATCAATTAAAATATTACCCTTCTGTTATAGGTTTTTTAGATGAAAAGATTCATTGGAATAGGTTGAATTCAAATTTAAAACCTCTTTTAGAAAAAACCGTTCTTGTTTCTAATTTTAAATCTGCTTTAGAGATCAAACAGAATTTTTCAAACTTTCAGTTTGTGACTTTAGAAGGAGATTTTATCACAGAAAATTCTTTTATTTATGCAGGTTCTCAAGATCAAACGAACAGTCTTTTTGAAATTCGTAATCAAGTCAAAGATAGCATTAAGCAATTATCTCTTGAAAAAACAAAATTGCAATCTAAAGAAATGATGTGGAGTAACTGTCTTAAACAAATGAAAGATCTTAAAGAGCAGAGAGAAAATTTAGAAAAAAGAATTTTAAGTTCTTCTGAGCTGTCTAACATGTCTCAAAGAGAACTTGAATATTTGGAAAAAGATTTAAAAAGACTTATTGAAAATAGAGATAAAAATAGAGAAAAAATAAAAGATTTTCAACAAAAACAAGAAGGACTTTTAGAGCATACTGTTCTTTTTAATGAGGATATTGATAAACAAGAAAAAGATATTTCTTATAAACAAGCTTATTTAGAGCTTTTAGATCTTGCTTTTGAAAATATTAAACTCCAAGAAATAAAAAAAAATCAAAAAGAAAAAAAAGAATTAGAAACTCAATTTGGTTTGTTTTATAAAGATTGGAAGTCTCTTTGTGAAATTAAAGAGCAAAAAGAAAAAGACATTAAGGTTTTAGAACAGACTCTTGTTCAAATTCAAATGGATATAAAGACTTTGCAATTTGAAAAAGATAAAAAGGATATAGAAAAAACTCACTTGCAAGAAACGTTTAAAAAATCACATCAGATGAATATTGAAGAGTTTGATTTAAATATAAATCTAGATATGTCTTTAGAGGAACTCAATAAACAGTTGTCTGTTTTTCAAGAGCAGTTAGAACGTATTAAAGAAGTTAATTTTTTAGCTTTAGGAGAGTATGAAAAACTGTCTCAAGAGTATGAATTTTTAACTCAACAAAAAGAAGAGTTGCTATCTTCTCAAAAAGGAATTATGAAAATCATTAATCATATTGATAAGACATGTAAAAATCGATTTCACACGATGTTAGAAGAAGTTAACAAAAGATTTTCTAAAGTTTTTCCTGTTATTTTTCAAGGAGATAATGCGAAAGCCGAACTGATTTTACATGAAGAAAATGGAGAACAAGGAGTAGATATTAAAGTTCATCCTCCAGGAAAAAAGCCACAAAGTGTAAGTTTATTATCCCGAGGGGAGAAAGCTTTAACTTCGATTTGTTTAATTTATTCTTTATTTTTAGTTAAACCTTCTCCTTTTTGTATTATTGATGAAGCAGATGCTCCTCTAGATGATGCGAATATTTTTCGTTTTTTATCTGTGATAAAGGAAATGTCTCAAACTAGCCAAATTCTTGTCATCACACATAATAAATATACGATGCAAAATTGTGATAAACTTTATGGTGTCACTCAAAAGCAAGCTGGAATCTCACAAATCGTTTCTGTCGATATGAGACGTCCTTTAATAGGTAATTAGCCTATCTTTAAGGAGATTTTTTTAATTTTGAGATATAGTCTTTCAGTGATTTTTTAACCTTCCCGCTTAGAAATAAAATTCCTATGGCATTAGGTAAAGACATAGATAAAATAAGAGAATCACAAAAATCTAAAATGACTGTACTACTTGCAAAAGTTCCTAAAAAGATAACAGTTAAAACTAAAAATTTATAAATCAAATCATATTTTTCTCCAAAGAGAAAAGAAAAACATCTTTCTCCATAATAAGACCATGAAATGATCGTAGAAAATGCAAATAAAAATACAGAAAAACTTAAAATATAAGGAAACACGTTGCTAACTTCAGATAAAGCTTGGGAGGTTAAAGCCGCTCCTTTTTTATTGATAACGAGTTCTGCAAATTCAGGGTTGTTATAACTATTCGTAACTATAATAACTAAAGCCGTTGTTGTGCAAATAACAACTGTGTCTAAAAAAGGTTCTAAAAGAGCGACAACCCCTTCTTCAATAGGATGACTGACTTTTGCAGCAGAATGAACAATAGGAGAGGAACCTAAGCCTGCTTCATTAGAAAAGGCTGCTCTTTGCAAACCTACAACTAAAGTTCCTATAAATCCACCATAAGCTGCAGAAGTTGAAAAGGCTTCTTTAAAAATAAGAGCAAAAGCAGAGGGAATCTGATTGTAGTTAACAATTAAAACATAAAGAGCCATAGCTAAATAAACAAAAAACATAAAAGGAACAATTCGACTTGAAACTTCAGATATTCTTTTAACTCCTCCGATAATAACTAACCCTACTAAAAACATTAAAGTAAGAGCATATATCCATTTAAAATCTTGAAGAATAGGGACACTTATAGAAATCGCATTTACAGATTGATTGACTTGAAAAGCAATTCCTCCTCCAAAGCTTCCTCCTATACATAAAACAGCAAAGAAAGTAGATAAAAAAATTCCTAATCGAGGCCAGTTTTTTTGAGCTAAACCCTCTTTGAGATATTTCATAGGACCTCCCATAAAACTTCCATCTTTTCTTTGTTCTCGAAACATAACAGCAAGACTGCATTCTGTAAATTTAACGCTCATACTTAGAAAACCCATAAAAATCATCCAAAATACAGCTCCTGGACCTCCTGTAGAAACAGCTATAGCAACTCCTGCGATATTTCCTAATCCTACAGTTGCAGAAAGAGCTGTTGTCAAAGCTTTGAAATGAGAGATATCTCCAGATATTTTTTTTCTTCCTTTATCCAAAACCCCAGCTGTCATTAAAACGGCATGATAAAAAAGCCGAAAGTTTACAAAATTCATTTTGAAAGTTAAAAAAACTCCTAAGAAAAAAAGAACTAGAAGAATAAAAGGTAAGCTCACATCTTCTATGAAAAATAAAGCATCAAAGAAGAAAATTTTAGAATAAAAAACATGGATAACTGTAAAAATCTGATTAATTGACTCCAACATAAAAGTGTATTTTCATTATTTCAATAGGGTATTTAGGAGTCAAGATTTTTAAAATAAATTTAAGGTAAAAAAACAGCTTAATTTATGTTTTTAAGCAAATCAAACACTATAAAATATAGGAATAAAATTCTGGGAAACTTTTTTTCACGCAGTCTTTGTTTTTTAGCTCAATTGATATATTTAAGCTTTTTAACAATTCTGTAGCCATCACGATTCGGTGATCTTCTTCCGGATCAAAAACAAAAGGAGAGATCTTTTGATTCCACTCAGTTTTTCCCTCTATTACAAAATAAGACCCTTCTTTTTTACAATTTATATGGCACAAACTTAAGAGTTTGTAGATTTTTTCTAGACGATTCGACTCTTTAAAAGCAATATGAGAAATGTCTCTCAAGTAACTTATCCCTTCGGCTTTAGCACATAAAATCGCTAACATAGGAAAAAGATCTGGGTTGTCTTTTAAGGATATATCTATAGATTTTAAACTAGAAGATTGAGAGATCTTAAGCTGGTTGTTTTTTAAAGAAATAGGAACTTGCATATTTTTTAAAATCTCTGGAAAAATATGATCGGCTTGCAAACTCTCTTCCTTCCAATCTAAAAAAGTAGCTTGTCCCTTTAAACTAGCAAAACAAGCTAAGGCAAATAAACAACTTTTATCTTGTTCTAAGGGGAAGTCCTTAACTTTTAAACTTTGATTTTTAATTACGCAAAAATCGTTTTTATTTTGATAAACTCTTAATCCTAAACTTTGTAAAAATTTTAAAGTCATTTGAAAGTAAGAATAAGAGACAGAGGAAGAGCTAAAATTAAAATAGAGGTCTTTATCTAAATTCCAACTATTTAAAAGGAGAGCTGAGGCGTTTTGACTGGTGACTTGTCCGGGAATATAAATCCCATCTCCTTGAATTTTCCATCCTTTAGAGACTAAAATAAAACCTTCTTTTATTTTTTTTAAAGAAACAGAAAGTTGAGATAACAAAGAAAATGTTTCATCTAAAGGTCTTTTTAATAAAAGAGGTGAAGTTTTGATGAAAAAAATTCCTTTTTTGCGTGAAAGGCGAGTTGTGAAAAAACGAAAAGCCGTTCCACTTAAACCACAATCAAATTCTTTTTTTTTGTGTAAGTTTTCGGTGAGATATTTCATAGTTAAAATATCTTCACAAAGAGAAGAACCTTGAATTTTAAAATCCGGAAACCAACTTTTAACAATTAAAGCTCGGTTGAGTAAGGATTTTGAAAAAGGAGCTTTTCCTATAAAAAAAAAGGATTGTTTCTTAGACATTTTTAATTAAAGACTGCCTTTTAGCTTCTTGAATCATTTCTTTTTCTGAAATTGTTTTAATAAGAACTTGTCCTGGTTTTTTGATAAAAATAAAGTTTAGTTTTTCATTTCTTTTATGTTTTTTATCTTGTCTTAAATATTTTATAAATGTTTGTAAAGGTATTTTTTTTAATTTAGACTTAATAGGTATAATTTTTTTAATCTCTTTAAAATTTTTAAGATTTAGAAATTTTTTATGATAACTCCATCTTAAGCTAAATAAAAGACCATAAAGAACAGACCTGCCATGATCCATAAAGTGGTAGGCTTCTAAAATATGCCCTAAACTGTGTCCTAAATTAAGTTTTAGACGAAAAGACTTTTTTTCGAAGGGATCTTGAGCCACAATTTTCATTTTTGCTTTTATTGCTTGTTTTAAAAAAGGATAGATATTTATTTGTTTACTTTTTAAAAAGTGACTATGTAATTTTTTATAAAAAAGCCCACCTTCAATTAAAGCTATTTTTAAAAGTTCTCCATAAGCAGATTCTTTTAAGTGTTCAGGATTATTTTTTAAAAGTTCTTTTATAATCAAAACAGCTTGAGGAAAATGATAAGTTCCAATGAGATTTTTAACTTTTTTAAAGTTAAGAGCGTTTTTACCTCCATGCGCTGAGTCTATAGCCGATAAGTAAGTGCTTGGAATAGCTACAAAGGGGACTCCTCTTTTATAAATACTAGCTATAAAACCCGTTAGATCTAAAAGGCTTCCCCCTCCTAATCCAATAAAAAGAGTTAGATTTTTATCAAAATCTGGAATTAATGAGTTAATTTTTTGTAAGTGTTTAGGAAGATGTTCGAGGCTTTTTGTTTTTTCACCTGAGTTTAGGTTATAAAAAGTTAAATGAGAGTTTTTTTCCCATTTTTTTAGGAGCAGAGAATTTTTTAATTTTTTATCACAAAAAACAAGAGCTTGTTTAGAAGACGTTTTTGAAAGAAGAAATTTAAAAGAAGGGAGTTGCTTTAAGAAAAAGATTTGACTTTTCATGTTCCTATATCATCTCTATAGTGCATTCCCTGCCAAGAGATATGTTTCACCTGTTTATAAGCTCTTTGAACAGCTTGTTCTTGACTATCTCCTAGAGCAACGGCATTTAAAACTCGTCCTCCTTTAGTAAAGTAGTGTTCTTTTTTTTTTTCTAAAGCTCCATGAAGAAAGTAGCTGTGATTTGTGCTATAAGAGAGGGAACCTTTAATAGAATCTCCTAGGGAAGGATTTTGAGGGTAGTTTTCTGCACATAAAGCAACGCAAGCACTGTATTTATTTTTCCATGTTAACTGTATCGTTTGAGCTGAGGCGGTTTTATAAAAAACCTCTAACCAAGAATTCTTTAAAAGAGGCAGTAAAACTTGAGCCTCAGGATCTCCCCATCGAACATTGTATTCTAAGACTTTAGGAAAACCTTTGTGAATCATAAGACCTAGATACAAAATTCCTCGATACGTTGCTTGGATGTTTTTCAAACCTTCTAAAGTTGGTTTTATGATATTATTTTCAATAAGTTTTAAAACCTCTTTAGGAAGAAAAATAGGAGCTACAGCTCCCATTCCTCCTGTATTAGGACCTTTATTTTTTTTATAAAGTCTTTTATAATCTTGAGCAATAGGTAAAATATGATAATCTGTTCCCTGTGTGATCACAAAGACAGAAGCTTCTTGTCCTTTTTGAAAATCTTCTAAAATCGCTTTTTCTCCTGCCGAGCCTAAAGCTTTTTTATTAAATAGCAAATCGCTTTTTTCTTCGAGCTGTGATTTGTTTTCACAAATAAAAACTCCCTTACCTCCTGCAAGTCCATCAGCTTTTAGAACATAAGGAGGAAAAAAGTTTTCACACGCTTTTAGAGTTTCAAAAACAGAAGAAACAATATGGTAAGACGCCGTGGGGATATTTTGCTTTTTCATAAACTTTTTCGCAAAAATTTTACTTCCTTCAAGCTGGGCTCCTTTTTTACAAGGACCAAAGACTTTTATTCCTTGAGTTCTTAAAATATCTGCTAAACCTTCAACTAAAGGTTTTTCTGGTCCTATTATTACGAGGTCTATTTTTTCTTTTAAGATTTCAAAGGCTAGTTTCTTTGGATTATTAAGCAATTTAGAAGGGAGCTGTTTGATGTTTTTTAAACTGCTTCGTTCAGGAAGAGTGTATATAATATTTTTATCTTCTTTTAAAGATTGAATCAGAGCATGTTCTCGGCAAGCATTTCCTATAACTAAAACTTTCATTTGATTAACTCCTTGAAATTCATTTTTTTAAATTTAGAGGTTTTAGGTATTTTTTATTTCATCACTCATAACAAAAGCTAAAAGAAAAAACAAGTCTTCTTAGATAAAGCTTTTAATAATCTTAATCTTATGATAAAGTCAAAAACCCTAAGGAAAAGATGAAAGATAAGACAATTATTTTTTTTGATGGTCTTTGTGAGCTTTGCTCCCGTTTTGTGAATTTTGTTTTAAAAAGAGATAAAAATGAATTTTTTTTATTTACGAGTTTACAAGGAGAAACTGCAAAAAAATATGTGTCTTCAAAAGATATTAAAAATTTGAAATCTATTATTGTATTTGAAAAGGGAGATTTATTTAAAGAGAGCCGGGCTCTTAAAATCATTTTTAAAAAACTTTATCCTCGTATTTCTTTTTTCATGTTTTTTATTCCTCCTTTTATCTTTAATATCTTTTATCGATGGATAGCTAAAAGGCGATACAATTGGTTTGGTAAAAGGGAACAAATTTACCAAATTCCTCAAGATTTAAAAAAGCACTTTATTCCCTAACTGAACTTATAAAGTATTTTTGAAAACAGATCTGATTATTACTGTATGGAAGCTAAAATCTTGTTTTTTATGCCCCTTCCTCGAAAAAGAAAAAGTTTAGTTAGTTTAGATAATTCTCTAAGATTTAGTTAAATAAATTGCCGTGAAACATTAGATAAAGTAGAAGAAAAGATGATTTAAGTGATTTATGAAAGAGAGAAATTAACAGATATTGTTGTTGGAAAATCTCTTTTTCTTTTGTTATTTAACAAAATTCTTAGATTAAATAGGAAAAAAATTCTTAACAATTGTTTTTATTAAAAAATTATGTAAAGATTTAAAGGCAAAAAATGGGGGTCAATAGTGATTTTTTTTAAATTCTATATTTTTTTATTAATAAGTCCTTTTACAGCTTTTGCAAATTCTAGGATTTTTGAAAAATATTTTGTTATTAATGAAGCTGTTGAAACAGGGGCGAATACTTTTTTAAAGGAATTGTTTAAAGATGAAATGTCAGATTTAAATATTAGCTTTTCTGAAGATACAGATATATCTCAAGGAAAAATAAAAGCTAAATTCTCAACCTCTTTAAATTCTGTGGAAGCTTTTTCTCCCTCGGAAATAACAGGGGCTTTTGATTTTTATATTGAACCTAAAGAAGGTAAAAAATCAGAGTATGGAATAAATTTTAAAACACATTTTGAAATCAATCAAACAGATAGTTTTTTTTACCACATAAGTGATATTTTATCTTGTGATTTAAAGGGCGCAGCTTTATTTTCAAGTGTGTGTGAAAGTATTCAAAAAACTCCTTGGAATTCTAAACTTTCTAAAGTTGAAAATATTACAAATCGATTGTATTTCTGGAAAGACTATTTGATAGATCAAATAGAAAATTCTGAGAGTGAGTTTGTAAAAGAAGAGCTAAAAGATTGGATTTCTAATCAAATTGTAATAAAAAGGGAAGAAGAAAGTGTGAGTTTAGAAATATTTTTATCTGGATTCAAAGAAAAGTTTTTTGACTCTAATAAAGATTTTTTTATTAGGACTAAATTGGTCGATTTCTCTTTGGAATTTCTTAAAATTCAGTTTTTTGAAGAAAGAATTTTATTTGATATACATGTAAAAAAACTTCATGTTATGAATCGTATCAAATTGTTTGTTGAGTTAATAAGTAACTTTCAATTTATGATTGAAAATGAAGTTTTTGCTCAAAATTTAGGAATATCTTTAAGACAAGCTTTGAGAGAAGGAAAAATAATAAATCAGTCTTTTGAAGAAGTAAATACAACAGAGCTTTTTGAAACTCTTGGTTGGACAGTAACTGATTCTATCAGTTCTATAGGTTATGATTTTATTTTTAGTTCTGAAGAAGAAGACTTAGGTTTAGATTAAAGAGATTTATCATGGAGGCTTAGCATTTCATTTTAGGTAATAAATATGTTACATCCTTTTTTTACTCTTATCGTGGTAGGATTACTTTCTATCCACCAATATATGCCTATAGATAACTTAAAATATAGAAAATACTTTGATGATGTTAGAGACGTTCAAGATGTTAATGTTTTTTCAGTAGCTAATCAAACGTGTCTTTATTTAAAAGATATTTTTATAGATGTAGGATTAGAAAAAACTCTAGGTTCAAATTTAGCTAATAATATTTTTGGAGATGTTTTAAAACAAGAGTTGATAGAAGACAGCAGTTTTCAATCTGTTATAGATATTTTGAAAAATGATCTTTATTCTAATAAATTGAGAAACTATGGCTTAGATTCTACGGCTGTCATTGATTTTTTAAAAAAACTTTGTAAGAATGATTTTTCTCCCTTTGATTTTAGTCCTATAGACAGAAAAAATGTTTTAAATTTTATAGAAAAAGAAATTCATATTTTATCAGAAGAAGATCTAAATAGTTTTGGAAAATTTTCTTATTTTGGAACTCTTCCTCTTTTGAGTCGAAAAGGTCGTTTTATAGGTTCCTTGAATCCTATTTCAAGAAAGTGGTTGAGTTATAATGAAATTCCTAAGCCTTTGATTTTAGCTCTTTTAGCTTCTGAAGATCGTCGTTTTTTTGTTCATCAAGGTGCGGATGAGTTTGCTATATCAAGAATAGCTAAACTTCTTATAAGTAATGAAAAGTTAGCCGGAGGCTCTACCCTTACTATGCAACTTTTAAAAAATATGTATTTTGAACAAAAATCCTCAGAGAATCTTTTTTTTAGAGAGTATGAAAGCTCTTTATTTTTGCGTAAGGTAAGAGAATGGTACTGGGCTAAAATTTTTGAAAAAAAAGTGGAAAAAAGAAATTCCCCCTTTTCTAGTAAAAAATTAATTTTAGAATATTATTTTAATTTAATTGATTTTGGTAATAACGTTCAGGGAATAGCACAAGCCTCTCAAGTTTATTTTTCTAAACCCGTTCAAGACATATCTTTAGGAGAAGCTGCTTATCTTGTGACTTTATTAAAAGGACCTTACAAGTACTCTAATCCTGATAATTATGAAAGTCATACAAAAGATAGAAGAGATGATTATGTTTTAAACCGTGTCGCTACTTTATGTTCACAGATTCATAGGTCTGAATTTTTGACAGACAATAAAAAAATTAGAAATCTTATGAGAAATCTTTGTAAAGAGGGAACAAAAAAAATAGATGTTCATTATATTGAAAGGGAAAAGGAAAGAAAACTCCCTTTATGGGAATCTGCAAAGTTTTTAGAAAGCCATGATTCTATTATTCCTATTAAGAGAAAGGCAAAAAGATTTTTAAATACAGTTAAACCTAAATCCCCTGATGATTCTAAAGAGTTGACAGTTCAAACAACTCTTGATGAAAATTTACAAAAGATACTTTTTCAAGTTATGAGAGAGTATTTAGATGAGCATGATCAAGAAAAAAATAAATTGCATTTAATAAAACCTATAAAAATAGGATCAAATAAAAAAATGGGTGTTTTGTCAGAGGATATAGATTATTCCCTAAATAGGGATATAAAAACCTTTTTAAACCTTTTCAATCAATTAGAAAGAAAATGGCTTTACAGTATTCAAATCAATTTAGGTCCTTTAAATCCAATAAGTTTTAATAACTCCTCTGCTGAGTTAGCAAAACAGTTTTTAAATCAATTTAATTTCATAAGTGAAGAACAAATAGCTGACCTTGTCTCTGATATCAAAACAGAGCTTTTAAAGCAACAAAAAGATGTAGGAACTCTTTTATTTATAGAGTTAAAAAAGGATCATTTTTCCCTATTCACTTTAGAAGACATGTTAGAAAATCAGGGAGTGATTTTTTCCTTCAAAGAAAAAAAGAGATGGCAAAAGATTTTATCTGTTAATAGAGTTCAAAATTCTCTTTATAAAAGAGCTTTAGCAAGAGTTTATGCTTTGAGATCTCGACCTGACTTAGAGCCTGTTTTATATTTAGGAGAAAATTTTGTAATCAGTAGAGATTTAGAAAGAGTTTTTTTAAAAGAGACTTATCTTGCTCATTTGAAGACTTATAGTCAAGGAGATTTTTTCTGGGCTAAAAAGGAAAATAATAACACTTACAGTCTTCAATCTGAAAAAATTCAAGGAGCAGCTTTGATTATAGATTCACACACCGGAGAAGTTTTAGCAAATTTTGATGGATATAATCCTAAAAATAATTACTTTTTTCGCTCTTTTGAATCTCAAAGACAAATAGGTTCTATCATAAAACCTTTTATTTATCTTTATGCTTTAGATGAGAGGGGATATCACCCTCAAAGTATTTTGAATAATTATTATGTGAGTATTCCTACTCAGCCTGTAGATTACATTCCTCAAAATTTTTCCGAAAGACTTTTAGGTCCCTTGGCTTTATTTAAAGCTTTGACGGATTCTCAAAATATAGCCACTGTCAGTTTGTTACAAGATTCTCATTGGGGAAGAAGTTCCTGGGAAAACCGTTTAAAGGAATTTATGTCTTTTTTTCAAAAAATGGGTTTATATCAATATGAGTATGGAAATTTATTATACCCTTCTTTCTTGTTAGGTTCTAAAGAAGAGTCTTTATCTCAAATAGTTAGTTCTTTTAGTATTTTTTCAAATGGTTCCTATATAGTTGACCCTTTTTTTATTAAACATGTTAAAGGTTATAAAGGTTCTTATTATTATAAAAAGGATGAATCTTTTTATAAACCTTCTTTAAAAAATCCTAGTTCTCTTTTTAAAATCCAATCTCTTCTTTTACAAACAGCAAACACAGGAACAGCTAACAACTTGAATACTTTTATGTATAATTTACAAGAAGGACAGTATCGAGGTCTTTGCTTTAATAATCTCCTAAAAGCTAATCATCAAGCTTGTTTAGGAGCTAAGACGGGAACCAGCGATAAAAGTAAAGATTTATGGTTTGTAGGTTTTAGTAAAAATTTCTTAATTGGTATTTGGTTAGGATACGATTTACAGTCTCCTATAGGTTGGAGTTCTTCAAAATTGTCTTATATTTTTGAGACGATTGTAAGAAGAGGAAGGGATTATCTTCCAGAAATTGAACCCATATTAGAACCTAAAGATAAACCTTTTAGTTTAGAAAAAAGAGTAGTTTTTGGAAACACAGCTTGTTCTGATCCATCTGAGAATGAGTCATCTTACGTTATTTATACAGATAAAAACGCCCCTGAGTGGATTTGCAATGAAAGCTACTTACTGTCCGAAAGTTCTCAAAGTTTACAAAATGAGGAAATAAACTTACTGCCTGAAAGTACTCAAAGTTTACAAAATGAAGGACCTATAAACTTACTGCCTGAAAGTTTTAGAAACTTTCAAAATGAAGAATCTGTAAACTTACTGCCTGAAAGTACTCAAAGTTTACAAAGTGAAGAAATAAGCTTACTACCTGAAAGTACTCAAAGTTTACAAAATGAAAGACCTATAAACTTACTGCCTGAAAGTTTTAGAAACTTTCAAAATGAAGAATCTGTAAACTTACAAATAGAAAATTCTTGTCTCTGTTTTGAAGCTAAGGAAAGTGAAGTCGATTCAGAAGGTCAGGTGTTGAATATAAGGTATGGTTATACTTTAGACATTCAGTATAATGGAAATGTTTATGAAAATCAGGGTTTTTATAATAGTTTAGAAGAATGTAAACAGATGAGAGATCAATATGTTCTTGAAGGTACAGAGGTTAAAGTATGCGACTGATTTTTACTCTAGGACTACTCTTTTTGTTTTCTTCTGCCAATGCTTTTGAAGAAGATAAAAATTCTAAAAACCAAGCTCTTAGCGAAAAACTCTTAAATTTAGAGAGAATTTTAGAATCTTATGTCGTTTCTAATACAGAATTTAATTTAAAAAGCGAAGATCGACTGACTTACAAAGAGATTTTAGAACAAGAAATTTATTACTTAGAAGAATTAGAAAGATTTGAAAATTTTCTAAAGATATATGAAGTTGTCGAAAGTTTTAATGATGCCTTTTATAAATTGAAGACATTGCAAGATGATTTGAGAGCAAATTTTTCAAAAGGGGATGAATTTATTTTTGAGATAAATAAAATCCAGAGAAAAATAGAAGATCTTAAAAAGCAATTCTTTGAGTTAAAAAGAAGAAGGGGGAATTTGAGTTCAAAAGAATTGAGAGAGTTTATAATGTTTAGTTATGAAAGACTTAAGGACAAAGATGTTTTGTCTGACACCCCTCCTTTAAAGGAGGCTTTAGATAAAACTTTAAATTACATTAAAGCTTTTTATAAAGATATTGATCAAGAGGTAGAAAAGCTAGAAGCAGCAGGTTATTCTTTATCTTCTATAATTTGTAATTCTAGTTTTCATATATCAGATAAACAAGACTGTTTACCTATTTTTTATTTTAATGATAAAGAAAAAGTGAGAGATTTTTTAGATTCTTTGAGTCCAAGTCGATGGCAAAGTTTTTATAAAGAATTTCAAACAACTTCTAATTTAAAAGCTCAGAAAAAAATAATTGATAAGGAAAAAGTTGCAGAAAATCTGATATGGTTTTTTAATCAAAACCAATTTGTTTATAGAAATTTAAGCTCTTTTTGGAAAGCTTCTGATTTTTATCGTTGGTTGTATTTTATTTTGAAAGAAAAGTTACAAGAATCTCCGAAAGATTTTTTTAGTTGGAATTTTGTTTTTGATATCTTAAAAAAACAAGATGAAATTTTAAAAACTCTTCAAGATGAAATGATCCATCTTTCTATTGAAAAAGAAAAATTAAAAAAACAAAATACTTTTTATTTAGAAAAAATAAAAGCTCAAGAATTAAATTATTTTAATTTGTTAAATTCAATCAAGGAAAAATTCTCTCTTTTAAATGTTCGTCTTGAAGAAAAAGATCTTTTTTGTTTAGCAGAAAACTTACACACCTTTTCAAACATTACAGATTGTATCAATTTATACATTTCTTTTAGTTCTTTAGAGGAATGGAAAGAACATTTAACTGAGACGTTAAATCAATTTGTTTTCTCTTCTGTCTTTATTAGAGATAGTCTGAAAAAAAGATAAAATAAAAAATTGAAGATTCAAAAATCAAGATTTGTACCAAAAATTTTACTTGACAATAAAGAATCTGACCTCAAATTAAATATATAAAAAGGAGGTTACTATGAAACTAAATTTATACCAAAAAACACCTATGGAATTTTTTTCAGATTTTGAAAAAGATTTTGAAAATTTTTGGATATTTCCAAAAAATAAAAAGAACTCTTTTCCGGTCTGTGATTTTAATGAAGATAAAGACTATTATTTTATTAGTCTAGACCTTCCGGGTTTAAATAAAGAAGATTTGAAAATCAACTATGAAAATCAAATCTTAACAATTTCAGGGGAGAGAAAAGAGGAGTATAAAAAAGAGATTAAAGAAAATAGCTCTCATGTGAGAGAAAAATTTTATGGGTCTTTTTCTCGCTCTTTTCATTTAGCTTCTCAGTTAGATTCAGACAAAATTGAAGCTCAGTTTTCTAAAGGTGTTCTAGAGCTTGTTTGTCCTAAAAATAAAAAAGATCGAGGAAGAGAGATTGAAGTTAAAGAAGCTAAAACGGAAAATTCTTTGTTTTCAAAATTAGCTAAAAAAGTGAGTTAAAAAATATAAAAAAAGAGGAGTGATTTTACTCCTCTTTTGTGTACTTGTATTCATGTCTTCTTTTCTAAGAAAACAAATCGCTTTAACAAAAAATATTAGATATCCTAATAAGTATATTAAGGCTGTATATGACAGTTATAAAAAATGGGCTTTTGATGAAGAGCATGCTCTAGAGTATAAAGGAAAGTGGTTGAGTTTATTTTCTGAAAAAACAAGTTTAGATTTAGAGATCGGTTCAGGAACAGGGAAACATTTTGCTCGGCTTTGTCTTGAAAATCCTACAAAAGCTTTTTTAGCCATTGAGATGAAATACAAACCTTTAATACAAACGATAAGAAGAGTAAGAAAGAATAAAAGTGAAAATGCCCGTGTGATTCGTTATGATGCTCGCTGGATAAAAGATATTTTTAAGGAAGATGAGTTAAACTCTGTTTATATTCATTTCCCTGATCCTTGGTTAAAAAAAAGAAGGAGCCGAAAACACCAGTTGATTCAAATCGATTTTTGTCAGCAACTTTATCATATTCAAAAAAAGAATTCCTTTTTAGAATTTAAAACGGATTCGTTAGATTATTTTAATCAAACTGTTAAAAATTTTAAAAAAGTCTCTTATAAGTTACAAGACTACAGTGAAAATCTTTATTTAAAAAAAAAGCCGGTTTTAAAAGAACTCAGTCAGTTTGAACTGATATTTGTCACTCAGAATATTCCTATAAAATATGCTTTATTTACTAAAAATTAAAGATTAATTTAATAAAAGTTGATTTTTAAATATAATTTTTTTAAAAGAAAATTATGTCAGATTCTATTCGTTTAGAAGACTCTTGGAAAAATTATCTTAAAGGAGAATTTGAAAAAGAGTATATGAAAAAACTTAAATCTTTTTTAAAAGAAGAAATGAGGCAAAATAAAAAAATTTACCCTAAAGGTTCGGAATATTTTTTAGCTCTTAATCTCACTCCTTTTAACAAAGTTAAAGTTGTTATTTTAGGACAAGACCCTTACCATGGATATGCTCAAGCTCATGGTCTTTGTTTTTCTGTTCGCAAGGAAACAAAGATTCCTCCCTCTTTGCTAAATATTTATAAAGAACTAAGTGAAGATTTAGGTATTCCTATGGCTCAGCATGGTTTTTTAAAGTCTTGGGCTGAGCAAGGGGTTTTACTTTTAAACAATACTTTAACTGTAGAAGCAGGAAAAGCGACCTCTCATAAAGGAAAAGGATGGGAAAAGTTTACGGATAAAATTATAGAGGTTTTAAATGAAGAAAAAGAAAACCTTGTTTTTATTTTATGGGGACGTTTTGCTGGAGAAAAAGGTTCTCTCGTCGATGGTTCTAAACACTTTGTTTTAAAAGCGGCTCATCCTTCTCCTTTTTCAGCTGATCATGGTTTTTTTGGTTGCCGGCATTTTTCAAAAACCAATCAGTATCTTAAATCAAAAGGGATTCAAGAAATTGATTGGCGTTTAAGAAGCTAACATTTAAATTTGATTTTTGAGCTGAGGATCTAAAATATCTCTTAAACCATCTCCAAATAAATTAAAACTTAACATCGTTAAAAATAGCATGAGTCCTGGAGCTAAAAGGAGTCGAGGGTAAGTACTTAAGGATCGCCAAGCTTCATCAACAAGGACTCCCCAGCTACTAAAAGGAGCTTGAAGGCCTAAACCTAAAAAACTTAACATACTTTCAAAAAGAATATTAGAGGGGATTTGAAAAGTGATAAGAATAATAATAGGACTTAGAATATTAGGAAGAATATGAATAAAAATAATACGAAAAGAAGAAGCTCCTAGGGAGCGACTTGCTTCTACAAAAAGTTTTTCTTTGCTTTGTAAAACTTGAGCTCTCACAACCCGGGCTAAACTTGCCCAACTGACTAAACTTAAAGCGACTAAAGTTCCCGCTAAAGCTTTTAATTCAGGATGTTCAATCACTATGAAAGAATCAAATAAAACTTTAACTAAAATTAAAAGAACTAAAGTTGGAATTGAAAACATAATATCAATAAATCGCATTAAAATTCGGTCTGTAAAACCTCCTAACCAACCAGAAACTAAACCATAAAGGACTCCTAGAAAAGTTGAAATAAGGGCTGTAAAAATTCCTACAGCCATAGACATTCTAGAACCATAAATCATTCTAGAAAGTAAATCTCTTCCTAAGTGATCTGTTCCTAGCCAATGTTTTAAAGAAGAGCCTTCTAAAGCTTTAGAGGGAAATTGTTGGTCAAAAGAATAGGGAGATATAAGAGGAGCTAATAAAGCACACAGAGAGATTAAAATAATAAATAAACCACAGTAAAAACATACTTTGTTTTGATAAAGTTTTTCATAAAAATTTTTTGTAGTTTTCATAATTAAGACAGCTTTATCCTCGGGTCAAAATAAGTGTATAAAAGATCTACAATTAAATTAGATAAAATAAGTAAAGAGCTATAAATTAAGACGGTTCCTAAAATAAGAGGATAGTCTCGATTTGTGACAGAATTGATAAAATGTTGTCCTAATCCAGGAATGGCAAATATTTTTTCTATAATAAAAGAGCCTGTTAAAATTCCAGCAATAAGAGGAGCTGAAAAGGTTAAAACAGGTAAAAAGGCATTTTTTAAAATGTGTTTATAAAAAATACTTGTTTCATTTAGACCTTTTGCACGGGCTGTGCGGACATAATCATGTGAGAGAATATCTAAAATGCTAGATCTTGTGAGCCGAGCTATGATAGAAGCGGGGCGAAGTCCTAAAACAACTGAAGGAAGTATGTAAAATAAAGTTCCTTCCCAAAGAGCCGGCTCTAACCATCCTAAATAAAAAGAAAAGAAGAGAATAAAAATAGGAGCTATAACAAAAGAAGGAAGAGAAACTCCAGATATGCTTAAAAGCATAGAGCTTTGATCAAAAAAAGTGTTTTGTTTTCTAGCTGCAAAAACACCTAAGGGAATTCCTACAGCAAAAGCTATAATTAAAGCATAAATTCCAAGTTGAATTGAAACAGGTAGAGAATCTTTTAAAATATCAGATATATTTCTATCTGTATATTTATAGGATTCACCTAAATATCCTCTTGAAAGACCTTTCATATAGTAAAAATATTGCCAGGTGAGTGATTTATCTAAATGATATTTTTTTTCAATGTTCGCTTGAATTTCAGGAGCTAAGTTTTTTTCTTGATCAAAAGGTCCTCCAGGAAGTCCTCTTAAAAGAAGAAAAGTGAGGCTTGAAACTATAAATAAAGTTAGAAAAGCCTCTAAAATTCTTCCTAGTACATATAAAAGAAGATTTTTTTTAATAATAAAAATAAAGAAACAAACTAAGGAACTTATAATAAAAATAAAAACGAGAAAAAAAGGTATTTTATAATAAAAAAAACTAAGTCCTGTTAAAGTAAAAAAGCTAATTAAGCTTGTAGGACCTAAAAGTTTTTCTATCCAGCTAAAAAATGAACTCATTGCTTCACCTCTATGTGTTTAAATAAAATATAAGACATGACATTTAAAGGATAGTTTTTTATTCGAGGGGAAATGAGAATGTGAGAGACATCAGTAAAGATAGGAAATACAACGGCCTCCTCTTCTAATAGAATTTTTTGAGCTTGATCATAGAGTTTTTTTCTTAAGTTTGTATTTTTCATGACCATAGCTTTTAAAATCAAGCTGTCATACCTTTCATTTTTCCAACCTGTATGATTATTTTCAGAAAAAGAAGCCATAAGATTCATAAAATTGTCAGGATCTGGGTAATCCGCTAACCAACCTAAACGAAAAATTTCTACCTGTTTTGCTTTTAGTCTTTGTAAATAAGTTTTCCATTCTTGATTGTTAAGTTCTATGTTTAAGTTGATATTTTTTTTTAATTGAGATTGAATATTTTCAGCAATCATTTTGTGATCGGAAGTTGTATTATAAAATATTTGTATTTTAGAGGGGAGAGATTGAGGAGGAATCTCTTTTAGGAGTTTACGAGCTTTTTCTGGATCAAAGTTTAAACCTATCTTAGGATTATAAGCAAAAAGTCCTTGAGGTAAAAAACTGGTTGAAATAGGATTTCCACGATTCAGAAGCTGTACAATTTCTTTTCTGTCAATCGCATGTATAATAGCTTGTCTTACCTTTTTATTTTTTAAGTTCGGAGCTTTTAAATTGAATCCATAGTAATATAAACTTAAGATATTATGAAAATAATGATCTTTTCTTTTAGTTAAAAAAGGTAAATCTCTTGAAATAAGAGGAGTTGCAACATCTAATCTTCCACTTTGATAGAGATTCATAATAGTTGTCTCTTCAGGAATTATATAAAAGATAATATTTTTAATAGAAGGAGCTTTTCCATAATAAGAGTCATTTTTTATTAAAACGAGAGCTTTATCATGTTCCCATTTATACAGTTTATAAGGACCTAAAGTGACAATGTTTTCAGCTTCTGTCCAAAGAGCCTTTTTTTTCTCTATAACATCTGTTCGGATAGGAAAAGTAGAAGTATGTGTTAAAAGGTAGGGAAAGTAAAAAAGAGCTTTTTCCAATTCAACAATAAGTTCTCCTTGCTTTCCTATTTTAACTCCCACTTCTTTGAAGTCTTTTATGATTCCTTGGTTGTATTTTCTTGCTTTTTTAATAGGAAATAAAAAATAAGCATATTCAGAAGCTGTTTTAGGATTTAAAAGTCTTTCCCAAGAGGAAAGAAAATGTTTAGCTGTTAGCCTTTCTCCATCGGTCCAAAACACGTTGTCTTTTATAAAAAAAGTCCACACTTTATTGTCTTTTGAATTTGTCCAGTTTTTAGCTAAAGCGGCTTTCACTTGAGGTTCCTTTTCAGAAAAATCATATTCCGTTAGTCCTTCCATGATGTTTTGTATAATAAGAGCACTTGCTCTATCTGTACTTTTATTCCAATCTAAAGTAGGAGGTTCTGATAAAATAGGATAGCGAAAGCTTTCTTTTAAATTGTAGTTTGTATAAAAACTTTGTTTTTTTGTAAAAAAACAAGAGCAAAGAGAAAGAAAAAGAGCTAAGAAAAGTCCTTTCATTTTTAATAAATTAACTTTATTATAATTAGAAAATCAATTTTTATTTATAGAAATTAAGCTTATTTAAAAAATGAGATAAAAGTGTCATCAAAACTTGGCTTCTGGTAGATTTTTTAAATACGCTATTATCTTTAATGTTTCTTATGAAAGTCGAAATGAGATAGAAGTCTTATTAATTTAGTTTTTATCAACTTAGAATCTTTATGGAATAAGAAATTTTGTATTTCAATTTTTAGGATTTCTTTATTATTAAAATACTTTAACCCTATAAGTCCTACTCTTATTTTGAGAAGGTCTTGTTGTTTGGATAGAGCTTTTATATCTGCCATTTTTAGAATTAAATCTTTGATCTTTTGAAACTTTTTAGAGTTATAACTATCACTTACTTAAAGTTTTTGATAATCTCTTGAAGTTTGTTAAAAATTCTTTTCATTCTTAATCTTGATGCAACGGTGTCAGCTTGGACATTATCATCTACAAATTCATTAGTATTTTTTAACACCATTTACAAACCTCATGCATCATTTGAATGTGATATCGTATCTTGAATAGTTTTAATTATTTAGGTGTAAAAGATTTTGAAAAAGCTGCAAAAGCTTTTTGAAAAAAATTAAATTTATCAATTTATTAGCAACTATATTAATTTCATCATCATAAAGTTGACAATGAGATTTGTAAAATGCGATGTGTTATTGTTAATACTGTCATAAAGTTGTTTCCCTATTTTTTTTGTAACATTTAATTATTTTTTTAAGGAATATATAAAAAATTAAGCTGATTTTTTAGAAGTTTGAAAAAAGTGTTTTGGAAAATTCAATTGATTATCTTCTATTTCATTCATAAAAGAAGGTAAAAGACCTGTGGGAAGAAGTTTTCCTTCAAGTTTTCCTCCTTCTTTTTTGAGGAGTTGAGGAATATTAAAAAGAGTTGAAATTTCATAAATTCCCTCATTGACCTGTATCACTTCTGCGATTTGAGCCACTTTTCTAGATCCATCAGAATACCTTGAAACTTGTAAAACAATGTCTATAGCGGAAGCGAGTTGATGTTGTAAAGCTTTTTCACTTAATTTAGAATCAGCTCCTTGTGCTAAGGATTCTAGCCGAACAATAGCATCTTGGCAACTATTTGCATGAATCGTCCCTAAACATCCTTTATGACCTGTATTCATAGCATTTATTAGCTCTAAAGCTTCTCCTCCTCTCACTTCTCCTACAATAATTCGATCCGGTCTTAACCTTAAACTACTCTTAAGTAAATCTCTAATTGTAACTTCATTTTTTCCTTCTATATCTGCCATTTTTGTTTCAAAAAAAACCACATGTTCATACTCTATTTTCAGTTCACTTGCATCTTCAATAACAATAATTCTTTGTCCTTTAGGAATATAAGAACACATAGCCCCGAGAAGACTTGTTTTACCAGATCCTGTTCCTCCACTGATCAGTATATTTTTACCTAAGTAAGAGCATATTTTTAGAAACTGAGCCGTCGTTCCAGTCAGAGTTCCAAATCGAATGTAGTCTTGAAAACTAAACTGTTTTGCAGAAAATTTACGAATAGCTACAGTGACTCCTTTACGAGAGCAGGGAGGTAAAACGGCATGAATACGATATCCATTAGGGAGTCTAGCATCTAAACGAGGATTTTTTTCATCAATTCTTCGATTCACACTTTGAGCAATATTTGTTACAGCGGCTAATAGAGCATCTTCATCTGTAAATTTTAAGTTCGTCTTTTGAATTTTTCCAGCAATTTCAACCCAAATTTCATCATAACGGTTGATCATGACTTCAGATATTTTTTCATCCTTTAAAAGATTCCAGATAGGCTTTAAAAAACCTTTGATGGAGTCTTCAAAAAGACTGACCTTGTTTGTGTTTTGATTCATATAAAAAGAAATCGGAAGATGAGCTTATAAATTAAAAAATAATTCTTTTGAATAGACAAATTCTAATTATTAAATATAATTTAAAAAGGGGTATGTAAACTGTGTTAAAAAGAAGATTTTTTTATTTTATTCCTTACATTCTAGGAATTTTTTTTTCTGTTAATAGCTGTGTAGCTCTTTCTAATTCAAGGCTTTTATATTGGAATTCTGAAGCTTTTGAAAGATTAAGTCGATCTGAAAGCAAGGTGGATTTTTACCCCTTATCTAATCATTTTCAAAGTCAAATGGATTCATTTCTTTGTGGACCAACAACCGGAGCTATTGTTTTAAATGCTTTAAGGATGGGAAAAAAAGGAAAAATCCTCCCAGAGATAGCCCTTAATAAAAAATATAGAAGATATTTAAAAAACCCTAAAGCTTCTTCTATTTTTAGATACACTCCTGAAAACTTTATGGATCAAAGGATACAAAAGGTTAAAACTTTAGAGGAACTTTATGGAAAAGCTATCAATAAAGACCAAGATTTTGGTTTACAGTTACAACAAATTCATGAAATTTTTCTCTCTCATGGCCTTAAATCAAAGATTCGAGTTGTAACAGAAAATCTTTCAGATGAAACTGTTAAATCAGAGTTAATTTCGAATTTAAAAACAAAAGATGACTATGTTGTTATCAATTACAAACGTTCTGTTTTAGGTCAAAAAGGTTTTGGTCACATTTCACCTTTAGGGGCTTATGATAAAAAAACAGATTCTTTTTTAATAATGGATGTTAATTCTAGTAAATATAGCTGGGTCTGGGTTTCTTCAAAAAAACTTATAAAAGCTATGAGGACTTTTGATAAAGTAACAAATCGTGGTTACTTATTATTAAGTGATTCTTAATTTTAAAAATTCCTTTTTTTTTCTTCTTCAGCTAGAATTTTTAAGTTAGAAAGGGAATTTAAGAAAAGATTTTATGGAGAAAAGAGCTTTTTTGGATTCTGTTCATATAGAGTAATAAGGGAGTAGCAACATAAATAGAAGAGTAGGTTCCAACTAAAATACCAATAATTAAAGTAAATGCAAAGTCTTTAATAACTCCATCGGCAAAAATATACATAGCTAAGAGTGCTAAAAAAGTGGTTAGAGATGTCAATAAGGTTCTAGAGAGAACTTCGTTAAGAGATTGGTTACAGATATCAAAAAAACTTTTTTTCTTATTAAGACTTTCAGAATTTTCTCGAATTCTATCAAAAGTGACAATGGTATCATTTAAAGAGTAACCAATAATAGCTAAAATAGCAGCAACAGTTTGTACATTCACTTCTAATTTAAAAATAGAAAAAAGACTCATTGTTATCATCGCATCATGGAAGAGACAAAAAACGGCAGAGGGAGCGTATTTGTTGTCAAATCGAAGACCTAAATAGATGAGTATCATGATGAGACTGTAAATGAGAGCTAAAATACCATTTCTTCTAAGCTCTTTTCCAATTTGAGGACCGACTGAATCAATACGCCGGATTTCAATTTTTTCTTTTAGAAAATCATTTTTTAAAGTTTCCAGGAGACGTTCTAATTTTTTGTTATTTTCTTCTTCATTTTCAGAAGCTTCTACACGAATTAAAAATTCATTTTCAGTTCCAAACTTTTGAATGGAAGCTTTTGTATTTTGAATTTTAAAAAGAGATTTTTTAATTTGAGAAGATAAAACGTTTTCTTGAAAGCGAACTTGAATCTCATTTCCCCCTGAAAAATCAATGCCATAGTTAAAACCAAGATTTATAATGCAGATTAAAGCTACAAAAGATAACACAACAGCAAGAGGAGTTAAAAACTTAGCGGGTTTTAAAAAATTAATATTTAAATTTTTAATCCAATTCATTTTTTCCTTATTATATTTTAGTCCAATTAAAACGAAGTACTAAAAAGTCCATAAGAGTTCTAGAAATAAAAACCGCTGTCCATAAAGAACTTAAAATTCCACAAAATAGAGTGACTGCAAAACCTTTAACCGCTCCGGAGCTAAAATAGATGAGTACAAAACAGACAATCGCTGTTGTGATATTGGCATCTAAAATCGCAGAAAAGGCATTTCCATAACCATCTTTTATCGCTAACTTTAAACTCGCTCCTTTTCTCAATTCCTCTTTAATTCTCTCAAAAATAATTACATTTGCATCCACAGCCATACCTATAGTTAAAATAATACCTGCGACCCCAGGAAGAGTTAAAGTTGCTGAAAGAGATGACATTAAAGCGAGTAAGAAAAATAGGTTCGTGAGAAGACAAATATTAGCCACAACTCCTAAGCTTTTGTAATAAAAAAACATAAATAAAATAACTAAAAATAAACTGATAGCTCCGGCTTTTTTACCCCTATCAATGGCATCTTTACCTAAAGTAGGTCCGACTGTTTTTTCTTCCAATTGATAAAGCTGGGTTGGTAAGGCTCCTGCTCTCAAGCTAGTTGCTATCATATTAGCTTCTTCTAGCATGCTTTCATAATCTCCTGTTCCTAAAGAAATTTCTCCTCTATCTTGAATTCGAGATTGAACAGTTGGGGCTGATTTTATAACTCCGTCTAAAATCACAGCTAAAGCTTTTCCAATGGAATTCCCTGTTAGATTAGAAAAAACTTTACGTCCTTCAGGTTGAAACCTAAAAGAGACGAGAGGATTATTTGTATCAGGGTTAAAAGCCACAGAAGCATCTTCTAAAAGTCCTCCTTGAATACTTTGATTCATATCTACGAGGTAAGGGATTCGTCCCGCTTCAATAGTCAGAGCTGTTGGAGCTTTTTGAAAAAGGAGGCGGTGATTTTCAGGAAATTCATTTTTTAAATCCGCATTAATTCTTTTTATATACTCTCTGTAGTTCATTGTTTTTTCCTCTAAGGAATAAGCTCCTTTTTTTTCAGCTCTTTCAATTAAGGGAAAAAGTTTTTCAGGAGGAAATTCTGCATTTACAATAGCTAATTCTAAACGAGCTGTTCTTTGAATTAAATCTTTAGCTCTTTTAGAATCTTCAATTCCTGGAAGTTGAACTAAAATGCGATCTTCACCTTGAGCGGTTATAACAGGTTCACTCACTCCAAATTCATCAATACGATTTCTTATAACTTCAATAGATTGTTGAATAGCACTTTCTTTAAGTTCTCTGATACGGCTATCATAATAAGCAAGTTTTATTTCTCCCTCTTGAGCTTTTAAAATTTGCATGCGATTTAAAATATCTGATTCTTTAATCCATTGCTGAGCTGATTTTAAATCTTCTTTTTTTTCTAAGTTTATAATAATTTGAAAAGTGTTTGTAGTAACAAGAGTTGAAGCAAGAATCTTATTTTTTTTAAGACCTTCTTTGATATCAAAAGCGGTACGACTTAATCTTTCTTGAAGAATTTCATTGACATCAGCTGATAAAACCAGATGCAAGCCCCCTTGAATATCTAAGCCATAAATCAATTTGTTTTTAGAAGGTAAAAAGGAGGAATCTTCTACAAAATTAGGTATAAAATAAACACATCCCAATATTAAGGAAAGGCTAATTATAATAAAACGAGCTTTTAAACTTTCTATAAACATAGTATCATTAGTTCTTTTACTTTATGAAATAAAAGGCATTCATAGAATGGAACTACAAAGCTCTTTTATTATCTCAAAAAGCAAGAGTCAATCTTAATTAAAGTTTTCATTCATTTTTTGGCTGTAGCTTAAAGTTTCTATAAATAAATATGAGGATATGTCTATATCCTAAAGCTTATTTAAATTCTATTTCTTTGAAGTTTTTAGAGTTTTTTATAAAAAATTTAAAGTTCCTCTTTTATTTTGTGAGTTTTACATTAAAAGATTTAACTTTGCCTATCTATTTTACAATTCCCTATCCTATCTAAAAGTAAATTCCTTTAAGTATCTCTATTTCCTTCATCATAAACTAAATTCACAAACACTACCAGCACCTCTACTGACTACACCTTATACTAGGACCATTACCACTACATCTGCCACGATGAGTGTTATTATTTGCACCATCATCGTAAACTAAACTCAAAGCAACTCCAGTATCATTAAATACTATACAAGCTCTTTGTTTTTTCTTAGGATCATGAGGTGGGTCATAAGTAACCTGAAGACAAGCTTTTGTACCATTGTTACGACAGTGTACTTGTATCTTTCCTTCTTGTAACTCTAAAGTACCATCAATAATCGTTTTTATCGTTTGATTATATCCATACAAACCATTAATACCACTAGCACAAGGGATACAATCCGTAAAAGTTTTTACAGCCATACAAGCCTTAAAAGCTTTGTTTATATTGTTTATTGTACCTTGTACAGCTGAGGCTTTTGCGTTGTTTTTGTATTTGTTATAAGCAGGAATGGCAACGGCTGACAAAACCCCTATAATGGCAACAACAACCAATAACTCTATAAGAGAAAAACCTTTATCCATAGAATTAAATTTTTTTACTTCCTTTATGATTTATTTTAAAACCTTTAGCTATTATATAACATAATTTCTATAAAAAAAAGCTTTTTTTATTTCTTAATTGTACTTTTAACTTTATTAAGTATAGTAAAGTTAAAATCAATAGAGGTTTTATGAAAAAAGCATGTTTTAAATAGTTGTGAATTTTAACACAGTAATAGGTAATACTCACAAAATAAAAGAGGAACTTTATTCCTTCTGCATGAAAAACTCTAAAAACTTTAAATAAATAGAATTTAAGAGAAGCTTTATAATATAGACATGCTCTCAATTCTTATTTAAAAAAAGATAAAAATATTATCATTAATTAAATATCTCCAGCTCATAAATAAAGTTTGAAAAGATTTTTTATAATAGGAATTTCATAAAAAGCACGGCAAGTTTTATGAGAAACTACAACAATAATTA
>JACOND010000012.1 GCA_014323935.1 Bdellovibrionales bacterium
TTGAAGAGATCCTTTCCATTTGAAAGGCTCTCTCCCATGATAAAAAAGCGATAGGTTGAACGTAACCTTTTTGTTGAATCAAAAACTTTCGAAGGAAACATTGATAATCTAATAATTGCTCATAAAGGTTTTTATCATAAGAACTTTTATGTTCTAAAAGAATAAAAATTCTTAATCTGATTTTAGGAAAAGCCTTAAAAGGAAAAGATAAAACAAGATCTGCTCTCTTATCTTCAAAAGTGTCTTTTTCTACTTTTAGCTAAATTATAGATTTCAAGTTCTTCTTTTGAAAAGATGAGCTGAAGTAATTCCTGACTGAGTTTAGGATCTGAGTAAAAACTCTTAAAGAAAGTATCATGACTAAAATAGTTTGTTTTTGGGGTTTGTTTTTCTATAAAATCAAGATGTGTTTTTGATTATTTAAAAGAAGTTGTAAAAAAAGGCAAGCTCTTTTTTTAATTATAATATAACAAACCCATCCTCTTTTAATATCTCTGGTTTATTTACAAAGAATTTTTTAAAGACAACATTTCTTGTCATCTGGACATAGTTTTTTTGTTGTTTCATTTGTTACCTCCTGCTTTTAGGATTAATTTTTAAATTAAAGTCCCTACTTGAAAGTTATTAGCAAATTCAGTTCCAAACTGATATAAAAGTGTAAAATAATGAAAAAGTGGGAATTATTATTTTACACTGAATAAAGCTTTAGTGGCCTTTAACTATAAGGGCTTTAGGAGCTTTTTATGGAGAGAGAGAAAAGATAAAGTTTGAGTTTCTATGAGTTCTGCCAATCAAAAAGAATTTCTGAAAGTAAAAACCATATAGGTGTTTATCAATGTAAAGATTGCCATAAAGAGTTTTCAGTTCAATTAGGAACGTTATTTGAGCAATCCCCTATCTCCTTAAGAAAGTACTTATACTTTATTTATTTCCTTCAAACGAGTTTCAAACTTACAGTTTTCAAATTAGCTGGGAAATTTTAAAGAGCAAGCTTTAGACTTCTAATAACAAATAATATTTTTATTCTAATAGGCTTGTTTTTTGGTTTTGAGTTTTTTAGATATATCCTTAAAGTAACAGTTCCTTAATTTCTTTTTTTAATGTCTCCGATTGAATTTTTTAGTTCTGACTTCTTAATTAATAATTAAAACTTAAAAAATCTTTTTTTTAATAAATGCTAGACTTAGCTGAATAATTTTGATAAACTACACATTATCTTAAAAAGATAGAGTTGGTACTATATGTGCAAACTGTTAATATTAATGACTTGTTTAAATTATAAAATCCCCTATTTAGTAAATTAAGTAGGGGGTATTTATAAAGTTATTATGAAAAAAAAACTTTATAATGTTGTAGGTCACTTACCAAAAATATGGTTTGTATGTGGAGCTAAGTTTGAAGGTAAAAATTCTATTAGAAAACTATTTATAAAATATATACAAAAAAATCACCAAGAAATATGTACTGCAAGAAATAGAAATTCTAATAGCTTATCATTTAGTCCAAAAAAAATTATATTAGCAGAGGATGTTTTAGAACAGTCTAAAACAAAGGATACAAAAATTTTAGATTATGAAGAACATATTTCTGAATTTTCCACAAATGTTATTTTTTTCTTAGAATCACCTTCCGTGTTCATGGAAATAGGAAGATTTACAAAAACTATAACAGACCCTTTGAAATTTTTATTCTGTGTTGATCAGAAACATAAAAAAAAGAAAAATTTAATTAACAAACTTCTTTCTGATCCAAAATATACAGTCTTACATTATACAACTAATAATGATATTATAATTAATTCAGATGATTTTTTCAAAAAAGTTTTAAATTGTCTTAATAAGACAACTCCCACAATTAGTTACTATGAAGATAATATCCATTCTTTTTATTCTTTTTTAATAAGTTTTTTACAAAAGGAAGCTTCTCTTGAACAAATCATAAGAAAAGTAGAGTTGGAAAGAAAAAAAACAGGTTTTTTTTCTAATTTTTTAAATAAAATTAAATTTCATTTAAAGCTTTTAATAAAATCAGGTTTAATACTTAAACAAGATTGTTTTTATTTTTCTGTTATTAGAGGAGACATCTTAAAAGGAGTAAAATTTCAAGCTTTAACAGAGAGACAAAAAGAATTATTATTTGATGTTGAAATGAATTATAGCTATGAACACATAAAAGACCTTGTATATGAACCTAACAGTACTTTAAAGAATTACCAAGCCTTTATTAAAACAAGAGTTTTTGATCCCCTGGAAGAAGAACATAAAGTGATTCATAAGCGATGCTTTTCTTATAAGAAAAAACATTCTATATCAAATCTTGTTGAGTTACACATAGGAAATAACTATTTACTAAACATGGATCTTAAAAATTTCTTTAATTCAATTAAAAGAGAAGATTTTATAAAATGTATGGTTACTTTAGGTCTTTTTGAAGAAAGATTTAGAACTAAAATAACTGATATTTGTTTTAAGACAAAAAGTAATGAAATAAATGGACTTCCTATAGGAGCTAGAACATCTCCTTTTATATCTAATTTAGTAATGAGAGAGTTTGATAATTTAGTTTATAATCTTTGTGAAAAAAAAGAGGTTGTTTACACTAGATATTCAGATGATTTGTCTTTTTCTTGCAAGAAAAAGGGGGTGTTACAGGATATTGAAAAAGAGATTTATAAAGTTATTAAAAAATTACCTTACCCTCAAAACTTAAAAATTAATGAAAAGAAAACAAAACATATGTCAAAAAAAGGAAGAAGAAAAATTTGTGGGTTATACATAACGCCAGAAAGTCATATTTCCATAGGCAGAAAAAATAAAAATAAAGTAAAAAATATTTTAAAAAACTTTAATAAGACAGAAAAAATATATCACAACAAAGAGATGATCAAAATCATCCAAGAGTCATTTCTTGATAGTGAGGAAAAAGGATATTTATATTATGTAAATTCAGTTGAAAAAGAGTTTTTAAAATCACAAATTTACTTATAATAAAATTCCAAAAAGCTTTCCAAATTTAATAAAATATTTTAAGTCAATGACATATGAATATGTAGATTCTTCTTTTGTAGTCTTAATATCTATAGAAGAAGATTTATCTTTTGACCACAAAATCCTTACAGAGTATAAACTTAAATAACCTTTAGGCTTCAAAATAATTTTAGAGTAAAATAATGAACATACAAAACAATTTACAGAAAAAAACATTTAGTGATTTTGATAAATTGAATCTAAAGAGTTTTGCTGAAAATTTATTACAAAATATAGAAAAAGGAATAGAATCTCCTATAGAAGAACAAGAAGGATCCTACACAGTAAGCCTAAATGCTGCATTTGGAAATGGAAAGACAACTTTTTTAGAGATGTTTCAAAGCTTTATGGAAGATAAAAAAAAATACAATGTTATTTCTATTAACGCATGGACATCTGATTTTTACGTTCATCCAATTATTTCGATACTCTATGAATGGCTTGAATTTATAGAAAGTCAAAAAATGGAGAAAAAAGCAAAAAAAGAATTTATAAATAAAATAAAAAAAAAAATAATAAATGTAGCTCATCAATTCTTTAGAAATAAGACAGGACTTGACATAAAAGAAGTATGGAATGATACAAACACTGTTAAAAACGAAACTATTTTAGACACATTAAAACAGATAAAATCAGCTGTAAAAGAGCTAAAAGCTATTATCCAAAAATATACAGAAGATAAAAAGTTATTGATTATTGTTGATGAATTAGATCGTGCAAGACCAGATTATGCAGTTCATTTTCTTGAAGATATGAAACATTTTTTTGATGTTAAAAATATAATTTTTCTTGTTGCTGTGAACAGAAACCAAATGGAAAATACCGTCAAATGTCTTTATGGACAAAACTTAAACTTTAATGGTTATTACAGAAAATTCTTTAAACAAGAAATAGAATTACCAGATCCCTATCAGGAAGCTCAAAACTTTGTTGATAATTTAATTAAAAAAACAAAAGTAAATTTTCATTTTCAAACAAGTAAAAAAGAATATACTCTAGATAATGTGTATTATTCCTGTAAAATGTTTAATTTGACACTCAGAGAAGTAGAACAGTTTATGAGAATATTTGATGCTGTTTTAGGTCATGACACTGCCGGATTAAGTTTGACATATATGGATTGTTATTCTTTTTTTATTTGTTTTTCTATAAAGCAAAAAAATATATTTAAACAAATACTAAATAAACAATTTTCTATTGATTCTTTTCTTAATTATGTAAAAGAACTTTCACTTCCAGAAGATCCAAAACATTATTTACGCTATCTTTTAAAACACGTGGCATATTCTTTTTTAACAAAAAAAACTAAGCCATCTTATATAGAAAAGATATTTAATATTTTATTACCTCATCCAGAAAACTTACATTTTTTGAGATATGAAAATCTTACATTATCTGAAACACAACCTGCTTTTATTATTTGTGAAAAAATAAACCAATGTAAATCCCATTTTAGTAGATAGGACAAAGAGAGGACTTCGACAAAGAATAAATAGAAAGGGCTATAAAGAATTCGTCAAAGAAGACAATTATTTTATCAAGATTAATGTATTTTTATGTCTCTGTTTTTGATAATTCTAAGTATTAAAGAGTAAATCTTAATTCTGCTTTCCTTTTTTCACTTAAATTAAGATTCCTTAACTGATAAGAATAAAAACTTCTAATCCGTAATTTTTTAAATATATTACATACTTTAAAAACTAATTTTTCTTCTATATATCTATCTCTGCTGACGAACCACTTAGTCCCTTCCGTCATCTTGACAATGGCGGAAAAATGGCGGATATTATAGAAAGAGGTCAGCTGTGTCAAAATACAAATCACTGGAATCACTAGGTATTCCCTATAACATTGAATTCTCCAACAAACTCAGCAATCTCTTGATGAGAATCGCTGAATGCAAGCCCTTTTTTAAAAGCTCAGTGAGTCATTCCTTAAAGGTAAATCTCCTCAGAAACGCTAAAGTAAAGGCAATTACATACTCTAACCAGATAGAGGGTAACCCCCTAAAAGAAGAAGATGTCCAGAAACTCATTTACAGTAAGAAGTCCACTGAACATATTCAGCAAATTGAAATCCAAAATTATGCTGATGCCTTGGATTTTTTAGAAAAGCTCGCCTTGGACAAGAGATTCATTTCCATTAACGATTTTTGTGATATTCAAAAGCTTGTGACAAGTGGCTTGCTTAAAAAAGATCAAGTAGGACGAATCCGCACTATCCCTGTTTCTATTGTCAATGTTTCTACGGGTAATAAAATTGACTCCTGCCCTGAACCCCATATGTTAAAAGAAGCTTTGAAAGATTTGTGGCAATGGCAGGAGGATACCAAGGAAATAAACCCTTATGCCAGAGCTTTTGCTTTTCATTTTATAGCAATTGCAATTCATCCCTTTGCAGATGGAAACGGCAGAACCATTCGATTGATGCAACACTTTCTTCTCCTTCATTCAGGTGAGGAACTCGCTAGGTACATTCCTTCTGAAACAGCAATCATGAAACACCGAAAGGAATACTATGCAGTGATTTGTCAAACAAAAAAATTAGGGCGACTCACTCCTATGCTTGAGTTTTTAGCAGATTGTTTTTGTGAAGTTGCAGAATCTGTGACAAAAGAAGCCAGGAAAATATTACGAAAGGAGTCCTACACACCAGAAAACAGGCAACATGAAATTATAAAATTAGTAAAAAAGAAAAAAGAAATTCAGATCAAAGATGTAATAAAGCTTTTCTCCGATGTGCCAAGAAGAACACTGGAAAGAGATATGAAATCTCTTTGCGAAGAGAAAAAATTAAAAGCAAAGGGAGAAAAAAAAGCAAGAGCTTACATTTTAAATGGTAAATAAATCTCATTATAAAACAGCTGTAAGAAAGTATCCTTGGCTTTCTACGAGTTAAAATTTGATATCTCAAGCAAGAATTAAATGCTTTGAAGATTTTTATTAGAAATAAAATTCTTTTTTTTTAATTAATTTGATTATGTCTTCCAAGAAAAGCTTTACTTTTAAGCTTTCTGGATTTACTTCTTTTTTTATATAAAATCTTTTTAAAAGAAGAGTTTAAAAAAACTAAGCAAATCTAGATTGAACTTATTTCTTACTTAAATCAATTAAAATTTCATATTATATACAGCCATGATAAAAAGAAATATAGTTAAAAATGTAGAGGCTCATATAACTACAGATGAGTTTTTTAGCTATAAAGGGCTTGAATAAGCTTTTTTTCCAAAATCATTCTAATAAAGCACTCTGAAAGCGTTTATGTTTGCCCTATATTCAGCCACTACAAACGATCTTGAAAGTGTCTGATCTGTTAGGAGTTTATCATCACGGTCTAAGAAATACCTCCACCGATACATAAACGAGTTTGACTTTAGGTTTGATAAAGGGAATTGTAAGATAGATACTATAAACAGAATTAGGTCTTTAGCAAAGGGTTCCAAAAATAAAAGATTAACTTATCAAATGCTTATAAAGTAATATAAAATCAACCAAAGATCATGCATATAGGTTTATTGATTTGTTTGCTGGCATAGGTGGATTAAGGCTTGCTTTTCAAGGTCTTGGTGGCTCATGTGTTATGTCTAGTGAGAATGACGAACAAGATTACTTATAATGAAAATTTTAATGATATTCCTTTAGGAGATATAAGAGAATTGTCTTATAAAATAATTCCAGATCATGAAATACTGCTTGCTGGATTTCCTTGCCAGCCGTTTAGTTATTCAGGATATAAAAAAGGCTTTAAAGATGATAGAGGAACTTTATTTTTTGAAATACTTAGAATTTTAAAAAATAAAAAGCCTAAAAGCTTTCTTTTAGAGAATGTAAAAGGCTTAACAAGTTTAAATGAAGGTAAAATTTTAAAAAGCATGATTTTATCTTTAGAGGATTTAGGCTATAGCATATATCAAAAAGTTTTAAACACAAAAAATTATGGCAACACTCCGCAAACAAGAGAAAGAATTTATATTGTAGGTTTTAGGGACAAGGTTGATTTTAAATTTCCACAGCCAATTAAATTAAACAAAGGCATTTCCGATCTTTTATTAAAAAAAAACAGGAAAGCTTTTTTTATTATGAAGGTTCTCTTATTTACAATATTTTAAAGAAACAAATAAAAGAGCATAATACTATTTATCAATGGAGACGAAATTATGTAAGAAAAAATAAATCTAACGTTTGTCCTACTCTTACTGCAAATATGGGAACTGGTGGACACAATGTCCCTCTTATAAAAGATAGATATGGGATAAGAAAACTAACCCCAAGAGAATGTATAAGATTTCAGGGTTTCCCAGACACTTTTAAACTTCCTAAAATAGCAAGGTCTCATCTTTATAAACAAATTGGAAACAGCGTCTCTGTTCCTGTGATAAAAAGAATAGCTAAGGAAATGAAGAAATGTCTAAAAAATGGTCAGTAAATATAACCAATAAAGAACAGGGTATATTTAGGACTATGAATGGAAATTCAGACGAATTTATTGCTATAGAACGAGCTATTAAAGCTGGGTTTGCCTGTAGTAAAATTGATATAACAAATGCCAAATATGATGCGGTTATAGACATATCAGGAAAGAAAACAAAACTGTTAAGAGTTCAGATAAAGCACAGGCTCTTTAAATTTTCAGGGAGGGGTAAGATCAGGAGGGCAATTTGATAGAAAAGCAAAAAGCAGAGCTTATAAATACACAAAAAAGGATTGTGATATTGTATTAGGAATAGACAACACAAACGGAGATTGCTATATAATTCCAGTTGAAGATAAAGGATTGGGGTATAACAAGGGCTTTATCTAAGCTTGAAAAATACAAAGAAAACTGGGATTTCTTCTTAAGATTGAAAAGTTAAGCGTATACTTTTTTTAAAATAAAGGCTATCTGATATGATAAATACTCTTAGCCCATTGTTTTATCTTTTCTTTGTATCTATATTTTTTTATGAAACTCTTTTTTAAGATTTTTGTATTTGTTTACTACATTCTATACTTCTTCATAATCCATAGGTAAATAGGGATTAGGAAAATCTTCTATTCTTTTGTCAAGAACATCATAAAATAATTTTTTTTTCAATATCAGTTATCTTTTGAAATTCTAAAAATTTCCAATTTTTACTTTTAAAATCTTTATGCTATTTAGTACAATATCTTCTTTCTTTTTTGCATCCGAAAATAAAGTCTTTAACTTAAAAATACAAAATTACTCCTTTTTATCATTTGATTGACAGTAGCAAGAAAGCTTTAAATCAAAGTTTTTCATAAATGAAGGAAATATCACTTTAATTTTATGAAAGGGTTATTATTTCTTGGGAATTATATTTTCTTTATATTCGCATTTTATTTTATTTGTCTTCTTTTTCTTTTTTTATAGTTTTTATGTTGGGCAAGATATTTTGTATGTCGGTCAATAACTTCTAGACTTAGTTTTTCAAAGTGCTTTTCTATGATAAGACTCGCTTCCTTTGGAAAATGCTTTGATAAATCACTGAGAGTCCAACCGATACCCGTTTGAATAAAACGCTTTGAATCTTTAACAAGCTTAGAAACAGTTCGTTTAATCTGTGCCACATGTTTTTTTTCTTTAACCAAGGGACGAAGAGAAACAATGCTTGCCCGTCTTTGCCAAAGATTTTTAGAATTTGTCCATTCTTCCATTCTTTTTAAACAAACTTCTTCTGTTTTTACTAAAGGAGATAGCACTCTTACTGTAAACCAATCTGCTGTACTCCAATCAAAAAAATAAGCTTTTGCAAAACATTTTTCAGCGAGTTTTAGAATCTTCTCAGAAGATAATTTTTTTAACAAATAGTATTGTATATACAAAGTCCCTGCTAATTTTTCTTCCGCATGAGGAAGAGAAAACAAGCTCTCTGCCAAAAGAAGTTGTTTCTTCAAATCTTCTTTCTCTATAGAGTTATCCTTAACCCATTGAGTCACAATTTTTTTAATCTCTGGAGTCTTAATCCCGTAATAAGAAATACTTCCTCTAAGATAGTTCTCAAACCAAGCTTTCGTTTGAAGATCTGCGTTTTGCTTAAATCGATTTTGAAGTTCTTTAATAAGATGTTTCATTCTTTATCCAATAACTTTAGAAAAAAACAACTCCGATGATCTATAGAAAGAGCCATTTGAGCTATCACCCAAGAATACTCATGAAAATTTAGATAAGAATTCATTTTAAGCCACTTTCGATACTTTTTATATCCTTTATCAATTTTTGAAAAAATTAGCTCAGCCATGATAATATACTCTTAACCTATTGCTTTATCTTTTTTTTATACCCATATTTTTTATGAAATTCTCTTTTAAGATGTTTGTATCTCTTTGCTATACTTTTTCCTTCTTCATAATCCATTGGTAAATAAGGATTAGGAAAATCTGCTATTCTTTTTTCAAGAACCTCGTAAAGGAAATGTTTTTCAATATCAGTTATCTTACCATCAATTTCTTTTTCTCTTAATTCATCAAATCTTTTATTTAAAAAATCAATGTCATCAAAATTATTTCGTATAACATCCCATTTAGTAAGAGGAAGAAATGAATCAGAATATGTTGGTATCATCTGTTTAGAATCTAAACTCCTATTAGGATTCAACAAAAAGTAACTTTCATTTCTGTCGTTAATACCACTATTTATCTGTGATAACATTTCTGGTTGATTAAAGAGATCAAATCGCAAAACATAAGAGCTATCTTCATCAAATAAAATAGTTTTTTTAATCATTTACTCACAGTTATTTTTTATGAAATCATCAAAAAACACATCTTTCAATTCTTTTTTTATAGATTTTATTTCATCAAAAATAACTTTATCTTATAATTGTATTTAATAGTTTTTTATTTATACCATCCATTAATATTGTGATACTTCTCAAGATGAAATGGATTTTCTAGTTCTAGATCAATTTTGATTTTATTTACATAACGAACAGTTATTTTTATAGAATCAAAAATATTTGTTTCCTTTATACAATTGATAGCTTTTTGTAAAGTATTATGAAAGCTGTCTTTATAATTTAGATACGAATGATTTTTATCAAAAAGAGAATAAAAAAGCAAAAGTTTGATGCCATGCTCTAACAATTTTTTTATAATTATTTTCTATCCATTTAATTTCCCCATTCCAAAAATGTGGAAAAACAAATGTTTTATGCTGGCCAGCTTTTATGTCAATTAAGGATGGATAACTATAAGATAATACTCTTCTAAAATACCATCTTTTTCTATATTAAAATTCCCCTTCCTTTGCACTTCTATCATGATTTTCAACTTTATTGAATTTTTGTCAATAATAAAAAATCATTCTAAATAATTCTTGATATTTAATAAAGATATCCAATAAAAGAAGCTTTATAGAATATCTCCTTAATTGAAGGTTCTTTCTTGTAAAATAAGTTTTTTTAAAAAATGGAAAATCAAAAAAAGATAAAGGATACTCCAACCTTTTTTTATAAAGATGAAGATATAAAGAAAGTAAGATATTTCTTTTGTAGCCATTGATAAAGCTTGTTATTTGACATTATAGAACAAAATCCTTAAACCTGCATTTAAAAAACCAAGAAGCTTTTTGTAAAGTCCACTAAAAGAGATTTAACAGACCAATCAAAAATAAATATCTAAAGAATAAACTTATCTGTTATCATTTGAACTTTGAGTATTCTACTCTTCCTATATCAAATTTTGGCTTGAAACATTAGAAACACATTAAACATCTATTTTTAATAACTTCTTCTAAAGACACAAAAAACTAAAAATTTATTCTTTGAAATTTAAATCAAAAAATCACTGGAGGAGAATAAAACTGAATATCCTTACTTTTAAAAGAAAGAAAATTCCTTATTATCGTTTTAAAATCACTCTCAATGAGGCCCTAACTTTCTGTTAGGGAAAATATGGTTTTAAGAAGCTCTTTTGACATTTAATAGTTAAAAGTAAAGCAACAATCGAGAAAATCACTTATATTGATTTTCAATTAAAACAATTTTTTTTTTTAAACGAACATGTGAGAATCTCATTTTTTGACAGTTAAGTTTTATTAAATTCCAAAATTGCTAAAAAAAAAGATAGCTGAAAAATATCTTAAAATAAAGCTTTTTTTAATTTTAAAATATTTTTTTCATTTTTTCTAAAAAAAAATTAAAGTTTTACTTTTAACTTCCGAATATAGTTAGTAACAAATGAAAACAAAAAACTTTCACAGAAAAAATAAAATAAAATTCATCCTTAGGAGAACATCTTGAAAAAAAAAGATCAGGTTGTTTTTTCTGCTTTTTTTCATGATATAGGAAAACTTTTTGAAAGAGCTGAAGATCTATCAGGTCTACAGGAAATACAAAAATGTATTAAAAACAAATTTCCTTCTGGAACAGATAATAATTTGATCAACGTAGCTTCTCATCAACCTTCCAGTATAGAAGAGCATATTGTTACTAAAGCAATTGTTTTAGCCAGCTCAGAAAAAGAAATACAAGAGGGGGAGCAAAAGGAAAAAAATATCCATAAAAAAACTTTACTGGAACCTCTTTTAGAAAAAATTTCTTTAAAATCTGAAGAAGAAAAAAAAACAAAATATCGTATTCCATTAGAACATTTAGATGATGAATGTAACAATATTTTTCCTCAAAAAGGAACTGATCTTGGTTTAGAAGGAGAGAACTTATTATCTAAGGATTTATTGGAAAAAAAGTATAAAGACTTAGCTAAAGAATTCCTTCAATCTATTGAGAAACTACCAGAATATAAAGAGGATAGTTTTGAGAGCTTAAGGTCTTTAATGCAAAGCTTGCTTTCTCAAACAGAAAGGTTCTTAATTTCTGTTCCAACCAATGTAAGTCATCCTGATATTTCTTTGTTTGATCATTTAAAAATGACAAGTGCCATTGCAGAATCTTTATATTTATACCACGAACATAATAATAAATTGACAGAAGAAGAGTTAAAAAAAGACGAAGAAAAATTTATATTAGTATGCGGAGATTTTTCTGGCATACAAAAATTCATTTATAATATTGTAAGTAAAGGGGCAGCTAAAAGTTTATCCGGAAGATCTCTTTATATCCAGCTCTTTTGTGATGCTGTTTCTGAATGGATTTTAAGATGTTTAAAACTTTATCCAAATTCTCGTATTTATTCTTCAGGAGGGAAATTTTATTTATTAACATCCAGCCATTTTGAAGGAGAATTATTAAAAAAAGGGGATGAGTTAAATGAACTCTTATTTGATGAATATCAGGGTGAAATTCACTTAGATATAAGTAGTATCAAAATGACTGAAAACGATCTTAAATCTTCTAAACTCTCAGAAAAGTTTGAAGAACTAAGCAGACAATTAAATGAAAAACGTGATCAAAGATTTTTATCCTTGATAAAAGAAAAACCCCAAAAGTTTTTTTCTCCAGAGAAGGTTGGTGATAAAGTTTGTGTTATCTGTGGATCTGATAAAGAAGAACAAACAGATTCATCTTCAGACACATCTAGAAATTGTGAAAAATTTGAAAAACTAGGAAGAGAAATCAGAGAGCTTTTTAAGGAAAAAAAATCAAATGGTCTTTTATGGTTATGGTGCAAAGAAGATTATAATCAAATTAAAAATCAAATCGAAAATAACAAAGAAAAAATTCATGAATTTAATTTTTTTTCAACAGATACAAATAAAAAAAATAGTTTTTTTCCTGTTTTTTTAATAGTTGAAGATATAAATGAAATAAAAGATATCTCATTTAAAAATTCACATTTTGAATTTGTAAATTCTATTCAAGACCCTGAGCCTATCCAAGGTCTTTCTTTTTCCCATCGTTTTTTATCTGCTCCTGGTGACTTAAATTTAGATGAAATAACAACAAAAGCTAAAGGAATAAAACGTTTTGGAATTCTTAGAATGGATGTAGACAATTTAGGACAAATTTTTTCAAAAGGACTGAAAAATAAAGATGAAGATTGGGGTTCTTTATCTCGTTATGCCAGTTTATCCCGTCAGCTAAATACTTTTTTTACAGGTTATTTAAATGTTCATCTTTTAAAAAAAGAGTATTTAAAAGAATCTCAGTTAAAAAAAGAGCAGTCAGAAGAATCTGATTGTAAGCTCATTTATGCCGGTGGAGATGACCTTTTTGCTGTTGGTCCTTGGAATGAAATCCCTTGTTTAGCTCATGAGATTCAAAAAAAGTTTAAAGAATACTGTTGTTATAATCCAGACTTAAATCTATCAGCAGGAATAACTTTATTAAGGCAAAAAGAACCTATTTTAATGGGAGCAAATTTAGCAGGTGATGCAGAGGAGAAAGCTAAAAACTTTAAAAGAATTGAAAAAGATTCGGTGATAGAAAAACAAGCTCTTTGTTTTTTAGATAGCGTGATAGGCTGGGAAGAATATAAGGAAGTTAAATCTTTACAAGAAGATATAAAAGAACTTGTAGAAAAGACAAAAAGTCATGCTCTGCTTCAAGTTTTGTATTCTATTGAAAGAGAAGAAGAATCTTTAAAAGAAGGTAACAAAGAGTATAGGTTATGGAGACATCGTTTTGTGTATCATATTTCTAGGCTTTTAGAAAGAACAAAAGATAGTAATGATATAAAACAAAAAATTATAAAATTACAAGACTTAATTTTAGGCAAACCTCAAGAAGATGAAAAACATAAGAGACGATTAGAGTATCTTTATTTGCCAGTTTGTTGGACTGATTACCTAGAAAGAAAAGAAGAAAACAACAAAAGTAAAACAGGATAGTAAAAAAATAAAGTAAAACATAACATTTAAAAGGGAGAAAAATTATGAGTAATAAAAAGAACAACAATTACCATTTAAAAAAAGAAAAAAGCATAGATAAAGACTGGATCAAAACAGCTAATATTAAAGAACTTTTAAATTATGCTGAACAAAAAAAACTACAAAGTATTAGTATTACCTCTATAAGAAGAATTTATAGTTCTGTTCTTAAAATTAAAGCTCAGCTTGATAATGGTAATAAAGAATGGAAAAGAGAACTTTTTCTTTTAAAACCTCGTGTTATTTATTTATCTTCAAAAGAAAAAAAAGGAACAATGTTATCTTTAAAAAATGATATTGTAGAGAGTATTGAAGCGATAAAAGAATTAAATGAAGAAAAACAGAAGGAAGAAGAAGCGACTAAAGCCTTTTGTTATTTTATGGAATCTGTTGTGGCTTATCATAAATCAAAATAAGGTAAAAAAAGTAACAATTAACAAAGGAGAAAAGTTATGAGTCAAAAAATACATTCTAAATTATTTATCAAAGGAAAACTCCATACCCTAACAGGTCTTCATATTGGAGGAAACTCAGGAGGTTTAAAAGTAGGAGGAGTTAATTCGGTCGTTGTCCGTAACCCTTTAGATAACCAACCTTATATACCGGGGTCTTCTTTAAGAGGAAAAATGCGATCTCTTTTAGAAAGAGCGAGAGGACCAGAAGAAAAGAACTCTGAAGAAGGAGGCTATAATAAAGAAGGACTAGAAAAAAAGAACTCTGAAGAAGGAGGCTATAATAAAGAAGGACCAGGAACAAATCCCAAAACTTTATTAGGAAAGTTGTTTGGAGTTGGTGCGAGTGAGAAATCTAATGAACCCACAAGACTCATAGTAAGGGATTCTTTTTTAACAAAAGAGAGTGCAAAAAAACTTGAATTAGCTTCTAACACTGATATGCCAATGACTGAAGTTAAAACAGAAGTCAGTATCAATCGTATTTCATCAAAAGCTAATCCTAGAGAAATAGAAAGAGTACCAGCAGGAGCAATATTTGATTTGAATTTCATATTGACTCTTTATGATAAGGATGAAGAGATTAAGTTTTTAAATTTATTTTTTGAGTCTTTGAGTCTTATAGAAGGAGATAGTTTAGGAGGTCATGGTTCAAGAGGTTATGGTAGAGTTCTATTTAAGGAATTGAAAATCTCTCAAAAAACAGTAGAAGATTATAAAAATCCTAAACAAGAAGAACAACAATTTCAAGATTACCAAATCTTTTTAGAAGCTTTAAAGAATGATAAAAAAAAAGCTATTTAATTTTGTAAAAATACAAATGATAAGGAGTTAAGAAATAATGAAAGAGGATATAAAACTTTATAAATTAAATTTTGATTCTGGTTTTCATATTGACAGTTTTGGAAATCAAATGTACTCAAAAAGCCAAAAGTTCATTCATTCAGATACTCTCAGTTCCGCTCTAATCTCTTTTTGGGCTACTCAAAAACCTGAAAGCTTTGAGGAGTTCATAAAAGATCCTCCTTTTTTATTAAGTTCAGCTTTTCCTTTTTTTGATAATATCTTTTTCTTTCCTGTTATTAAGGGAAAATCTTTATTGTCTAAAGATTCAAAAGATAATAAAGCTTTTAAAAAAGTTAAAAAAATAGAATTTATAGCCTATGATTTATGGGAAAAACTATTAAAGAATCCTTCCCTTTATTTAGAATCAATAAATAATCAGGATGATACTTTCTCCCTACCTCTATCTTCAAAAGAGTATAAAGTTTATTCTTCTTTTTTAGTTCCTAAAAATACCTTTCCAGAAAAAAAAGATTTTGAAAAAGTCTATAAAGAGGAAAAAAATACTAGAACTTCTGTCAACCGTTTAAGTAACAAAGTTGAAGAAGCTGAAGAAGGAAATTTGTTTCAGTTTTCAACTACAAGATATTCCAGTAAAAAGAAAGCAGGGCTTTATTTTTTAGTTAAATTTTCATCCTCAAAAGTAAAGTCAGACTTTGAGTTCCTTTTGTCTTTACTTGGAGATACTGGAATAGGAGCAGATAAAAGCAGTGGTAAAGGTCAGTTTTCTTTTGAAGAAGTAGATTGCCCTATAAAGCAGTTTTACAGTGATGAACCTTCTTTTGCTTATAACTGTTCTTTATTTTCTCCTTCTATTAAAGAACTAGAAGATAAATCTTGGATACAAAAATCAAAGTATGAATTAATAAGAAGAAGAGGATGGATTCACAATTATTCCTTTAGAAAAAAAAGCATCTTTATGTTTAAAGAGGGAAGTTGCTTCCCTATTTCAAAGGAAAATTCTTTAAAAGGAGAGATGAAAGATGTGAGTCCAGACTTAAAACAATTAGATCATAAAATCTACCGTGATGGCAGAGCTTTTTTTATTTACTTTAAAAGGAAGGATTAAGATGAAAAATAAAGGAAAAAACTTTTCTGAAAAAATGATTTTAGAAACCTATACTCCCCTTCATATTGGATCAGGAGAAGAGCTTAAAGAAGATGTTGATTTCATAAAAGAAAATAATAGTTATTTTGTCGTAGATATTCAAAAAACTTTAGATTCTATACAATCAGAAGATAGACAGTTAAATAAATATTTTGATACAGCTCAACTAACTGATCTGTTAAAAATTTCAGAAGAAAGACAGGGGTATACTTTAAACCCTCTTACAGTAAACAATAGCCTCAATGGTAAAAAAGATATTAGAGAATACTTAAAAGATGTTTTTTTTAAACCTATCCTTCCTGGTACTTCTTTAAAAGGAGGAATCAGGACTGCTTTATGGAATTTAGGACTAAGGAAAAATAACAACCTGGATTATATTGGAAAAAAACTAGAAAAAGAAATTTTTGGTTCAAATCCTCAAAAAGATATTATGAGATGTTTAAAAGTGTCTGATGCTTATTTTGAAAAAGAGCATTTAGCTTTAGGAGATATTCGGATTACCAACGTTTCTAATAATAAAATCAAATGGAAGAATTTAGCTACTAAAAAAAATATAGATGAATGGGAATTAGCAAAAGGAATTTATCCTGAAGTTGTTAAAGCTGAATCTAAAGCTGAGTTTCTCTTTTCTTGGGATGAGTTTTTACTTAATGATATTTCATGGACAGATATTAATAATAATATAAAAAACTCACTTGGAAGCTATAGCAAATTAAAAGATTTTTTAAACGACTATGCCTTAAGAATGATAGAAAATGAAATCCAATTTTTTAAGACTTATGAGTATCCCCTACCGATAGAATTTTATGAAAAATTAAAAAGTGAAATAGAAAAAGATAAAACAAATACAGCTTGGTTAAGGCTTTCTTGGGGAAGTGTTTGGACAGGTATGACAGGGCTTACAAATGAACTTTTAAATGAACCCTATATGAAAGATATAAAACAAAAGATCAATCAGAGAAAAAAAAATAAAAATATTGATTATCCTAAAACTAGAAGGCTTCTTGTAGACAAGGGAAACCCACAGATACCTATGGGCTGGGTTAAGTTATATCCTTCTGATGAAACAGTTAGAAACCCTTATAGAAAAGCTTTAAAAACAAACTCAAAAATTTCTAACTCCAGTTTTTCATCTATTTTAAGTAAAGCGATTCAGGAGATTAAGAGTAAAAACAATATCCCCACAACTGAGGAGGTTTTTAAAGGGAAATCTTTAGCAGACTATTATCAAAATATAAAGGACCTAGAACAGAAAAAGAAAGTCCAAGAAGAGATAAAAAAATACTGGATAGAAAAAGAATGGTGGGATAATCCATCTAGAAACCAAAAAAAACTAAAAGCTATTTATGAATACTAGGAATCAAAAAATAACAACCGCTTATTTTGTTCTTTTAGACATTCCAAAAATATCCTCTAAAAATACATTAAAAGCAGGAGAGAATCTAAGATCTTCTTTAATGGGCTTAGCCAAACAGCTTTCAGGAAAACAATTTATTCCTAGTGAAATATCAGGACATAATTTAAGCCCTAATAACAAACATGAGCATTTTTTTTATTTACCCATTGATTCACAAAATACCGGTTGGATTGATTCTTTTTTTATTTACTGTAAAAAAGGATTTAGTGAGTCATCTCTTCAAACTCTAAGAAGTTTATCATGGATAAAAAATAAAAGAGGAGAAAAACAAAATTTAGTATTAGAAAATTTTGGAACTGAAAATGATTTTAAAAACCGTTTTTCTTTTTTTCAAGAATCTAAGCTATGGCAATCTCATACTCCTTACTTTCATCCTTGGTATAAAAAAAAGAATTTTTCATTATTTGATCAATTAAGAAAAGAGTGTCACTTAAGAGAATGGCCTGAGTTAAAATCAATAAAACTGATTCCTTTTATTGAAAAAAAAGATCGACGATTTTATCCTTTTCAATTTAAAAAATTTAGATATAAAAAACATTTGTCACAGCCAGATAAAAGAGGGGGTTTTTGGAAATTAGAATTTTCTAAACCGGTGCAAGGTCCTATTTCGCTAGGTTTTAGCTGTCATTTTGGTTTAGGCTTATTCTCAGCTCTCAAAGAAGAAAATCAAATAAAAGAGGCTTGTTAAAAATAGGAAAACAAAATGTATAACTATCAGCTTATTATTACAGTAGGAACAAGCCCTGAACCGATTAAAAAAAGCATTGAGCAAATCAAACCTAAAAAAATTATTTTTATAGCGTCTAAGAAATCTGAAGATATTTTTTTAGAAAACCTAAATAAAGAAGAAAGTAAAATGAATATAGAACAACGATATAATAGACAATGGATTACTTTAGAAGACTTTCACAATATACAAAAAATAACTGAAAAAATTATACAAGAAGTCAAAATAGAGCATAATAACTGGATTAAACATGGAGAAAATTATTTATCTGTCTTAGATTTTACAGGAGGGACTAAAGCCATGGTTGCTGCCTTGACTTTATGTGCTTATAATTGGAAACAGTATGAATTCAGATATACATCAGTAAAAACAGAGCAAAAAGTAAGTGTTATACCAGGAACTGAAAAAATTATAAAAGTTGATAATCCTTTAGAGATATATGGTTATCAAGTTATAGAAGAGGCAATTTTATTATTTAATTCTTACAGTTACTCAGAAGCTCATGAAAAAATATTAAACTTTATAGAAAATAATAAAAACAATCCAGACAAAAAAAAGAGTGAGCTTTTTGTAATTAAAGAGTACTTTGATTTTTTTAAAAAATGGGATAATTTTAATCATAAAGATGCTCAAAAAAAAATAGGTCATTTGGAGGGTAAATTAAATGATCTGAAAGCAGGTTTTCGTCCTTTTATAAATTCAGAGTTTAAAAAAAATATTGAAGGAAATATTAAAGACTTCAGTGATTATTTTAATAAAATGATAAATAATAAAAATGAAGTTAAAAACTCTCCTTATTTGATAGCAGATTTAATTGCAAATGCTTATAGAAAATCAAAGCAGGGAAAATATGATGATGCTATCGCTAGACTTTATAGATCGTTTGAGGCTATGGCTCAGTATCAACTATTAGAAAAATATCAAATAGATACGAGTAAGGTAGATGATGAACAATTAATACCGGAGTTAAAAAAGAAGTATGAGAAAAACAAAAAAGATATAAAATTAGGTCTGCAAGAAAGTTTTTTATTATTAAAAGATAAAAAAGATGTTTTAGGAGAATATTTTTATGAACTAAAACTTCACACAGAAATTTCACCTCTTTCTCTAAGAAATAAATCTATTTTAGCTCATGGTTTTGAGTCAATGAAAGAAAAAAATTTTAACCAGTTGTTAGATGTAAACTTAAAACTATTTAAGCATCTTCAAAAAGAAAAAAAGATTTTTAATATGTCAGATAATAAAGACCTTAAAGAAGAATTTAAAAAACTAGAAGAAGAAGGAAAAGCTCCTTTTTTTCCAAAGTTAAATTAGCTTAGACTTAAATTTAATTAAAAAAGGATTTTTTAAAGACAAATTATGGAAGAAAAAGAAAAAAGATCTATTCCTATTCAATTAGATTTGTTACCAAAAAAAGAAGATATCCTTATTCCCGCAAGCTCAATTAATGCCAGTCAGTATTGTAGAAGGTTAGCTTATTTGCAATTTATTCATCAAGAAAGAAAAGAGACCTCAGATACTATAAAAGGAAAAAGAGTCCATAATCGAGTTGATAAATCAAATTCTCTTTTACCTTCTCCTGAGGAGTTGATTGATAATAATAAAAAGATACAATCTCGCTCTGTGACTTTGTCTTCTGAAAGACTCAATCTTATTTCAAGGATGGATTTATTAGAATCAGAAAATGGCTTTATTGTTCCTATAGAGTATAAAAAAGGATCTCTTCCTAGAAATAGAGAAAGTGAGGAACTCTTACCTGAAGAAGCTCAACTTGCAACTCAAGCTTTAATTTTAAAAGATAATGGTTACCTTTGTGAAAAAGGAATGATTTATTATGCAGAAAGTGAAAAGAGAGTCATTGTAAATTTTAATAAAGATTTATTTGAAAAAACAAAAAAAATCATTGATCAATTTAAAGAAGATATTAAAAGCTCATCTTCCCCGAAACCTCTGAAAGACAGTGCAAAATGTCCTCGTTGTTCTTTAGTTGAGATCTGTTTGCCAGATGAATTTCATTATATAGAACAACAAAAAACAAAAAAGATAAGACCTATTTCTTTAAAATCTGAGTCTAAGTTTCCTGTTTATGTACAAGCTTATAGAGGGCAAATTTCTAAAAAAGGGTATCGCTTAGAAATTAAAACCGATGAAGAAGAGATAAAATCTGTTCCTATTATGGATATCTCTCAATTGGTTTTAATGGGTAATGTTTCTATCAGCACTCCTTGTTTACATGAACTCATGAATCGAGAAATCCCTGTTTCATGGCATTCTTACAGTGGATGGTTTTTAGGAATTTCTCAAGGGATTGGTCATAAAAACTCTTCTTTAAGAGAAGCACAATATAGAAAATCTTTTGACAAAGATTTTTGTTTAAAATTTGCAAAGAGTCTTGTGAAAGCTAAAATCTACAATTGCCGTACTCTTATTAGAAGAAATTGGCGAGGAACACATAAACCAGAAAATCTTCTCATGATTTTAAAAAAATATGCAGAAAAAACAAACCTGGCAAAAAACATACAAGAGCTTTTAGGGATAGAAGGTTATTCGGCACATGAATATTTTCAATCCTTTCATTTAATGATTAAAAATAAAGAAAGCTATCCTTTTCATTTTACTAAGAGGAGTCGACGTCCCCCTGAAGACCCTATCAATTTAATGTTATCTTTTTCCTATTCTTTGTTAACAAGGCTTTGGACAGTGACCTTAAGTTCTACAGGTTTTGATGCTTTTAGAGGTTTTTACCATCAATCTAAATATGGCAGACCTGCTTTAGCTCTTGATATGATGGAGCCTTTTCGTCCTTTGATTTGTGACTCTACAGTTTTACTTGCAGTAAATAATAAAGAAATTCAAGAAAAAGATTTTATATACAATGCTGGAAAAGTAGGATGGAAGCCTGAAGGTAAAAAAAAATTCATATCTGTTTTTGAAAGACGTCTAAGTCAAAAAATAAAACATCCTGTTTTTAAGTATGAAGTGAGTTATAGGCAGTTATTAGAAGCACAATCTAGATTGTTAGTTCGGTATCTTTTTGATGAAATAAAAGAGTACCCTCATATTATAACGAGATAAACCATGAAAGAAGAAAAATTATTTATTGTTTCTTATGATATTACAGATCCAAAAAGATGGAGGAAAATATTTAAAATACTAAATGGATATGGAAATTGGTTACAGTTATCTGTTTTTCAGTGTCAAATGAATGAATTAAAAAAAGAAAAATTAGTTTCAGAATTAGATACTATTATAGATAAATCTAAAGATCAGATTCTATTTATTGATGTAGGATTGAAAAATAAAGTAAAAACAAAAGTGATGAGTATAGGTAAGAAATTTCAAATGATTGAGAAAAAGCCAATGATTTTTTAAAATGATAAATAAGCGAGGACTTGAGCTGTGTTTTACAATTTAGTAAGTTCTCGAATTTGCTTTTGTTCTTTGACAATTGAATAAAAAAATAAGATTGACTTTTCAAAAATAAAAACTTATAATACTAAAAATACAAGACTACTCGAAAATCAAAGATTAAATTTTTGATTTTATTAACATGTTAAAAGTTACTATTTTCCCTAACAGAAAGTTAGGGCCTCATTGCGACAAGAAGTGAAAAAGATCTTTATTTTTATTTCTTTTTATTTTCCCTAACAGAAAGTTAGGGCCTCATTGCGACCTCGAAGCAAAGTTCTCTTGTTACTACAATGAAGTATTTTCCCTAACAGAAAGTTAGGGCCTCATTGCGACGAAAAATTATTCACAATATTCCTTTAATTCAGAAGCTATTTTCCCTAACAGAAAGTTAGGGCCTCATTGCGACTTTGGAATTTTGACTTGCTCCAAAAAAAAGTAAAACGAATTTTCCCTAACAGAAAGTTAGGGCCTCATTGCGACACTAAATCAGAAGTTTTATTTTCCAAAGAATTTATTATTTTCCCTAACAGAAAGTTAGGGCCTCATTGCGACATCTCTTAATCAAAGAGGAATAAGAAGTTTAGATTATTTTCCCTAACAGAAAGTTAGGGCCTCATTGCGACTCGCTTCAATCAGCTTCTTACATTGAATATCAAGAAAATTTTCCCTAACAGAAAGTTAGGGCCTCATTGCGACTTATTTCCGTTTGTTGTTTCGTTTTTTTTATTCATATTTTCCCTAACAGAAAGTTAGGGCCTCATTGCGACTATCGTGCTTTTTGAAGATATGAAAAATCCATCTTCATTTTCCCTAACAGAAAGTTAGGGCCTCATTGCGACTAATTATTATAAGTAGAAGAATTTTCACTTCCAAATTTTCCCTAACAGAAAGTTAGGGCCTCATTGCGACAAGGAGAAAAAACACTATTGCTTCATGACGCAATAGATTTTCCCTAACAGAAAGTTAGGGCCTCATTGCGACATGGAAGAACTTGAACCTGTTCTTGGCCAAGTCGCAGGACATTTTCCCTAACAGAAAGTTAGGGCCTCATTGCGACTTGGACTACCGCCCTCCAAAGATTAGGGCTTTTTGTATTTTCCCTAACAGAAAGTTAGGGCCTCATTGCGACAGTGGTTGTGCAGTAGTTGTGTAATGTGTGCATTTAAATTTTCCCTAACAGAAAGTTAGGGCCTCATTGCGACTGATTTCTCTGATTTAAGATCTCGCATACATGGTAAATTTTCCCTAACAGAAAGTTAGGGCCTCATTGCGACTCTTTTACAATTTTAAATTGTAACAAGATTTCATTTTATTTTCCCTAACAGAAAGTTAGGGCCTCATTGCGACGCCAAGTGGTCTTTAGGACTATCAAAATGTCTTGAAGGATTTTCCCTAACAGAAAGTTAGGGCCTCATTGCGACATTTGATCTCTGGATACTTTTAAGCCTAATTGAAAATCATTTTCCCTAACAGAAAGTTAGGGCCTCATTGCGACATTTTTTTATCAAGTTCATAAAAAAATACTCTTGAAATATTTTCCCTAACAGAAAGTTAGGGCCTCATTGCGACTTTTTAACAACTTTCAATACTTCGTTTTTCATCGAAATTTTCCCTAACAGAAAGTTAGGGCCTCATTGCGACCTTGTTTAAAAAAAAGAAATAATGAAATATATATTTATTTTAATATTATATTTAAGTATGCAAGTATATGTATACGTATTAAATGATGAGGAATTATTGAAGCATGTTCTTTACTTCCAAGAAGAATTAAAAGAAGGTGAATTTGATGTTACCATTTGGTAATTATTAATTACACCTTTTACTTGTGTTTATTAGGGATTAGCCTACGGAATGACTTTTCTCCCTGAGCCAGTTGAATTTAGACAGAGATTAACATTAGAAAACTAATAAAATATGGATTAATCTCTGAAAAAAATTATGAATAATATTTAAATAGATACAACAATCATGATAAAAAAGTTAATTGGTTAGACGCAAACGAAAACGTCATTTGTTTTAATTGCAGTATTGGATTAAGAAAGGGATTTTAATGTCATTAGAATTGCAGTTATTTTTTTTGTAGTTTTAATTCTTTTTGGAAAAAGAAAAGTTAAAAAAATAGAGTATGCTTATTTTCTCTAACAGAAAGTAGAGACTCATTATGGTATCTTTTAAGATTAGGACCTTTTATAAGGAAGAAAAACCTTTAAGTCTTTTTCTCAGATTTTCTGACCAAAGTAAAAAGCCTTTTTCTCAAATACAAAAAGATATGGATTAAAAATTTTTTCGATCTTTTTGTGATTCTTGTTTTTTTAATATCTGAACACCAGTTTTTCCCCATGAGATGCCTGTTGTATTTTCGTATAATTTTACGAAAGGGCTAATTTTAAAAAAGCCATTGATTAAGATATGAGCCTCCCAAAGGAGTTCCTCAAGAGAAGGGTCAGCATATTCGATTTTTAAACCAAATGATTTTAACTTTTTTATTGATAATGGACGAGAATGCATTAGGTGTTCCTCATAACTGGATACATATTTCACAGCTTTTTCTATTTTTTCATCAAGGTCTTTTTCTTCATTTTTTTCAAACATATATTGTTTAAGCCAGCTAGAAATTAAAACCTCAGATAATTTTTCTGAGTCTTCACACATTTCTAATAACTCTAAAGAAATACTTTTTTCAATAAGGGGAATGTAAGCAGGAAGAGTTTTAGGACCTTCTTTAGAGATTTTTTCTTTTATTTTTTCAAAACCCTTCTTTATTACCCTTGCAGGAATATCTTTAAATTGAGGGTCAATAGGGGTTAAAACAGCACTAGGGTGCAAAATGATATTGTTTCCTGAAAGAGCTAACATCGTTGCCGCTGAGTAAGCAGAATGTGGGATTAGGAAATCAACCTGTTTAAAATGACGACGTAACAACCCTACAAGCCGTTCTGTAGCATCTGATTTGCCACCAGGACTTTGTAAAAGTACATCAACAGAGTCACTATTTTTTACTTTTACAGAGTTTATTAAATCCGTAAAACCGTCTATATCTGGGAGATCAATAAAATTTTGAGAATTTGGAGAAACATTTTCCAAAAATTTTGTTGCATAGACTAATAAAGGTCGACCACGAATGTCTTCAATATCTTTGTAACAATTTTCACGTAATGTTAACAAACTAACTGTATTATTTGGTTTTCGTATAAAAGTATAGAAATCTTGGGTGCTTTTAAATTTTATACGATTCTGTTGTGAGGGCGATGGCATTGTGATTGATCTCGCAGTTTTCTGTTGAATTAAAATCATAACTGTATACTTTCTTTTTGTCCAAAGCAGTAGCTACTTTCTCTAAAATATCTTTTGTTTCTTTTAATAAGTTGTCTGTTTCTTTGTATAATTCTAGCATTTCTTGATCGCAGTCCAGAACAGATTTAGGGAACACTTGTTCCGTCACAGATTTTGATTTTACCTTTTTCATACTATCAATACTTTAGGCTTTTAAAGGTAAATGACACTAAGTATAAAGTCAAGAAAAAAGTTTTTTATAACAGAGAATTTAAGTGTTTCTATTTTAATAAAAATCTTCTAAAATCCAATAACTTGAATTCATATGACACTTATTGTGTTTAAATTTATATTTTTAGAACCATCAATTATCTTAAATTTCTATTTGTATTTCTATTTTTTGTTACCAAATTTTTAATACTTATCAGGATTATCACGTCAATCTTTACTTTGAAGTAAAGCCTTAATAACTTTTTTTTGATTTTCAGAAGCTCTTTTTGAAAAAGAATCGATTCTATTATACAAGGCATTTAAATCTTTAAAAAAAACTGATAGAAATTCATGGTCTAAGCGATCTTTTACTTTAGTTTTATTTCCTGAATACACAAATTCTTTACTAACTAATTTTTCTAAAAAAGATAAAATCTTCTCATCTGAATCAAGTTGTTTATCAAGCCAAATTTGCATGCTAAGCTCTTTAACCAGATCTTTCCACATAAATAATATTTGACCTATATGCCTCATATTGAATAATTTTTCAGAATTTTTTAAAGCCTTCTCAATTTTGATCTTGGCAATATTTTTTAAGCAATCAAAGTCTTGAGAAGTGAATATATATAAATCCGAATATCGATTCTCTTCTCTTCTTTCTATTTCATCCTGTATTGATCTTAAACCTAAATATAAACCTTTTGTGTCTTTTAAAGCTTTTATGAAAATCTGTTTTTTTTCACTTCCAAAATTTTGCTCTTTGAAATACCAATGAATAATTCTCCTAACATGATAAACTGGAGAAATATAACTTCCTTCACCGGATTCATCTGATAAGTCATCACCAATTTCCATTAATGAAGATATAAAAGGTATAGCATCCTCTTTTGAAACTTGCTGTTTATAGTTTTCAAACTTGGTTATAAAACTCTCTAGAATGCCACGACGTTTTAAATCTTTTAGATAGGATATAATATCTCCTTTATTCTTTGTAATACTCAAAAAATAATTAAACTCTGAATTTGAAATATCTCCCTCTGGTAAATAAAGTAAAAAATAACGATCAAAAATATCTGGATGACAAATCCTTAATTTTCTGTACATATCTTCAGAATCACTTGTCGAATCATAACTATTTGAATAAGACCAACCCACATTAGGAAATAACGTATCGAAAAATCCTTTTATAACTTCTTGGTTATTTTGATGACTCAGTTTTATAGTTTCTTCTACAATTTTCTTATATCTTTCCCTTATAAAGTCATTACGTGAATCAGGTAATTTCGATGTAAAGACTTTTTTGTGCTTAAATATATTTTTATATATCAGAGGTTCAAACTGTCTCAAAACCTCAAGTGAAACCAAGTCCACAAAGTTCACATCAATAGATTCTTTATTTCTTAAAGCATTTGTATGAAAAGAAAGAGTAGAAATAAATCTATAGACGTCTCTCAAATTATTAAAATACTCTCCCAAGCTTGATACAAAAACAGTCTTCCAACGATGAGAATCAAACCTGTTTATATTATACTCAGCTATCAGTTCATCTAATTTTTTATATAAAATAGAGTGAATTTGATTTTTTGGAATACAAGGTAACTCAAATCCCACTTGAATTATCTTTTTAAGATAGTCACTGCCCTCATAAACACCCTCCTCCTTTAAACTTTTCTCGACAATATCTCTTTGAAAAAAAGTTAAGTAAACAGTATTAGGAAAATCAGCATTTGATTTAATCAACTTAAAGAGAGATTTTGTCTCATTTTTAGAAAGTCTATCAATATCATCAATCATTATAATGATTGTCCTATCAATATTAGAAAGGTCTTTTTTTAATGCGTCTTTCTTTTCTTCAAGAGTAGCTAATTCAACATTTTTTCTATTTAATAATTTCAAAGGAAAACCAAATAACTGCTTTTGAAAAATATTTTCATTAATAGACTCAAGATATTTGAAATAGTCTTCTAGTTTTTCAGCAATTTTTTGCATTTTTTTATTAACACTGGATTTTAATAAATTACTTAATTCTAAAAAAAATGCCTTAGTTAATTTTTCAGAATTCCCCCACTCATAGGGATTAAACTCAAGAATACTGATCCAGTTATCAGAAATCTGACCTTCAAGACTCTCTTTAATCATATTCTTAACAGAAGATTTCCCATCACCCCATTTTCCATATATGGCTAAAACAAGACTATCCTTTTCTCTACAATCAAAGATTGAATTTGCTAACTCCTCAGAAAAACGTTTTCTCTGAAGCAGATCTTCATCCTTCTTTGTAATGGGACGATCCGGTGAAAAAATATCTTGTTTGCTTAACATAATTACCCCTTCCTTTTTAAAAAAATTACAAATTTTTTTAATAAACTACTTTAGCTAGCTTGTCTTGAATCTCACTTCAATTATCTGCATTCTAGGTATGCACAGTTCTAGACCAAAACAATCCAACTATCTTCCCTTTATATCCATTTTCTGTAAGAAATTCACACATTGCACGAAAATGAGCTCCCGTTGTTATAACATCATCTACAATATATATCTTATCAAGAGATTTTTTAAAACCTTTCCATATATAATTTTTCTTTATAGTTTCTGGATTTCTTGGACCTCCATGATGAGAGGCTTTTACTGTATCTTTATTTTCAACAGGCCATTCAATATTTAAAGAGGGTCGTATTTCTAAAAGTTCTTTAAATAAATCTTCAAAACGATAATCATACTCTAAATCTCTCTTCGATTTAGAACTTGGAATAGCAGTTATATTTAGACTTGTATCTGATGGTTCATGTTTTGTTTTAAAAAACATTTCAAGTTCTTCAGCAAATATCTCAATAGCCTCCTTTCTATATTTCCACTCTATAGTCCCTTTTTTTTTGTGGAGACTTTTTAAAATTTAAGATTAAATTATTAGTTCGACCTCTTTTATAACCCTCACTTTTATTCTCTCTAGCAAAGAAACATTCATCTTCGATATCTTTAAGTTCTGTTAAATCACTTTTATCAAGCTCAATCCACAGATTTTCCATAATTTTTATCCAAAATATCCAAAATGTCTGAAACCTTCCTTACCCTTATAGCTCCTTTTTTTTCATAAATTTTAGGCCAAATGATCTTTGGATTATTAAAACAGTGATCCATTATAAATAATTTCTTTTTTTGCTTAATACACTCTCTAGCTTGAGTAAGAGAACCGCTTGTATCTGAAGCTTCTACAACAACTGTAGCTTCTGAAATGGAAGCCATTGTCATATTTCTACGAGGGAAATGATAAGCATGAGATTTAAAGTGTTCTTTAGAGTATTTATAAAAAGGCACTTGACTTATAAGAAGGAAATCACTTGCAATTCTATCTTGTAATTCTTTATTTTCTTTTGGATAGTACTTATTTATAGGAGTTCCTATAACTCCAATTGTAAGTCCTTTATTTTCAATGGCTGATTGATGGGCGACTGTATCTATACCTTTAGCAAGTCCAGAAACAATAGTAAACTTTTGACTTAACTCCTTAACTAATTCCCTGGCTTTTGATAATCCTTCATCAGAGGCTTTTCTTGCCCCTACTATTGAAAGACATCTTGTTTCTAATAGACCTAAATCACCCTTATAATAAAATAGACCTACTGGACAATGCTTCTTTAAATTTTCTGGATATTGAATAGCTTTATTTACAGCTATTGAAAAAGAAAGAGGACCTTTGTCAAAAGAATCTTTTAAGAATTTATCTACTTTCTCTTTTATCTCCAAAAAGGAGAGTTTTGTATCAAAGAATTCCTTTTCTTGTTTATACTGATCAGATAATGTTTCTAAAGTTTCTAAAGGAGTGTATTTTTCAAACATCTCTTTTAAAGTTTTTTCTTTAATATCTTCTATAGAATGTTCCATAGCCCACAAAGTTTCATAAGCATACATTTCTTTTTTAGGGGAAATAGTTTTTTGGATAAAATCTTCTGATAGCATCATAAAGGTATTATTTTAATTATAAATAACTTTATAGGACATTTACTTATTTTTTACAATGAACTTATAAAAAAATACAACCAAAAGAATATTTGTAAAAAAATCAAGATATTAGACTTTGATAAGATTACAATTTAAGATTTTAAAAGAAAGTAATTGACTATTTCATCAAGTAAATCTTTGTCTTTTACATTATATTTTTAATCAAGAAAAAAGAAATAACAAAAAAAAGTTTAACCATTTATAAGAAGTATCTTTCAAGCGATAATAAAGATTGAAACCGTCAATCATAGATAATAGTTTTCATGATCTAAAAACGCGAAAGCAGGCTTTCGCCTGCTCGCACCCACCAGTCGAAACGAGTGGGGATGTTGCCTTTTATTATCATTAATTTTAAAGAATTTATCAAGTATCTTGAAACACTTTTAGATGGAATTAATAGAAGAAATATTAAAAATATATTGCTTTTCATATTTTTTTTGCTATTCTTTTTTTTAGAAAACAAAATCATTTAGAAAATATAAACCTAATAAAAATGGAAAAAAATGAATTTTTATGAAATAGAACCTGAAAAAAATCATTTTCATACCTTACTTGCAGATGTGACTCATAAATGTCAAATGTCCTGTGCCAATTGTTATATTCCAAATAGAGAGATACCTGATATGGATATTGATAAACTTGAAAGTTTTATCAAAAGACTTCCTCACCGTACTGATATTAGGTTGATTGGAGCTGAAGCAACTCTAAGAAAAGATCTTCCAGATATTATCTATATGCTTCGTCAAAATGGTCACCGCCCTACTTTACTCACGAATGGTTTAAAATTGGCTTCTGAAAACTATTGCAAGACGCTATGGAACTATGGACTAAGATCCCTTGGCATTTCAATGAATGGTGGTGATAAAGATGACATCTATGACCTTATCGACAAGGGGAGGTATGCCAAAAAAAAAGTTCAAGCTTTAGAGAATTTAATCAAATTAGGTTTTTTAGTTCATATTAATTGTATTCTTATTCCCAAACTTAATGAGGATATACCTCTTAGACTTCTAAAATTGATTGAAAAATTTTGTTTAAAGTATCAGAAAACTTCAGGAAATTATTATCCCCTTATGTTAAGGTTTAAGAATGTAGGGCAAATTGGAAGGTATATGAAAGAGCCTCAATCTTTTGAAATTGATAAAATGCTTAAGTTATTGTTTAAAACTTTTGACATAAATGAAAGTCAAGTAAAAATAAAAAATGAGATTGATGGTTTTAGTGAATGTAAATCTTATTTTTTTTCAATTCCCTCTCAAGTAGGAAAAATCTTTGTTAAAGTGACGGATTGGAGAGTTGATGATGACGGTGTTCCTGATGCAGGAAGCAAAAGAAGGGGCCGTATAACTCAAAATTTCAAAATTGCTCCCTTTTTTGAACATGTAAAAAGAAATGAATATGGATACTAATAAAATTCAGTTAAGACATCATAGAAAAGCTACAAAAGAGCTTTTTAAAGGTTATCGTTCTAAGCGAATTCCAGTCACAAAAAACAGCTTTCCTTTTGTTTTTGTAGATTTGACTTACCGTTGTAATATGAAATGTAATGTGTGTTACAATCCTATTCGCCCTATGCCAGATATGTCTTATGAATACTTTGAATCAGCCCTAAAAAAATTACCTCATCCCGTTGAAATTAGAATGTTAGGAGGAGAACCTACGCTTCATAAAAGATTCTTTGATTTTTGTAAAGTGGCTTTTGATCATGGACATTCTGTCTATGTTTCTTCGAATGGGAAAAGGATTGCAAAAAGTCCTCAATTTGTAAAAGAATTAAAAAAACTTCTTTTAAAAAGAAAAGATCCTAAATCCAAGTTAAAGATTCATATGGATATGAGTGGAGGTTTGCAAAGAGCTTTTTATAAAAAGATTCATGCTGAAGATGTACTGGAAACTAAACTAAAGGCATTAAAAGCTTTAAGTTCAGTTGATATTGGCCGTGTGACTGTAAGTGCAATTTTAATAAAAAATTTTAATGAATCAGTTATAGGAGATTTATTTAAAATTGCAGAAAAATTTCCTCGTACTATTAGAGAAGTTGCTTTTCGTTCTCAAGGTGATATTGGTCGTTTTATTCCATCAGAGAGTCCTTATAAGACAAATGAATGGCTGTTTTTAATGCAAAAATTGGGTTATTTAAAGAAAAAACATTTTTCAGAAGTTATCCATGCAGGTTTTATGGATCAAAAATGTGAAGGTAAAAATTGTTGCTATCATTTTAGATACAGTAGAAATTTAACAGTGAGTTTTTTAGAATTTCTAAACGAAGGCTGTTGGCAAAGAGGTCAACTTCTGGAAAATGAATATGAAATTGAATACATGTTTGAATCCCTTGTAGCAAATGATAGCAATCATTTAAAGGAAGAGGGCTTGTTGAATGAAAAAGATATCAATCAATCTATATTAGAGGAGGAAAAAGAAAAATCCTCTTTTAAAAAATAAAGGAAGTTTATAAAAAATATAAAGAGAAGAACTTAATTACACTTTCTGTTATGAAGGACTCTTCTTTAACAATCTATATAATATTTTTTAATAGGACTTTGAAAACATGATCTATCATTTAAATCCTTTTGGAGTTTGTTTTAAGAGTGAAAAATACAGTGCTTCCAATATAAATGTATCTGAAATCCGTGAGCTTCTTGTAGATCATTTTTTAGTTGTAATCAAAAATTTTAATTTTAATGGAGTCAAAGAGTATATTGATTTTCTGGAACAATTAGGAAAACCTTTTGGAGGAGGGGGCATGTGGTGTTCCCACCCTTTATCAAATGCTATTCAAATTGTAACAAATAAAAAAATATGTAAAAATAATACGACAGGCTTATTTTCTGAGCCAAAACTCGAGTGGCATACCAATGGAATCTTTTGTGATCATCCAGAGCAAATCGTATCTTTGTATTGCAAGACGCCAGGGCAAAGTGCCACACAGTTTCTAAATACGTCTTTAGCTATAGAATATGTTAGAAAAGTGAGTCCTATAGATATTGACGATATTATGCTTGAAATTTCAAATGACAACTCAAAGACTATTTTAAAAGAAAGAGTGTATGATCCTCTTCCAAGCCAAGAACATAGAGATATATCAAAACACAGGTATAGAGATAAAGGAATAGAGAATACAAAGTATGCTAATCAAAAAATTATAAAAAGGAAATCTTTTGTTCAAAAACATCCTTTAAGTTCAATTGAAGGCTGTTTTTTTCCAAAGTTTAATGTTCTGAAATTATTTTCAAAAAAGAATCGTGAATTGAGAAACAAAGATTTTTTTACACTCTGTGATCTTATTTTTCGGGAAGAGTTTATTTATACACATCAATGGGAGGAAGGCGATCTCCTCTTATGTGATCAGATTCTTACTTTACATAGAAGAAGTCAATATGAAGGAGAAAGAGAATTGTATCGTTCTGCTTTATGGTATCATTAGCTTTTTTTTTAACTGTTTTCAAAAAGGAAGAATTTTTAAATGGATAGGGTGAAGAGAAGTGAATTTAAAATTAATCTGGAAAAGCTAAGAAGCTGGCTTTCAAATTTAAAAGAAGCTCCAGAATACGGTTCATGGAAAAGTGAAAATGGAAAGACCTATTTAAAAAAAGGAAGTAAATATTTTGGTTGGAGTGTTTTTGTACATTCTGATAAGAGACCTGGTGTCAATGGTTGTTTGCTTAGAAAAAGTTATCCTGGTATTTTACATACTGATTTTAAAAATAAATCTAAGATTTGTTATGGTTACCTTGAAGAAATATTAAAGCAATTTCCAAGAGCTTTTAGAGCTTCTATCATAGGACTTTATCCTGGTTTTCAATACTTACCACACAAGGATGCCCCTGAAGACTCCTTCCGAATGCATATAGCTATTCAAACAAACCCTCAATGCCAAATGAAATATGGAAATGAGTATTTTCATATTCCAGCAGATGGTTTTATTTGGATGGCAAAAACTGATGAAACTCATTTAGCCTTCAATCTTGGAAACGAACCCAGAATTCATCTGACTTGGCAGATGCCTATGACAAAAGATAATGACTTTTAATATTTATAAAGTCTATGAAGTTTCAACCCCGTCATCTTGTCCTTAAAACAAAAAGTCAAATATCTCAGTGGTATGAAGATTTTGAATCGGTGAGGCAATCTATTTTGAACTCAACTGATCATAATAAAAAAAATTATGATTTTAAGGGATTAAACCTAAAAGAACAAGAAGAATTTACAGTACTTTATCTAGAGAGGGAAATCGTTGCTTTTTCATCTCTTTACTGTAGAGATTACTACCCTAATAACATTTCAAGAGTTTTGAATCGTATTTGGAAATCTCCAAAAATAAGATATGTTCATCAGTCTTATTGGCCTTTGAGTAGAAAAATGTTACTTCCTCAAATAAAAAAAGCTCATTTATTAAATAAATCTGCTGTTTTTATATCTATAGAAGGTCAAAAAAAAAGATGGCTGAAACGTTTTATCTTTGAAGCTAAAAAAGAAGATAGCAGATGGCTTGTTCTTCCAGGCTTTTATAAAGTAGCTCCTGGAGATGACAAATCATGCTGGCAAAATGTGATACTATTACCTTTAAAAAAAAACTATAAGTTTCAATTTCCACATATCAGTGAAAATGAGTGGCAAAGGAGATTTGGAGTTTAATATGATTCAAGAAATGGTCGGACCGACAGGATTTGAACCTGCGACCTCCACCGCCCCATGGTGGCACGCTACCGGGCTGCGCTACGGTCCGAAAAAAAATATTAAACTATTTTTTTAATTCTATTTGTTATATGAGATCCTAACAACAAAATAATAGGAAGAAAAGTAAATGTAAATACAATAAAAGAACTTGTTGGTAAATTAAAAATATAAGAGCTGATTAAAGCTAATAAACTTAAAATCACAGCTAAAAACCAACCAAATAAAAAACGAAGATAAAAAGTTTGAAATAAAAACTGACTTAAAAAGGAAGGAACTATTAAAAAAGAAAAAACTAATAACACACCAACAATAGAAACTGAACTTGAAATAACAAAACTAAATAAGACATAAAAAAGCAAATTCCACTTCCAATGATTTTCTTTTCCTGTTGAACTTTCCCAAAATTTCTTTTGAAAGAAATAGTAAAAACAAGCTATAACACTATAGATACAAAAAACTTTAAAAACTTCAAACCATGAAATCCAAATCAAATAGCCTGTAAGAGTTTGCTTTATATGTTCTGCTCCATGAGCTGATTTATCAAAAAGTAAAATCACAAGAACAGAAAAAAAAGCATACACAATTCCAATAAAAGCCTCTTGAGAGAGATGTTTCTTTTTTTCAGCTATCAAAGTAAATAAAACCGAAGCAAAAAGAGCACTCGATAAAGTTATTAAATAACTCTGTAAAGATCCTGCTTTCAAACCTATCAATAAAGAAAGAGCTAAACCAAAAGCAGCTGATTGAGCTAAGGCTAAATCCACAAAAATAATTTTTCTTGCTAAAACATGAAGCCCTAAGTAACAGTGAATCCCCGCTAATAAAATACACATCAAAAAAGCAGGACCTAAAAGAGAAATAACAGACATTTTTTCTGCAATGTTATCGATTTATAGCCTTTTGAAATAAATTCATAGCTTTTGATTTTTAACAAAAGTTCCACATTTTTCAAAAGATTGAACAAAAGCTTCTATAAGTTCAAAATAATCCTTTACTTTCTTTATTCCCCCAACCTCTGTATCTACAACTTCTATATGAACAGGAATAGAATTTTTGATTTTACCTATCTTATTAGGACTGTAAAAGCTAGACATCATAATACAAGAAATTTGATTCTCTTTCATTTTTTTGATCAAATTCATTATATGTTTTGCAGAGGGAGCTATACCTGGTTTTTCTTCAATTAAACCGAAAAGATTTATTTCAAAAGTTTCTAAAAAATATTCAAAACTACTATGATAAGAGACCAGATTTTTAATCCCTGAGTCTTTGATTCTTTTCCTCCAAAGCTTCATGTTCTCTTTTATCTTTGTCTCAAATTTTTTATGATTTACTAAATAATAATCTTTATTTTGAGAATCAAGTTCTATGAGTTTATTTGTTATTCCCAAAGAAACTTGAACCGCTCTCAAAGGATCTAGCAAATAATGTGGATTGCCATAAGGATGAATATCTCCAAAAAAACGATCGACTTTTCCTTCAGAAACAGACAAAGCTTTTATAAATTGACTCGCATCTAAATGACCGGGTTGTCCCTCTTGTATTTTAAGATTTTTAGATCCTGAAATAACACTAGGGAGCCAACCAACTTCTAAATCAAGCCCTATAAAAATCAAAAGTTGAGACTTTCTTGCTCTTAACATATAAGAAGGTTTAGGTGAAATAAAATGCGGATCTTGCCCTCCTCTGAGGATAGAATTCAATTCCACCCGGTCCCCTGCTATCAATTCAGTTAAAGACTTTAAGCTTGTAGTACTTGTTAAAATCTTTAGCTTTCCTTCTGAAAAAAAAGAAAGGCACATTGTAAAATAAACAAAGAAAAATTTTATAATTTTTCCACTTAAAAATAGACTTTTCATATCAATCTCCTTTTTTAAAAAAGATAAAATCTTTTCTCTTTTAATAAAGATGTGCGGGATGAACCCCTAAACTTACATTGCTTTGAATAGAGACTCCATGAATCCATTCTCCATGATCTGAGACCTGAGTATCATACTGCAAACGAATAGCAGAGTATTCTGTAGGAGCAAATAAAAATAAAAAAGAATACTTCTGCTTTTCTATATCAGACCAATTCTTACCTAAGAGATAATCAGCTCTTCCTTCAACCCACCAATTTTTTAAAACCTGCCACTGTATATAAGAACTCACCCCTTCTATATTACCTAACTGAGAATCTTTCATAGCTTTCATCCATTCGGTTGTCCAAAAGACCTTTTGCGGTTTTACATTTTCCATAGACTCCCATCTCAAGACTAAAGCCACATCAAATAAGTGTTTTAAATGATTCATACCTGAAGCATAAGATAGATCTAACTCAAAATTAAAATTAGAAGGCAGTTCCCAAAAGTTTTTGAAAAATAAAACTGTTGCTAAAGGATTTTTATGTTCCAGGTGCTTTTCTTCACCAAACAGCTTTGATAAAGAATTTAGCTTTAAAGAAGGCATGTAAAAAGCTTGTAGTATAATCTCTGAATACCAACTCAAAGGAGTCAGATAAGCTAAAGATAGTCCTGTTCCATTCCATCCATGAAAACCAAATATTTCCTCGTTAATTAAAGGAGGATCAATAAAAGGATAGTAATGAGTATGTAAATTGTTATGTCTTCCCAAAAAAGGATAAAATTTCCCAGCTTTAAAAGTGAAATTAGGAATAAATAAACTTTCCATGTACGCTTCTTCTAAATCTAAACCAAAAGATCCTTGATCACTGTGAATCCCTAAATAAATTTGAGAAGACCAATAAGGATCAATATTAGATATAAAAAAGACTTCTAATTCCTGAACTGAAAAGCCATCTGAGGAATGAGAATGTCCCGCATGATCTTCATGATCTGCATGTTCATGTCCTTTATGCTCTTCATGTTCTTTATCTTCCTTTGAAAAAGTCTTTTTTCCTAATAAAAGTAGATTCACACCTATATCTGGATTTGTTTTATTAACAGCTAAACCAGGCTGAATAAATAAAACAAAACAGAAAATAATTAAAATATTATAGTTTTTCATTTCTTAACTCCTTTATTAAAAAATTAATAGCTTATAGATTTATTTTTAAACAAATAAACAATTTTTTCAAAATCCCTTAATTAGATTGGATTATTTTGAAAAAAAATTACAAAAAAATGATTTTACTCTAAAAGTTATAAAGGAGGAGAACGAGGAAAAAAAACAAAGTAATGATTGTATTTAAAAAATTTTTTAATGCTAAAAAAAATAAATTTATAGAAAGTTAAGGAACTAGAAATATCAAAAGAAAACTCATACAAAACATTCTTATCCCATATACAAATAGAACAAGTTTCCGAGTGTTCTTCTTCATGCAAATGAGTTATCTTGTTATTAAAAATAGTAAGACTTAATAAAAATAAAAAACCTGCTAAAAAAAAAGAAAGATTCTTCTTACTTTGATAACTCATGTGATTAATACAACTCTTTTAAGTATCCTAAATCAAGTTTATCTTAAGTCAAGTTCTTTATTTATTAACAAAAAAAGTAAAAAACTTGAATTTAAAATACATAATTCCCTTTTTTTTTTTAAAGTCAGAGAGCTTTTTATATTAAGACACTAAAGATAGCTTTCAATGATAGCTATAGAAGAACAATATATAAGTAAAAAAAACTAAAAATACATTAAATCTAAATTAATGTAAAAAGTTTGAAATCGTTTTACACTTTTTTAATTATCAAGTCGTATAAGTTTCAATTGATGTAAAAAAACAAATCCCTAAGGAGATATAAAATGAAACAACAAAAAAACTATGTCCAGATGACAAGAAATGTTGTCTTTAAAAAATTCTTTGTAAATAAACCAGAGATATTAAAAGAGGATGGGTTGTTATATTATGATTAAAAAAAAGCTTGCATTTTTTAATCATTTCTTTTAAATAATCAAAAACACATCTTGATTTTATGGAAAAACAAACAGCAAAAACAAACTATTTTAGTCATGATACTTTCTTTAAGAGTTTTTACTCAGATCCTAAACTCAGTAAAGAATTACTTCAGCTCATCTTTTCAAAAGAAGAGCTTAAAATCTATGATTTAGAAAAACTAAAAGTAGAAAAAGACACTTTTGAAGATAAGAGAGCAGATCTTGTTTTATCCTTTCCCTTTAAGGATTTTCCTAAAATCAGATTAAGAATTTTCATTCTTTTAGAACATAAAAGTGCTTATGATAAAAACCTTTATGATCAGTTATTAGATTATCAATATTTCCTTCGAAAGTTCTTGATTCAACAAAAGGGCTATGTTCAACCTATTGTTCCTGTGCTT
>JACOND010000013.1 GCA_014323935.1 Bdellovibrionales bacterium
AAACTTATTTTATGAAAAGAAATTCTCTTTCAAGGTCTTTTATTGAAAAGAATGAAACTTTATTCCTTTATAAAATAACTCACTTAGTCAAAGTGAATTTCCGGATACCGGACAAAAGTAATTGTAAATCTTACAAAAAAGCCTTGAATCTCTTTACTTCCTAAAGATACTAAAAAGCTCTTTATTCTATAGTTTTTTTATTTGGTTATAGTATTATTCTTCTTTTAAAGAAAGGAGGTTTTATGTCAGTTTCACTAGAAGTTAAAGACATTTGGATTCTTATCAAAAAATACATTCATAAAACTAATTAATTTAAAAAAACAAATTCCTAAGGAGATACAAAATGAAAAAACAAAAAAACCATGTAAAAATGACAAGAGATGTTGTCTTTAAGAAATTCTTTGTAGACAAACCTGATATCTTAAAACGTGTTTTAAAAGATTTTCTAAACATTCCTGAAATCATGAAATTAGAAATCAAAAACCCTAGCATCCCAGAATTAGAAGAAAATAAAAAAAAGCCTCAAGAGAAACAAACTGAAGGGATAAAATCAGCTGATAAAAAACAAAGTCTTGAATTGTTAGACACAAATCTTACTGTAGAACATCTAGGAGGTAAAAAAGTTTCCTTAGATTTGAGAGTGAAACTCTCTTCAGGAGAGGATAAGGAGTATTTAAGATAAGGATATGGAGGAAGCGATGAGTTATTTTACAAAGTTATCAAAGGATGAGAGAGTGCAAGAGTTAGCCTATGATGAGTACCGCAGGAAGATGGATTATAGATTAGACAGACAGGAGTTGATAGAAGAAGGAATCCAAGAAGAACGGAAAGAAATGGTTTTAAATATGCTGAAAGAAAAAACAGATATTGCTTTTATTTCTAAAATAACAGGTTTTTCTAAAGAAGAAATTGAAAAATTAAAGAAGAATTCTTAAAAAATCTAGTTTTCTAATTTTAGAGATATTCTCTTTTTTTTAGAAAACCTTTCACTTTACTTGATAAAGCTTTTAAACGACTTGTAAAATCTCCTTTGAATATCTTCATAACCTTGAGAATAACTTCCCTGAAAAGAAGTTGTATCTCCCTCTCTTTTATAAAAATCATGAGGAGTTCTTAATTCTTCCTAAAATTCTTTAATTTTGAAAGGAAGGGTTCTTTTATCCTTAAGAAGTGAAGAGCTGGAAGAAGACTATGTCTATTAACGTTGGTCAATGATGGGAAGTAAATTACCTTCTCTTTGTTGATAATTATTTGTTGGAGCGGGGGGGGGGTGTAATTAGGGACCTTAGCTCCTTGGTTTAATAAAGAAGAGTTTCCTAATTGAATTCCAGTTGAAAAAGCTTCTAAGTTAGTTCCTAAACTACCTCCACCAATTCCTCCTCCATAAGCAATCCTTTGAATTTGTTGTTGGATTTGTCCAATTTCTTGATAGAGGCTAGAAATAACTTGTTGTCTTTGTATTTTATCTTGCTGTATGGCTTGCTGTTGGAATTGTAGGTATTGAGAATATTGTTGTTGAGCTTGTAAATAAGGGTTGAAGCCAGGGAAAGCTCCACCACCGGGGAAAGGAAAAGCCCCTCTTCCAACTCATAGGAACTAAAACTTTATCTTTTTTCTCTCTACATAATAAGAAAACCCTTATAATTGAAGGTTACCATAGACTTTGTGGGCTGTAAAATATATGAATCCCAAAAAATTAAGATTTTTTATTGATTTTTACATGAATCACAGTTCACATAAATTTCAACCACTTGATTTTTTAAGGTATAATTTTTTTCTAAAACAATTTTTTCTAAAGTGGTTTCTATCATTTTATTTTTAAACTCGATGATTTTTCCACAATTTAAGCAAGCAATATGATAATGTGATTGTTGTTTGGTTTTTAGTTCATAACAAGAAGAGCCTGCTCCCATTGATATCTCTAGAATCATTTGAGCTTGAGAGAGTCTTTTTAAAAGGCGATAAATGGTTGCAAAACCGATATTAGGAAAATTCTTTTTGACTTCCTCTAAGATATCTTTTGCAGTTTTATGATAACGAGGACCTGAGCTTAAAACTTTTAAAACAGCGACTCTTTGTTTTGTAATTTTAAGTCCACATTTTTTTAAAATCTCTTTGAGTTCTTTTTCATTAAAAAAAGTACGTGGTTCTATAAGTACGTCTGTTTGAGTGCCAATCGGTAAATTTTTAAGCATAGGGCTTATTTTATACAAGAAAACATAGGAATATCAAGATAAAAATGAAAATCAAATTCATTTAAAATGAAGCTTTTAGAGGTCTTTAGTCCTGTTTTTTTCTGAAGAGACTCTTTATACGCTCAATATCATATAATATAAATTTATGAAAATACGAATGCGTAAAAAGCAGGACATCTATTTTTTTGATTTTGAAGGAAACTTAGATTTTCAAAGTGTAGATCATTTAAAAGTCTTTTGGGCTAAAAAAGGTTTAAAGAAAAAAAAGATTATTTTTAATTTCAAATCTTTATTTTTTGTGGGTTCTCGGGGCTTTTCTGATTTCTCAGAAACAGTAAAAAATATTGATAAAGAGAATTTTTTAAAAATTTGTTGTGCAAGTTCTGAATTTAAAAAATTCTTTAGTAGTAAAGGACTAAGTTCTATTTTATTTGAATATGAAAGAGATGCTATGTCTTCTTTTAATTCATCACAAGAAGATACAATTAACAATAAGTATCCGCCGATGTATCAGGATTAGCTTCTTTTTTAGAAGCGTGTTCTAACTTTTTACTCTCATTGAGACGAATGGAAAGTGATTGATTAAGTCTTTGTAAAACCTGAATTTTTTGATCTTTGCTTTCAGATTTAGACTCTAAATTTTTCCATACAGTTTTTAACTGTTCATTTTCTGTTTGGCTTGAAATCAGTTTTTTTAGATGATCGTCTAGATTTCTTTTTGTATCTTTTAAGGAGCTTTCTAACAGGTAGTTTTGTCTTGTTATATTCAAATTTTCTTCTTGAAGATGAAGAAGCTTTTCTTTAGTTTCTTGAAATTCTTCCTCTTTTATTTTTTTAAAAACTTCAAATTTCTTTTGTTCTCCGCACATTTTATTTTCCATTTCAATTTGTAGATGTTTTTTTTGTTTTTGTAATATTTGCTCTAAATTTTTTGTTTGCATTTCATAAGTAAGATGTAATTTCTCTTTTTCATTTTTAAGTTTTTGTTCTTGGCTTAGAAATTTTTGTTGTGTCATCAATTTGAATTGTCTAAAGTTTTCTTCTAACTTATTTTTTTCTTGAGAAAGAGACTTTTCAAGAGATTGTTTGAGTTCTTTTTGATTTCTTTTTAAATCTAAATAAAGGCTTTGAATTATTTCAAGTTCTGTAGAAAGTTTTTTGATGTGATGATTCCTTTCTTTAAGGGAGTTTTGTAAATTTTGAAACTTGTTTAAAAGGTTTTGTTTTTGTTCATAAAGGTTTTGATATTTTTTTCGGAATGAAAAAAAACTTTCTTCAAAACCCAACTGTAAAGAATTTAGAGTTTTTCTTAAAGATTCTGTTTGGCTTTTTAAAAAAGATTTTTCTTTTAACACAAGGTTTAATTTTTCTATAGAATTGACATTTTTTTGAATTTTTTCTGTTTTTATTTGTTCTAATTGTTTGATTTGTTTTTCAAGTAAGAGAGTATTTTTTTGAGATTTTTTATAATTTAATTCCCTCTGTTGAAGCTGTTCATTAAGTTTTTTTTCGTTTTCTTTTGTTTTTTCAAGAAGTGTTTCATAATCAAGAGATTTAGAGCTTAGTTTTTTATCTACAAGTTTTTTTTCAGAGAGAAGAGATTGATTGAGCTGAGTCTCTTTTTGATAGAGTTGAGATTGTTCTTTATACTGTTTTTTAAGGGTTTGAATTTCTTGTTGGAGGAGAAGTTTATTGCCTTTTGATTTTTGAAGAAGACTTTCCTTTTGTTGAAGCTGTTCGTTCAGTTTTTTTTCGTTTTCTTTTATTATTTCACGAAGTTTTTTATAATCTTCCGATTTAGATCTTAGTTTTTTATCTATAAGCTCTTTAGCTGATTGAAATTGAGAAAGTTGTTTTGAAAGATATATGTTATGCTTTTCTATTTCTTGAAGTTTTTCATTTAAAGTATCTTTGTTTAGCTTTAGTTTGTGAACCTCATTTTTCAAGGAAAACATATTTTTTTGTAAATGGATTTTTTCTTTTTCAAGCTCTTGATTTTTTTTAAAGAGTTTATTTGCTTTTTGGTGTTCAGAAGTTTTGTTTTGTTGTTCTTTTAGTAATTTTTTCTGGATTTGAATTTGATTTGTTTTTTTCTCTGAACTTATTTTTTTTAACTTTTCCTGAAGAGCTTTGATTTGTGTAATATAAACTTGTTCTTTTTTTTGTAAAAGATAAAGCTCTTTTGCTTCTTCTTGATTTTTTGTTGAAAGGGTTTTTAATTCCGGGGCTTGTTTTTCAGAAGGAGTGACTTTTAAATTTTGAGCTTCTTGAAGTTGTTTTTTTAATTTTTGAGATTGGAGATTAAACTCTCGGTGTTGTTTTGCAAAAATAGAAATTTGATTTTTTAAAGCCGAAAATTTGTTTTGAAGTAGAAGATTTTTATTTCCTAGTTGTGATTTTTCTTTATTCAGAGAGGAAAGTTTAAGGTAAAGGGCTGTATTTTCACGACCTGTTGTAGACAGTCTATTTAACAGATGTGCGTTTTTTTTATACAAAAGATCAACATCAATGTTATTGTAAGAATTTTTTTTTTCAGAATTTTTTAGATTTTCTGTTTCCATTTCTCCTTATCTTTTCAGGCATTATAAAAATTGTCAAAACTTAAGAGAAATCAAGATAAATTGTGCTAAGTATAATAAGACTATGGTCTAATAAATGAGGCTTAATTTATTTTTTAAAGTACTGCCAGCAAAGTTTGAGACTTAGTAAGCTAGATCAAAAGGATGAATAAGTTTGATTATTAAATGACATGATTTTTAATTGAATTGTTTTAAATATGTAATATGATTAACATAAAAAGCATATAGTAAAATATGCAAAAATAAATTGACATCAAACAGAAAGCACTTGTAATAATAGAGAAAAGGTAAAATCAGTGAGATCAAAAAAAGTCAAGATAGGGAGCATTCTTAGTATTCAAACGGGTTTTCAAATAAGAAAAAAGATTCCTCTTGATATTAAGGGTAATTATAAGCTCATACAAGTTAAAAATATCTCGGAAAGCACCTTGCACTATATGAAACCTAAAAAATTAGATAAAATTTATCTGTCTAAAGATAGTAAGTTTATGGATAAATACATTTTGAAAAAAGAAGATATCCTTTATCTTTCAAAATTTTATTTTAAAGCTTTCAGATATATAGGGAATTTAGAAAACATACTACCTATGTCTCATTTTTACATTTTAAGACCAAGTATTCCCATTAACTTAGATTATCTTTGTTGGATTTTAAATCAAAGTTCTATGAGTAGACATGTGCAAGGAAGTCTTCTTTCTTTTATTTCAAAAAAGGCTTTAGGGAATGTTGAGATTCCTTTACCAAATGAAGAGACTCAAAAAAAAATAGCTCAAATTTTAAGTCTTAGAGCAGAAGAAATAGAAATACAAAAAAAAATAGAGCAGAAAAACCATATCAATCAAATATTAACTCGTATTCTATAAGGAGATAAGTATGAAAAAAACAAACTCTATGACAGTAGATCAACTCAAGTCACAATTATGGAAGGCTTGTGATACTTTTAGAAACACCATCGATTCGAATCAATATAAAGACTATATTTTATCCTTCCTTTTTTTGAAATATATTTCTGATGTTTATGAAAATAAGCTAAAAGAATACACAAAAAAGTATAAAGGAGATAAAATAAGAATAAAAAGACGTCTTGAGAGAGAAGTTTTTATACTAAAGAAAGAATGTACTTTCCAGCATATTTTTGAAAACAGAAATGAAAATAACATAGGGGAAATTATCAATGAGGTCTTTCATGAAGTGGAAGAGCTTAATAAAAAAAAATTAAATGGAGTTTTTGGAAAAGTCGATTTTAATTCAGAAAGCATTTTAGGAAAACCTAAAAGTAAAAATGCCTTACTAAGGCATTTAATTAATGATTTTAAAGACCTTGATCTCAAACAGTTTTTAGGACAATCTGATATTATTGGAAGCTCTTACCTTTACCTTATCAATAATTTTGCGGCAGAAGCAGGAAAAAAAGGGGGAGAGTTTTTTACTCCAGAAGAGGTTTCGATCTTATTAGCAAAAATCATTGAACCAAAGCAAGGAGATAAAATCTATGATCCAACCTGTGGATCTGGCTCTCTTTTAATCAAAGCTAGACAAGAGATCAAAAATACTAATTTTTCTCTTTACGGTCAGGAAGTAAATGGAGGAACTTGGGCTTTAGCTAAAATGAATATGTTTCTCCATGGGATAAGACAATCTTACATCAGGCGTGGAGATACTATCAGATCTCCTCAATTTATAGATGAAAAAGGCTCTGTTATGCAATTTCATAAAGTGATTACCAATCCTCCTTTTAGTAAAAAAAAATGGGGTTATGAAAATGTGCAAAATGACCGCCGTTTTCATAGAGGTTTGCCTCCTCCATCGAAGGGAGATTGGGCTTTTATATCTCATATGGTAGAAAGCCTTTTAGCTAAAGGGAAAGCAGGCGTTGTTGTGCCTCATGGGGTTTTGTTTCGCGGAGCCTCTGAAGGGCGAATTAGAACAGCTCTTATCAAAGAAAATAAAATCCATGCCGTGATAGGTTTAGCCTCAAATCTTTTTTTTGGCACAAGCATCCCTACCGCTTTGTTGATTTTTGATACAAATAAAACAACAAAAGATATTTTATTCATTGATGCCAGCCGTGACTTTGAAGAAGGTAAAAACCAAAATAAACTGAGGGAGCAGGATATTACAAAGATCTACAAGGCTTATAAAAAAAGAAAGACCATAGAAAAGTATGCTTACTTAGCCTCTTTAAAAGAAGTGGAAGAACAGGAATACAACCTTAACATCACTCGCTATGTAGATACCTTTGAAGAGGAAGAAGAAATTGATATAAAAGCTGTTCAAAAAGAAATTGAGATTTTGGAAGAAGAATTGACTCAAGTTCGAAAAAAAATGAAGCATCATCTCTCATCCCTTAGGACTGAAAAAACAGTAAACCCCCAAAACAAAGGAGTAAATAAAGTATGAATCAAATCACAAATAAAGAATATTGTATTATATGCTGGAAAATGATCCAAGCAGAACCTGAAGGTGATAAATTCATTTTTAACAGCCCTTTAGCGGGAGGAAAATATAGTGTTGACCGACAGGAATATTATCAGAGGGAGGAGGGTCTCATCAAGTTACATACTAAAGACACAGTTCGTTTATCAGGACATATTGCAAAACAAAATCTTTTGGATAAAATTCCAGATGTTAGTTCGATGATGAAGGATACAAAATGGTTAGAAAAACTTCCTCCTATTCCTGGTCCTACAGAAAGAGCCTATTTATTATTAGAGGGCTTAGTAAAAAAAACAAAATATTTTGGTCAAGAGTTTAATTTAAATTCTCTCGAACTTCCTAAGATTGATGATTCCGATATTTATGGTTTTTTACATGCTATTTCTTACTCTGACAATAAGAGACCAGAAGAGATAAAGTCCTTGATAGAATTTTTAGCGGAATTAAATTTTATAAAAATAAATGTTACAATATTTAAAGTTACAGCCCAAGGATTTGAGAAAATTGATCAACTTTCTCAAAATAATTATTCTAGAAAAGTTTTTATTGCTATGTGGTTTGATGACAGTATGAATGCTTTAAAAGATTCTATGAAAAAAGCAATTAAAAACTTAGGTTATGAGCCTTCCAGAATTGATGATAAAGAACATCTTAATAAAATTGATGATGAAATTTTATTAGAAATAAAAAAATCTAGATTTGTTATTTGTGATCTCACTTCAGAGAAAGAAAAACCAAGAGGGAGTGTTTATTTTGAAGCAGGTTATGCTATGGGTAAAGATATTCCTATCATTTGGACTTGTAATAAAAGTTTAGAAAAAGAAAGAGCTTTTGATATTCAAAATTATAATTGTCTTTTTTGGGAAAAAGACAATTTAGATAACTTTATAAAAAAGTTGGAACATAGAATAGAGCAAACAATAGGAAAATTAACTAAAGGAGAAAATAATGGTTACTTATGAATTAAAAGAAGGAAATAAAAATGTTTATATAGGTAAAACGAAGAATCCAGAAAGAAGGGAACAGGAACATAGAGCCGAGGGAAAATTTTTTACTAAACTAGAAGTCACCTCTTATCGAATGACAAAAGAAGAAGCAAGACAAAAGGAACAAAGAGATTTACAAAGATATAGGGTAACGCATGACGGAAAAAATCCAAAATACAATAAAGACAGTGATGGTTAAAAGAAAAGTGAAAATGGAAAACTTTTGGAAAGACATCGATGATAAAAAAAAGAAACTAGATCAAAATCGCCCCTTAGCAAAAAATGCTGTAAAAAGCCTTCGGGATAAATTAGCCTTAGAATGGACACATCATTCCAACGCAATAGAAGGAAATACACTGACACTGAGTGAAACTAAGGTGGTTTTAGAAGGTATTACAATAGGTGGAAAAAGCATCAAAGAGCATTTAGAGGTCATCCATCATAAAAAAGCAATTGATTATCTTGAATCGATTATCTCAAAAAAAGTAGAGTTAAGCGAGCCGGAAATTAAAAAAATTCATTCTCTTATTTTAAAAAATATAAATCCTGAACATGCAGGTGTTTATAGAACAGAGCGGGTTTTTATAACGGGAGCTAGACATATCCCGCCAGCTCCAAAAAAGTTAGAAGTTAAAATGAAACAACTGATGAAATTTTATCAAGAAGATTGGATGAATTTACATCCTGTAGAGCGGTCTGCTTTACTTCATATTGAGTTTGTAAAAATTCATCCTTTTATTGATGGGAATGGAAGAACATCCCGTCTTCTTCAAAACTTTGAGTTAATGAAATACGGCTTTCCTCCGATTATAATAAAAAAAGAACAAAAGCTTGAATATTATGAAGCTTTAGACAAGGCTCACATGACAGACAACACAAAAGATTTTTTTAAAATGTGTAAAGAATCTCTAAATCAATCTTTTAATCTCTATTTAGAAATCATAAAAGAAATTGAGTAAAGAATTAAAAAGCATGAATCAAATCACAAAAAAAGTAACTACCAATTACGGATAACTTAAGAAAGTATAAAAAGCTTAGAATATAATAAACAATAAATAAACTAAAAGGAGCAAATATGGCAAAAAAAAGAGATACAGTTACTTATAAGTTAAAAAAAGGAAATAAAACTGTTTATATAGGTAAAACGAAGAATCCAGAAAGAAGGGAACAGCAACATCAACGAGAGGGAAAAAGTTTTTCTAAATTAATAAAAAGTTCTCGTCGAATGACAGAAGAAGAAGCAAGAAAAAAGGAACAAAGAGATTTACAAGAATACAGGAGGACCCATGACGGAAAAAACCCAAAATACAATAGAGACAGTGATGGCTAAAAAAGATTTAAGGAAAAATAGGAAATTTATTATTAATGAATTGTATTCAATTTTAAATGAATTTACAAAGCCAGAGTTTGACATAGAACAAAATATCCATGAAAAAATTTGTGAGTTTAATAATAAAAAATTTAGGGATAAAAATCTCCCAGTAGATGCCGATTGTTTATATGAACAGATAGCTTTTGCTTTTATAGAGACAGGAACTCTTATTTTAGAATGGGGTCAAACTTTTTATAAACCTTTATATGGTAATATAGATTCTATAAATAAAAAATGGACAACCAGCTATCCAGATATAAATGATATTAATTTTGAAACAATAGATTATTGGGAAAGACGTTCTTCGGAAGTGGATAACCCGATTTTAAAGTGTCGTTATTCTGGTCTTGTCTGGGATTTTTCTAAAAAAGCAAGAAATATAAAACCAGATATATCAGTGGCTCATAGAGTTATTGATTCCACAATTCAAATAGCTAATCTTGGAGGAGATCGTTTTTTTCATAAACTAGAAAGAGCTTTGAGATTAGCTGTTTCCCTTAATGCTAAACAAAAAATTACCTCTATCCGTGAGGCTATTATTAAAAATGAAGATACTTATTCAGAAGATAATAAACCCGGAACATGGGGATACGCTTATGATTTACTCATAGGAGATAAAAAATTACCTGCTAAAGTTCAATTAAAAAAAGAACAAGAGGATAAAATTATAGATGAGCTTGAAAGAAAACTAAAGATTTTTTCTGATAAAAAATCAAACACTTTTAATCCTCATTCTGTCGAGTATGTTGTAGAAAAACTAGTTCCTTATTATAAAGATAAACAAGACAGGAAAAATATAGAAAGAGTTTTAATTATATATAGGGATTCTTTTTTATATGGAATTAAAAATAATCTTGTGATGGTCGGAAGTCGTTGGCTAGAAAAAATTAGAAAAGTTTTATTTCAATATGGTTTTTCTGAAGAGGCGAAACAGTTAGAACCATATATTCGCTCTCTTCAACAAGAAGACTTAACTAATCTTAAAAAGATTGAAACTTCTTTCAAAGTCCCACAAAAAGAAATTGATAACTATATCTCTGAACTCGATAAAAGAGATCTCTTTCAAGGATTAAATTACATTGCCTTAAGTTATATTCCTAATAAAAAATCAGCTCAAGATACTGTTCTTAAAACAGCCAAAGAATATCCACTACATAAAATGGTTGCTACGTCTATTATGGATTATACTGGAAGAGAAGTTGATACGGTTGATTCTTTAGATAAAGATTTAGAGGGACATACTGTTCTTGAAATGTCTCGATTAATGTACATCTATGTTTCTTTGATTGGCTTAGGATTAAACCACCTTAAGGAAAATAAATCCTTAAATGCAAATTCAATGGCAGAACATCTTTTTAAGTCACAAGTATTTCCAAAGGAAAGACATGCAATAATAAAAGAAGGTCTCACAGCCTATTTTAATAAAAATTATATTGTAAGTTGCTCTGTTTTAATTCATCAGATTGAATCAGCAATAAGAGGTTTAATTGTTTCTGGTGGAGGGGCAATTTATCAACCTTCTTCAAACTTTAAAGATAAAGGTTTCAAATTAAGACCTTTAGGCTCTTTATTAGAGGATAAAGTTTTTAAGAAAGTTTTTGAAAAATTGGATAGCAATATACCATTTTTTTTAAAAACTCTTTTAGTAGATCAACGATCTCTCAACATTAGAAACTCTATCTGCCACGGTCATTTTTCAGCTCATTTTTTAAATGAAGTGATTGCCACTCATATTATTCATATATTACTTATTTTGTCTTTTATAAGGAAAACTACACATTCATCTAATAAATAAATTGAAAGAAACTTCTTAAATGAATAAAAAGGGCAGACAACATTTTAAGGGGCAATCACTATAAAGAAGTGAAAGAAAAATCAAGAAAATGGTTTATGGTAAAATAGGAATTATTTATGAGAGATAAAAGTTTATTTTTACAAAAAAGAAGAATATCAAAGCATCTTATTTGGAAAAAAGTAAAGTTAGGAGATATTGTTTTTATACAAAAAGGACAGCAATTGAATAGATCAACTTTAAAGGAATCTGGAGAATACTATGTACAAAATGGGGGTGTTGATCCTTCTGGATATACTGATAAGTGGAATACAAAAGAAAATACAATTACAATTAGTGAAGGTGGAAATTCTTGTGGATTTGTGAAGCTTAATAAACAAAAGTTTTGGTCTGGTGGTCATTGTTATACTTTGATTAATATTGATGATAAAATAGAACGAAATTTTTTATATTATTATTTAAAAAATAATGAACAGAAAATTATGCGTTTGCGTGTAGGGTCTGGAATTCCAAATATTCAGAAAAAAGATATTGAGGGATTTTTAATTATCTATCCTGATTTGAAAATACAGAAAGAGATTTCTGATGTTCTTAAATATAAAGAAAAAGAAATGGAAACTCTACAACAGCTTTCTGAAAAGTATGAAGAACAAAAAAAAGGACTGATGCAACAACTTTTAATAGAAAAAAAAAGACTATAAAAAAGGAGATAGCCAATGAATAAGCCCATTAACAAAATGACTAAAAAAGATTTATTGAATTTATTTGAAGAAATAGAAAATAAATATAATCAATTAATAGATAAAACTTCTGAAGTGGAAAAGAAAAACCAAGAAATTGAGAATTTATTTTCCGAAATAAGAAAGCAAAAAATTGATTCAAATTATTTGATTTCTGAGATCAATAAAAGAAAGCAAGAATTTGAGAAATTATATTCTGAAATAAGCAATCAAAAAGAGACCTCAGATGAGTTTTTTTCTGAGATCAATAAAAGAAAGCAAGAATTTGAGAAATTATATTCTGAAAAACAAGAAACTCTTAAAAACCTTGAAGAAAATATCATTCAAAAGAATAAAAAATTAGAAGAGTTAATAAAAAAGACTGAATCACTTTTGCCAGGAGCGACTGCAGTGGGTTTAGCTTCAAGTTATATTCAAGGGAAAAAAGAAAAGACTACACTACTTTATTGGTTGGGATTTATTCTTTCACTTGGGGGTTTATTTGTGATGTATTTTAAGGTCTTATTTAATAACCTTGATAATTTAACTTTAATGAATTTATTGAATCGAACAATTTTAGGCTTACCGCTTGTTTGGATTGCTTGGTATTGCCAAAAATCTATCTCACAAACCACTCGTCTTAAAGAAGAGTATCAGCATAAAGAAAGATTAATGAGAGCTTTTGTGGGTTTTTCAAAAGAAGTTGATAAATTAACTGAAATTAATACTGATGAAAATATATCTCTGAAAAGAGATCTTATATCCGTTACTATAAAGGCTATACAAAGAAACCCAGCTGATACATTAGGTTCTCCTAAAACTCTTAGAGAACCTTGGAAAAGTGTAGTTCCATCTAAAAAGAGGATGAAGAGGGTAAATAATTGAAAAACTACTTATTTATATGTAGTTTATTAAAAATGGTAATGTGTAGAAATGAAAAAAAATTCTTCTGTTAAAATAGAGGTAAGTCTCCCTTTTTTAGATTGAATCTAAAACTTATATATAAAAACAAGTTATTACAGATAGATACATTCAAAGGATTGCTAGCCATTCGGTAAAAATTTTAAAAGGCTGGAGTTTTTGAAATTAAAAGGTCTTATTCAAGTGGATTGAGAGTTTATTTTGGAAAAGATGGAAATAAAATAATCCTTTTATTGATATGAGATAGAGAAACACAAAAAAGGGATATTAAAAAAGCAAAGGAATACTGAAGGTATTATAGTTAATAGACGTAAAAGCTATGACAAAGTTTTAGCTCAAAAATTTAAAAACTCTAAATATGCTTGTTTGTATTTAATTAATATTCCTAAAAAAGAAAAATTGAACGTGGAAGATGCCCTTTGTGAAACAGTCAAAGCTATGAATCTTAAAAGTTTTTCTAATTTTGTAGAGAAAAAACAAAAATGGAATATGGATAAAGCTTCAAATCATATAAAAAATGTTTTTAAGTTAAAAGTAAAGTTATCTTTTGAATTACAAAAATCGGGAGGTAGAGTTGCTTAACTATGAAAGTTTTTTTAAAAAAATACATTGATAAATGAAATCCAAATAATCCTGAAAAAATCGACTAAAAAATAGAAACTGATTAAAAATGATACTCTCTTATAAACACACTCCTAAAAAGAAGGTTAAGAAGAAAGAGAAAAAGAAGTTTTAATCCAAGACTTCTAAAGGGATTCTCCACCATATTTGCCAGCTCATTGAAGGGCTTATTGAGAGTCTTACATTATTAGAATTGACCTGATAAAATGATTTTCCTTTTTTTTCCCATTCTTTTGAAGGTTTCAAAAGGCTTGGTTCAATTTCATAAATTAGGTAATCAAAGTTTTTCTAGTAGGAACTGAAATTATAACCGTCTCAACTTCAGATAAGAATTTGTTTATTTCAGAAAAATCTTATTTAAACCTAGTAAGCCCCTGATATTGTGAGAGTATCTTTGTTTATTGTGCCTGACTTGATTTTTGTATATAAGAGCCATTTACTTTTATATCTGAATGGTTATTATGCCCGCCTAAAACTTCACCGCCTATTGCTCTGAATATGCTCCAAACATTCACCCTTGCACTTTAAAGCAGGAAATAGCTTGTGGTACTCTTTCAATAGAGATTGTATTCTTTATCTTCTTTAGAAAGTCTGAATCTTTGAGCCATTTCTTAGCTCCCATGATGTATTCTTCATTGATGTCCGTTGAAACAAACTTGACTCCCATAGCCTTAGCTATCATACACTCTGAGCCTGAGCCACAAAAAGGAATATAAATCCTATTATTCTTTCCATTTATTTTTGAACTAATAAGGATTTTTGTTAATTCAAAAGGCTTTTGAGTTGGATGTTTTATTGAACTTCTTTCAACATTTCCTTTACCACCTGCTAGGGCTGAGACTTTTATTACATCCCTAGGCAAAGTACCGTTTTTATGTCCTTTATAAATTGTCTCTTTATTTCCGAATCTCCCTTGAGTATTTTTTCTTTTCTTTCCTATTTGTTTTTTATAATCCTCTCCATAAGGCACTCTGATTTGATCTATCTCCAAGTCGGGTCTTTTCCCATTCCATAAACAGAGTATACTTTCGTGACTCCTTTGCCAAAACTTAGAAGTCGGACAAGTTTTATTTGTGTAATGCCATACTAACCATTTTTGTTTTTGTATCGGGAAATTTACAGCTATATGACTAAGGATTTCAGGAAACCCATAAATATAAATAATCCCATTCTCTGTAAGTTTATCAAGTGATAAATTGATCCATTCCTTAGACCATTCAATATATTTTTTTAAAGACATGTTGTCTTTATTATTGCCAAAATCTTTGCCTATATTGTAAGGCGGATCTGCTATGATTAAATTAAATTTTTCTTCTGTGTTTTTTAAAAAAGAAACACAATCTTTTAAGAGAATTTGAGATTTTATTTCTTCTTTAAAATAAAATCTTCTCTTATTGATTTTTTTCTTATGAAGATCAAAATCAAGTTGCATAAAAAAATTATCAATTGTTTTTCTCTTACAATCAATAACTATACTGGGACTTAACTATCACTTTATAAATCTTGATAAGTTAGCCTTTTTCCCGTGCCACCCTGTGCTAAAGACCGACTCTGTCAATATCAAAGTTCCCTTTATCTAGCCTGAAAGAAAACTCGTCTATGTATCTGTGTAAGTGTTTCTTTGATCAGTGATGATAGACTGTTAACCTCATCTGTTTACAGTTGAGCCTATATTGACTGTCTTGTAGGGCTATTGACAATAAAAAGTTTGAGTTGTTTATCATACTTAATCCCTTGAACTATAATGAAAGGATTTAGATAGAAGTCTTCCAGTTGAAAGCAAAGAGGGGAAGAGAATCTTTTTTTCTCTACAGGAGAAGACATTAATGTTGAAATACAAAGTTATTAAGAAGCAAACTTTGTTAAACTGAGTTCTATAAAAATTTTAATGGTATGTATAAATACAGTTCATTCTATTAAGCTATTAGTACTCAGATATAAAAAGTTTTAATAAAAAATAATAAAACAAAAACTCGGTTTTTCAACCGAGCTTTTGACACAGACATAAGCCTAGAATGGTGCGGATATTCCACTTATTATTGAGAGAGATACCGCAATTTCCTAAGTAATAATACTTTTTCTTATTATAAAAATAAAGAAGTAAATGTCAATCTTTTTTTTAAATTTTTTTACTAAATTTTAATTTAAAATCTATATTTATACTCAACAGGATATCGTCCAGAAAAAATTAGTATTTATTATTAAAAAAAAAGCTTTCTTTTTTAAGAAAATTTTAGTATATTTAAGAACAGTAATAAAATAGTATAGTATGTCAAATAAAATAACCTCCTTAAAAAAATATTCAAATCAAACTAAAAATACCAGATTAGCTTTAGACATAGGGACTAACTCTATTGGATGGGCTATCTATAAATTAGATAAAAAGAAAAAGCCTTGCAGTATTATTAAAACAGGAGTCAGGATTTTTTCTTCTGGAAGAAATGAGAAAGATTATACGACATTAAATGCTACCAGAAGACAAAAACGATTGGAGAGAAGGCAAAGAGATCGAACATTACAAAGGAAAAAATTTTTACTTCATTTATTGAAAAAGTATGGTTTTTTTCCAAAAGATAAAGATTTAGCTAAAGAGCTACAAAAACTAAATCCTTATGAATTAAGAGCTAAAGGATTAGATGAAGAGTTAGAATTGAGTCATTTTGGAAGAGCTTTGTTTCATCTCAATCAGAGACGAGGTTTTAAAAGCAATAGAAAATCCAGCAATGATAAAGAAAGCGGAGTTATTGATAGTTCTATAAAAGCTGTAGAAGAACTCATGGAAGAAAAAAAAGTAAGAACTTATGGAGAGTTTTTATGGAAACGATTCCAAAAAATGGAAGAAAGCAGAAAAACCCCCGGTTCTCAACAAGAGAACTGGATTTTAGCAAGAAGACCTATCAACTTTAAAACTAAAGATAATTATGTGGTTTATTCAAAAAGAGCTATGATAAAGGATGAGTTTAATAAATTATGGAATGCTCAAGCTAAATTTCATGAAAAGCTGAAAGATGAGAAGATAAAAGAGAAATTCTTTAAAGCTATTTTTTTTCAAAGACCTCTCAAACAAGTTATTGTTGGAAAATGTTTTTACACCGGTAAAGATAGAATTCCTAAAGTCTCTCCTTATTTTCAAAAATTTAGAATTTTGAAAGAACTTAATAACCTCAGGTGGATCAATCAGAGAGGAGAATCTTTTTCTATCAATAAAGATAATACTGAATTTAGAGATCATCTTATAAGTCGGTTGTTCTCAAAAAAGAAAGAAGTTAAATTTACAGATATAAAAAAAGCTTTCAAAAAGTTTTTTCCCAATATCGAAGATTTTCCAAGATTTAACTTAGATACTGATAATAGAAATAAATTGGAAGGAGACATAGCTAGTAACATTTTAAGAAAAGAAATTTCTGAATGGGATAACTGGAGTTTAGAACAACAAGATAAATTTGTTGAATTATTAGATGGTAAAAATAATCATGCTTTGAAAAAGGGTGAAGAAGTTTTATTTATGAAAGAGGATGAAGAAGTCTTAAACGATTTGATAAAATTTAGTAAAGATAATAATTTTAAGCTCAATGAGGAACAGCTCAAAAAATGTATAAAGAAAAATTTACCAGATGGTCATGGAACCTATAGCAAAGAGTTTATTGAAAAGATATTACCTTTTTTAGAAAAAGGGGAGCTGGAACATAAAGCTATTCAATCTGCTGGTTTCGGGCATCACTCTGATAGAAAATATAAAGGAGAGTTAGCAAATGCTCTACCTAAATATCAGGAAATTTTAAAGAATCAATGTGTAGAAATGAGTTTAAAACCTAATAAAAAGAATCCTTTTAACACTTTTAGAATACCAAATCCGACTGTCCATGTTGCTTTTAATCAACTTAGATTATTAGTGAATGATATTATCAGGCTCTATGGAAAACCTTCCGAAGCTGTTATTGAAACAGCAAGAGACCTCCCTTTAGGGGTAAAAACAAAAAACCAACTACAAAGCAAGCAAAAAGAAAATACATTAAGAAATGAAGAAGCTAGGAAGATAATAGAAGATTTTGGACAAGAAAACAATAGATCCAATCGAATCAGGTATCAATTATGGAAAGAGCAAAAATACAAATGTATTTATTCAGGAGACCCCATTTCCAAAACTGCTCTTTATACAGCTCAATTAGAAATTGATCATATTTTGCCCTACTCTCAAACTTTAGATGATAGTTATATGAATAAAGTTTTAGTTTATAAAAAAGCTAATCAAGGCAAGGGAAATCAAACTCCTTACGAATATTTCTCATCTCATGTAAAGCAATGGGAAAATGTTTTGTCTAGAACAAAAGAACTTCCAAAAGGAAAACAATGGAGATTCGAAAAAGAAGCTATGGATTTAGTAAAAAATGATAACAATTTTTTAGAAAGGCAACTCAATGACACTCGTTATATCTCAAAGTATGCTAAACAGTATATGGAGCATATCTGCCCCCAAGTTTGGACTGTCAGAGGACAAACAACGGCTATCATTATATCTTTGATTCAATTTGAAGAAAAAAACAGAGAAGATTATAGACACCATGCCAAAGACGCTTTAGCTATAGGATTAATAGATCGCTCTTTTGTTAAAAAAGTGAGTGATATAGCAAAGAAGATTGAAGGACAAGATAAAAGTCGTTTAAAAAACATTAGGAAAGAACTGGCTAAAAATAATGCAATACTCCCTTGGAGTGAATTTAAAGAAGATGCTAAGTCCAGCCTAGAAGAAATTATTGTATCCCATAGACAAAAAACAAAAAAAGAAGGAGAGCTTCATGAAGAAACAGCGTATGGAGGAATTAAAGAGATTCAAAATTTTTCTCAACCCATAGATGTTGTTTTATATAAAAATATCATAGAAATAACAAAAGAGAAATTAAAAAATATTATAAGTCCAAAAATAAGAAAAGACTTTGAAAATGAATTTAAGAAAAGTAATAAAATCACAAAAGAGTTTCTTCAAGATTACCATAAAAAAACTGGTATTAGAAGAGTCCGGTTAAAAAGTAAGGAAACCATTATACCTATTAAAGATCAATTTGGACATAATTATAAAGCTTTTATGCCTGGGTCAAATTATGTTATAAAGTTATTTCAAGACAAAAAAGGAAAATGGGATGGCAAAATTATAACAACATTTGATGCGAATCAAAATAAAATATTTCTACCTAAAAAGAACTCTAGTCTTATGAAAGGGAATCTTCTTTTTTTTGAAGGAGACTTCTGGAAATTAGTGAAGTTTGATAGAAATAAAATACTTATTTTTGTTAGACATTTTGTGTCTGGGAATCCAGACGAACTAAGAAAAGAAGAAAAGACAAAGCATCTTATGTCTCAAAAAAATATTTCTTCTTTGGGGAAAACCAAGCCTAAAAAAGTAGATATTAGCCCTGCAGGTAAATATAAGCTGATTGATTTTCAAATAGAAAAAGAAGAACTTATTAAACAAAAAGTTACGTTATAAGATTAAATGAGTTTAGGGCATTTTGTAGAAATCTCCCAACCCAATATTTATCTAAGTTTAAATCGTGGTTTTTTAGAAATCTCTCAACAAAAAAATATTTTAGGAAAAATTCCCTTAGATGATATTTTAGGTCTTGTTATTACAAGCTTTGGTTGTTCGAATTCCTCTAATTTATTGGTAGAGCTAGCTGATCGAAATATTCCTATTTCTATCTGTGGTTCTAATTTTATGCCTATGGCTCTTGTTTTTCCAATTGTAGGAAATGTAAAACAAAAAGCTAGGATACAGTCTCAAGTAGAAGCTAAAAACACCTTAAAAAAAAGATTATGGAAAAAGATAGTTCAATTAAAGCTTAAAAACCAAGCTCTAGTCTTAAAAGAAAATAATCTTAATTATAAAGCTTTATTGGATATGTCAAATTTAGTTCAATCAGGAGATCCTCAAAATTTAGAAGCTCAAAGTGCGAGAAGATATTGGACTCATTTATTTTCTAAAAAGTTTAAAAGAGATAGATATGGAAACGATATAAATTCACTACTAAATTACTCTTATACAATTATAAGGTCTTGTACAGCTAGAGCTGTTATGTCAGTAGGACTTCATCCAAGTTTAGGTATTCATCATCGAAATTTTTATAATCCAATGTGCCTTGTTGATGACCTCATGGAGCCATTTAGACCTCTAGGAGATTATGTTGTTAAACAGTTTTATGATAAAGGCATTACCTTAGTTGATAAAGAAGTAAAAAAGACTCTGTCTAAAATTTCAACAGTGGATATGTTTGGAGATAAAGGTCAATCTCCCTTATTTCAAATTATAGCACAATTTGTTTATTCTTTTTCAATAGCATTAAGAACTTCACAAAAAAAATGGGAACCGAAATTAAAAATACAATGGAACCACTTAAGAATAGAAAAATTAAGGGATAATATAGATTCTTATTCTGTATGAAGTGTTTAAGTCATTATAGAGTCATGTGGATTTTTGCTTTTTTTGATTTACCAGTTACAACAAAAAAAGAAAGACGGGAAGCTACAAAGTTTCGTAATCATTTGTTAGATTTAGGTTTTGATATGGTTCAATTTTCTGTGTATTCAAAAGTTTGTCCTAATAAAGAAAAAGTCAAAACTTTAAAAAGGCGTATTTTCTTTCAATTGCCTCCAAATGGAAAGGTTGATTTATTAACAGTTACAGATAAACAATTTGGCAATATTCTTAGTTTTCGTGGTAAAAAAGATAAAAAACTGCCTAAAAAAAGCAATCAACTGATCTTATTTTAAACTAAAAAGAAAGAAAAAGCCTTGAAAATCAAGGCTTTTTACTTAAGGTATATTACCACTTAGGAAATTGCGATGCAATCAAAACTTTTGGATTGATTTAACATTGTTGTTAAATATATTACCACTTAGGAAATTGCGATGCAATCAAAACAAATAAAAAAAACTCTTCATTTCTGAAGAGATATTACCACTTAGGAAATTGCGATGCAATCAAAACCGTTCTCAAGTGCATAGATGCAAATGGAATATATTACCACTTAGGAAATTGCGATGCAATCAAAACTGTAGAAGGATTAGTATTTTCATTAGATATATATTACCACTTAGGAAATTGCGATGCAATCAAAACGAAAAAATGAATTTGGATTTATCAAAATTTATATTACCACTTAGGAAATTGCGATGCAATCAAAACTGCATCTAATTCTTGCTTTATGCATAAGCAATATTACCACTTAGGAAATTGCGATGCAATCAAAACTTTTTGTTTGCGGAAGAACTGAAGAATAAAATATTACCACTTAGGAAATTGCGATGCAATCAAAACACAGTACGCGTATGAACTTATTTCATATTTATATTACCACTTAGGAAATTGCGATGCAATCAAAACTGATACTTTTAACCCAAGTTGAAAATCTAAATATTACCACTTAGGAAATTGCGATGCAATCAAAACTGCACATGAATCAATACATCATGTGCTATATATTACCACTTAGGAAATTGCGATGCAATCAAAACTGTTGATGTCGGAGAGAATCTTTTTGATTCAATATTACCACTTAGGAAATTGCGATGCAATCAAAACTTGAAGTGTTTTTTGATACAACATAAGAAGATATTACCACTTAGGAAATTGCGATGCAATCAAAACTATAATAATAATACCCTTGCTGATCGGAGAATATTACCACTTAGGAAATTGCGATGCAATCAAAACTGGAGTTGTCCTGTGGCATTCATCCACAAAATATTACCACTTAGGAAATTGCGATGCAATCAAAACGAGATGTAGCAACTACCCTTAACTATCCAGATATTACCACTTAGGAAATTGCGATGCAATCAAAACTTAAAGAAACTTTAGCTGAATATATTTTTTATATTACCACTTAGGAAATTGCGATGCAATCAAAACTGTATTATATTCGGATACTGAATTAAGTTTATATTACCACTTAGGAAATTGCGATGCAATCAAAATGACATTACGACTGTGGAATTGATTTATGAATTGTCTAAAGCAAAAAACAAATTAGAAGAATAAGGAAGAGAAAAATATGATACACAAGCAGGTTCTCTTATTAAAAACTTTAGAATAGTTATTGAAAGAACTATTGAACTATTTTTCTTAAAGATATTATAAAAAGGCATAGATAAAGATATTCACTCAAAACACGTAAAAGAACTTAGTAAAATTAAAGCAAAGATTGTAATTTAATTGATGAATTAATGACAAAATATTCAATATATTTACATTCTCAAATTGAAGAAAGATCAAGTGAATTATCAGAACTTAAAGAGTTGGAAACAGATATCAACATGGAATCGAGAGATGAAAACCCTAAAATATCTTTTCTCAAAATATGAAAAGCAAAAAAAAAGGAGATAGCTCATGAATAAGCCCATTAACAAAATAACTAAAAAAAAATTATTTAAAGAAATAGAAAATAAATATGATCAATTAATGGATAAAGTTTCTGAAGTGGAGAAGAAAAAGCTTTTAGATGAAATAAAGTAAAAAGTAGAAATCTTTTCTAATATAATGAAAAAAAATTGACAAACTACTTATTTATATGTGTTTATTAAAATGGTAATGTGTGGAAGTGAAAAAAAATATTTATTATCATATAAAAGAAAACGGTAGATCTCCTATTGTAGATTGGATATCAAGCTTAGATATAAAAAAACAAGTTGTTGTAGATCGATACATTCAAAGAGTTGCTAAAGGTCATTTTAACAATTCGGTAAAAAGTTTAAGGGATGGAGTTTTTGAAGTTAAGATACATTATTCAAGTGGATTGAGAGTTTATTTTGGAAAAGATGCAAATAAAATAATCCTATTAATTGGAGGAGATAAAAAAACACAAAAAAGAGATATTAAAAAAGCGAAGGAATACTGGAGGTATTATGGCTAATAGATATAAAAGTTATGACAAAGTTTTAGCTCAAAAATTTAAAAACTCTAAATATGCTTGTTTGTATTTAATGAATATTATTAAAAAAGAAAAATTGAGCTTAGAAGATGCTCTTCGTGAAACAATCAAGGCAATGGGTCTTAAAAGTTTTTCTAATAAATCCGGCTTATCCATACAAGCTGTTTCTGATTTTGTAGCGAAACGAAAAAAATGGAGTATGAATAAAATTTCAAATCATATAGAGAATGTTTTTAAGTTAAAGGTAAAGCTATCTCTTGAATTACAAAAAACGGGAGGCAGAGTTGCTTAATTATGATAAAAACACAATTGATAAATGAAATCCAAATAATCATTAAATCGACTCAAAAATAAAACTGGTTAAAAAGTTATAAAAAGAAATTGCTCTGATACTTGAAGAGGATAAGTAATTGAGGAGATTGAAATTCTCTGCTTATAAAAGAAGGACTTACAACAGGGATTGACTGGAATTAAAAACTTACTTTCGAAAGCCATGAGCTGGCTTTTCTGATTTCTGCTCCGTTTGGAAAAGTTTTTTCTCTTTCAAGGTTTTGAACCAATTGAATGGCTTTGACATTTTTTAATTGCCTTAAAAATAGATTCAATCCGTCAGATAAGGTATCTTTAGAGCTTTTAAGCTCTAGCATACAAAGAGGTATTCTATCTTTAACAATTAAAAAATCCACTTCTTTTTTATCTTTGTTTCTTAAATAAAAGAGTTCATAGTCTTGACCTTGAACATCCGCACGAAAATGAATCTCCTTTAAAAGAGTACAAGCTAATAGATTTTCCAGTCTTAAAGAAGAGCCTCGCACTTGTGCAGTATCATAAAAATAGTATTTAGGAGCTTTGACTAAAGAGCGGGCTATGTTTTTATGCCAAGGGTTTATTTTAAAAATAACATACAAGTTTTCCAAAATTTGTAACCAATTTTTTACTGTTTTAGGAGAACAGTTGAGATCTTCTGCAAGAGAAACATAAGAAAGAGGAGAACCCACTCTATCCCGTAATAATTGAACAAGGGTTTCTATAGAAGAAAGAGATTTCACATTTTCTAAACTGATAAGATCCTGTTTTAAAATAACATCTAGTTGTGTTTTTTTCCATTTTCCATAAAAAGAAGTTTTTGCTTCTAAAAAAGGCTCAGGAAAACCTCCAAATTCAAGCAATTGGTTTAAAGCAATTTCAGGTTTAGCCAGGTTTAGATTTACAATCTCTTTGACATCAAAAGGATGAAGACGAAAATGAAAAAACCGTCCAGCAAGAGAATCCCCCATTCTTTTATAAGTATCTAATCGAGCAGAACCTGTGACTATCATTCCTGGAGGCAAACCTTCTGTATCATAAATTCCTTTTAACCATCTCTTCCAATGCTTTTTTTTATGGAGTTCATCAAAAATAATATATTTTTTTTCTCTATCCCATGATCTTTCAATTAATATTTTATGGTGCTTTCTATTGTCATAGTTTAAATAATCAAAAGCTAGTCCTAAATGTTTAGATAAAGTGGTCTTGCCGGATTGTCTAGCTCCTGTTATAACTAGAATTTTACTTTTTAAATCTTTTAATAAATAGGAAGAAAGGTATCTTTTTAATGGCTTTTTCATAAAATGGATTACAAATATAATATTTATAGTAATTTATTTTTCAAAAAAATAAAAACTGCTAAGTAAATCAAAATATATTAAAAAAGGATAAAAAAGTAAAGACTAAAAAGACCTACACTCCCTTTTAGTCTAGACTATTCGGTAATAAACTCCCTTTTAGTTGTTCTATGTTGTTGGGAGTATGATACCAAATTATCAAAGATTCTTATTTTTAAAACTAAGCTCTAAAAGTATTTATTTAAGCATTTCAATGGAAGTTGCTGTCCTAACAGAACATGAGGATTGAGTTGATTTTAAAGAGTTTTGCTATTATTTTATAAAAGAATCTGATAAAACTAATGAGAAAAAATCATGCAAGTTTATCTGGTTATAAGAATTATAGGAGCCTTCTGATAAGTTAAGCCAGGAGGAGAGCTTAAAGCAGGTGGAGTAATGATAAACCGAACTATTTGAGATAAAAAGGTTAGACTTAATTTCTAGACATAACAGGGCTTTTTGAAGAGGAATTTGTGAAAGCCTATCAACGGAATTAAAAAAAGCCTTAATGTTAAAGTTTAACTAGAAACTGAGATACAGTAATTTTATAAATTAATGTATGGAAATAAATTAATTTTTACCGGAAAGGCTATAAAGTGATACGACCTTCTTTTAAGGAAGAATTTTCTCAAATTTCTGCTCTAAAGCTTTTGCAAAATATGGGATGGTCTTATCTCACACCAGAAGAGGCTTTAAACTACCGTGAAAACAGTACTAGAAATGTTTTATTAGAAGATGTTTTAAGAGAGCAGTTAAAAAAAATAAACCGTATTCAGTATAAGGGAGAGCTATGTGATTTTTCTGAATATAACATTACAAATGCTGTCAATAAATTAAAAGACCTTCCTTTTGAAGGGCTTATTCCTACCAGTGAAAAAATTTTTGATTTATTGACACTAGGAACAAGCTTTGTAGAAACAATCAAAGGAAATAATAAAAGCTATGATTTAAATTATATTGATTGGGAAAATCCTGAAAATAACGCTTATCATGTTACAGATGAATACAATGTGGAAACAAAGCGTTTTAATGAGCAACACAGACGCCCCGATATTATCCTTTTTATCAATGGCATCCCTGTTGTTATTATTGAATGTAAAAGCCCTGCTATCACTGATCCCATAGAAGAAGCTATTTCACAGCATATTAGAAATCAAAAAAAACATGAAATTCCTCATCTTTTTGTTTTTTCTCAAATTTTAATCGCTGTATGTCCTAGTCATAAAAAAAATTACTGTAAGTATGGAACGACAGGAACCGACATGAAGTACTGGTGTTCTTGGAAAGAGGAAAGTGAACCGAGATTACAAAAATTAATTGATACCCCTTTATCAAAAGACAAACAAAAAAAGCTTTTTTCAAATATTAGATATAATAAAATAAAGAAAGAATTTGATAGAAAAGCCCCTAGAGAGCTTACTCATCAAGATATCATCTTGTATGGACTCTGCCAGCCTGAAAGATTGATAGAATTTATTGAAAAATTTATTGTCTATGATGCTGGGGTTAAAAAAATAGCCCGTTACCAACAGTATTTTGCAGTTAAAAAGACACTTGAAAAAATCACAAGTGTCCCTGATGGCAAGAAAAGACCAGATGGAGTGATTTGGCACACTCAAGGAAGTGGTAAATCTCTGTCTATGGTCATGCTTGCTAAATCAATTGCTATGGATCCAAAAATAAAAAATCCTAAAATAGTACTTATCACGGATAGGAAGCATTTAGATACACAAATTTATAAAACCTTTCAAAACTGTCAAATTTCTTTAAAAAAAGCAAAAAATGGACCACATCTTGTTGAACTTTTAAAATCCTCAAAAGCGACAGTGATTGCAACGACCATTTTTAAATTTGAAACAGTTATTAAATCTAAAAATACGGTTTTAGATTCTACAAATATTATTGCATTAATTGATGAAGCCCATAGAACTCAATACGGTGTAGCTCATACAAAAGTTCGAATGACATTCCCTAAAGCTTGTTTTATTGCCTACACAGGTACGCCCTTAACAAAAAAGGAAAAAGATACAAGATGCAAATTTGGAAATTATTTTCATACTTATACAAGTCGCTTCGCTTTAGAGGATAAGGTTATTGTACCTATTTTGTATGAGGGAAGGGTGGTTTCTCAAACCGTTACAACTCATTTATTAGATAGAATGTTTGAAAGAATCACTCAAGGTCTTTCAAATCAGCAAAAAAGAGATTTAAAACAAAAATATAGAAACAAAAACCAATTGGATAAAACAGATCAAAGAGTCTCTATGATTGCTATGGATATTAGTTCTCATTTTTCTAAAATATGGAAAGGTACAGGTTTTAAAGCTCAACTTGCAACAAACTCTATAGCTATGGCTTTAAAATATAAAAAGCATTTTGATGAGCTAGCTGAAGTTTTGACGGCTGTTATTATTTCTAAAACAGATGATAGAGCTGGGCATACAAGTGTTTCAAATGAGGAAACCGCTTTGGAAAAGTATGAAAGACAGATAAAAGAAAGCTTTGGAGGAAATTATGAAACATATGAAAGAGAGATGATTTCTAGTTTTGATAGTCATGAGGGAATTGATATTTTGATTGTTGTTAATAAACTTTTAACTGGTTTTGATGTTCCTAGAAATACTGTCCTTTATTTAGATAAAAAGTTTAATGAAGCTCATACGCTTTTACAAGCTGTTGCTAGAGTGAACCGTGTTTTTGAGAAAAAAAACTTTGCTTATGTGATTGATTATCAGGGCAATTTAAAAAAATTATTAGAAGCTGTAAAATGTTATGATGACATGGCTAAAAAAGAGAACTCAGAGTTTGAAATGGACTTTTTTGAAAGAGAAGAAGTTTCAAATGCCATTCATGATTTAAAAGAGGAAATTAAAAAACTCCCCAAGCATTACTCTGATTTAACTTCTTTATTTGATTTTGACAACGATAAGAAAGATTTAAGTACTTATGAAAGTACACTAAGTACTAAAAAGAGCAGAGAGCAGTTTTATGAAAAACTCTCAAGATTTGGAAATGTATTGCATCAGGCTTTTTCTTCCGTTGATTTTTTAAAAAACACTGAAGACTCTGAAATTAAAAAATATAAAAAGGAGTTGCAGTTTTTTCTTAAATTAAAAAAGCATATTAAAGAGGTTTCTGCAGAAACTGTTAATTACAAAGACTATGAGCCAAAAATTGAAAAACTCTTAAATACCTATGTACAAGCTGAGGAAGCCCAAACAATCATTCCTGAAACTCAGATTTATGATAAAGATTTTGATAGCAAGTTGGAAAATAAAAATACGAGGTCGAAAGCTCTCATGATTTTTAATCATGTAAAAAAGTATATTGCCGTTCATGAGGAAAAAGATAAGGAGTTTTATAAAAGGCTTTCTAAACTCATTCAAGAGACTTTAGATGAGTATCAACAGGGTAGAATCAATGAAATTCAATTCCTACAAAAAGCAAAAGAGTTGAAAGATCAAGCCTTAACTAGAACAGGAGACTCTCTTCCTCCATCCTTAAAAAATAGCGATAAGGCTAAAGCTTATTATGGCATATTGAAAAAGGCTCTTGCTTCAAAAAACAATCTCAAAGAAGAGTTGCTAGCAGATATGAGCCTTATTATTGAGGAGATCATTGAAAAACATACTGTTGTGGATTGGTTTAAAAACCAAGACATTCAAAATGATATGAAAAACGATATAGAAGACTATCTTAACGACAGGAAAATAGACTTTTCTACTTTAGATGATATTTTAGGAGAAGTGATTAGAACAGCTAAGAGTCATTATAGAGAATAGTAAAGTAATATATTATAAAAAAGGGTTACAGGAGGAATAAGGAGGACTTTCAAAAAGCTTAGAACAGCTGAAAGGAATTTGGGGGAAAAAGTAAGAAAACAGAAAGATAAATAAAAATCTTTGTAAGATTTAAAAAAAAGAATCTTTTTTTGTTTATTTTTATAGCAAATTAAGGAAATTAAAGAAGTTTGGAAATGTTTTTGCTGATAAAAATATAAGATTGTAAAAAAGGATAAATTTATGAAAAAAATATCTTTTCAGAACATTTTTATTTCTGTGAAATTTTCAAATAGAAAAACAATAGGAATCTATGTTCATCCTGATAAAAAAGTAGAAGTTAAAGCTCCTTATAAAACTTCTCTTGGTAGAATTAAACAGTTGATTGAACTTAAATCTCCTTGGATTGAAAAACAGTTAAAAGAAAAGTATGCAAGAATAGAAAAAAAAAGAGAGTATAAAAACGGACACACTTTAAAATTATTGGGTCAGGATTATTTAATTAAAGTGATTCAAGTGGAAGATTTTCAAGAAGAGCAAATTATAAAAGAGAAAAAAATAATTAGAGTTTATGTTCATGATAGTAATAAAAAAAAACGAATCAGTTTATTCATTGAAGAATGGTATAGGAATGAAGCTTTGATTTTTTTAGCTAAAAAATTAGAAAAATGTTATCAAAAAATTAAAAAATACAATATTCCTAGACCTTCTTTTTATTTGAGATATATGAAAAGACGCTGGGGGAGTTGTAATGCAAAAGGCACTATTTTATTAAATCCAGAAATGATAGCTCTGCCCTCCCATTGTATTGAATATATTATCATGCATGAACTCTGTCATTTAAAGCATCTTAACCATTCTAAAGAGTTTTATCATTTTTTAGAAACAGTGATGCCAGATTGGGAAGAACATAACCAAGCTTTAGACTCTCATCTTCAAGTTTAAAAATTCATATTCTAATAATTAGGCTTTCTAAATTGTCTTATTGTCACTTCCATTTAGCAGAAGATTGGGAATTTTCGAAATGCTAAACATGAAAAAGAATTGCATTTCTTCTTGTTGAAATGAATAGGTGCTGTTTTAAGTTAAAATCTAATCTAAGCAAAAAAGCTTAAATTTTCAAGTCCTTAGAAAAAACTAAGGCTTAGGAACAGACACTTCAATGATGCCTACATTATAAGAAGCTATTTGATAAGGATCAAAAGTAATAACAAATTTATCTCCATCTATATTCCAAGTTTTAATATCTTGTAGCTTTGTAATCCCTTCATCAAACCAGTTTGTGTCTTTTACACTAGATTCTACTTTTGGGAGCTTTGAAATTGCTTGTTTTATATCAGTCTTCATTTTTTCAAACTGAGCTTTTGTTTTAATAAAGTCACTTAAAGATAAAAACTTTTTTTGATTTTTATTCCAATTCCAAGTTATGTGTTCAACATTACTATGATTTCCTCCTGTATAATTAGAAATTTTTGCTCTAACACTCACTATTAAGTCTCCACTATTAAACTTTTTAAGATTTTCTAAATTCAATTTATAAGGTAAAAGTTGGCTGTTTGGAAATTCTTCATGAAAATCGCTAGCCTCTTTTTTGATTTCTTTTTTCTTAGAATCAATTATTTTTTCTAATTCTTTATGAATTTCAGGATAAGATTTTAACCAATCTGTTTTAACTGTGTTAAACTCAAAAAAACACTGTTTTTTTGCTCGACTGTTTGTTTTTTAAAATCCTTATCTGAACAAGAAGGAAAGATTATGATGAAAAAGATAAAGCTTAAATATTTAAACATAATTGATAAATTGAAAAATTTTTACAATTTAATTATCCCGCCATTATCTGTTAGGAAGAAGATATAAGTTAGAGTAAATTTAATATCCAGCCCAAATTTATTTTCCAGAAATATTAAGTTTGTGTGATGGGCTTTTCTGAAAAATAACTGCAAGAAGTTTTGTTTTCTAAGTTTGAAAACAAATTAATGATATTACTAGAGACTTAGAAAAAGAGGATAAATAAGGTTTTTTCCTGTAAAAAAGCTCCTGACTCAATAAAAAAATCACCAGAAGCGGTCTATATCCAAACTTTTCAGAGTGTTAATCCAATAACTTTTAGGTACTTGAACATTTCTTCAGAGCTATTTCCTTGTGCTAATAAGGCTATGGTTTAATAACAGAGCTTCTTTATTATAGATAAGCTAAAAAGACTAGGTTCTTAAAAAAAAATGGGAATCTGATTTTTCTATGTTAAAATAAAAGTTTATGTTGCTAAGGATTTTTTTCTTACTTTTTTTCTTTCTAAGTCCCTTCCTTTCTTTAGCTCGTTATCAAGTCTGCTCTATTACGATAAATTCTTCAGATGAAATCGAAACTTTTCAAGAATTTTTATCATCCAAAGATTTTGACTTTGTAGAGTTGCTTCCAGCTCTTGAAAACCCCCAAAAAGGTTATAACTCTCATTGGTTTAATGAAGCTTGCAGGAAGGAGCGACATTGTGATATTTTGGTTATTTCTGGTCATTTTGGGGGAACTTTTTTTGGAGAATCAGGTTACACCCTTCCTACAGAATTGATGGAAGAACAAAGTTGTAATGAGACTTGTTCTGGAATTTTATCACAAGTTAAAGAGATCTTTTTATTTGGTTGCAATACCTTAGCTAGTAAAAGTAAAGATCGTCGAACTTATGAGGAATATCTTCAAGTTTTACTAGATGATGGTATGGCTAGAAATGTTGCAGAAAGAGTTGTTGCAGCTCGTTATTCCTCTTTAGAAGCTCCTTTTTATGAAAGAATGAATTTTATTTTTTCTGGCTCTCATACAGTTTATGGTTTTAATGAATTAAGTCCTTTAGGACCTCATATTAGGAATCCTTTAAAAAAGTATTTTCGCTCTATCAATGAAAAATTTGGGAGTTATGCAAATTATTTGGATTCAGAATCTTATAAAAGAGAAGAAAATATAGAGCTTTTTCGACATCTTCCAAGAAATGTTTTTACTTTGAATCAGGCTAGAATTTCTTTGTCTCATGAAGATGAGGAGCAAAAAATATTTTTTGAAAACAAATGTCTTCTTTATGATAAAAATATCTCTTTTTCCTCTCGAATGCAGGCTTTAGAAAATATTTTTCACTCAGGAAAATCAGGGTCTGCCTTTTTTGCCATAGATCATTTTCTATCTAATAATAAGAAGGATATTCAAGAGGGAATTGGTCGAGGAGTCTTTCGATCTATAAGAACAAATGAGTCTTTAGCTAAAGAGTTTATATCTTATGAAAAAGATTTAAATCCTCTTCCCTTTGTTCGGATGATTTTTTATTCTTTATTAGATAAATTTCAGTGGAAAGACCCTTTTGATTTGTTCGTACAAAAGAAACTCACTCTCTTAGATATTATAAAGCCAGCAGATCAGGAGGCCTATAGCTCTGTACTAACTTTATTGGAACAAAAACAAATTGTTCCAGGAGAACTCTATGTTTCAAAAGAAGATCTATCAAAAGATTATGTCAATGGTCTTTGGTCTCTCCTGATTTTTGAAAAACTGAGAGTTATTGCTCCTGATTGGCAAAAAGATATTTTAAAACACTGTGAAACAGAGTCTATAAATAAAAAAATAGGAATGTGTTATCAAGCTTTAAACACCTTAGCACATATTTGGCCTGAAGCAAAGACGATTGATACCCTTGAAGACCTTTTAAATTCTTCCGATGAAGGAGTGTTGTATTACAGTTTAAGAGCTTTAGGACAAACTTCAGCCTCTGGTTATGAAACACATAGAAAAATTGCTGATTTTTTATTTTCTAACTCAGCAACTTTAAGAAAGGAGGCTATAGAAGTTCTTGGTTTTTTAAAAACACCTTATGAAGATGTTCAATCTGATTTGACATCTCTCTTGCTTCAAGCGAGCGATGAATTAAGTAAGGAGCTTTTTTGGAGTTTGAAGCAAATTAATATTACAGGAGGAGAAGCTCAAAAGCATTTACTTAAGTATATAGAAAGACCTGATTTGAAGTCAGAATTTTTTATTGAGACTTTTCGTATTTTTGAAAATAGTAACTATTTTTCAGATTCCACTTTATACTATTTTTATGAGATTTTAGAACGCCGAGAGAAAAAACATTTAGAACTTCTTTTTGCTGTTATAGAAACCTTATCAAAGAATACAAATATTAAAGATATAGGAATCCATTATCGTTTTTTAGCTTTTAAAGAAGAAAAAGATCTTGGTATTAAAAAGAAGGCTTTAGAGAGTATGTTAAATTTGAAATGGTTACATCCAGAAATTCAACTGAGTTTTTTGAAATATTTTGAAGATTCTGATTCTAAGGTAAGACAGTTAGCTTTTCAGGTTCTTAGAAATGTAGAAAATCTTCAGGACTCAACTTTGAAAAAAATTACAGAACTCTCATCTAAGTCAAAAGAATTAAAAAGTCTTTTGTAAAAACAAGTTTTTTTATCAAATATCAAAACTTGAGTCTGTTTGTTAATATTCTTTTTGAGAAAGAAAATTTCTAGGTTTTATTTATAATAAGGAGAGTGCAATAAGGGAGATTCCAGTTTTTTTTGAAATTTTTTTTGAAGTTTTTTAGCTAAAGTTAAAAGCTTAGGAATTATAGGATCTTGAGATCCTTTAAAAAGATAGAGAAGAGATTCTGTTGCTATATTTCCTGAATGAACGAGAGAATAGGGACAACCTCCTAAACCCCCTAAACTTCCATCAAAAACTCTGATTCCTCTCAGATAAGCGACCCAGGCATTACTGAGAGCCATTCCATGGATATTATGAAAATGACAGGCTAATTTTTCTTTCGGAATATGTTTTAAAAGAAGGATTAGGAGATTGTTGACGTCTTGAGGACGAGCTTTACCTGTTGTATCACTAATGGAAATTTCATAAACTCCTAAATCTTTAATTTTTTTAACCCACTTTAAAACTTCTTCTGCTTTAACTTTTCCTTCAAAAGGACATTCAAAACAAACACTTAGATAAGCTCTTATTTTAAGCTTTTCTTTCAAGGCTTTTTTGCATAACTCTTTATAAGCTTGGTAAGCTAAGTCTCGGGAACGATTGATGTTTTTTTGAGAAAAAGAGTCAGTACTTGATAGAAAAATAGCAATCTCTTTAATCCCTGTTTCTAAAGCATCCCTCAAGCCTCTTTGATTGGGAACAAGGGCAGAGAATTGAATTTGACTGTCTAAAAGACCTTGTTTTTGTTTGTTTAAAATATGGGTCACTAATTCTTTTGAATCTTTCATTTGAGGAACCCACTTTGCAGAAACAAAAGACCCTAACTCAATTCTTTTAAGCCCTGTTTTTGCAAGTTGTTCTGCAAAAAAAACCTTCTCTTCTAAAGAGAGTTGCTTTTTTTCATTTTGAAATCCATCTCTAAGTCCAACTTCTAAAATTTGAATCTCTGACATAATAAACAATTATAGAGAAAAAGAAGAAATTGTGTAGATATATTGTAAAAAAAGAAAAAGAATAAAAGATATTTTCGAAGCTAGAAGCAAAGGCTTAAATCAACTATTATAGCGAGATAGCTTGATTTTTAGCTTCTTTTATTTCAAAGTAAAAGAGAGTTTTCCATATATTCACAAAACAAGCTAAATAAAAAATTATAACAATAAAAATGAATAAATTTAAATTTACCAGAAAGATTGAGTTAAAGGAGCTAAAAAATTTAAGAAGAGAGGGTATAGTAAAAATCGTAAAAAATGTTTTTAGAATTAAAAATCCAAGCAGGGGTAAAAAATAAGAACGAGAGGCTTGATCTGCCTTTTTTAAAGCTGATCCAGATCTTTCTTTATCAAAAAACACAGATTCATTTAAAAAAGAAAAACGAATGGTTTTATAAATACCAGGAATAATTAAAAGAATTAAAAAAAATAAGATAATAAAAAAGGCTTTTATATGAGCTAAAATGGCTGGGCTTACGTTTTCAGAAATGAAGTTCCAAAAAGGAACCCTTTGGTTATAAGTATAAACGTAACAGTAGTAGGGAATCATAAAAACTGTAAAAACTTTAGAAAAGACAAATAGACCATTAAGAAAAGTAAATTTAAAATTTAAATCATAATTAGAAAATGAAAATAGTATGATTAGGAAAACACAAAAAGCTAAAAAATAAAATCCAAAATACAAACTTATATCTTTTAAAACCTTAGGGGCAATTTCTAAAGATTTTTTAAAAGATAAAATTAAGGCAGACATTTTTTTAAAATAGCAAAAAGGAAATGTGTTTTCAAGTAAGTTTCTTTATTTTAAAAATGTTCCACGTGGAACAAATTTAGAATTTTTAGTTTAAAGACGAAAATGAATTTTAAACAGTTCTCCAGATTGTTTATCTTTAAGTTGAAAACTTGCTGAGCCTTGTTGGATTTTTTGATCTAAAATTTGACATTTTTTTGTTTGATTATCCTGTTCAATTTCAACTTGAACCTTTTTTAATTTACTGATTTGAGATTTTAATAAAGTTTCCATCATTTTTTGATTCATTCCAAACATGAAAGCCTCCTTTTTAATTTAAAGAAACTATCATAACAATTTTTTTTTAGAAGATAAAGCTTTTAAATTCAAAAACAGAAAATTAAAACAGTATTTAGGAGGTAAAAAAGTAGGATTTGTATTCTTTAAAAAAGCTTACCATGTACTTTTTATAGAGAGTAAAAATCTCTAAACAGTTGTTGCTTCCAATTGGTTTTATCAAATTAAATTAGATAGGATTTTTGGCAAACCTTCCTCAATTCCGTTTTTAAATTAAAGTCACTCCTTTATAGTTACCTGCAAATTCACTTCAAACTGATACAAAAGTGTAAAATCATGAAATTTATATATTTAACTAACCATAAATATAAGTAAAATCCTTAGGTTTAAGCCTAAATGAAGTGTTTACTTGTTTGAATTTACTTTCTAATTAAATATCCAAGTCTTCTTTTTTCCATGAATAAGCTCTGTAATATATATCCCCTATAAAGACTCATTTTCATCTCTTATAACTTTAATAGACTGATAAAAAGTTTTGCTATTAAATAATTTCTTTCTTCTTGTCAGAAAAGATTTCTTTTTTTATTCTTTTCCAACTTTTAAATTTTTATCATTTTTTTTCTCCTTTATTAATTTTTTTAATTTATAATAATTGTAATTATTATTTAAAATTACAATTATAAACAATAACCCTATATAATTTTCTAAAGACATTAAAAGCTCAAGGTTATTGAACATGCTAACATGCTTGTATTGGTCATTTTTTCCCAATTAGCTACATGTGAATCATAAGCTTTATAATGGTTGACATACCACTTATGTTCACCTTTTGTTAGTCTTCCTTCTTCTAATAAATTATCAAGCTGTTTCCAGTCATGATAAGTTATTCTCCTATGTTCTTCAACTTCACTTACAATTATGTTAAATGCCATAAAAGCACAAGCAAAAGGACTTGCAATTTTAAGACTGAATGCTTCTTGAACTAATTCTTCCTGAACTAATTCTTCTTCTGGTATATCATTAGGTGCATAGGAATATGCATTTAATGGTACCAATAATGATATTATATATCTCATTTTTTACTCCTTTTTTTTGTTTTATCGTGTAATAAATGCTTTGACCAATTCCTAAAATTACTCTTAACAATAAAAGTAATTTAAAAATTAAAACAAAAAACCTTCCTGCTATTACACCTAGAAAGAAGGCTAAAATACTTATTGTCACCTCCTATAGTTTTAATATACTGATAAGAAGTTTAGCTGGTCAAATATATAACCCCCAAAATTCCTAATTGATAAAATATCTTTTTTGCTATAAGAGTTTATATTGATTGGTATAAATTTAGCACTTTATTTAATGGTCTTAAATAAGATTAAGGAAACAAAGAATTGGATTAATGAGATGATTTGTTGTTTTAGTTTAGGAATGTCCTCCTGATGTTAAAGGAAGGTTATTAGAGAGAAAGAAGCAAAAAAGAGAAGGCAGAAAAGGCTAGGTCTGGAAAGAAGTAAAAGAACTAAGAGATGTGGAGCTTTACAAACAAAGTTCAATAGTCAGCTTTCTTATTTTAACAGAGAAAAGGCAAGATTTTCAAATTCTAAAAAAAAACACTCTTTTAAACATCCCTTTAAATTCTTGAAATACGAACTGCCTATGAAGAAGTAACATAGGGTTTTTTATTTCTTTTTTAGTTTAAGAATCTTACTTTTTGAAAGACCTGTTACTTTTATAATTGTAGAAATATCTATACCTAATTCCAGTAATTTTAAGGTCTGTTCCCTTTTTTCTGCTTGTCTGCCTTCTTCTATACCTTCTTGTTTACCTTGTTCAAACCCTTCTTCCTTCGAATCCTGTATGTCTAATCTATAATCCATCTTCCTGCGGTACTCATCATAGGCTAACTCTTGCATTCTCTCATCCTCTGA
>JACOND010000014.1 GCA_014323935.1 Bdellovibrionales bacterium
TTAAATATGCTGAAAGAAAAAGTAGAGATAGCTTTTATATCTAAAATTACAGGTTTTTCTAAAGAAGAAATTGAAAAATTAAAGAAGAATTCTTAAAAAATCTAGTCTTCTAATTTTAGAGATATTCTCTTTTTTTTTAGAAAATCTTTATTGTTCTAAAAATATAAAAGCTAGAGTCTATAAATTTAGGAAAATTGTTTTATATTATAATGTATAAAGCAATCAAATATAGAAAATAAAAGAAGATATATGACTATTTATATTCTTAATGAGTACCTATTTTTTTATCTTTTCATTGAACTAACTTTGTAACATAATTTTTTCTTAAAATCAGAAATGAATATTTTTTGATTTTTTATATCAATGGTAGAAAAAGAAACTTATTTTATGAAAAGGAATTCTCTTTCAAGCTCGTTTATTAATTAAGAATGAAACTTTATTCCTTTATAAAATAACTCACTCAGTCAGAGTGAATTGCCGGACAAAAGTAACTGTAAATCTTACAAAAAAGCCTTGAATCTCTTTACTTCCTAAAGAGACTAAAAGCTCTTTATTCTATAGGTTTTTTTATTTCATTGTAGTATTATAATTTTTAAAAAAAGGAGATTTTATGTCAGTTTCACTAGAAGTTAAAGAAATTTGAACTCTTATCAAAGAGAATCAAAAAATACATTAATTAAGTCTAAATGAATGTAAAAAACAAATCCCTAAGGAGATATAAAATAAAAAAAGAAAAAATTATGAAAGATGAAAAGAGATGTTGTTTTTTTAAAAATTCTTTGTAGACAAACCAGATATCTTAAAACGTGTTTTAAAACATTGGAAGATAGATTATAGATTAGATAGACGGAGTTGGATAGAAGAAGGGAGGAGCAAGATAGACAAGAAGGAATCCAAGAAGTTATAGAGCAAGGCAGACAAAGAGGCATGCAAAGAGCAAACAGGAAGGTATAGAAAAAGGTATGAAACAAGGTATAGAAAAAGGCAGACAAGTAGAAAAAAGGGAACAGACCTTAAAATTACTGGAGTTAGGTGTGGATATTTCTATAATTATAAAAGTAACAAGTTTATCATAAAGATGAGATTCTTAAACTAAAAAAGAAATAAAAAGCTAGATAGAACAATTTTTTTTTTCAGCCATTCTTTTTGATTGGCAATGTTGGTAATAGAAACTAAAGCTTTTAAAACTTTTACTAGTGCCGGGAGCAGAGATGAATGTAAGAGATACTTATGGATAAACTGCTTTATATTATACAATCTGGTAATGAAGTTCTCATAGAATTATTAACTAAGAAGCGAGCTAATCAAAATAGAAAAACGTCTAAAAATCAGTGTAGAGGAATTTTTCACATTTAAGAGTGTATAAAGTTCCTTTAAAAGAATCGGTAAATTTTATAGATTTGTTTACATAAGAGAGAAATTAATATAAAGGTGTAGTGAAGGTATATCTATAAAAAGGTTTAAAAACTTTATTTCTAGAGGGAAATCTTTTTTAGTTACTTTATTACTAATAAATTTCTCTTTTGCCTACTCTCTTGAAAACACAGATTTACAAAAAGCTATTAAAGAAGCTTATGAAAACAATAAAGGATTGGATTTAGAAAGTATGAGTGAACTTATTTCCAAAGTGGGTGTCAATGCAAGAGATATCTATGGACAAACCCCTCTCGATCATCTCTCTAAACAGAGTAACAAAATGCTTGTTTAAATTGATATTCCTATTTAAAACCATGCCAGGTATATCTACTAAAAAATAATGTTTTAGCAAAATAGGCTTGTTTTATCTAAGAAATCCAAGATATTAGTCTAATTATCCCTATGACATAGAAAACTTTTTCGGTACTTTTTCATCAAAATTTAGGATTAAAAAATCTGAGAGGAACAATATTAAAATAAAAATTAATAGTTTTTTCCACTTTAAAAAGAAATCAGTAAAATTTTCTTAAATTTACTATAACTACTTACAATAACATTAAAGTTAAGTTAAGTATAAAAATTAAAGCGGTCTCTATGAAAAAATTTAAATCCTTTCTTTTAAAAAGAAGTCTTTTTTTAATTCCTTTATTTCTCATAAATTCTTCTTTTGCTGAGGATTCTAAGTATGGAAATACAGCTCTTCATCTCGCTTCTCTATCTAATGATTTAAAAGCTATAACTGATTTAATAGAAAAGGGAGCAAATCCAAATGTAAAAGATAACGGTGGAAACACCCCTCTCATTTATGCCTCCTCTTACTATGGTAACAAAGACCTTGTAAAAGCTTTACTAGAAGCGGGAGCAGACCCAAATGTAAAAGATAACGGTGGAAACAGCCCTCTCCATTTTGCCTCTAGATTTGGTAACAAAGACCTTGTAAAAGCTTTACTAGAATCAGGAGCAGACCCAAATGCAAAAGATAACAGTGGAAACACCCCTCTGCATCTTGCCATTATATATATTAAAATAGAGCTTGTAAAACCTTTACTAGAAGCGGGAGCAGACCCAAATGCAACAAATAACTATGGACTAACTCCTTTCCATCATGCCACTAGATATCATAAAATAGAGCTTATAGAGCTCTTAATAGAAAACGGAGGGAGATAAATACAAAAGATAATTATGCAAACACCCCCCCATCTATTATAATTTTGAATATGTAATAAATAATAAAAATAAAAGGACAAATTTGTTACAAACGTTTAAAAATTTTACAAAATAAGTTTAAAAATTTTTTTAATAGTTGTTAACAAAAAAGCAGAGCTAAATACAAAAGATTCAGATAAGCTAACTGTTTTGCATTTTATCTCTGTAGAAGCTAATATAGGATTTGTAAAAACTTTAATAACAAATAAAGCGTATGAATATTAAGATAACTTTGAAAATATGGCTAAGGATTTAGCTTATGAAATTATAGAGATATTTTAGAAATACCTTTAAAAAAAAGAAAGGAATAACTTCGTAATTTACTTCTAGAAAAACACATAAATGTTTTATCCTTCATACTTTATAAATAAATCATTAATTTAAGTGTGTGCAAAATTTTAAGGAGGTCTCTATGAAAAGGTTTAAATCCTTTCTTTTAAAAGAAATCTTTTTTTAATTGCTTTATTTGCAGTAAATTTTTCTTTTTCTGATAGTCATAGCTTGTACAAGGGTCAAGATGTTAATACAAAAGATAGATATAGAAAAACCACTTTGCATAAAGCTACTTTTTTTTGTCACAAAGAGGTTGAAAAACTCTTAATAGAATCGGAAGCGGATGTAAATATAAGAGATAATTAATGGAAACACCCCCCCCCCTTTTTTTTTTTTTGCATCTACATTATTTTGATAAAACATGTTCTGATGATAGAAAAACCGTTGTAGAACTTTTACTAACACCAGGAACAAAGATAAATGCAAAAAAATGGATTTACGACTCTCTATATCCTCTATGTATGGAGAAAATGCTTCTGAATCTCGCCTTTGAATATGTGAATTCAGAAACTGTATACGTTGTAAAAGCTTTATTACAAAAGGGAGCGAATATCAAAGAAAAAAATAAAAAGGGATAAACCGCTTGAGTTTTGCTATTAAATATAAAAACAAAAAACTTGAAGATTTTTTAAAAGAAAGGAGAGCAAAGATAGATAATAAAAACAAGTGTAGAAGAATTTTTAACATTTAATAATATAAAATTTCAGAAATTATAACTAGCTAAACTTTCTATCAGTATATTAAAACTATGACCAAAGCCTTTTAGTAGGAGGTTTATATTACAGACTTAACCAAACAAGAGCTTATTCATGGAAAAAAGAAAAGCTTTGATATTCAATTATTAATTATAAATGATATATTGTCAGTTAAATTTAAAGAGAAAGTGTTTTAATCTTTTTCCAATCGAACTTTTTAAACTTTTTTTTTAGGAATCCACTAAACTAAGGATTTTATTTATCACTATTTCAAATTCTCTCAATAAACTCAATGTACCATTTATGCTTAGTTAAATATATAAATCCCATTATTTTACACTTTTGTATCATTTTGGAACTGAATTTGCATATAACTCTCAATGAGTGACTTTAACTTAATTTAAAAACAAGAGCTAACAAATGAAAAAAGAAAAAAAACCTATGTCTAGATGACAAGAGATGTCATTTTTAAAAAATTCTTTGTAGACAAACCAGAGATTTTAAAACATTTTCTAAACATTCCTGAAATCATGAAATTAGAGATCAAAAACCCCAACATCCAAGACGTTAAAAGAAAATAAAAAAAGCCTCCTTAGATTTGAGAGGGAAGCTCTCTTCAGGAGAGGATATCAATATCGAAACCTGCCCTAAACCAAGCTTCCTGAAAAGAGTACTTTTATACTGGAGTAAACTTCATGCACAAAGTTTAAGATAACTATGATAAAATAACTCCAAGTTATTCTCTCGTCTTTACAGAATTTTCTGTATTACAGGTTTTTCTAAAGAAGAAATTAAAAAAATAAAGAAGAATTCTCAAAAAAACTAATCTTCTAATTTAGAGATAGACTACATTTTTTTGAAAATCTAAAAACCTTTCTCTCAATTTTTTGTGCTAATAACAGGTATTGTCATATCTTTATAGGCAGTTTGTATTTGAAGAATTTAATAGGGAAGGGTATTTAAAAATGCTTTTTACCTATAGAAAAGTCTTCTGACTTTTTATAACAGGGTTTCTTTTATATAACAATAAAGCCTTAAAAGAGACGTATAAATAAGGAATTTACTGCTTTCTTTAAAAGGCTAAGAAAAATTACAAGTAAGAAGTTTTTAAAGATTTGCTTTCTAAATTTCCCAGCTCATTTGAAAGCTGTAAGCTCGTTTGAAAGAAATAATTAAAGTGTATGTACTTTTTAAGGAGATAGGAGATGACTCAAAGACCTTTCTTTTTTGAACTGAAAACTCTTTCAGCCATTCTTTTTGATTGGTAATGTTGGTAATAGAAACTAAAGCTTTGTCTTTTTTCTCTCCCCTAATGAAGCCCAAAAAACCCTTATATTTAAAAGTTACTATAAGCTTTGTGCGGTGTAAAATATATAATACCCGGAAAAATCTAATTTTTTATGGCTTTTCAAATAACAAACTTGACATATTAGAAAAAATATCTAGTCTAATTTTTAGGTGTTTTTCTTAGATCATTAATTTAATAACATCACACTGAAAATAAGAAAACTTAAAACATCAATGTTCTATAATTTAGGGATGACCTATGAAAGAAGCTTTAGATTACCATAAAAAACATCCCTCGGGAAAGTTAGAAATACAAGCTACAAAAAAACTAGATACAGATTGGTATCTGTCTTTAGCATATAGCCCAGGAGTTGCAGAACCTTGTAAAAAAATACATGAAAATCCTAAGACCGTTTTTGACTATACAGGAAAAGGAAATTTAGTGGCAGTCATTTCAAATGGAAGTGCTGTGTTAGGTTTAGGAAATATAGGACCTCTAGCTGCTAAACCTGTTATGGAAGGAAAGGCTGTTTTATTTAAAAAATTTGCAGGAATCAATGTTTTTGATATTGAAATTAAAGCTAAAACTGTTGAAGAGTTTGTAACAGTTTGTAAAAATTTAGAACCTACATTCGGAGGTATTAATTTAGAAGATATTGCTTCTCCTGAGTGCTTTGAAATTGAAAGAATCTTAGAAGAAGAAATGGACATCCCTGTTTTTCACGATGATCAACACGGAACAGCTATTATAACGGCGGCGGCTTTTATAAATGCCTGCTATTTACAAAATAAAAAAATTCCTGAAACAAAAGTGGTCTTTAGCGGAGCCGGTGCAGCCGCTCTTTCTTGTGCTAAGCTTTTACTTCACTTAGGAGTTAAAAAAGAAAATATGACTTTATGTGATTCTTTAGGAATTATCTATAAAGGTCGAACAAAAGGAATGAATTCTTACAAGGAAGAATTTGCAATTCAAACAGCAAAAAGAAATTTAGCAGAAGCTACAAATAAAGCAGATGTCTTTATTGGATTAAGTGTAAAGGATATTTTAACCCCTGAAATTCTTAAAACTATGGCAGATAAAGCTATTGTTTTTGCCATGGCTAACCCAGACCCTGAAATTCATCCTGATTTGGCAAAAAAAACAAGGCCTGATATCATTATTGCCACCGGTCGAAGTGATTATCCTAATCAAGTTAATAATGTTTTAGGTTTTCCTTTTTTATTTCGAGGAGCTTTAGATGTCCAAGCAAAGTACATCAATTTAGAGATGAAATTAGCTGCTGTCCATGCCCTAGCCGAATTAGCTAGAAAACCTGTTCCCCACAACGTTTTAAAAGCCTATTCCTCTGAAATTTTTCAATTTGGAAGAAATTACATTATTCCTAAGCCTTTTGATTTTAGAATTTTAACAAGCGTAACTCCGGCTGTAGCAAAAGCAGCCATGGAAAGTAAATCTGCTAGAAAACCAATTTCTAATTTTAAAGACTACATTCAACAATTAGAAACTCTACAAAGTGAAAGCCGTGCCTTTGTAAGAGAGGTGATAAACCGTGTCAATATCTATAATTCAAAAACTAAAAAACCTACAATCCTCTTACCAGAAGGTGAAAATAAAAAAATCTTAAGTGCTTTAAACAGTGTTTTACCAGATAAAATTTTTGAACCTATCTTAATGGGATCAGAAGAAAAGATTCAAAAAACAATCTCTGAGTGCAATTTTTCAAATTTAAAAAAAGTAAAAATTCTCTCTCCTCAAACACATCCTTCTTTTAAAAGTTTTGCCAGAGAATTCCATCTTATGAAAAAACATAAAGGAATGTCTTTAGAAGAAGCAGAAAAACTTCTCAGTAGCACAAATTACTTTGCTAATATGCTCCTTTATAAAAACTTTGCACAAGGTCTTTTAACAGGGGCTAGTGATAGTTTTAGAAATAGCATCTTACCTTCCTTAAGAATTATAGGCTCAAGCGGGAGAGGCGTTATAGCTGGAGTGAATTTAGTCTTATTAAAAAATAAAGTCTTATTTTTTGCAGACACGGCTTTTAATATAGAACCCACAGCCAATCAACTTGCACATATTGCTATTTACACAGCTCAAATGGCTCAGTACTTTCAAATAAAACCTCGGATTGCTTTACTCAGTTTTTTAAATTTCACAGATAAAATAGATCAACAAGGTTCCCCTTTAAAAATGAAAAAAGCCGTTGATCTGATTAAACAATGGAAACCAAATTTAAAAGTAGAAGGAGAAATACAAGCAGATATTGCTGTCAATAAAGATTTATCTAAAGAACTTTTTCCAAAACTCACTTTTAATGATTCTGCTAATATTCTTATATTTCCCAATTTAGACTCAGGAAATATGGCTTATAAACTTGTCCAACAACTAGGTCAAGGAGAGGTTTTAGGTCCTTTTTTAGTCGGCATTAAAAAACCCATTAATATCATTCAAAGAACATGTACGATTGAAGATATTATTAATTCCTTAGTTTTAACAAGTCTCAAAGTTCATGCTTACAATAAAAGATAAACTTTCTTTAAAAGCTCTTCAACTGTAAACTCTCTACTAAAATAGAAAGATCGGTCGCATCTCTTATCATATAAGCCCCGTCATATAAAAGCTGTAAACTCCCTGTCCATTGAGCAGAAAGGATAGGACCTGGTAAAACAGCAATAGGACTTGCAAATTCTAAAGCTTTTCTCGCTGTAATCATAGTTCCACTTCTGATTTGAGCTTGTAAAATAACAACCAATTTAGAATAAGAAGACAGGAAAGAATTTCTTATATGAAAATAAGATTTTTTCATAGGTTCCCAAGGAGGAAAACAACTTACAAAAGCTCCTCCATGATTCAAAATTCCTGACTTTAAACTCTTAAGACTTTGAGGGTAAATATGGTCTAAACCTGAAGGTAAAAAACAAAGAGTTGGTTTTTGATAACAGATAGCTATTTTATGGGCTTTTTGATCGATTCCTCTTGCTCCCCCACTGACAATACAAACAGATTTTCTTTCTAAAAAAGAAGGCAGATAAACATCCATCCAATTTAAAACCAATTCCTCAGGCTGACGGCTTCCTACAAAAGTGATAGGAAAAGTCAAATTTGAAACTAGCTCTCCTAAAACTAAAAAAATGGGAACGCTATCATAAAAATTTAAAATCTGATCAGGGTAGTTTTTGCTGAAAGGAGAGTAAATTTTGTAACTTTTTTTTTGACAGTACTTATAATCCTGCTCTGCTTTTTTCCACCAATTCTTATTACAATTTAGATAATTTCTTGTTTCTAAAGAAGACAAAATAGAACTGAATTTCTCAGGATTATTGATATTTTCTCTAGCTAAAAGCTCAAAATCCCTAAACTGAATCTTACAGTTTTGCCAAGAAAGTAAGGCTAAATAATCAAAGACCTTCATATATCTTTATACATGCAAAAATAGTTCCTAATGATTTTATTTGACACTCTGTAAAAAAATAAAAAGCACTTCTTGACAAAAACTATCAAAAAAAGCACAAGAAAAAAACAAAATGAATTTTCTTAAAAGACATATAGGTTCTTCTGATCAAGATATTTTAGAAATTTTAAAAACTTTAAAAGTCTCTTCTCTTGAAGAACTAACGAATCAAATTTTACCAGAGGAAGTTAACAAAAAAGAATCCTTTTCATTAGAAAAAGCTCTCAGTGAATATGAGCTTTTAAAAGAAATAAAAAAAATAGCTAAAAAAAATAAACTTTTTAAATCTTATATTGGTAGGGGTTATAAAAACTCTATCACACCTCCACCTATTCAAAGACATATCTTAGAAAACCCTTCTTGGTATAGCTCCTACACTCCTTATCAATCAGAGCTGGCTCAAGGACGATTAGAAGCTCTCTTGAATTTTCAAACGATGATTGCAGATCTAACAGGAATGGAAATAGCAAACGCCTCTCTTTTAGATGAAGGGACGGCTTTAGCAGAAGCTTTAACTTTCTGCAAAAATGCGAACTCTCAAAAACAGCAAGCTAAAAAAGTATTTATAGATTCAAGAATTTTTCCACAAAGCCTAGAAGTTATAAAAACCCGAAGATCTTCTTGGAAGGGGGAAATAGTTACTGGAGAGTTTGAAAATTTTAAAGGAGGAGAAGATTTTTTTGCGGTGATTTTACAGTATCCTTTCGCAGATGGCTCTCTTATTGATATAGAAACTTTTATTCAAGAAATGAAACAAAAAAAAATCTTTGTAATTACAGCTGTTGATCTTTTAAGCCTCTGTCTTTTAAAAGCTCCTGGTGAGATGGGGGCAGATGTTGCGGTTGGTTCTTCTCAAAATTTTGGAATTCCTTTGTTTTTTGGAGGGCCTCATGCGGGTTTTTTTGCAACAAAAAAAGAATTCATTCGTTTGATACCTGGACGAATTGTAGGAGTTTCAAAAGATCGTCATGGAAAACAAGCTTATCGCTTGAGCCTTCAAACAAGAGAGCAACACATAAGAAGAGAAAAAGCGACAAGCAATATCTGCACAGCTCAATCTCTTCTCGCTGTTATGGCTAGTTTTTACGCAATTTATCATGGTCCTAAAAATTTAAAAAAAATAGCTTTAAATATACATGAGTTAACTAAAAAACTTTATCATATTTTAAAAAGTTTTCCAGAATTAGAAGTTTTAAATTCTCGTTTTTTTGACACTCTCTCATTTAAAATATCTTCTCCTCAAAAAGCTAAAAAACTCAAGCAAAATTTTTTATCAGAAAAAATAAATATTTTTTATAAAAACTCTACGACTTTTTCCATAACTTTAGATGAAACCTGTCTTTTAAAAGATTTAACTCAAATAGAAAAAGTTTTAAAATCTGTTTTGTCTCAAAAAGATTTGGAATCAAAAAATCATCTTGAAGATTTAGGAATAGCTCCTCCGCTTTTAAGAACGAGTGAATATCTCACGCATCCTGTCTTTAATTCTTATCATTCAGAAACAGAACTCACACGTTATATTCACCGCTTGCAAAAAAAAGAACTCTCTCTAACTCACTCTATGATTCCTCTAGGATCTTGCACAATGAAATTAAACGCCGTGACACAGCTCCTTCCTGTCAGTTGGCCTGAGTTTTCTGATATTCACCCTTTCGTCCCTTCAAATCAAACAAAAGGCTATCAACAGATCATGGAGGAATTAGAAAAACAGCTTTGTGAAATTACAGGTTTTAGTGCTTTTTCTTTTCAACCAAATGCTGGGTCTCAAGGAGAATATGCGGGTCTTTTAGCTATTAAAAAATACCATGAATCCAAGAATGAAAAACAAAGAAACATTTGTTTGATTCCGGTCTCAGCTCATGGAACCAATCCTGCAAGTGCTATCATGGCAGGGTTTGAAGTGAAAGCTCTTTCCTGTACAAAAGAGGGTCGAATTGATATTAAAGATTTAAAAAATAAATTAGAACAATATGGAGATAAACTTGCAGGGCTTATGATGACTTATCCCTCCACTTATGGTTTTTTTGAAGAGGTTAAAGACATCTGCCATAAAGTTCATCAAAAAGGAGCTTTAATCTATTTAGATGGGGCTAACATGAATGCTCTTTTAGGACTTTGCAAAGCCTCTCATTTAGGCTTTGACGTCTGTCATTTGAATCTACATAAAAGTTTTTGTATTCCCCATGGAGGAGGAGGACCGGGAGTAGGTCCTGTAGGGGTTAATGAAAAACTTAAAAACTTTTTACCAGGACATTTCTATCTAGATCAAAAAACAAATTTAGGAGCCATCAGTTCTGCTCCTTATGGAAGTGCTGGCATTCTTATGATTTCTTGGGCTTATATCAAACTTATGGGCTTAGAAGGTTTAAAAAAATCAGCTCAAGTTGCTATGGCAAATGCAAATTATATAGCTGAAAAACTAGAAGAACACTACCGCATTCTTTACAAGGGGTCAAAAAACCGGGTGGCCCATGAGTGTATTATTGATTTAAGGAAATTCAAAAATACAGCGGGCATAACCATAGATGATATAGCTAAAAGGCTCATGGATTATAGTTTTCATTCCCCTACGATGTCTTGGCCTGTTCCAGGAACTTTAATGATAGAACCCACAGAAAGTGAAAATAAGAAAGAATTAGATCGTTTTTGCTCGGCTCTTATTTCTATTCGTAAAGAAATTAAAGCCATAGAAGAAGGAAAAACAAAAGCCAGTCTTTTAAAATCAGCCCCTCATAATTTAGAAGATCTCATGAAAGAAGATTGGAATTTTCCTTATTCTAAAAAACAAGCTTTTTATCCTTTAGATTGGATTCAGGAAAGGAAATTCTGGACTCCTGTTTCTAGAATAGAAAATACTTATGGTGATATCAATCCTTTTTGTTCTTGCCCTCCGGTGTCTTAATTCCTTTTTAAAGGAATGTTTTTTTATCTTTTAGCTTTTATAGAGTCCTAAAAGTCGTTAACAAAATAAAAAGACTCATCAAGATAAGAAAAAAACCAAAACTTTTTTTAAGTTTTTGTTGACTTATATAGGGTACGAAATGACTTCCTAAACTAATTCCTACTCCTGACAAAACAGTAAAAGAGATAAAAAAGAGCCAAGGAATTTCTAATTGAGTGATGTAATTTGAAAAAGCTGTCAAAGCACTTAAGGAAATAACAGCGAGGGAAGTTCCTACAGCTTTTTTCATAGGAAGCTGAACAAGAATAACCAAGGAGGGAACAATTAAAAAACCTCCTCCAACTCCCGCAATACCAGAAATAATTCCAATAACAAAAGCGATGGTTCCTATCAAAAAAGGGTTCTTTTTTTTTATCTCTATCTTTTGTTTCTCTTGAATCATCATTAGAGAGCAAGCAAACATCACAGTTGCAAAAAAAAGGAGTTGACTAGGTCCTGGAATAAAAGAAGAAATGTAAGAAGATAAATAAGCTCCCAGCATTGTAAAAGGAGCAAAGACGACAACTGTTTTAAAACTGACATGAGATTTTCTATAATGATTGAGTACTCCTATGAAACTTGTTATTCCAACAATACCCAGACTTAGTCCAATAGAAAGCTTTGGATCCATTTTTAACAGATAAATGAAAACAGGTATAATTAAAATAGAACCCCCTCCTCCCATAATTCCTAGAAGAAAACCAATAAAAACAGCAAAAATATATCCTAGGATCATTTAACAAATTTTTAGTTTCTAAATATAACACACAATAAAGACAAAGAAATTTAAATTTTAAATTGCTCCGCATTTTCTTCTTTTCTCTCTCATACATTAAAAGTAAAAAGAGGATAGAGCTTTTCATGATTGTTCTAAACTCCTTCTTTTTTGATAACTCAAGACATTTCATCTTTTCAAGTTCATTTAGTTTTAAAAAACTTCAGATAAGTTTTTAAAAGCTCTCTATACTTTTTTATACAAGTTAAAATTTATCACTCTTTAGTGTCTTTCATTTCTTCCTTTATCAAATTCTCTTAAAAAGCTTTGTCCTCAGTTTTTAGTTACTAGAAAAATCTATTATTAAAACTTATTTCTAATATTTTTTTGATAATCTCTTTAAGGATAAAAATACAAAAAATATCTATTTAATGAAAATAATTATATTTTAAAAATAGGGATTTAAAATAAAAAAATACGACTTTGTATTTTTCATCTTACTAAGATGATTGACAAAAAAGAGAAAATAATATAAAGGTTTATGCAAAATCCTTCCTAAGGAGGCATCTATAAAAATATTTAAAATCTTTCTTTTAAAAGGAAGTCTTGTTTTAATTTCTTTATTTCTCATAAATTTTTCTTTTTCTGATAATCATAATAAAAAAGATATCTATGGAAAAACGGCTTTGCATAATGTTATTATAAAAGCTCCTAAAGAGGCTTTAGACAGTGTATTAGATCTTATAAAGAAAGGAGCAGATGTAAATTCAACAGATAAGGATGAAGCAACTCCTCTCCACTATGCCTCTTTATATGGTAACAAAGAAGTTGTAGTTGCTTTAATAGAAAATGGAGCGAATTTAGATGCAAAAAATAAAAAGGGAGAAACCGCACTTCATTATGCCTCTAAATCTGGCAACGAAAAGCTTGCAGAATTCTTAATAGAAAACGGATTAGATGTAAATGAAAAAGATATTTATGGGATACCCCTCTCCATCATGCCTCTTCATATGGTAACAAAGAAGTTGTAGTTGCTTTAATAGAAAACGGAGCAAATATAAAAGCACAAGATAATGCTAAAATAACGGCTCTCCATTATGCCTCTAGATTTGATAATAAAGAACTTGCAGAATTCTTAATAGAAAACGGAGCCGAGGTCAATGTAAAAGATAGGGATGGAGTGCCACCTCTCCATTATGCCTCTGAATATGGTAACAACGAAGTTGTATTAACTTTGATAGAAAACAGAGCCTATGTAAATGTAACAGATAGGGATGGAAGAACCGCACTTCATTATGCTTCTAGATATGGTAACAAAAAAGTTGTATTAACTTTAATAGAAAACGGAGTGGATGTAAATGCAAAAGATAGGAATGGAAAAACTGCTAAGGACATAGCTGATGAATATGAAAAGTTTTAGTTGCGTTTCACTTGCTGGGAAATGTGTTCTAATAAATTTTCTTAAATTTAATTTGACTTTTTACTATTGACAAAAAGTGAATTTAAAATAAAGTATATAAAAAATTTAAGGAGGTCTCTATGAAAAGGTTTAAAACTTTTATTTTAAAGGGAAGTCTTTTTTTAATTTCTTTATTTGTAGTAAATTTTTCTTTTGCTCATAGTCATTACTTACGCAATAAAGAGATAAATTCAACAGATAGGGATGGAAGAACTGTTTTGCATACAGTTATTATAGAAAATGATACAGAGACTTTAAATTGTGTATTAGATCTTATAAACAAAAACGCAGACTTAAATATAAAAGATAATCAGGGGCTAACTCCTCTCCTTTATGCCTCTGAATCTGGTAACAACGAAGTTGTAGTTGCTTTAATAGAAAACAGAGCGAATTAAATGCAACAGGTAATCAGGGGCTAACTCCTCTCCTTTATGCCTCTAAATCTGGCAAAAAAACAATGATATACAGCAAGAAGAATTAAATAAAGAGAAGTTAATTCAAGAAGCTTTCATAATTAAGCTTGCTACTTGTAGTTTTACAGATGGTTAATTTAATAGCAATCATGGTTATTTTACAAGCCAAGAAATATAAATTTAAACAATTTATATAATTCTAGAACTATAAGTGAATCAACTTATCAACATCACTTACAAGCTTATCAAGCACATGATAGGCATGTAAGGCGAATAGATAATCTTTTTATAGCTTCATCATTTTTATGTGGCTTAATGATTTAAAAGGAGTTAAAAAATGGAAACGAATATATTAATATGTATATGGTGTTTAATATTATTATTGTAAGATGCAATGTCATTTTAATAATCTATATAAAATATTAAAAAAGGAGAAGACATGAAATATTTAATTCTTTTGCATTTATACCGCAAGAAGAATTTAACAATGTCTTTTTTTTAAATATAATGATGTAACATCTGCTTTCCTTATTCGTATTGACTACATAATGCTCATAGTAACTGTTAAAAACAAACAGCTGATTTAGATTCTAGCAAAGATAACTTTATTCCTACTCAACTTCATTTAAAGTAACCAAAACTCCTTTAGGATTAAAAAACAAAATATTTAATGTGTTATACTACTGAAGCAAATCTTTTTCCATTTTTTACTCCTTTATTTTTTGTTAATTATATCTTGAATTAAATCTTTTATCATTCTGTTATATTGTTTTAAAATAAATTCATCCATGTCTGAACTCTGTTCTTCAAGCTCAATTAAGGCTTGTTTAATCCTTGCATAAGTATCATCTACTTTTATTTCAAAAATTAATTCAACGCCAGAATAAATTTTAGTGCATTCGTAATATTGATTGCATCTATATGTATCAACTCCTCTTTTTTCATAAAAACAAAAAAACTTTAATCTATATTTTTTTGCAAATTTATCTGCTGTTTTAAAATCCGGAAAACAAGTAAATTTTCTTTTTTCTGTTTTTTGAATTTGATCTAGATTTTCTAAGTCATTCTGATACATAGACTCAAAAAATCTATACTCTTCAATGTTAATCAATCTTTTTCCTTCAACTTCGTAAGCTGGAATCAATTCACCATCATAAATATTTACTCCTTGAGATTCAAGTTCTTCTCTAAGCAAATCTCCAAATTGATCAATTAATATTTGATCATCAATTAAGTCTTCTTCTCTTTGTAAAATTTCTATTCCTAATTCTTCTTGAACTCTTATAATTTCCTCTGGATCGTTTATTATTTCTTCTCTAATTTTATTCATTATATAGTCTTCAATTTGTTTTTTACTTGGTTCATTATGATTGTATAAACCACTTGGAACATCTAACTGCCAATCTCCTTGCAACTCTTCAGAGAAAGAATTTAAAGAAAATAAAAATAAAAATAAAAATTTATAATACACGGCAAACAAACTCTATATCTAATTCATTTTTTTCAAATTCGTATTTGTTGTTAATAATTAATTTATCTTTTTTAAAGTAAAAAATTAAACCTTCATCGCTGTTATCTAATTTAATTAAAAAGTTATGAAGGTTTTTTAATCTAATGTAATTATAAATATCTGCCTTAAGAATTAAGTTCTTAATAGGACAATTCATAAATCTTATTTTTTTATCTGTCGTCTCGTAACAAGTTAATAAATTATTACGCTTATTAAATTTGTGACAATTTACATATTTGTATTTTTTTATTTCCCAAATCATTTCATCAACAAATTTTCTTTCATTATGATTGCAAGAAATTAAAAATAAATTTAAAATTAAAAACTTCATTCTTGTTCTTGTTGCTCATCAATTTGTTTGATTAAATTTTTATTTAATTTATGAACATCAAAATTAAAATCTGAAATTCTTTTTTGAATTTCTTTTCCATATTTAAGTAAGAAAATTGTATCTATATTTTTTGAAGAAATGATTTTTTTTTTTATTTTATTTAATTCTGTTTTTGAAAAATTAAAATTTAAAAATTTATTCATCTACGCCAACTTTTATTTTTATTTTTTATTTTGATAAAAGTCAAGATTTTAAGAAAAATTTGTAAATATTTTTATATCCATTGAAAATTTTTCGAATCAAAAGTGTAACAGATATTCTTTTCGCAATAGCCGATGTCATAATGCGTTAGAACAAGATAAAACTCGTTTCAGTTGCTGGAAAATCTGTTACACTAATGAAGTTCGGCGGAAAAAAAGGAAATTGGATTTAATTATAACAATAATTTTAACAAAAAACGACTTTGAAAAAATAGAATCTGTTTTGGATTTTATTTTAAACAACTTAAGAATTTCATCTTAAAGATTTGACAAAAGAAGAATTTCAAAAAATTCAAGAAATTATAGAAAAATCAATTCGATTCAATTTAAAATGGATCAAACAAACTAGGAGGAACTATAAAACTACTTATAATAACAATTTTATTTTTTATATCTTGTAATCAACCAGAGAAAAAATCCAGAGAGTAATTGGGAAATTAGAAATTATAATTTTTTTAATTACAGTAAGTTAAAAAAAGATAGCAATCAGTTCCTTTGCTATGAACAAAATCAAAACAAAATGATGACACTCAATTGTCCTATTGAGAATTTAAATTTGAAAGCAAATATAAATAACAATAAATTGTTAAAACTTCAAAGACTTTTTGTTAAGCTTGACAAAAGCAATGAAAGCTTAACTTTTAATTTTACAAAAAATTATCTTTTTATAAATCAAAAAAATTCTGTTTTAAGAAAGGTAGACATTGAATTTATTTGCAATGAACAAATTTAAGTTTTCCTTTTTATTTTTATTTTCTCTTCAATCTTTTTCTCAAGACGATCTTATTGGAGATGTTTCAGTTGCTGGGAAATGTGTTATACTACTGAAGCTTCGGTATCAAATTTCTAAAGCAAGATTGCCGAAAGAAATTCCTGAAGAAAAAATCTTGATAATCTCACGCTATGAAGGCTTAGCTCGCTATATCAACGAGCAAATAGGTTACTAAGAAAATAATAGAGAGAGTAAAAAATTCTGAAATATTGAAAGATAAGTATGTATTTGGAACTCTCCCGCACGCACTTAGTCATGTGTGCGAAATTTACACTGAGCTTACTTTAGATTTGCCTTTCTCAAGAAGAGGAGAGGAAATTCCCTACAATCAGATTGACTTATTAAATCCGAAAATTTCTTCTTATCGGATTAAAAAAATAGCGGAGGAAATTTGATTACGCGTCCTCCTTATAAATTTATTCCTGATTTAGAAAGCTCAGGAAGTTTGAAAATTCTTTCAGCAATGGAAGTTTTTTTCAAAAAATATCATGAAAGATTTAAAGAAGAATTTGGAATCAATTTCACTTTTGAAGATTTAATCTTGGCAGGAGAATTCGCTCGTCGCTACAGTAGACATGAATCCGAAATTGTTTTTTTCATAAAAGCATATTTTCATGGAACTAAGGCAGACGAAGAAAAGCTAACAAGTGGCTTCAGCCTTTACTTAGATTAAACGAAGAATTAAAAAAAGACAAAAAGAAACTCATTTTCTTTTTCAAGATTTTTTCTTTTTCAAGATTTCTTTCAACTTGCAGGAGTGCAATTGCTACTCGTTATTACGAATTCGACTTATTCGATAAATATTTCACAAAAGAAAAATTTTCAATTCATCTTGAACTTTTTAACAGCGTAGATTTGAAATCGTATTTCACAGCAGAAAATAATTTTAAAAATAACATATTAAAATTTGATAAAAATTCTTTTGATTTTGAACAGAGAAATAAAATTAAAAAATTAGATGAGTTCCAATTCAAAGCTGGAGTCAAAACTCCTTACAACGAATTAGACTCTGATGAGGAACTTGATTTCATTTTTTAAATTAAAAAATCAGACTTCGAAGAAAATGAAGATAACAAGGAAGAAATTTTCTATCGAAGAAATTTAAAACGAAATTAAATAAAAAAATTAAAAAATTATGTTAACCGAAAATCAAATAAAATCCTTACCGAAATCGTCTAAAGAGGAGTATCTCCTAATGCGAGATATAGTCTTAACTTTAAGAAATTGGAAAATTAAGAAAGTTCAAGAAGAAAAATTTAAAAAAGAGATACAAAAAATAAAGGAGTATGAAGCGACTCTACTAATGTGCTATGGAGGAAATGAAAATGGAACAAAAAATTAAAAATTATAGAAATTGTAAGACGAATTTAGATAGAGCTTACAACTTGCTTATCAATTTAAGAAATAAATTTTCTTTAAGCGACCAAGATAAAAATTTATTTAAAGAAGATATTAAAAATTTAGAAGACTTGCATTTGGAACTGGATTTTTCAGAAGAATTTATTGAGCGAAAAATTGCTTTTGGAGATGTAGAAAACTGGCTACATCGATCAGAATTAGTTTTAAAAACTTGCGAAAATTTAACAAAAAGAAGAAAAAAAATTTTAAACAAATAAGGAGGAAATATGAACATACTTTCATTTGTATTATTGTGGATTGCAATGGGAGTTGCTGTTTACTTCTTCATTAGACTTTTAGAAGAAGAAAAAGAATTTTTAAAATTGAAAAATTAGCAAGACATTTTATTGATTCGAAAGTTCCTTTGAATCAAAAGTAAATTGAAAAAGTAAATTTCAATTTACGTGAAGAAAATCAAAAAGGATTTGTTCAAAAATATTTATTTAACATAAAAATTGAATCTACTTTTTATGACGAATATTTAAAAATTATTTTGAAAATTTTAAATGAATTAGAAGTAACAGAAAAAACAAATTTAAGGTTTGATATTTATTGTGAAAAAGATATCTATTATACTTTTGATTCAAAAGAATTTAATTGGATTTAGAAAATTATAAATTTTACAATTTTTCCTTAAAAACTTGACTTATGTCTAAATAATTAATAAAAAAAAGTTAAAAAACTAAAGGAGGAAAATATTTGAGAATACCTTTAATTTTTTTATTAATTTTATTTGCATCATGTAAACAAATTAAAAAAAGTCAAGATGTCTCTCAAATATGGAAGACAAGAAAAGGAAATTTATTAGATTGCAATAAGTATAGCAGATATAGTGATAAATTAATTTGCTATGATGAAGTAGACAAAAAATATAGGACAGTAATATGTCCTATAAAATATATACAAATGAAAAAATATGCAACAAACGAAGACTTAAAAAAATTAAAGTTAATTTTTTCAAGGTTAAGTGAAAATGGTTTGACATTTTTATTTATTCAAGACCGTTTTTTTATTAATAACAGATATGTAACCGTAAGAGATGATAAAGTTAAATTTTATTGTAACAAGGAGATATCATGAAACTATTTAGTATATTATTTATAATTTTTTTGTTTAAGTTAACTAAAGCTGAGATACCTCTACCACCTGAGGTAAGAGGAAATAGTCCTCATACACTTGATGATTTCGGAGCAGGTGGTGGTGGAATTGCTAAACCTGATCCACAAATGCCATTAATTAATTTCATGATAAGGTCTCTCGACTTTGCTAAAGATGTACCAGAGCCTTATTTAGAATTAGATGATTATAGTTTACCTCGTTATAATCCATTAGAACATGGCACACACTTAGTTCCAGAAGATTTAGGTAATTATTTAGATTATAACAATTATAAATTTCAACAACTACAACCATTACCATACAATAATAAAAAATATTATTGTATAAAGGATGAATGTTACCCTTATGAAGTTATCGAAGAGCAAATATTAGTGTGTGAACCTGGTTTAGATAATTTTTGCGAGGTTCAAACAATAATAGTGAGGAAGAAAAAATGACAGAAAAAGATAGTGCTTACATCATACCTAAAGCAAATGATGTTGAAGAACATATTAATAAAATTTATGATCATAAGATAAAATATTCAAAAGACAAAAAAGAAGCCTTAATAGACATTTTAGATGCTATTAAAGGTCTTGATTATAATTTATATGACATAATAGAGTTTTAACTAATTTTAAAACTGAGTTTGGATTTAAATTTAGAGGATGAAAATAAAATTGTTTGTATATTCAAAAATACAAACAAGATAGAGAAGATTTAGAAATAAAATTAATTATGAAACACTTTTAGATGAAATTTACAGTTTTGATGAAAATGAAAAAGTAATCCATAAACTAACTCCTACACAAGAAGATAAATTTAGAGAAACAAGGTCTTATATTCAAAAAATAAAAAGAGAAGACAAATTAGAATACCTAGAAAGCAATTTTACTACTGAACAAATAACTTATATAGATGAATTTGGAGAGCAGGTTAGAGAAATGTTTGTTAACTCTGACATCGCTATGATTCATGCAAGTATTTTACCTGATGATTTAAGAGTTAAGTATTTAAAAAATTTTAAAAAGAATTTTGAAAGATATTTAATTGCAACGTTTCAGTTGCTGGGAAATGTGTTATACTACTGAAGCTTATAAATAACGGAAATCTACTTTTTCCTAATGGTTTCAGTTGCTGGGAAATGTGTTATACTACTGAAGCAAATAATTCAAAAAAAGAAAAAAAAATTGAAGCGTTTCAGTTGCTGGGAAATGTGTTATACTACTGAAGCTTGGAAGATTCTTTTTATTTTGATTTCCAAGACGTTTCAGTTGCTGGGAAATGTGTTATACTACTGAAGCTAAGAACAAAAACTTTCATATACTAATTGTCTGCAGTTTCAGTTGCTGGGAAATGTGTTATACTACTGAAGCAGAATGCAAAATCTTTATCCGATTATTACAAAAACGTTTCAGTTGCTGGGAAATGTGTTATACTACTGAAGCTTGAAACTGATTTAAATCAAACTCGCCGCCAACTAGGTTTCAGTTGCTGGGAAATGTGTTATACTACTGAAGCGTATAGTGTTAATTCTTTTTCTTGGATTGGTTTTGAGTTTCAGTTGCTGGGAAATGTGTTATACTACTGAAGCTTTTCCTGTGATCAAAATAAAAAGTATCTTTATGTTTCAGTTGCTGGGAAATGTGTTATACTACTGAAGCCCCCCTAAAAAATCTTTTAAAATAAGGTTTTTTTAAAGGGGGGCTTTATGCTTTTTGTCGAAAATAATAGTTTTGTTTAAAAATCAATACTTTTTGAGAAAAAACTTGCTTTTGTCTTGAGTTTATATTATACTTTTATTCGTATAACACATTTCCTGATGCTCTGTAATCATCAGGAAGTATTTTGAACGGACCTCTGAGTTTTTTCATCACGTCTGAATCTCTTTAACAAGAGATAAAAAACCACCTTCTGAGGTGGTTTTTTATTTATAGTTACATACGATCATTACAGAAATTGATATACTCACAAATGCAACACTGTACAGCAGTTGCACTAGAATCAGGTTTTATACCTTTTTCTAGCATACTTTTTATTGCATTTACTATCCTCAAAACCTCTTGACGTTTTTGTTTGTCAATCTTAATTTTATGTAAAACATGTTGCCCTTTTCCAGTAAGAAAACCAAAGGGACTAGTTTTAGAAAACTTCTCTTCTAACAACATTGCATAGGCAGTTAATTGAAGCCAATCTTTTCTTTTAGCAATTTTATTTGAAAGTTTAAACTCAACAGCATAAACAGCATCCGAGCTTTCAATAGCCATATCTACAATCCCATGAAAAGAAAGCTTTTCAGATTTTAAAAATAAATTTTGATAAACTTTTCCATCATCTAAGTTAAATCTTGAAAGATTTCTTCTTTTCCATAATAGTCTTTCTTTTTCATGAAAGTCTTCCCCCTGTTGTACCCAAGAAGGTTGATTAATAGAAATATAATTTAATTCCATATAATAAACAACGCGGGGACAATAACACCACTGACGAATAAGATGAACGGGAATTATATTTGTAGACTTTACACTATCTCCAGTTTTAGCTTCAGGAGATTTTTTCAAATTATCATATAACTTCTGTTTCGTTCCAGTCACTGAAATCTTCCTTTCCATGTCCAATAGAATAACTTTGTCCTTGCCCATTAAAATTTGTATGAGTGATAAAAGCTTTATCTTTTGATTTTAAATTTTCATTTAAACAACGTTTAACTGCTGAAAGTTCAGCTATAGTAAGATAACCCCAAAAAACAGATTTTTGAGTCCATTTTAAACCATACCGACCGAGTTCATCAAAAATGTAATTACGAATTTTATTATCTTCAATATCATAACTAATTAAATACTCTTTTCTCAAGGGATAAACTTTCATTTTTCTCACCACTTAAATAAATAAGGTCTATAAATTTTCTCTCCATAAAAATGACCACATAACCTATAAACTTGCCTTTGCATAACATACTCTAATTTTAACTTTTTTTTATAATACAGATACTTTTTACTACAAGTTTTTTGAATTTCAGTGATAAGAGTTTTTTTTAAACTCGAATCTAAAAAAGACTTCCCTTCACTTTGAGAGCGAAGTTTAATAACATTTCGATCAACCACCCAAGCTCGATATTCTTCCATAAGATCTAAAACTAAAGCCATTTTTCCAGGACGTTTAACATGTAAAAGACCAAGATAAGGCTCTAAACCCGCATTGATAATAGCATTCAGTAAATAACTACTTAAAACAGAATATCCAAGATTAAGCATACTATTATTGATTTCTTGACTGCCTCTTCCTTCTCTTTTTTTAAAAGAAGAAGAAAATAACTTAGATTGCCTTAAAGCTTGAAAATAGCTATTAGCACTTGCTCCTTCAAAGCCAAGTAAAATTGTGATATTTTTTGCTTGACTTGCTTGTTCTGAATTTTTTAATAATTCTTTAATAGCTTCTTTTAAAAAAGAGTTTTTATGATATTTATCTAAGTAATTTAAGACTGCTCTTTGATTTTTGATCTTTGCAGAAATAATTTTTTTAGCTAAAGGCAAGGTATTATTTTTACAAAAAGTCATTTGAGCTATTCTAACAGAGACGACTCCATGTTGAGATTGTCCTAAAATAGCAGAATGAGCAACTCCACGAAAATCTAAAAAGAAAGTCTTAATTCCTCTAGTACTCAAACTTTCTATGAGATCAGTTGAAATGCTAATTCCACTTTTTGCAATAGATAAAGTACGGAGCCTATTTAAAGGATAAGAAATAACTTTATCTTTTTGTTTAATTAATATGTGATGTTTCTTAAGACCTATAAAAGAACCATAATCACAAATAACCAAATGTCTCATTACTAAATAGCTTTTTAATACTCTAAAATATTTTTATTTATTTTATCCTATAGTTTTTTATTTAGAATAAATTTCTTTTTTATTAAATCTTCTTCTATACTCAATTTTTTTTATTCTTTTCCTTTAATTTACTGTTATTTTTCTTTTTGCTAAAAGGTGTGTTGGTTTGATATTCTAAAATATTTTCATCCACTTTATCATATAGTTTTTTTACTTCAGAATAAAAATCATTTTTTTTCTTTTTCTCATCATCTTCTTCTTTTGTTTTTGATTTTTCTTCAATTCTTTTCAATTCTTCAAATTCTCTTAATATAGATTTAATTGATTCTTTAGAATATTCCTCCAACAAATTCTTCAAACCTTCATTTTCAACAAATCTTCTAATAGGAAATCTGTTGATTATCTTCATAAAATTTTTATCAAGATCATTTTCATCAAGATGCTTATTAAAAGTGAAACGAAAATAAGCTCTTTTGTTATCGTTACTAGTTTTATTTTCAATTTTTTCCAATAGATTCAATAAATCCTCTGGTATATCTCTTTCAAAATAAGCATCAGAATCAATAATATCATCTACAAAATCCAACTTTTCTTTTAAGTTTTTAGAAGATGTTGAAAATAAAAACAAATTATTTTGTCTAAAATGTAAATGTAAAATATCTTTTAAGGTATCTTTGTGAGAACCAAATTTAGGGATATTCTCTTCAGATAAACACTGATATATATAAGTGTTTTTATCTTTTTCCCATATTCTTCTTTTAACTAAAAACCAACCTTGACCTGATGATTTTAGAGGTAATGAGAACCTCTTTCTTACTTTTTGATGGGGTTGGTTTAGTATCTTCGGGTTTTTTCGTGAGTACTGGTTAATAAAGTATTTTTTTAAAAATTCTTCAGGTTTTTCATTTTTAACAAACTGATTCCATTTATTATCTAAATTTTTCCAAGAATAAAATAAAGAAGAATTAAAACATTTATTAAACTTAAAATCCTTATTAAATTTTAAAATGTCTTGTATCTTTTTTTTAGCTTCTATCTCTTTCTTCTTAGCATTGTACTGGATTTCTATTTTCTTAGTGTGATACCAAATAGTTTTTAACTGATCTAATATTTGGCAGTCTTCATCTTTCCATTTTTTAGGATCGCTTTTTGTATTGAAGTTGTTTAATAAGAACTTTGCAACTTTTGTTTTATCTATATTATGCAAAAATACTTTTATGTTTTTGACAGAAGTTCCAGGAATTTCTGAATGAGAATTCCAATTCTTTTCCATTATCATTTTTGGGTATTGCTCATTTTTTTGATAACCAAATTGATGTTTTCCTTCTCCAACTTCATAAAGTTTAACTATTTCTAACTCTTTCTTTTCTTTAAGCAATTGAGCAATAGGTATTTTTTCATGATGATAAGAATCTTCTATCTTTTCTATCTTTTCCTTTATTTTTGACCAATCTCTTTGTTCTAAACATAAATTTAATTTATTAAAATCCAAAAAACCGTTTAAATAGTAAGAAGATTCATCGATTTTTATTTCAATCAGTTTTAAAAAATGCCAAGCTCCTGCTTTAGAATTAAATATGGCTTGATGTGAGATTTTTGTATCTTTTGGTTTTATAGATCGTCTTTCAAGATTTTTAACTTCAAAATCTTCTTTTGAAATTTTGATTTTTTCATAGTCTCTAAATACATCTATAGGAATTTGCTTTAATTCTTTATAATATTTAGAAAAAGATGAGATGAAAGTAACTTGTGCATCAATTAAGTGAGAGTAATCTGTTTGTTTTTCACCTTTCTTTTTTTTATATTCCTCAAGCTCTTGGTATAATAATTTATCTTCTTCTTTCTTTTTTAAATTTTCCATATCTTTTCTTATTTCAGATATATCTTTAGAGGGAAGAGAAAAATAATCAAAATTTAATAAGTGTTCTAGTTTTTCTTTCTTTGCTTTTTTATAAAGCTGATTAGCAAGAACTTCTGCAAAATATCTTTGAGTTCCATTTACAAAGCTACGATTACGATTATCAATAGCTTGAATCACCTCTTTTCTTAGAGGATGATTTCCTACAAGAAATAATGCATGCTTAAAGGCTTTTTGCTGCTTACTATCTAAGTAACTAAAGTTCTTGTATTTTCCAAATAAAAAACCTTTTTTATCTTCATCCCATATTTTATCTTTTATCCATTCTTCGATTTCTTTATCATCTTTTTTACCAAACACTTCTTTTTTATATTTTTCGTTTAAGTTAAATAAACTATATATTTCATTACCTTTATTTGTATTTCCTTCTCGGGAAGCATAAATTAAATTAGCTTCATCATTTAAAGTTCCATACTGAGACGATCTAGGTATAATATGATCTATCTCACCCTCATTATTTGACAATGTTTTTCCTGTATAAGGGCAAAGAAGAGATATTTCTTTTATACGATTCCTTTTATCTTTATATTCTTTTTCCAGTTGCTCAAATCCTTTGTCTTCATCCAGCAATTTACCTTTTCTTGGATTTATTCTTTGATTTTTTATTAACTCTTCCTTAGAAGGTTCAAACTCAAATTCATTGGATTCTGTAATGATAGGAATGCTTACTTTTTTGTTATCTTTTAAGAGATCTTTTATAGTCTCCCATTTTTCTTCTGCAATAGCTTTTGTAATAATTCGATTCATTCTCATAATAGCTCCGTTAATCATGCGAGTTGAAATGGCTGAAAGACGGCTTGCTTTAGTAGAATTTTCAACAAGCTGCATTCTCTCAGAGTTGTCCATGCTACAAACCAAACAAGTGCTTGCATTTCCATTTCTTTCCTTAAAGGCAATATTATTAACTTGAGATAATAAATAAAAAGCAATAGCAGGATTATCTTTTAAGTTTTCTTCTATAGAGGATTTTCTCTCTTCATTTCGTTCTATTCGATCTAGTTTGTTTAGTATTTCAATGTAAAGTTCTTTGGCTTTTTCACAAAGTTTATAAAGGCTATCAGCATCTTTTACTTCAGTAGCTTTCAAAGCTTCTTTTATAAGTTTTTCTTCCTTATTTTTTTTATTTGAAAAATCAATTTCTTTTCTAGCTTTATAAATGCTATTTATATCTAACTTTAAATAACTTCGTCTTTCTTTTTGTTCTTCTGCTATTTTACTGCAATTTGATTTTAATCCTTTTATTTCTTTTAATTTTTCAATAAGTTCATCAGAATCTCTTACTTTTTGTCTTAATTTTTGTGAAGAGATTTGTAAAACTGAAGAAAGGTCTTCAAAAGTTTGATAGTGCTTTCTTCTTGGTTTGTGATTACAATAAATTAAAAGATGATTTGATTCTTCAAAGCGACCTGTGTTTTCATAACCTCTGTTTTTTACATAATTATATTTTGGGTGAATAAATAATCGACCAGCTCTTGCCCTATGTCTCATTTTATAATATTCACAGGTAAGATGTAAAAAGCTATCTTCTTGAAAGATATCTTTTTTATCAAAATTTGGACTTGATTTGAGTTCTTCAGGTAAATTATCTATAGTTTTTTGTAATTTTTCTTTTAGTTTTTCAATATTTTTATTATCTCTCTCTTTCAATCTTTTCACATAACTATATATTTGATTTAACTTCAACTTATCTTGTTTTTTTGAACGATCAAAAATAAACTGAAGGACCCGGGCTTTTAAATGTTTTTCTGTCCTTTTTCCTGAATCTTTTTTCAAATCATTTTTATATTCTTGACCAAAATAAGATTTCTCTTTATCACTTTTTAAATCCTTTAGCTGAATTTCATAATCTTCAATATAATCCTTAGATTCTATTTTTAATTTTTCAAGCCACTCTTCCCAATTTTCGTAATTTTGATCTAAGTAATTTATATTTAAAATAAGACTTTGGCATTTAGGAGGATGCCTATTATCCTTATTTTGATAGGGAGGAATCGTCAAGTTAGGATCTGTATTTAAAAAGAAGTCTATAATATTTTTATTTTTTAGTTTTTCTTTTAGTTTTTTATAACTATATTTTCCATCATCTCCTTTGTCTCTATCTTTTTTAGGATTCACTCTCCAAATATTTTTAATCCAATGTTTAAATTTTTCATTTAATTCTTTTTCCTTCCATTGATCCGCTTTGATATGAGATTGATGATTAAAATAAGACCTTAAAAGGTTGAGTTCAAAATTACTCAGGTTTCCAATTAAATTTTTCAGTTTTTCTCTATCTAAAGGAGAATACTTTCCTGATTTTAGATTATAACAAAAATTTTTTAAATACTTAGGAGACTTCTCATTATATTCTTGATTTAAAACCTCTTCTACTTCTTGAAAGTATTTACTTCGATGCCTCCCTCCTGATGTAATTTCATTTTCAGTTTTTTCTAATGCAAATTCCAAATGATGAAGATGAGTTTGAATCCAGCTTAATTTGTTTTTTTCCTCTTCTGAAGAAAATTTATCTAAATCTGAACGAAATTTTTCTATTTCAAATTTTTTATTTTTTCGATTCCATATTGAATTTTGAAGTTGTTTTTCTTCTTCTAAAGTTTTAGGAATACTATCAAATATTTCTTCGACTTTTTCTTGAGAAAGCTCATTCAAGTATCTAGTAAGATCAACACTGTTTTTTTCTTTATTTGTTTCAGGAAGGCTTTTGATACCTCTTTTTTTCCAATCTTCTAAAACCCACATAGGAAGCTCTGAAAGCTTTACTTTTCCTTTTTCCTTAATTTTTTTCTTTGTCTTTAGAATTTCGTTACAGTAATCCTTTAGCTTTCTAATTCGAGTGATTACAAAAAGAGGTCTTTTTATTTTCCTTTCTTCATATTTTAATAATTTAATTACTTTTTTTAAATCATCACTCTTTTTAGATAAGTTTTCTATTTCTTGATGAAGGTTGATAAATTCAGATTGCCGAGAATTTGAAGAAAGTAATTTATCTTTCAACTCCTTTGGAAAATCTTCATGTTCAAGAATTTCAAGAGGAAATTCTTCTAAAACTTCAGGGTCATATTCTTCTGTTAGAAAAGTAAAACCTCTTCGATTGAGTAAAAAACTAAGAGCTTGTTGGATCTGATGATTCCATTCTAGTTTAAAATGCTTAATCCAAATCAACTTGAAAAGTCTTTTAAGCATCTGACGGCGATCTAGTCCTCGCTTTTGATGGCGATGAATTGTTCTTTCCTGCATAAGAAGAGTGTAATTATCAAGTTTATAGACAATTCCTTTTTTGTTTTTTTGAATTTCATCTAAAGAGCTTCCCACTTTATAGTGAGTGAAATACACCCCTGTATTTTTAGCTCCAAGATCAACGGCAATAGGACTTATAAAATCATTTTTTTCTGACATATCTAAAACCTTGTTTAAAAAATAAGCTTATTTTTTAATAATTAAATCAAATAATAACAAAAAAAATATTTTTTTCAACATATTTTTTAAGATTTTTATATTTCTTTTAAGAAATAGTTTTTTATTATTCTTTTACAATAAAGCTCTTAATAAATTTATAGATTTAGAAAACACAAATCTCTACGGATTTAAAGAATTAAAGATATCTTTAATTTACCAAATTTTTTGATTACTATTTAAAAACTGATTTTGTTTAAAATAAGCCCTGTCTTCTTTTAATTTAAAATTATCTGTCTTTAAAAGCTTTATAATATCTTCAACAGATACAGCCTGTGAGTTAAAAGATTGTATTTTATCAATTTTTTGTTCTAAACCTTTATAATTGGTGAAAGTTCCTGTTTTTTCAAAAGAGGATTTCATAGGAATTTGAAAAAAGTTTTCTTTACAAACTAAAAATTTATTTTTTACAAGGCCTAACCAAACTAAAGACTTCACCTGCGAAAAGAGCTTTGTTTTTTCTTCTAAGTCAGGATAAAAGATCAAATTCTCTGGTCCTAAAACAAAAAGCAAAGGAATCTCATTTTTGTTTTTCTCTAACTTTGTCAAAGGCTTAATTTTAGGAAAAAGCTTTTTTAAAGTTTTTGTATTAGGATTTCTATCTTCTCTCAAAAGAAGTTTATCAAATTTAGGAAATTGACCTTCTTGACTCCAAATATAAAAAACACTGTTTGAAAAATGTTTTAATAAAATTTCATACTCTTCATTTGTGTACTGTCCTGTTAAAACAAAATGAGCGGTTTTATTTTCTAAAAGAGTTTTAATTTTCTCAAAGGCAACTTTTGTTTCTAAAAAATTCCAAAACTTATCATTCGCTTCTAAAGCCATGTGTAATCTTTTCTTTCTATCCATATCTTGAAATAAAAAACGTCCTTTATCACACATCCAATGACCATTGACTTCTTTATTAAAACGAGGACGAACTCTCCAAATACCTTCTTCATTGTAATCCACATAGGTATTACAAGCAGTTGAACAGCCTGTACAAATCGATTGGGCTGTTTTTAAATACCAGACTCTTTGCTTAAAACGAAAATGTTTAGACGTTAAAGCTCCTACAGGACAAATATCAACTGTGTTTATAGCATAATTATTATTTAAAGGTTTATCTTCAAAACAACCTATTTCACTTCTATCCCCTCTGTTAAAAATACCTAACTCATGAGTTTTAGTCACTTCATCTGTAAAACGAACACAGCGAGTACAAAGGATACATCTTTCTGTATCAAGAACAATTTTAGATCCTAAATCAAGCACTTTTCTTTTTTTAACTTTTCTCTCTGACATAGAAGAATCATAAGAACCAAATTCCATATATTGATCTTGAAGTTCACACTCTCCCGCTTGATCACAAATAGGACAATCTAAAGGGTGATTAATTAAATGATACTCTAAACCCCACCTTACAGCTGTTTTTACTTTTTCAGATTGATTGCTAACTTTCATGCCTTCTTGAACTTGAGTGTTACAAGCAATTTGAAGTTTTCCTTGTCCTTCAATTTCTACCATACAAAGACGACACACTCCAGACACACTTAAACCAGGGTGCCAACAGTAATGGCATATTCTTTGATTTAATTTTTTAAAAGCCTGAATAATAGTACTTCCCTCTTCGACTTGAATAGAATGACCATTGATTTGACAAGAAATCTTTTTCTTAGGCATGCTTTGACTCCTTTACCCCTTTAACGGAACTATTAGTATTTTCATACAAACACTGTTCAAATTCATTTCTAAATTTTTTCATAAAACTAATAGCAGGCATAGCAGCTGCATCAGATAAAGCACAAATCGTCCGGCCTTGCATATTCTCTGCAATCTTTTGAATCAAAATCCAATCTCTTTGAGAAGACATGCCTTTACAGACTTTTTTAAGAAGCTTAGATAACCATCCTGTTCCCTCTCTACAAGGAGTACACTGTCCGCAAGATTCATGGTGATAAAAATCTAATATAATAGATAAAATATCCATCATATCTCTAGAGTCATCTAAAACTATAACCCCTCCTGATCCTAAAAAAGTTCCCAATTCATTTAAACTCTCATAGTCCAAACGGGTTCTCTCAGCTTCTTTGGCCGTTAAAATAGGAACAGAAGAACCACCAGGAATCACAGCCTTTAAAGAGTGTCCCGCTCTCATGCCTCCTCCTAAATCATAGATTAAATCCATAAGTGAATAACCTAAAGGGAGTTCATAATTTCCAGGATTTAACACATCCCCGCTTAAAGAAAAGATTTTTGTTCCAGGAGACCTTTCTGTTCCAATCTGCCGGTAAGCTTTAGCTCCCTGTTTAACAATAGGAATCACAGCAACTAAAGTTTCTACATTGTTTACGATGGTTGGCTTTCCTAAGTAACCTTGAACTGCAGGAAAAGGAGGTTTTAACTTAGGTTGACCTTTTTTTCCCTCTAATGAAGAAATCATTCCTGTTTCTTCTCCACAAATATAAGCTCCAGCTCCTAAATAAATATCCATTTCATGGGAAAAAGAAGAATCTAAAATGTTTTTTCCAATCAAGCCTTCTATGCGAGCTTCTTCTAAAGCTTTTAAAAGCAAAAGATAGGCTTTTTGATACTCTCCTCTAATGTAAATATAAGATTTTTTTGCCTGAATAGCATAAGCTGAAATCAACATAGCCTCAATTAATTGATGAGGAGCTTTTTCCATGATCATTCGGTCTTTAAAAGTTCCAGGTTCCCCTTCATCTGCATTACATAAAAGATAACGATCTTCCTTATTATTAGGTAAAAAACTCCATTTTACACCTGTAGGAAAACCAGCTCCCCCGCGACCCCTTAAACCAGAAAGTTTTACTTCCTCAACAATCTCTTGTGGTTTTTTTAAAAGAGCATGTCTTAAAGTCTGATAGCCCCCTCTTTCTTTATACCCTTCTAGAGTAGAATAGCTTTTACGATGATAATGTTCTGTTAAAAGTTTATGTTCCATTTAAATCCTTATTTCTATCATTAACTCAAATATAAAAAAACTTTAAATCCCTATTACAAAAATGTTACTCCGCTTTTGATTTTAAAAAACTTAGCATGTCTTCTTTTTTTATTTTCCCTAAATACTCGTCATTTAACTGAATGACAGGAGCCTCATCACAAGCTCCTAAACATTCAACCCTAGAAACAGTCCATGTTCCACAAACACTTTTTTCATTTTCTTTCACCTTTAAATTTTTACAAAGCTCATCAACCAACTCACGGCTTCCCTTTAAAGCACAAGAAACATTTGTACAAACTTGAATGTGATACTTACCAACGGGCTGTTTATTAAACATGGTATAGAACATAAGAACTTCAAAAATATGAGATTCAGGAATTTGAGTGATTTGACTGAGCCAAGACACAGCGGATTTAGAAATCCACCCCTTTTCTTTTTGAATCTGCCACAAACAGGGAATCACACAAGAGAGCTTCGTTTCATAACGAGTCATCTCCTTTTGTACAATCTCTAGACCTTTTTTAGAAAGAGAAAATTCCTTGAAATGATGAGAATTTTCTTTATTTAACTGAGAGCTTTGCTGAGATGATTTCATAAATACCTGTTTTTTTAAATAATTTTACCTATCTAATTCCCCTGCAATAATATTCATGCTTCCTAAAAGAGTTATTGCATCAGAGGTTAAAAAACCTTGAATACAATGAGGAAAAGATTGATAAATAGGAAAACAAGGGGGTCTTACTTTTAAACGATAGGGCTTAGGACCTCCATCACTGACAAGATAAAAACCAAGTTCTCCATTTGCTGCTTCCGTGGCAGAATAACACTCCCCTTTAGGAGGCCTTAAGCCATGTATCACCAGCATAAAATGATTCATCAATCCTTCAATATTTCCATAAACCTCTTTTTTTTCTGGTAACACAATATCTTTATCCCGAATCGTATAGTCCCCTGCAGGTACATTTTTACACACTTGTTCTATAATTTTAACCGACTGCCTCATTTCCTCTAAACGAACCAGATAGCGATCATAAGCATCTCCCGTTGTTCCTACAGGTATTTCAAAATCCAAACTTTCATATCCATAATAAGGTTCTACTTTTCTCAAATCTAAATTTAAACCTGTTGAACGAAGACAAGGTCCTGTATATCCCCAAGAAATAGCTTGTTCTGTATCTATCACTCCTACTTTTTGATTTCTTTGCATCCAAATTTTATTATAAGTTAATAAAGTGTCTATGTCTTTAATTCCTCCCTTCATTTCTTTACAAAACTGAAGAATGTCTTTAAACCAATTTTTAGGAGGTTCATTTGCCATGCCTCCTACCCTAGTCATAGAAACTGTCAATCTAGCTCCACAAAGTTTTTCAAAAAGGGTGTAAACTTTCTCTCTATAAGTAAAAGCTTGAAAAAAACCAGTTAAAGCACCTAAATCAAACGCAGCGGCTCCGATACATACAATATGGTCAATAATACGAGATAGTTCACAGAGAATGATTCTCATAGCTTGAGCCTTTGGAGGAATTTCAACATCTAGGAGTTCTTCAACAGTTTTACAGTAACCCACATTATTCATAGGAGAAGAACAATAATTCAGTCGATCTGTATAGGGAATCACTTGATTATAAGGATGAACTTCAGCCATTTTTTCAAAACAGCGATGTAAGTATCCTATTTCCACATTAGCCCTATAAATTTTTTCACCGTCCATAAGAGCCATAATTCTAAGGGTTCCATGAGTGGCTGGATGAGAGGGACCTATATTGAGAGGAATCAAATCCTTATCTTTGAAATCAGGAGCTTTTCCATCTGGTTCATTATCCATAGAAAATTCCAGAGATTCTGACAAATGTTGCTGTAAATCTGCAGGATAATCCTTTCTCAAAGGATATCCTTTAAATTGATGATGAGTTAGAATTCTCTTCATATTTGGATGATCTTTAAATTTCAAACCATACATATCATAAATTTCTCTTTCAAACCAATCGGCTGTTGGATAAATAAATTGAGCTGTAGGAATCACCTCTTCTTCTTTAACAAAGACTTTTATTCTCAAACGAGAGATCTTTTTCACAGAAAACAACTCATAACAAACTTCAAATTCTTTTTCTCGTTCAGGATAATGAACTCCTGTTACACACATTAAAAAATCAAAGGATTGATATTTTTTGAGATATTGTAAAACAGAAGTTAACTCTCCTGTTTCTAACTCTAATATATGAGAATGACATATTTGATTAAAAACAAATTCTTTTTTAAATCTCTGATTTAAATCTTGTTTTAACTGTTTTATAGAACTCATTAACGATAAGCTCCCGGCTTCCACTGATCTTTGTAAGGTCGTGGACGATTTTCTGTAATCATTTTTTGAATCGCCATAACTCCATCTATAACAGCTTCTGGAGTAGGAGGACAGCCTGGAACATAAACATCTACAGGAATCACTTTATCGACTCCTTGCAACACGTGATAAGCTCTATAAAAACCTCCTGAACTTGCACAAGCTCCCATGGCAATAACATACTTAGGTTCTATCATCTGTTCATAAACACGAGAAATGATAGGAGCCATTTTTTCTGTAATAGTTCCCGCTACAATCATCAAATCAGACTGCCGAGGTGAAAAACGAACCACCTCAGCTCCAAACCTTGCCAAGTCATAGCGAGGTCCTAAAACAGACATAATTTCAATTCCACAGCAAGCTGTTCCATAAGTCATAGGCCAAAGAGAGTTACGACGACTCCAAGCCACAATGCGATCCATGCGAGATGTAAAAAAAGGACTCTCTAGATTTTGAAATTTGTCATTTGATAAAGAGATTTTTTTTTCTTCCATTCCATAGATAAATTAAATAAAAAAGACGTTTTTGTCAATTCTATAAAAAAATTTAGCTCATATTTTCAATCTTATAAATTGAATCTAAAATCTACCATTCCTCTATCTTCTGAATTCCAAGTACCTTTTGCCATATGTATATGAAATTTATAAAATCTAACATTCCTTTTTTTTCCATTTTTTTAATTTTATAACAATTAAGTAAAAAAATATTATAAAAAACATTTTTCAATATATAAACCGATGACTTGTTCAGCCTTCTTAATTATCTCATCTAAAAAGGTACTTTGAGTGCATTCTAGTAGCTCCTAAACCTTGAGCTATAGCATCTGCTATTAGCTTCATACTGTTGCCAATCATAATCTTGATAGACTTCTTTTACCATCCATTGTTGCTCAACCCATTGTCAGCAGTTTTCTTTGACTTTCTATAGCAAATAACATATCACAAGCTATAGGCTAACAAATCCAGCATATTCCAGGTCTTTACTCATTTTTTTCTGTTTGTTCTTCAGATTATTTGCAAAAACAAACATAATTAACACTATTTTATGATTCTTCTTTTTTTTAATTCTTTTAAAATTCTATCAACAATGATATCTGATAGATATTAAATAATAAAAGAATATTATCAAAATAATCCATTAGAAAGTCGCTGTTATACCGCATACTAAACCAGAAGTTCCTAATGATTTTTGAATTTTTTCTATATATCTTTCTTTCTAAAATGGCCTCATAAAACTCTTCATAATTCTCCATGAGACCATTATCTTTTAAATTTTCCAATGTAATGACTTGGGTCTTTCTAAACTCCAATCTATGCTAAACCTGCAAAAGCAAATGGACTCATAAATTTTAGACTGAAAGCTTCCTTTTGTGAACTCTTCCTCTATTTCTTCTTTTTGTCCTAAACCTTCCTTTAAATGACTATTTAAACTTAGGAATAATAAAAATAAATGTGCTTTTTTTTCTTCCTTGTTATTTTAAAATAAACCCTTTTAGTCCATCAATTTTGCAAATTGTATCTAATATCTATCATTCCTCTTTTTTCTGGATTTCTAATACCTGTGGCTGTGAATGCGAAAATCTCGGTAATAAGAATATTAAAAAAACTAAGACTCACTCTAAAAAGAGAATTATAGGTAGCTTTTTCTAATTTAGTAGAACTGTATAGTAGAGTAACACTTCCAAAATTACTTAAATCAAGGTTCGTCTCTAAATTCGCCCCTGTTAAATCTGCACTCCTAAAATCAGCCAAAGAGATGTCAGCACCTTTAAAACTAGCTCTTATCAATTTAGCTCCTCTAAAATCAGCTCCCCTCAAATTTGCATAATCAAAAATATAATTGTCTAAAGTCAAATCAGAAAAATCGAGACCTTCCAAATTACAAGCAGTTAAATCACGAGTATATCTCAGATAATTTCTAGCATCACAATCTTTACCCTCCCTTTTAACTCTCATTTCAGCAAGTCTAGCTTCATGGATATCTACCATTTCTCTTTTGTCTGGAGAAGCTATACCTCCTCCCCAAACAGAAAAGAACCTCAACATAGAATCATAACTCGCATTTTTTAATAAGGCATCTGTAAAATCACTCAAATCAAGGTTCGTCTCTAAATTCGCATCTGTTAAGTCAGCGTTTACAAACTTGGCACCTTCTATATTAGCCATTTTAAAATTCGCTCCCCTCAAATTTGCATTATTAAAAATAAAACCTCTCAAATCTTGATTTGAAAAATCAGCTCCTTCTAATTGACATCCTTTTCCTAAACATCCTTTATCCTTACAACCTGTCTCTCTAACGGTTTTATCTAGTTCCTTAAAATCATCCTCATACTTCAGGTAATATTTATAATTTGTGATATTACATTTCGACTTATCTTGAGCTGATGAAAGCTGAATCTCAAAAGACTCTTCTTCTGAGGATGGAGACTCAAGCTCAGAAGTTTCTTCTTCTGAGGATGGAGACTCAAGCTCAAAAGACTCTTCTTCTGAAGATGAAGTCTTAAGTTCAGAGCTTTCTTCTTCTAGGGATGAAGTCTCAAGTTCAGAAGACTCTTCTCCTATTGATGATAAATTAACTTGAGATACTTCTGGTTCAATAGGAAAATCCACTTCAGGAGATACCTGTTGACAAGAAAGCACAAAAACTAAATTTAAAAATATTATCTTCAAAAATACTCTCATTTCTCTTTCTTTCATTTTTACTCCTTTTGCTTTGTTTTTAATATATAATTTTTTTTTATAGTCGCCTTTAAATAAAGGGTTTTAGGAGCTTTTTATGAGAGAGAAAAAAGACAAAATTTTAGTTCCAATGAGCTTTGCTAATTAAAAAAATCTATAGAAAAAGAGCTTTTTATTATCTTTAATAAGTAAAGAGATTCAAGGTTTTTTTATAAGATTTACAGTTACTTTTGTCCGGCAATTCACTTAGTGAGTTATTTTATAAATGATAAAGTTTTATTCTTCTTAATAAACGAGTTTGAAAGAGAATTCCTTTTCATGAATAAAATAAGTTTCTTTTTATAACACTTTCTTTTTTCACATCATAAATTCTTCCCTGAATAAAAATCTGTTGTTTTATTTCTTGAAAAATCTTGAACACACAAAAGAAAAGCCAGATGATAGCCTTGTTTAAAATACAACATTACATGAGTTCTAAATACTTAAGAATATAGAAGATTAATATTTATAATTTTATCCAGAAACGACTTAAAACATCGCTCCTATACAAAAGGGTCAACAGCAACTTCATCATCTCGCTTGAAATTCAAAACCTACAAAATAAAGGAAAAATCTTCTAAAAGCTTATGTTGATTTTAAGGTGATTACTAAACTAGTTTCAGCCTTCTACCTAACAGTAGTGAAGATTTTTCTTTACAGGATTTTTCGAAGAAGAGTATAATGAGAATCTAAGAGAACAAAATAGAATTATCAAGAAGAAAGTGCTTTGCCTAGACCTGATACTGTTTTATAATAAGAAAGCTCAGAAAGAAGAAAAAAATTCAAGGAGCATAATTAGATAGAGAGAAGTTTACAAAGCTTTTGACTCATTGATATAAAAAATCAAAAAATATTCATTTCTGATTTTAATAAAAAATTATGTTACAAAGTTAGTTCAATGAAAAGATAAAAAAACAGGTAACCTTAAAAATATAAATGGTCTATATATCTTCTTTTATTTTCTATATTTGCTTTATACATTATTATAGAAAATAATTTTCCTAAATTTATTAAGACTCTAGCTTTTATATTTTATTGGGGATTACCTTATTAAATATCCTTTATATTTTTAATAAAGATTTTCTAAAAAAAAGAGAATATCTCTAAAATTAGAAGACTAGATTTTTTAAGAATTCTTTTTTAATTTTTCAATTTCTTCTTTAGAAAAACCTGTAATTTTAGATGTAAAAGCCATCTCTACTTTTTCTTTTAGCATATTTAAATTTCTTGCAGTCCTTCTTACCTCCCTTATTCATGCCTTCTTCCATCCAGCCCTGCCTGTCTAATCTATAAATCCATCTTTACTTCGGTACTCATCACAGGCTAACTCTTGGATTCTCTCATCTTCTGATAACTTTGTAAAATAACTCATCGCTTC
>JACOND010000015.1 GCA_014323935.1 Bdellovibrionales bacterium
GAAACTCAATTTTTTGAAGATATAGAAAAGGGCTTATCTTCTTTAGATGTCAAGCAATTTGAAAAGGACTATTGGAATGATTCTGATAAAAGAAAACTTATGGCGGAATTATTAGTCCCTCATAATATTTCTCCAGATAAAATAATAGGTATTTATATGTAGCTCATGAAGAGATAGCTAATCAAATCAGAAAAGAACAAAAAATAGGGGCATTAAAGTTTATGCCAAATCCTACCATGTTTTTTCAGCCAGAATATAAAAACCAAATTTCAAATAACATTATTTTAAACAAAGGAGATATGTTTTGCTCACAAATGGAAACTTTTACAATTAGTGTGAATGTTGTTGGCGTGATGGGTAAGGGTTTAGCTTCAAGAGCTAAATATCAGTTTCCTGATGTTTATGTTCTTTATCAAGATATGTGTCGTCAAAAGCATTTAAAAATGGGAGTTCCTTATTTATACAAAAGAGAAAATAATTTTGAAAAAAGTTTATTGGAAGATACAAAATCTATTGTTACAGAAAATGGTCATCGTTGGTTTTTACTGTTTCCTACAAAAAATCATTGGAGAGAAAAATCCCCTTTTGATGGAATTGAAAGAGGTTTAAAATGGCTTGTAGAAAATTATAAAAATTTAGGTATATCTTCTATTGCTTTACCTGCTTTGGGTTGTGGATTAGGAGGATTAGACTGGAGAGATGTTGGTCCTTTGATGTGTCAGTATTTAAGTCAAACTGATTTGGAAAGTTCTATTTATCTCCCTCTTGAAAGACCGATTCCACCAGAGCAATTAAAACCTGAATTTTTATTGAAAACAAATAAGTAAAAAAACCATATTAAATACAAAAACCAAAATATAGATTCATCAAAAGATGTTCTTGTTGGAAAGATAAAATTAAATTAACTTTATGGTTAAAGTGATAGAGCCTCTTAAAAAAGAAAGCGTTAGTTATAGAGTTAAGTTTATAAACTAGAGTATCTTGGCATAAAAGGTTTTTTATAGTCTTTAGGGTTAATTTTATATTTTTTTATTTTATCAAATAAAGAGCTTGGTGGAATTCCTATAATTTCAGAGACTTTAGATTGATTCCCTTTACATACTTTTAAAACTTCCATGATATATTTTTTTTCTTTCATTTTTAAATGATTTGATGAAGAGGATTCATTAAAATCTTTTAAGAGATAAAAAGCTTTTTCTGTATCAATATATTCAGAAGAATAGAGAGCTTTAGCTCTTTCAACTGTATTTTTTAATTCTCTTATGTTACCTGGCCAGTGATAACTTTTGAAGATCTCTAGAGCTTTTGTAGAAAAGGTGACTCCATAAAGCAAGGAAAAATATTGCAGTAATTGGTCAAAATCTTCCATTCTTTCTACAAGTGAAGGAACTTGGATTGTAACAACATTGAGTCTAAAAAAGAGATCTTTTCTAAACATTTTTTGACTTACTTTTTGAGTGAGATTTTGATGAGTTGCAGAAATAATTCTAGTATCTGTTGTAATAGGAATGTCACTTCCTACAGGTTTGATTTCTTTATATTCAATAGCTCTTAAAAGTTTAGGTTGAAGAACTAAAGGAAGATCTCCTATTTCATCCATAAAAAGACTTCCTTTATTAGCTGTTAAAAAAGCTCCTTTTCTATTTCCCACAGAACCTGTATAACTTCCTCTTGTATGCCCAAAAAACTCACTTTCAATAAGACTTTCTGTTAAAGCACTGCAATTAATACTTACCATAGGACCTGAGCTTCTTTCTGAAAGACTATGAATCATTTGTGCAATGAGTTCTTTTCCAGTTCCTGAAGGACCCAAAATCAAAACAGAAGCATTACTTTTAGCAATGTAGGGGATTCGGTTTAAACTTTGATTCCATTTTTTATTTTGACTTTGAAAAACCATTTGCCATTTTTGATTATATCTTTCAAAAGAGAAAGTAAATTGCTTTGATCCTACTTTAATTGTGTCATTATGAGTTAAAATAGCGGTTTGAATACGAGAACCATTTAGAAAAACTCCGTTTTGACTTCCCATATCTTTAATCAAATAGCAGTTTTTATTTTTTAATTTTTCAATTCGAACATGTCTTCTAGAGATAAAAGAATCATTTAAAACCAAAATATTGTTTTCATCTCTTCCTATACTTAAGAAATCTTTTATTTCTTGTTGCCGAACAGAGCCTTTTTTTTCATCTCGCCAATAAAGGAAAGCTTGAGATAAAAAAGGTTTATTGTCTTTTATTTTTTTTGTTAACATGAAAACTCCTTTTGTTTTGAGATTTTAAAAAATATCATAATAAATAAGGACAATCTATTTTTTTTGAGCTTTAAATTTTTTCTATAAAAATATCCGTATTTCGTAAATTTTAGCTTAAAAATAGGTTTTAAAAGATAATTTTTTAATAAAAAAATAATGCTATATGTTAAAATTTATAAAACGAGGTGAGTATTATAAAGATATTTCAATTATGTAACATAATAAAACTTATCGGAAAATAGCTTAAATCCTTTCATCACTAATATCAGTTATGAATTTATCATTTTTTATTAAAATAACCCTTTAATAAAAGTTATAATTTTTCTCATACAATCGATATTTTTATTATTATATTTTAGTAGTTTTTTTGATTGAGTTTTGATAATATGGATAAAGTTGATTTATAATCTCTATTGTTTTTTTCAAAGACTTAAAATTTTTATCATAATATAAGGTCTTTTTTAATTATATCTCTATTAATTACTTACTTAAATAAGGTTTTGTTTAATGTTATTAGGTTTTGTAAATTGAATTTGTCTATTACTTCTAAAGCTTTTCTAATTTAAAATAAAACACAACTTCTAAGACTTCTTCAATTAAATGAAAATTTTTATAAGATATACTAAAAACATTGATCAATTGATCTTTTATCAACTACGAACCTTCTGAATTGATACATTATATTGTTCTTAAGGCTCTTGGATGACATAAGAATTTTTGTATTTCAAGTTATTTTACTAGATCTTTATTATATCTTAACTTTATAAGTCCCACTCTTATTTTGAGAAATCTCTTCTTTTAAAAAGACTTTTTTTGAATAGACTTTCTATAAAACTAATTATTATTTTGTTGTCGATAGTATTTGGTTTTCGTATTTTAGAGAATAAATCTTAAATCTTATTAAAATTTTTAAAGTTATTAATATTATTTTTTTTTATTTTTTAAAAGTGTTTGAATAAGAGCTTGAAGTTTTTCAAAAGTATTTTTAGAAAATATACCTTTACAACTTGTAGTTAGGAATAGCTTGTCAAGGATAATATTATAATTATTAAGATATTTTTTCTACTTGCTTTGTGTAATCTCGTAGTAACTTTTATAATTCTAATTTTTTTATAACTCTCGAAGCTTTTTCCCTTACTTCAGAATCTTTATGAGATAAAAGCTTTATCAAACTTTTATTTAATTCCGGTTGATTTTGTAAGTTTAAGTCAATTATTGCCATTAAGACTTCTAAGATTACATAAGAATCTGAATGAGATAAAAGTTTGATAATTTGATTTTTTAGTAGTACAGAATCTTTTATGAACTCTCTATTATTTTTAGGTGTTAGAGTTTTTACTGAAGGGATTTTTTTCATATCCTCTGTAACTAATTGAATTACAATGTTTCCATGAAAAATTATATAAATAAAACGATTTTTGTAAGGAAAAGTACTGAAATAAACTATAATTTTTAACGCTTCTTGGATTATAATTGCATCTTTATGAGATAAAAGTGTCATCAAAGCTTGACTTAATCCTAGGAGTTTTGTTTTTTTGAAATATCCTATTACTCTTAATGTTATTTGAATGACATCAGAATCTTTATGAGATAAAAGCTTGATCAAAGCTTTATTTAATTTTGCTGGATGTTCTAATTTGAAATACGTTATTATTCTTAAAGCTTCTTCGATTACTTTAGAATCTTTATGAGATAAAAGCTTTATTAATTTATCTCTCAGTTCAAAAATTTCTAAATTAAAAAGAAATATTAATTTTAAGGTCTCTTGAATGATACGTGGATCTTCATGAGATAAGAAATTTTGTATTTCAATTTGTTTTAGTAATTCTTTATTATTAAAATATCTTAATCCTATAAGTCCTACTCTTATTCTAAGAAAATCTTGATCTTGTTCAAAGAGATCTTTTATAAAAGTAAATATTATACTTTTGGATATATTTACTGAGTTTTTTAACATAAAAAATGATTCTTCAATCTGCTGAAATTTTTTAAAATTAAAGTCATCATTTTGTTGAAGTTCTTGAACAAGTTTTTGAAGTTTGTTAAAAGTTTGAGAATTTGTATTTACTTTTGAAAGGTATATAATTTCACAAGGACTTGTAGCATAGGAATAGCTTGCCAATGATAATATTATAACTATTAAGAGGTCTTTTCTTTTTAAACTCATATCATAAAAAATATTGATGAGATAAGAAATAATATCAAATATAATATTAAAAATATGAAAGATAGGTAAATTTTACAAAAGAAGTTTAATAAGTAATTCCTTAAAACTAGTATAAGTAATTAAATTAAGTTCAGAAATATTATTTGATATTGTTTTTAAGAATTTTCTTCAAACTTTTCTAGGAGTTCTATTAAATTTAAATCTTCTATAGTTTTTAAGGTTTCTTGAATGACAGAAGAATTTTCATGAGATAAAAGACTTATCAAAGCTTTATTTAGTTCCATGATATCTTTTAAATCTAATTTTAAATCTAAAGTTCTTATTTTGGTAATATTTGATTTTTGTAATTGAAGGAATAAATCTTCAATCTCCTGAAAATTTTCAAATCTATAATCATACCCTTGTTCTTGAACAAGTTTTTGAAGTTGGTTAAAAGTATCCTTTTGAGAAGGGGTTGTTTCTTTTGAGTGGAAGACTTCTTTACATTTACTTGTAGCGTAGGAATAGCTTGTTAATGATATTATTATAACTATTAAGAGGTTTTTGTTTTTAATACTCATTTTTTTTTACTTATAAATACAGTGAAACTAATATAAAAATATAAATGATATAAATAAAGATCAAGTGTAATTTAAAAAATCTGAAAAGTGGGTGTAAATTTTACAAAAAAAGTTTTTTTATAATTTAATCGGCTTCTTTAAAATTTTGAATTCATGAAATAGAATCAAAAAAAGGTAAACTTTCCTTTACCTTTTTTTGAATCAATTAAGTTATACTTTTTTTAAATTTTTCCAAGAATACTTTCCATCATTTTGCCATCATTTCCACATTCATGAACAATTTTAAAATTAAGTTCTGAATTTATAACATGGTTTAAGTTAGAAAAGTTAGCTTCTCTAGAGGAAATAGCAATTATATTTAAGTTCTTATATTTACTATATAAATGCTTCCAATCTCCTTTTGAATAATAAGGAAAATCATAATCAAAGTATAAAACTACTTTTTTATTATCTGATGTATCACTTAAACCTAAAATTTCTTGATTTATACTTAAATAATCATTTAAACCTTGTAAAGGATTGTTTGATTTTTCCAACTCATTGTTGTGTATAAATCTTTCACTATAAGAATTTGGGTCGTGTTCAGTTCTATGACTATAATAAGAGTTTAAGTTAGCATAAGTAGCTCTTCTATTGTTATACTTACTTTTTGTAATTTCTTGTTTTACATAGCCCTCATATTCTTTACCTGCTTCATCTGTATGAAATCCATACAAGACTCCCCAATTTAGTTGATGTTTTTTCGTCATACTCTCTATAAAAGAACGTCTTTGCCTATTAAAACCTGCAACACATACTGAATCTTTTTTATCAAAATATAATACAACATTCACAGGATTTTTTAATTTTTTAGATTTATGACTCTTGCTACTCTCATCTCGACGAATTTCCCATTGTAAATGAACATACTGAACAACTCCCTTAGATTTAAGCTGAGAATCTTCTTGTTTTTTTGAATCTTCATTTTCTTGGTTATCTCCTTTTAAATTATTCTCCCCTACTGTTTCAGAAAGAACAATTCTACTTGTTTTACCTTTTTTAGAACCAATTTTTTCAATTGTTTTTTCTGTCACAAGTTTAACTATTTCTTCTTTATGTTCATCAGTTGATGGCAAACTTTGTAATTCATCTCTGTCAATGGAGTTAAAAGCATCTTTTTGACTACAAGATATAGTTATCAAAGATAAGCTCATTATAAAAGTTATGATAGTAAAATATTTCATTTTTTCCTCCTTTTTACTGTCTTCTAAAAAGCTTATCGGATAAAAAAATCAGAATTTAAAAAAAAAATAGGACTAAAGTGGTTTTTTAAGAATATTGAGGATTTATTTGAGAATAAATCTTGCATTTTTTTTTATTTTGGAATATTTATAAGTTTTTTAAAATTTATATTTAATTGAGGCTAATTTAGAAAATTTCTAATTTTTATAATACAAATTTAGAATTTTAAAACATTATTTTGTTGAAAAAAGAAATAAAAAAATTGATTTTATTAAATTTTAAGTTAAACTATTTTAATAACTTTTTAATTATATGTTTTTTCCTTCCAAGGGGCGATTTATTCAGCAAGAAGCTGGTTTAAATACTTAAGATGGTTCTATTTCGCCCTTTTTGTATTTTAATGGGAATTATATATTTTCCGCCGCACAAAGCTTAATAGTAGCCTTTAAGTATAAGGCTTTTGGAAACTTAATTATAAGACAGAAAAAAGGCAAAGTTTTAGTTCCTATGAGTTGTTCAAAACTGCCAATCACAAAGAATTGCTGAAAAAAACTGTATATTTGAAAAATCCCTTATAGGCTTGCTATTTACTTCAAATAACCAGTAAAGGAGTTTACAGCTTTCAAATGTTAGAGAGCAAGTTTTCAAGACTTCTTATCAGGATTTTTCTTAGACTGTTTTTCTGCAATTTTTCCTTTTCTTTTTGTTCGGGGAAAGTATCTTTTTAAGAAAGCGGTAAATTCCTTATTCATACAGCTCTTTTAAGGCTTTATTTTGCAGTCTCAAATATATAAATCCCATTTTAATTAAATACTACTTGAATTTGTTTTTTTTTTTGTTAGGATTATCTTGTTATGGCAAAAAAGAGTTCTATTGTTAAAAATGAAAGGAAAAGACTTTTAGCAGAAAAATTTGAACCACTAAGAAAAGAACTTAGAAAAAAACAATCTAATCTAAAGCTGTCTCCTGAAGAACGTTTTAAAGCTAGTTTAAGGTTACAAAAGCTCCCTAAGATGGCTTCTAGATGCCGAGTTGTCAATCGCTGTCAAATTACAGGACGCTCTCGAGGGAATTTAAGACGTTTTGGTCTATCTCGTTTAATGTTCAGAAAAATGGCTCATGAAGGTCTTATCCCAGGGGTTATTAAATCTTCTTGGTAATTTTCTTTTCTTAATTTATGAAATACATTATAACTTCTACAAACCGTAAAGGAGCTTTGAGTCTTAAAATCGCTGGTTTAGTAAAAAAAAAATATGAAGATTTAGGTGCCAGACATATTGAAATTTTAGATCTAAAACAAGTCCCTTTTAAAGACATTGTAGATAATCCTTTTTCAAAACCTACTTTTGCTTTAAAAAAGCAATTAAATAAAATTGCTGAATCTGAGGCTTTAATTCTTGTGTGTCCGGAGTATAATGGTGGAATCCCAGGGCTTATAAAACATTTCATAGATCATTGGATTTATCCTGAATCTTTTGTTTATAAACCGGTTTGTTTTATTGGAGTTGGAGGTAAATTTGGAGCTTTAAACCCTATTCTTCATTTGGAAAGTATTTTTACTTATCGTCATAGTTTTGTCTTTCCCTTGAGAGTCCTTATACAAAATGTATCTGAGGTTTTAAAACAAGATGAAATCATAGATTTAGAAATTAAAAAGCTCCTTGAAAAACAAGCTAGAAACTTTTTAAAATTTATAAAAGCTCTTCAAACAGAAAAATTTGATTAAAAACTTGCTATTAAATAAAACATATAATATAAAGGCTTTGTTTTATAGGAGAATACAAAATGGGAGTGCCTAAAAAAAGAATCAGTCGATCCAGGAGAGGAATGAGAAGAAGCCATACAGCTTTAAGTTTTCATGGCATTGGAAAGTGTTCTAATTGCGGAGTTCCTGTTCGACCTCACTATCTTTGTCTTTCCTGTGGTTACTATAAAAACAGACAAATTTTAGCTTAAAAGTAAAACTATGAGCAATAAGAGTGTTGAAAACAAAGTTTTTGATATAGTTTCTAAACAACTTTCTATTGAAAAAAATAAAATAAAAAAGTCTTATAGTTTTATTAAAGATTTAAAAGCAGACAGTTTAGATGTTGTTGAGTTAATTATGTCTGTTGAAGAAGAGTGGAAGATCTCTATTCCTGATGAAATCGCAGAAAAAATGGAAACCATTCAAGATGTTATAAATTATGTAAAACAAAAAGCTAAGCTTTAAAAAATTGTTTTATGAGGAAAGATGCTTTTTACTCTCTCCCTCTTTTAATTGCCTGTGATCATGCAGGTTTTGAGTTAAAAAATAAACTTTTAGAAAATAATAGATTTTTATGGAATGATTTAGGGTGCTTTAAAGCTGAAAGAACAGACTATCCGGATTTCGCAAATAAACTTTGCTTAAAATTAGAAAAAAATATGAAAGGCGTTTTAATTTGTGGAACAGGACAGGGAATGTCTATTACAGCAAACCGTTGGAAACATATTAGATCAAGTCTTTGTTGGAATGAAGAGATTGCTTTTTTAGCTAGAAGTCATAATAACTCAAATGTTTTATGTCTTCCTGGACAATTTTTAGATGAAAAAAAAGCTCTTTCTATTTTAAAGGTTTTTTTGAAAACTCCTTTTGAAAACAATGAAGTCTATCAACGAAGAATAAAAAAATTGAGTTAGTTTTATGAAAACACAGCTCAGTGTCAACATTAACAAAATAGCAACTTTAAGAAATGCAAGAGGTAAAAATCTTCCTGACCTTTGTTATTTTGCAAAAATAGTACTGCAGACAAAAGCAAAAGGTTTAACGATTCATCCTCGCCCTGATGAAAGACATATTCGTTATCAAGATGTAAAAGATATAAAAAAGCTTATAAAAAACTATTTAGATAAAGAATTAAATATAGAAGGTTACCCTTCCCTACCCTTTATGGAGTTAGTAAAAAAGATAAAACCCCATCAATGCACTTTAGTTCCTGATTCTCCTCAAGTTATCACCTCTCATGAAGGTTGGGATTTTATTAAAAAAGAAGAGTTTTTAATTGAAAAAATAAAAGAGATGAAAGAAAAATCCATTCGTGTCAGTTTATTTTTAGATCCTTTAAAATTTAATTTAAAACAAAATGAATCTTTACAAAAAATTAATCCCGACCGGGTGGAATTCTACACTGAAGCCTATGCAAATAGCTATAAAAATAAAAAGAAAAGAAAAAAAATCTTAGCCTTATACCAAAAATGGGGAAAACTTATTCAAAAAAGTTCTATAGATTTAAATGCAGGACATGACTTGAATCAAGAAAATCTTTTAGAATTACTAAAGGCTTTACCTTATATTAAAGAGATTTCTATAGGACAAGCTTTAATCTCAGAATCTTTAGAAAAAGGACTTTCTTCCACAATTCATTCCTATTTAAAAATCATAAAATCTGCTTTAAGTTAGTCAATTTTTATTTTCTAATGTTAGTTTTTTATATTTATTGTATTGATTTTTAATAGAACTTATTTTATTAATAATAAGTTATGTTTGATGCAAAAAAAAGTCCTTTATTTGTAAAAAAATGTTATGAGAAATCTAAAAAGAATTTATCTCTAGTTAAAAAGGTATTAGATCGTCCTTTGACTTTAGCTGAGAAAATTTTATTTTCTCATTTATCTCAACCTACAGAATTTAAGGATAAAGAAAGCTTGTTTCTTAACTTAGAACCTAACCGTGTGATTATGCAAGATGTGACAGCTCAAATGGCTTTATTACAATTTATGTTGGCTGGTAAAGAATCAACAGCAGTTCCTACAACGATTCACTGTGATCATTTAATTACAGCTCAAAAAGGAGTTAAAGAAGATTTAAAAGAATCTCTTATTTCAAATAAAGAGGTTTTTGATTTTTTATCTTCTGTAGCAAACCAATATAATATTGGTTTTTGGAAACCAGGAGCTGGAATTATTCATCAAGTTGTGTTAGAAAATTATGCTTTCCCTGGAGCTTTAATTATAGGAACAGATTCTCATACTCCTAATGCTGGAGGTTTAGGTTCTCTAGCTGTAGGAGTTGGGGGTGCTGATGCTGTAGACGTTATGGCAGGATTTAGTTGGGAACTAAAAAGACCTAAAATTTTAGGAGTTCATTTAACAGGTTGTCTTTCTGGCTGGGCTTCCCCTAAAGATGTGATTTTAAAGTTACTTGGTCTTTTAACTGTAAAAGGAGGAACGAATAAAATCATTGAGTATTTTGGTAAAGGAACTCAAAGCATAAGTTGTACAGGAAAAGCAACCATTACAAATATGGGAGCAGAATTAGGTGCCAGTTCTTCTCTTTTTCCTTATGATTTAAAAATGAAAAACTATTTATTAAGTACTCATAGAGAAAGTATAGCTCATTTAGCCGATCAGTTTTCAGACATGCTCACAGCAGACACTGAAGTGTTAAATAAAGCAGATGAGTATTATGATGAATTGATAGAAATAGATTTATCCTCTTTAGAACCTCATATTTCAGGACCTCACAGCCCTGACCGGGTCCGTCCTTTAAGAAAAATGAAAGAGGAAGCTAAAAAAGAAGGATGGCCTGTTGAACTTTCAGCTGCTTTAATTGGTTCTTGTACAAATTCTTCTTATGAAGACATTGGTCTATCTGCCCATGTTGCTAAGCAAGCTAAAGCTTATGGATTAAAAATGCCTCAAGCTTTTTTAGTCACTCCTGGATCAGAACTTGTAAAAAAAACTATTGAAAGAGATGCTTATATGAAAAATTTTCAAGATATTGGAGCTCTTGTCTTAGCAAATGCTTGTGGACCTTGTATTGGTCAATGGCAAAGAAATCTTCCTAAAGGCAAGGTTAATACTATACTCAATAGTTTTAATAGAAACTTTAAAGGTCGTAATGATGCGAATCTAGAAACTCTCTCTTTTATAGCGAGTCCTGAAATTGTCACAGTTTTAGGCTTAGCTGGACGTTTAGATTTTAATCCAGAAACAGATACCTTAGAACATGAAGGAAAGAGAATTCAATTTAAAGCACCTGTTGCTAAAGAACTTCCAGAAGAAAAATTTGTTATTGCAACAGATACTTATATTTCTCCCGATTCCAACAAAAAGAAGAAGATAAAAATTAAGGAGAATTCTACAAGACTTCAAGTTCTTAAACCTTTTTCTCCTTGGGACGGAAAAGATATGGAAGATCTTATAGTTTTGTGTAAAGCGAGAGGAAAGTGTACAACAGATCATATTTCCCCGGCCGGTTTTTGGCTAAAATACCGAGGTCATTTAGATAAAATTTCAGATAATCTTTTATTAGGAGCTGTCAATGATTGGACGGGAGAAGTGGGCCGAGTTAAAAATATTTTTAATGGAGAAAAGGCTTCTTTTTCAGAGGTTGCCAGAGATTATAAAAAAAGAGGGAAAGCTTGGATGATTGTAGGTTGTGAAAACTATGGAGAAGGAAGTAGCAGAGAACATGCAGCTATGACTCCTCGTTATTTAGGGGCTAAAGTGGTTTTAGTTAAAAGCTTTGCCCGTATTCATGAAACGAATTTAAAAAAACAAGGCATTTTACCTTTAACTTTTATAAACCCAGAAGATGAGAATAAATTTCAACCTGAAGATTTAATAAGTGTTACTTCATTGAAAGACTTAGCTCCTGGTAAAAATATTAGAATTCTAATTAAACATAAAGAGGGAACAAAAGAAGAAATTCTAGTTAAACATTCTTTAAATTCAGAGCAAATTAAATGGTTTAAAGCAGGATCTTCTTTAAATACCTTAAAAAAAAGCTTGTTTTAAGATATATTTATTTTTTTAAAAGGAAAGAGCAGTTTTCTAATACTTTTTTACCAGAAAAATCAGATAAAATATCTAAATCTGTTTGAGTTTCTATTTGTTCTATTTTAACTTCAAAATCTTTAACTAAAGTTTTTCTCTTAGTAGATTGAGGTATAATAATAGAGCAACTTGAAAACTGAGATTCACTGTAATGAATTACTATTTTAAAAAACGAGCTTGGTAATTCAGTTATTTTAGATTGAACGGCCTTCCAGCAAGGGGCTAATTTATTAGGTTCTTTAGAATAAATAGGACCTGTTAAGACTTGAACTTCTTTTCCTGTTTTTACAAAATCTCTCACTTTTTCTTCAAACTCTCTCCAGGGACCTTGATTGAGATCTCTTTTTTGAGGTACAATATTACTCATATATTGAGCTTGGTAAGCATACAAAGAGGCTTTAAAAGAACCTAAAGGAGCTAAATGTCCTTTATCATATCCATAATCTCTCCCCTTTTTATCACAATCACTCGCTCCTTCATAATCTTTATAGCTCAAAGTGTTATTTTTTAAGAAAGGATCTAATTTATATTTTCTTTCTTCTTTAGAATGTCCCCATAGGATATGAGGTGATAAAAAATAAGCTAGAAAAATAGGAAATTTTTTTTCTAAATCAAATTGAAAAATAAAAATGTCATGTGAAATCACAGGATGTTTTGTTATATCTTTTAAAGGAAGAGACATGGGCCAGTGTTTGGAATAAAGTTTTTCCTCATTAGAATGAGATAAAAAGCTAAATAAAATAGAAACTAAAAAAAGAGTTTTCGTTTTTTTCAAAATAAACCTTTAGAAGACTTTATAGCATTCTATTAAAAAAATCAATTTTTTTATATTTTTTAATAATTTTTAAGATTAGCTTTTGTAATTTTTTTTAAAAAATATTTTTATATTGAAAATATTTTTTTATTCTTTTTTAATGTTCTTCATTTGATTTATTTCATTAATATTTATCTATTTTTTTTACTCACAGTTTTTCTTATGTTTTTTCCATGGAATTTACATGCTTTTCATGTGTATAAAAAAACTGAAGAAAATATCAGCATAGAAGATCGAATCACTCATCCTTTCATGCCTCACAGGCTTATCACTGTTTACTCTGAAGACATTATTAAAAAAGCTCATGCTGATTTTAATCAGAAAAACGAAATTGTAAAAGAACATGAACTTTTTTTAGAAATTTTAAATGAATTCACTGTCGATCAAATGACTTTGTTATTCAATAAAAAAAATATAAGAGTTTCTTTAGAACAGTTAGATATTCTTTACAACAAGCCTCAAAGTTCAAGAGTTATATCTTTTATTTTAGAAAACAAACTTTCCTTTCAAGATACATTAATTTTACTTCTTCCTTTTTTAAGGGAAAATCTTTTAACCGATTTAGAAATAATTGAAATTTTACAAACAACAAAATTTGATTTCAACACTTTGATACAATTTAAAGATTTCGTTGACCTTTTTAGTGTAAAAAATTTTCAAACTTATCACTTTCAAGAATCTTCAACTGATTTAGAAAATGATTCTAAGGAGTTTTCAAACAACTTTTTAAATTTAGATACAAGAATTGTTATCACTTCTTTAGCACATATAGCTATACTTTATCGTCGGCTGGAGTTGATAAAATTTTTATATAAAAATGAGGACTTTAACCCTCAAGTTGTAAATCATGCTTTGCAAACTCCTTTACATAATTTATTTGATTCTTTTTTTTCTCAAAGTTCCTTGAAAATTTGGAGTGAAAAAGATTGGATTGAAGTTTTAAATGTTATTTTTAAAAATAAAAAAGTGGATCTGAATTCAAGAGATATTCATGGCTTTGTTCCTATGGCTATTGCTATTCTTGAAGGACATAAAAAAGCTCTTTCTTATTTTTTAAGAAATGAAAAGGTCAATTTATTTGTCAAAGATAACTATGGAAGATCTTTGATTCTTCTTGCCTCTCAATCAAAACTCATAAGAAAAAAAGAAATAGTAAATTTGCTTTATGAAAAAGGAATTGAAATAACTCCTAGTAAATTTAATGACTACCTAGATAAAAATTTCAATTCGATTCAGATTCAAACGATTTCTCCTCTTGAAGAAATAATTGTAACAATTGCAGGAATAATAGATGAAAAAAGAAAAGAAAAGCAAATAAGTAACCAAAGGGCTTATTTAAGTTTAAAAGCCCTTTGGATTTATGATCAAAAAATAAAAAAAAGTCAAAGAGTAAAATCTTTTTTAAAAGACTTATTAAAACAATCTGATAATTATTATGAAAAACCTGTGATAGATGCTATTAAAGCAGATGATTCTATTTTTTTTGAAACATTTTTTAAAGAAAAATATATTATAGAATTTATCAACCAAGTTTTTTTAGATCCTTTTCGGCTTCAATCTTCACAAAAAAATAAAATAAAAAATACTTTATCATATCATTTGTTATTGCTTGCCATTGAAGAAAATTCGCCAAAAGTTGTTAAATTTTTTATGGAAAATATTACAAATCCTTTGATTTTAAACCCTTCCTCAAATAAAAAAAAATCTTATTTTTATTATATGGATCCTTTATCAGAAGCTTTTCTTAATTTAGCTTCTTTGAATTTTCTTTTACCTAGCAGGTTAAAAAAAGATAGAAAAAAAATAGAAAACAGCAAAGAAATCATTAACATCATTAGGACTTATATAAAAGATTTTGAAATTGAAAATTTTATGAATTTAAATCCCATGAAAATTGCTTATCTAACAGGGAATATGAAAGAAGTACAAAGGCTTAACTCTAAAGGCATTCTTACTCCTAAAGGAGATATATGGAGAGGAGTCAGTGTTTCTTTTAAAGAATTTTTTACTAAACAAAACCCTACTTCTTCTTGCAAAAGTGTTTTTTAATAAAATTAAAATATATAATATACTATTTTATAAAAAAATCAAGATCTTTTTATTTATCTTTTTTTAATATTTTTTTTATTGCTATATAAAAAAATATTTTTATACAATTTATGAGAGAGTATGTTAGTTCATTTAAAGTGCATTATATTTTTTTTCAGTAAAATTTTCTTTCTATTTTTTTCATGGACTGTATATGCAAGTTATCTTCAAATAACTTCTGAGGGAAAGATTACTTTAAATAAATCTACTTATCCTTTATTTCCTGGGATAGAGTTTTTTCTTCATTCAGAGGAGATAGCAGAAGAATTTTTTAATCTTTATAAAAAAAATAATGAGGAAGTAAAAAAAAATGATTTAGCTTTACAGTTTTTAAATTTAAATGTGAAACAAATTGCTTCGATACTCAATGAAGACACTTTAATATTTTCTTCTCCAAAAGTTAAATCTAAAATTTCTTTTGAAAATTTAAATGAACTTTATGAATTAGCTGAAGTTTTAAAAATTATTTCTTTTATTAAACAAAATCAGCTTTCCCCTCAACACACTCTTATTTTACTTCTTCCTTTTTTACAATCGGGCCGTTTAACGGATCTAGAAATAATTGAAATTTTAGAAGCCATAAAATTTAATCCAAATACTATCTTAAAAGTTATAGATATAGTCAGTGTTTTAGTTTCCTCTGAGGATTTTCATTTTCAAAAGAAGGAACAGGATTTAAAAAATGAGAATTTAAATCAAATTTTAGATAGCTTAAAAAAATTATTAAAACTCAATCCAGAATCTTTTTTTAAAGTTCAATCTGAAGAAGAACTTTTAAAACAACTGAATTTAACAAAAGATGTATTTTTAGAACCAGAACTTATTATCACTTCTCTCCCTCATATAGCTATGCTCTATTATAGGAAAGATTTAATAAAATATTTTTATGAACACTTTGAATTTGATCCTCAGATTGTAGATCATGCAAAACGAACTCCGTTACATCTTTTATTACAAACAAAACTTTCTTCTAAAACAGCTATTAAGGATACACTGAAGATACTTGATATTGTTTTTAGAAATGAAAAAGTTGATATCAATTCAAAAGATATTCATGGTTTAGTTCCTTTAGCTACTGCTATCTTTTCAGAAAATAAAGATATCTTTTTTTACTTTTTTGAAAATAGAAAATTAAAAAAAATAGATTTTTCGGCTAAAGATAATTATAACAGAACTCTTGCTCATTTTGCATCTCAATCAGAAATAGAAGAGAAGGAAAAAATAATAGCCCTTATCGTTAAATTAGGAGATCATAGTGTATTAGTTCCTGATTTTTTTAGAAGAGCTATAAATCAAAATTTCAAATCGATTCAAATAAAATCCCTTCATCCTCTTCAAAATATTATTTTAGTTATCAAAGATATAATTATTAAAAAAATAGAAAAAGAACAGGTCAGTAAACAGGATGTCCTTTTAAGTTTGGCAATCCTTCAAAAGTATTATAAAAAAATAACTAACAGTGAAAAAATACAAGATTCTTTGAAAAATTCATTAGAACAATCTCACAATCCTTATGAGCAATCTGTCATGAGAGCTATAAAACATAATGATCGCAAATTTTTTGAAGAGACTTTTAAATTTCAGGAAATTAAAGAGCTTGTCAATTCTATTTTTTCCTATAAAATTGAATACTTAACTCATGGAATCAGTCAAATAAAAGATGTTCCGGCCTATCATCTTTTACTTTATGCAATTAAAAAAAATGCTCCAGATGTTGTCAGCTTTCTTGTGGAAAATATAAAAAATCCTTTTATTTTAAGCTCTTTTTCAATAAAAGAAAATTCTGATTCTTATTATATGGATCCTTTATCAGAAGCTCTTCTTAATGTTTCTGTTTTAAATTTATTTTCTATTACAATGGCAGAAGAAGATTACAGACAAAAAATGAAAAACAGTGAGGAAATCATTGATATCCTTATGAACACAAAAAAAATTAACAATACAAATTTTATGAATTTAACTCCTAGGGATATTGCCTACCTAACAGGTCAAAAAAAACAAGAAGAAAAGCTTGCCTCTTATTTTCCTAAACCAGAGGGTGAAGTGTGGAAAAATGTAGTTGTCTTTTTTAGAGAGGTTGTTAAAGAACAAGGATTTAAAAATATGAGTTCAGAAAGAAATACAAAAGAAACTTCTAGTTGTAAATCTGTTTTTCACTAGAAATTTAATGATATATCTTTACCTAGTTACTTAGATTCTCTTCTCAGTTTCTTTTTGTCTTCTGAGATCTTATCTTGTTTTTTCTACTTCATCTAACTTATTTTCAGAACAACTACATAAAAAGCTTTATAAGAATAAATATTAAAATAGGTTTTTTAAAGTTGAAATGATTTTATAAAAATTTTTAGTAATACTTGTCAAAAAGAATCTTTATAAAATTGAAATCTTCACGATATACAATGTTTATCAAAGCTGTGTTTAATCTCTTCAAATTTTTTAAATTGAAACTTTCTATTGTTTTTAACGCTTCTACGATTACATAAACATGTTGATAATATAAAAGATTTATCAAAGCTGTGTTTAACCCCGGCAAATCTTTTAAGTTGAAAATTTGTATTGTTTTTAACGCTTCTATAATTACATCAGGATCTTTATGAGATAAAAATTTCATTAAAGCTCTGTTAAATTCCAAAATTAATTCCATAAAATCTTTTAAGTCGAACTTTTGTGTAGTTCTCAATGTTTCTATAATTACATAAGGATCTTCGTGAGATAAAAGCTTTATTAATTGAGTTATTATTTCAGATTTTTCAGAATCTTCTAGTTTTAATTTAACTATCGTTCTTAACGCTCCTATAATTACATCAGGATCTTTATGAGATAAGAAATTTTGTATTTCAACTTGTTCTAATAGCTCTTTACTATTAAAATATCTCAACCCTGCAACTCCTGCTCTTATTCTAAGAGAATCTTGTTTGAGGAGGTCTTTTATAAAGGTACTTATTATATTGTTATCAAATTCTGAGTTTTTTAATTTAAAAAATAAATCTTGAATCTGTTGGATTTTTTTAAAGTTATAATAATCATTTTGTTGAAGCGATTGAATAAGTATTTTAAGTTGTTTAAAAGTATCTTGAGGAGAATGAAATACATCTTTACAACTACTTGTAGCATAAGAATAACTTTTTAAAGATAATATTATAACTATTAATAGTTTTTTTATTTTTAAACTCATGTTTTATGTTTTTTCTACTTTTAAATAATAATGAAAAAATCAATCTAACAGATATAAGAAGTAATATCAAATATAACTTAAAAAATCTGAAAAGTAGGTAAATTTTACAAAAGTAATTTAATAAATAATTTTTTGAAAATTTTAAATTTCTCTAATTTTGTTAAAATTATTATATACATGAAATTGAACTTCAAAGAATGATTTCAAATGTAATAGAACTCCCTTATTGAGAATTAATCGAAAACCTAATCTATAAGCTTAAATCTTGGTTATCTGAATTAATTTTCTATGAGGAGGAGAGGATAAGGAGTATTTACATACTCTAGTCTTAATTCTAAAGAGCATTTATAAAGGGAAATTTCATAATTCATCTCTTCTTATTAAATATAATATTTTTTTCACTTACAGATTGATTATTTCCTAATAAGATATGATTTTTTTGAGAAAAAAACTGTATAGGTTAATCCAAGCTATTTCTTATTTTTGACGCTATTTCTTTTACATCAGGATGAATTTTAGAATCAGATAAAAGATTTATCAAAGCTGGCTCTAATTCTGGTGCATCTTTTAAACCAAGCTGTTTTATTGTTTCTAACGTTTTTAAGACGACAATTGAATCTTCATGAGATAAAAGATTTATCAAAACTTTGTTTAATTTTGGATCTTTTAAGCTAACTCTTTTATTATTTTTAACGTTTCTAAGATTACAATCGGATTCTCATGAGATAGAAAACTTATAAAAATTTCATTTAATCGTAGAACTTTATAAAAATCTTTGTAAGATAAAATACTCATCATAAAATGATTTATCAGTTCAGATTTTTTAGAATCTTCTAACTTTAAATCAATTATTATACTTAATCTTTATCAAATATATCTCTATTATTTTTTGTTCGATGATAAAAGCAACTTACCTTCTAAATTTAAACGAACTATTGTTATTAAGGTTTCTATGACTATAAATGGATTTGGATGAGATAAGAAATTTTTTATTTCAACTTGTTCTAGTAGCTCTTTATTATTAAAAGACCTTATTCCTATAAGTCCTGCTCTTATTTTGAGAAGATCTTTTTGTTCGAGGAGGTTTTTTATAAAAATAGTTATTACATTGTTATCAATTCTTGAGTTTTCTAATTTTAAGAATAACTCTCCAATCTCACCAAATTTTCCAAATCCAAATAATTTATAAATATTTTCTCGAATTATTTTACCTTCAAAATAATTTTTTCTTGATATATAAGAAAAATATTTTTATATTTTTCTTATAACTTTTATATCAGTGAATTCAATTAAGGAGAATTTAAATAAAAAATCTCTTGTTTTATTTATTAAATTTTTCTTTAAGTTCTAATTTATTTCCCCTTTCTACTTTATCTACTAGTCATAAAAAGTCTTCTGAACTAAAAAAACTCTTTTTTTTTATTATTTGTTAATTTCTACAATTGAAGCAAATGCATCTGATGTCTTTGATTTGTTTTTAGAAACTATAAAGGACTCTGATTTTTTAAAGTTTTTCTCAATTAAAAAAAACACCTCTTCTTATTATATGAATCTTTTATCGATAGCTCTTCTTAAATCAGCATCTTTGAATTTATCTTCTCTTGGTATGTCATCTGAAGATTATAGAAAAGAAATGGAAAATATCAGAAAAATTATTCTTTATATTATAAATAAAACAAAAGATTTTGGAAAAGATTTTACGGGTTTAAATCCTATGACGATAGCTTTTTTAACAGGACAATTAGATCAAGTAAAATATCTTAATAAAAAAGGTATTTCTATTTCTGAAGGCTTTTTATGGGAAACAGCAGTTTCTCTTAAAGATGTTCTTAAAGAATTAAACTTCGATAAGACTTTAAGATATTTTGAAAAAAATTCTTCTTGTAAAATGATTTTTTAAGTAAAGATTATTAAAAATAAAAGAGTTCCTATAAAAAATATTTTTATTAAAAACATAGACTCTTTTGGAATGATTTAATAAATATTTTTGTAAAATTTTCAAAAAATTATTTTTTTATTGTTTTAAAAGTTTATTTTTATAGTATTTGTTTATGTTAGTTCTTAGCTTCTTTTGTAAGAAAATTTTTCTTTTTTTTCTAAAGAATTCATTTTTTATATTTTTCTCATGGAATTTATATGCACTTACTGTCTTTATACAAAGAAGTGATCCAAAAGATCCACGAATAATCACTTATAGTCCTGCCATTCATCCTTTAAGTACGAAACAGGAGTCACCTGCTCTTTATTTTAACAAAATAACTCAAGAGGCTTTCAATACCTTTAATGAAAAAAAGGAAGAAGTAAAGAAACATTTTCTAGCTCTAAAACTTTTCAATATATTAACTGTTGAACAAATCGCAGAATTATTGATTAAAGAAAATCCAAAGATTTCTTTAAATTATCTAAGTACTCTCTATAAGAAAGTTGAAACTTCAAAGATTATATCTTTTATTTTAATGAATAATTTATCTTCTAAGCAAGTTTTATTTTTACTGCTTCCCTTCTTAAGAGAAAATCTTTTAACAGACTTCAAAATAATTCAAATTTTAGAGGCTGTAAAATTTGATCCAAATACTCTTATAAAATTTAAAGATATAGAATTTTTATTAGATTCTTCAAGTGATTCAAAAAATGCATTTCAATCTTGGAAAGAAGATAATTTTTTTGTAATTAAAATTGAAACAGATCTTATTTATTTACCAAATAAAAGTTTTTTATCCTCTGAACTTATTATCACTTCCCTCCCTCATATAGCTACGCTCAATCACAGAGAAACTTTGATAAAATTTTTCTATGCACATCCAAAATTTAATCCTCAAATTGTAAATGAAGTTGGACAATCTCCTTTACATTTTATATTTCGTCATCAGAATTCTTTTCCTCATAAAACAACTATTAAAAATTGGGACAGTCTATTTTCTATTATTTTTAAGAATAAGAACGTTGATCCTAATTCAAAAGATATTTATGGTGTAGTTCCTATGTCTTATGCTATTATAAATGAATTTGAAGAAGCTCTTTCTTATTATTTACAAAATAATAGAGGCATAGATTTATCTGTTAAAGATAATTATAATAGAACTTTGGTTCACTTTCTTTCTAAATCAAACTTAAAAAATAAGAAAATTATAATAAAGTTTATTATTGAACAAGTAGGTCCTGGTGTAATAATTCCTAGTAAATTTAATGAGTATTTCGATCTAGAATTCAATTTTGCTCTTTTGAAATTGAATCATCCCCTTCAAGAAATTATTTTAACCAGTTTTAAAGAACTTGATAGACAAATAGAAGAAGGTTTACCTATGATTGAAGAAAAAATAGTTTCAAGCTATAAAACTTTTGAATATTATATGAATGAATTGAATTCCTCTATAATAGCTCAAGAAAAAAATAGAGAAGAATTAGAAGAAAAACAAAATTTTCTGCCTCATATAGAAACGATAAAACTTTTAAAAATAGCTATTAAAACAAATGATTTAAGCTTGCTTCAAGCTTCTTTAAGTTATCAATATACTATAAATTTTATAAACACAGTCTTGTTCTATTTGAATGAGGAAGGAGAAAAGATTCCCTATGATCATTTATTACAGTATGCCATTGAAGAAAACACAGATCCTGAAATCATCAGAGAGCTTATGAAATATATAAAAACTCCTTTGATCTTAACTCCTACCCCAAGTCAAAAAAATCCTAAATTTTACTATTTAGATCCTTTGTCTATAGCACTTTATTATTCTGAAATTTTAAAAATAAGCTCTGAAGGTTTATCAAAAGAAGAACACCAATTAGAAATGAAAAAAAACCAAGAGATTATTGATATTCTTATGGATTATACAAATTTTAGTGCTAAAAATTTTATGAATTTAACTCCTGTCGAATCTATTCTTTTACTTGGAAGGTTAGATCTGGTCAAAAAACTTAAAGCTAAAGGTATTCCTATTCCAAAAGATAGTTTCTTATGGAATACTCATATTCCCATGGCAAAGATTATGGAAATACAAGGTTATTACAATCTTTTAGAAGAACTAAAGCCCTCTTCTAGTTCTTTTTGTAAGACAGTTTTTAATTAAAAACTGTCTTTTTAAGAGAAAAAATATCAGGAAACTATTAGAGTAACTTAGAACTATAAATAAAAAATCTCAAACAAATTTAGATACTATTAAAAACAGATTATACTATTATTCAAAACTAGATTTTAAATTTTTCTTGTAAAATATTTTTTACAAATTAAAATGACTAAAAATATTATGAAAAATGAGAAAGATTTATTAGAAGAGATGAAAATTCGTTTGAATTCTGTTAGCTCTTCAATGTGTTTAGCAAAATGGTTACAAGTCAGCCTTCATTTAACCAATGGAAAAACTCATAGTTGTTATCACCCTCCTGCTCATAGTATTGATTTAAACGAAATATCTAAAAATCCTTCTGCTCTTCACAACACTTCACAAAAGATAAAAGAAAGAGCTATGATGTTAAAAGGAGAACGTCCTCAAGGTTGTTCTTACTGTTGGAAAATTGAAGATTCTAAAAATCCCTACAGTGATAGGCATTACCGTTCTGCTGAACCTTGGGCTAGAGAAAAATTTTCAGACGTTTTAGAAAAAAAACTAGAAAAAGATGTTATTCCTTCTTATATAGAAGTCAATTTCAATCAATCTTGTCAGTTTAAATGTAGCTATTGTTCTCCTCATTTATCTACAACATGGGCAGATGAAATAAAAGAATATGGTCCTTATCCTACTCTCACTCCCCATAATGATATTGCTGTTTTAAAAGAAATGGAACTATGGCCTATTCCCATTAATCAATCTAACCCCTACCGAACGGCTTTTTGGAAATGGTGGCCAGACATTTATCCTCAATTAAAAGTATTTCGTATGACAGGAGGAGAACCTTTAATTGATTTAAACACCTATAGAGTTTTAAATTATATAAAGTCTCATCCAAATTCCAATTTAGAGTTAGCTATCACAACTAATCTTTGTCCTCCTAAAAAAATGATGAATCGTTTTCAAAAAGAATTAAAAACAATTTTAAAAGAAAAAAAGATTTTTCGCTTTATGCTTTTTCCCTCTATAGATACTTGGACCAAACAAGCAGAATACATTCGTTTTGGTTTAAATATTCATGAGTTTGAAAAAAATGTCTTACTTTTACTCAAAGAAATTCCAGAAATTCTCATCAGTTTTATTATTACTGTAAATGCTTTATCTCCTTTTTCACTCAAAAAATTATTAGAGAAAATCTTAGAATGGCAAAAAATAGCTAATACTTTAGGAACTTGGCACCGTAGAATTTTTTTTGACCTTCCTTATCTAAGATCTCCAGCTTGGCAAGCTATAGATGTTTTACCTCAAGATTTAACACTGTCTTATTTTTTTGACTGTTTGAATTTTATGAATCAAAATAAATACAATAAAAATTTATCTTATGGATTTTCAGATTTTCAAATTAATAAAATGACACGTCTTATTGATGTAACAAAAAATTCAAAATTGAGCTGTGAGCAGAAAAAAATAAATTGTATTAACTTTTATAGATTTTTTAGTGAACATGACAAGAGAAGAAAAACAGATTTTACAGAAACTTTTCCTGAATTGCATGACTTTTGGACAAACTGCAAAAAATTAAGTCAAAATCATCAAGATTTATAAATCTTTAATTAAAGGGCTTTTTTTTCAGACTTAGAAATGTCTACTTTTTGTTTGGTTTTTTTAGTTTTTGCATTTAAAGGAGCCATAACTAGAAATAAAATTCTTTTATCCATTTTAGCTGTAGCTTCACATATAGCAACATCTGAAAGACGTTCTTCTAATTGTTTTAATAATTTAAATCCAAGATCTTTATGTGCTATTTCACGACCAAAAAATCTAAGATTAATTTTCACTTTATGACCTTGAGCTAAAAATTCTCTAGCTTTTTGAAGCTTAATTTTAATATCTCCTTCATCCGTTCGAATTCTAATTTGGATTTCTTTAACTAAAATTTTATTTTGATTTTTTTTATTTAATTTTTCTTTCTTTTTAGTTTCAAATTTCCATTTTCCATAATTCATGATTTTACAAACCGGAGGGTCTGATTTTTTATGAATTTCAACTAAGTCTAACCCTCTAGATTGAGCCTCTTGTAAAGCTTGAAAAGGAGAAACCACTCCTATTAATTTTCCATTTTCATCAATCAGTCGAACCTTAAAAGCCTTAATTTTTTCATTTAAGCGGTGACGCTCTTCAGGCTTAACTCTTCCTCTAAAAAATTTTCTAGGCTTAATAACTTTTATCCTGTTTAAGTAAAAAAGAAGATCTTTTATAACTAAGAATTTCTTGAGCTAATTTTTTTACAAATTCTTCAAGTTTTTGACCAGAAAATAACTCCCCTGTTCTCAAACGTACAGAAAGTGATTGAGAAAGAACTTCTTTTTGACCAAGAATCAACATATAAGGGATTTGCTGGTTTTGATATTCACGAATTTTATAAGAAAGTTTTTCATTTCTACCGTCTATTTTGCAAAAAATTTCTTTTTGTTCAAGTGTTTTTTTAATTTTTAATGAAAAATCTAGTTCCTTGTTTGTAAGAGGTAGAATAACAACAGGAATAGGAGCCAGCCAAGTAGGAAAACGAGCTTTACAATGCTCTAAATAAACTCCAAAAAATCTCTCTAAAGAGCCTAGAATAGCTCGGTGCAATAAAACCGGTCTTTCTTCCCGGTCCTCTTTATTGATATAATTTAAGTTAAAAACTCTAGGTAAGTTAAAATCACATTGAAAGGTTCCTAACTGCCAAAACCGGTCAAAGGAATCTCTGATACTAAAGTCTAACTTAGGTCCATAAAAAGCCCCTTCCCCTTCTTGAATTTCAAAATTTAAATTTAAGTTTTCAAGAGCTGAGCTTAAAGCTTTTTCCGCTTGATTCCATAAATCTTTTTCTCCCATAAAATCTTTTGGTCTTGTAGAAAGCTCAATTTTATAATCATTTAAGCCAAAAACTTGATAAATATTTTGAAGCATTTTTATAGCATTTTGTATTTCTGAAAGGAGTTGATCCATTCGGCAAAAGATATGAGCGTCATCTTGACAAAAACTTTTAACTCTTGTGAGGCCATGTAAAGCTCCTGTAGCTTCTTTTCGATGTAAGCGACCAAAATCAGCCACTCTCCAAGGTAGATTTTTGTAAGACCAGCGGTCTTTTTTATACAAAATACAATGTCCTGGACAATTCATGGGTTTTAAAAAAAGAGCTTTTTTATTTTGATCTTCTTCTAAAATTTGATACATATTGTTTGAGTAGTGATTGAGATGACCTGAAGATTGAAACAAATCAGAGTGATAAATTTGAGGAGTTATAACCTCTTCATATCCGTATTCTATATATTTTTTTTCTAAAAATTTTTGTAGAGAGCGATAAACTTTTGTTCCTAGGGCTGTAAAAAAAGGACTGCCTGGAGAGAGTTCATTAAAGTAAAATAAATTTAGTTTTTTCCCTAATAAACGATGATCATTTTTTTTAGCTAAGTCTTGTTTTTGTAAAAAATCTTGAAGCTGTTTTTCTGTATGAAAAGCGGTTCCGTAAATTCTTTGTAATTGTTTTTTAGAAGAATCTCCCCTCCAATAAGCTCCTGATTGAGATAGAATCTTAACAGCTCCTATTTGACCCAAATGCTGTACGTGAGGTCCCCGGCATAAATCTAACCAATCCCCTTGTTTATAAATACTCACTTCAGGCAGATTTAACTCTTCAATTATTTCCTTCTTTAAAAATTCTCCTTTTTTTTCAAAATAATTGACAGCCTTTTGACTAGACCATATTTCTTTTTTTAATTCATGTTTTTCTTTTAAAATGCTTTTCATTTTTTTTTCTATAATTTCTAAATCTTCCGGGGTAAATTTTTTATCTGTGTCAAAATCATAAAAAAATGAATTTTCAATCACAGGACCTAAAGTGATCTTTATTTCAGGCCATATAGTTTGAACAGCTTGAGCTAAAACGTGAGCTGCAGAATGTCTAATAACTTCTAAAGATTCTTTATCTGATAAGCTAATAATTCTTATTTTATCTCCCGACTTTAATTTTGTTCGAATATCTTGGAGTTTAGAATCTTGATTTAGTAAAACAGCTACAGATTTTTTAGCTAAATGGGAACTGATACTCTGAGCGACTTCTAACGCTGTAGGACAAACTGGAAAATCCTTAACATTTCCGTCAAAAAGCTCAATTTGACAAGACATATTTCTTATTTAACATAATTTAAACACTTAAAGAAGTTTTTTTTGACTCTTCAATAAATATAAATTATTTTTTTAAAAAAGGAGTTCTTATGATTTTAGATTTATATTCTTTGATTCAAAAAGTAACGGGAAGTTCTCTGGTTTTATGGGGTTTTGCTCTTTTAGTAAATCCAAACATCATACAAGCTCTCTACAAAACTTTTACTAATAAAGAAGATAATGAGGCTTTAATTTACCTCACCGCTGGAATGTTTTTAACTTTTGGCTTGATTATTGTATGGATTCATAATGATTGGTTTTTCTCTCCTGCTCTTATTATTACACTCATAGGCTGGATTCTTATTGTTAAAACTATGTTTTGGATAGTTTTACCCTCAGTTATGATAAGAATCACAAAAAAGCTATCTCCTTTTATTTTAAATAAATGGTTTATACTCTCTTATGGCGTATTTCTTGTTATTTTAGGTACAGTCATTTTATTTATAGGAAATTTATAAAAAAAGATATTTTTTTTAAAGAGTGTTAAATTGATAAAAATTTTACTTCATTTTAAGTTTTTTCTGTCATGAAAACTCTTTGGACTTCTTCACAAAAAAGAACTCATTATTGTAAAGACATTTGTCTTGAAACAGTTGATCAAGTTGTTTGTTTGAATGGATGGGTTAAAGCAGTTAGAGACCATGGACAAATTTTATTTATTGATTTAGAAGATCAAACGGCTTTAGTACAAATTAATTGTAAAACTCCAAATTTAAACTGCAGTGAACTTAGTTATGATTCGGTTTTATCTATTAAAGGACGGGTTAAAAAGCGTCCTGTTGAGATGATAAATAAAAATCTTAAAACAGGAGAAGTAGAAATTTTAGCTGAAGAGATTCAAATTTTATCTTCTGCTAAAACAGCTCCTTTTCGTAAAGGGGATCAAATTAATGAAAATCTCTCTTTAAAATACCGGTATCTTGATTTTAGGAGGCAAAAAAAATTAAGAACGAATTTAAAAATTCGACATAAAGTCCTACAAATCATTCGTCAAGAGCTTTCTCAAAAAGATTTTTGTGAGATTGATACGCCTATTTTATATAAAAGCACTCCCGAAGGAGCTAGAGATTATTTGGTTCCTTCAAGAAAATCTATCGGTCATTTTTACGCTCTTCCTCAAAGCCCTCAAATTCTTAAACAACTTCTTATGATGTCTGGATTTGAAAAGTATTTTCAAATTGCTAAATGTTTTCGGGATGAAGATTTAAGATCTAACCGGCAACCTGAATTTAGCCAATTAGACTTAGAAATGAGTTTTGTAGAAGAAAAAGATATTTTATCTTTGACAGAAGATTTAATTAAAAAAATCTGGAAAGAAATTAAAAATGAGGATATTCAAGATTTTCCTAAAATATCTTATAAAAAAGCTTTAAGTGATTTTGGAACAGATAAGCCTGATTTGAGAAATCCTTTGAAACTGAAAACAATTCCTTATGATAAGATTCAATCCCTTCAGCTAAAAGTTTTAATGTCTGCTTTAAGTGAAAATAATGCAGCAAAAGCTCTTTTTATTCCTGGGCTTGTTTTTTCTAGAAGCCAAGCAGATAAATTAAATAAAGAGGTTAAATCTTTAGGAGGAGAAGGGCTTTTATGGATTCAAAAAAAATCTTTAGAATATAGCTCCCCTATTAAAAAACATTTAACAGATAAACAGCTTGAAGAGCTTTATGATTTATCAGGAGGAAAAAAAGAAGGAGTTTGCTTGATTTTATCAGGAGAGACAAAACTTGTTAACACAGTTTTATCCGCTTTGATATCTTCTTTTGGTAAAAAAGAAAATTTGATTGATGATTCAAAAACAAAGTTTGTTTGGATTCAAGATTTTCCTTATTTTTCTTTTGATCCTCTTGTTAAAAAATGGACAGCCCTTCATCATCCCTTTACTTTACCTAGTCAAGAAAGTATTACAAATGAGCTTTTAAAAGATATTGAAACAACAAAAGCAAGAAGTTATGACTTGGTTTGTAATGGTCATGAATTAGCAGGAGGAAGTCTTCGTATTTTTGATGAAAAATTACAAAGATTAATTTTTTCAACTTTAGGTTTAACAAAAGAAGAGATGGAAAAACAATTTGGTTTCTTTTTAGAAGCTTTAAGTTATGGAGTTCCTCCTCATGGAGGCATTGCTTGGGGAATAGAAAGACTTATTATGCTTTTAACTGATTCTGAAAATATTAGAGATGTCATGGCATTTCCAAAATCTTCAAGTGGAGCTTGTCTCATGTCAGAAAGTCCTTCAAATATAAGTATAGAAACTCTAACTGAAATGGGAATTTCTATTATTAAGAGATAAGGTTTTAAATTTCTGTTTGTTCAGTTCTTTTTTGCAGTTTGTTTTAATAGTATTTTTTTAGATTTGAAGAGTAATTTTTTTACCAGTTGTAATGAGAAAAAGCACGGTTTGATTCAGCCATTTTATGAACTTCCTCTTTTTTCTTTATAGCATTTCCTCTATTGTTATAAGCTTCTAAAAGTTCTTTAGCTAAGCTTTCAAACATAGGTTTCCCTTTACGGTTTCGGGAATGAGCAACCAACCAACGCATAGCTAATGTCACTTTACGAGCGGGACGAATATCGACAGGAACTTGATACGTCGCACCTCCTACACGGCGAGAGCGTACTTCCATTGAAGGTTTACAATTTTCAATAGCTTTTTTAAAAATAGAAAGAGGTTCTGCAGAAGAGTTCAACTCTTTAATTTTTTTAAGAGAGTTATAAAAAATAGATCTTGCTTTTTCTTTTTTCCCATCCCTTGTCAATTTATTAATAAAACGAGAGACCGTTATATCGTTATAAACAGGGTCTAAATTAATATTTCGTGTTAAATTCTTATTTTTTCTTCTTCTAGACATATTATTTTTTTTGCCTTTTAGCTCCGTATTTAGATCTTGATCTTTTTCTATTAGCTACTCCTTGAGTATCTAGTGTTCCTCTAATAATGTGATAACGAACCCCTGGTAAATCTTTAACTCTTCCTCCACGAACTAAAACAATACTATGTTCTTGTAGGTTATGACCAATTCCAGGAATGTAAGAATTCACTTCAAAACCTGTAGAAAGTTTGACCCGGGCCACTTTTCTTAAAGCAGAGTTAGGTTTTTTAGGAGTTGTTGTAAACACCCTCGTACAAACCCCTCTCCTTTGCGGAGAATTCATTAAAGCGGGAGATTTAGATTGAGTTTTTTGTTTCACTCTATTTTGTTTAATTAATTGATTTAAAGTTGGCATTAAAAAACCCTCAGTCACTTTATTTAACTACAAAAAACTATGTTTTTATCCTTCATAAGTCAAGACTTCAAATTATTTTTTTTTGAGAATAATTATTTCGATTTAATTATATATAGCTGTAGGGTATTTTTCATCAAAACATGCCAGGCAAAAGTCTTTTTTATTTCCAATTTTTAAAAAATTTTCATAAGATAAATAAGCTAAGGAATCGGCCCCTATAAATTGACGGATTTCTTCTACACTTTCTTTTTGTCCTGAAATAAGCTGTTTTTTTTGAGGAGTATCGACCCCATAATAACAAGGTCCTTTAATAGGCGGAGAGGAAACTCTTAAGTGAACTTCTTTAGCTCCTGCGGTTTTTAATACCTCAATCAGGGCTTTAGAAGTGCTTCCTCTTACAATGGAATCATCAATAGCAACAACTTTTTTTCCTTTAACAAAAGCTTGAGGATTTAGTTTAATTTTAATTTTAAAATTTCTGATTAAAGAGGAGGGTTGAATAAAAGTTCTTCCAACATAATGATTTCGAATAATGCCCATTTCATAAGGAATTCCTATGGTTTGAGAATAAGCAATAGCTGCGGGGATGCCACTGTCAGGAACAGGTATGACAACATCAGCTTCTACAGGATGTTCTTTAGCAAGATATTCTCCCATTTTTTTTCTTTTTTCATAAACACTTTTATTAAAAACAAGACTGTCAGGTCTAGAAAAATAAACATATTCAAAAATACACTGAGCTTTTTTTTTTGCTTGAGGTAAAAAAAGAGATTTCATTCCCTTTTTGTTAAAAATTAAGATCTCCCCTGCTTTTATTTCTCTTAAATATTTTGCTCCAATTAAATCAAAAGCACAGGTTTCAGAAGCCACAATATAAGCTTGATCTTTTTGACCTAAAACTAAAGGTCGAAACCCCATAGGGTCTCTTGCTACAATAAGAGAATCTTTTGTTAAAAAAACTAAACTATAAGCTCCTTCAAGTTGTGCTAAGGCTTTTAAAAGACTTTGTCCTATATCTTTGTCTTCATAGTATTTTATAAGAGGAAGGAGACATTCTGTGTCACTTTCTCCTTTTGTGAAGATTCTGAATTTTTTTTTTAAAAGAGCATGATTTACAATATTTCCGTTATGTGCAACAGAAAGAGGACCTCCGTTTAAATTCCAAGTTAAGGGCTGGATGTTTTTTAACTCATTTAAACCTGTGGTAGAATAACGAGTGTGACCAATAGCTCCTTTTCCTTTAAGACTATCAAGTTTATCTTTTGTAAAAATATCTCCTACTAAACCTTGATTTTTATAAGATAAATGCTTACCATCTTTTAAAGATACAATTCCAGCTCCTTCTTGTCCTCTATGTTGAAGAGCATAGAGAGATAAATAAGTTAAAAAAGAAGCTGAAGGATGGTTCCAAACTCCAACAACCGCACATTTATCATGAAAAGACATTTTATCAACCTGAGTTTTTTTAAATCTCTTTTTGATATATTATTTTTTAAATCATTTATCAAATTTATTTTGAGAAAGTAACAAAAAAGCTTGAGCATAATTTATGATTTGATTTAATAAGGCTTGAAGACCATTTGTTCTTTGAGATGTTAAATAATTTGAAAGATTGAGAGATGTAATAAATTCTGGTTTATCTTTTAAAATATCCTCTGGTTTTCTATTTGTATAAAATTCAATAACAAGAGCTAAAAGTCCTTTTGTAATTAAAGCCAAACTCTCTCCTGTAAGAATGACTTTTCCATTAGAATTGAAATCTGCTTTAAGCCATAGAGGGGATTGACAAGCTTTAATAAGCCATTTTTCTTTTCTATCTTCTTCATTAAATTTTTGAAGTTTTTTTCCTAAATTTATGATTATTTTATAGTTTTCTTTCCAAGATTGAGGATTAGGAAAATGTTTTAAAATTTGTTTATTACGACTTAACATGAAAAAAACTACTTAAAATTTGATTTATAAATAGTAAACTAAGAAACTACCTCAGCTTCTTTTGAAGCCTCGGTAGAAAAACTAACTGTTAAATTCAACTTGAGAATAATCAGAAAGTTTTTTATCTTAGGAGAAAAAACTAATTTAAAAAGAAACATATTTATTTATTTAAATTTTGTCAATACTTTTTTTTAAAAACAGAAATTTAAAAGAATAAAAAAAAACCTAAGAAAGCTACCTATACAGAGGCATAGGTAGGGTCTGAAACCTCTCATTTAATGTCCGAAAACACCAGCAGAGAAAACTTCTTTAAATCTTAGGCAATTATTATATTAATTTATTTTCTAAGCTTTGTCAATAGTTTTTTTTATATTTTCATGAATTCTATATTTAATTTCCAAAAAGCTTTAAAATATAGACGTATGAATAGTGCCAAGTTTCTTTTAAGTCACTCCTATTTACTTTAAGCAGGTCACTTGAAGTAAATAAATAGAACATATAATACTTTCTTAAAGGTATGTGAGATTGTTCAAATACCTTTCCTGTTTGAACTGAAAACTCTTTATAGTAATCTTTATATAGGTAAAAGCTTATACGGCTTTTTCTTTCAGCAGTTTTTTTTAATTAGGAGTGTTGGCAAATAATTTTATTTGACCAGCCGTGTTTTTTTAAAGAATTTGCCATCTTTCTTTTTAACTGAACTTGCTCATAAACTCATAGGTACTTAAAATTTTAGTTTTTTTTCTCTCATAATTAAGACTCTTAGATTCCTTATATTAAAGGCTTATCATTAATAAAATATCTCCAGCTCATAAATAAAGTTTGAAAAGATTTTTTATAATAGGAATTTCATAAAAAGCACGGCAAGTTTTATGAGAAACTACAACAATAATTA
>JACOND010000016.1 GCA_014323935.1 Bdellovibrionales bacterium
ATAAAGGTTTTTATCATAAGAACTTTTATGTTCTAAAAGAATGAAAATTCTTAATCTGATTTTAGGAAAAGCCTTAAAAGGAAACGATAAAACAAGATCCGCTCTCTTATCTTCAAAAGTGTCTTTTTCTACTTTTAATTTTTCTAAATCATAGATTTCAAGTTCTTCTTTTGAAAAGATGAGCTGAAGTAATTCTTTACTGAGTTTAGGATCTGAGTAAAAACTTTTAAAGAAGGTATCATGACTGAAATAATTTGTTTTTTCTGTTTGATTTTTCATAAACTCAAGATGTGTTTTTGATTATTTAAAAGAAGTTGTAAAAAAATACAAGCTTTTATTTAATCATAATATAACAATCCATACTCAATCTAAATAATAACTCTCCTCTATTATATCCCTTCTTCTAAAAAAAGAATTCAAACCTAAAAAGATATTCTAAAAAAAACAATTCTTCTTACATCATAACAATCTCCATTTAATCCAGAATAAAATTACGGATTGAAAGCTTTTCTAGAAAAGTCTATAATTTGTTAAAGAATTCAACTAAATATCAAGGTCTTTTAAGAAGAAAATTTTCATAAGTTATATAACATATCTCAATTTCTAAAAACTAAACTTTAAAGCTACAAATAGTTTGATGATTTTACCATGAAGAAAATGATCAAAAGGCTTTTAATAAATAAACTCAAAATCATTCTCTAAATTAAAAAACGCCCCATAAATTAGAAGACGAACGTTTTTTAGAACTCTTCTTTAGAAAAACCTGTAATTTTAGAAATGAAAGCCATCTCTACTTTTTCTTTCAGCAGATTTAAAACAATTTCTTTATCTCGCTCTTGCCGTCCTTTTTACATACTTAATAAGTATTTTGGGGTTTATATCCAGAAGTTGTTTTTGAGTTTTTAACTCTATTCACCAGAGATGTAAGATTCATAACGATCGCAACATTCAAAAGCATCTACCAAAAAAAGATCGAAAAGAAAAATTTTTTTACAATTAGGAATAGTAATGAGTTTTTATAAAGAGGATAAAGAAGAACTATTGAAACTTAAAAAGTGCTTGGCTAAGATCAATGTCTCTGTGGCACACGCACTTGATTCAGACATTGAAGAGATTCTTACTATCCACCGGTTAAAAGTTCCAAGCTTGCAAGAAAAATCCTTCACAAGGCAAACCAGGTTGAGCCGATTTTTTCAATGTTGAAAAACTTAAAACGCAATATCAAACGATGGCTTAGTGTTATTTTCCTAAAAAGAGGTAAGGCAAATAAGCCTTGTAGTTCTTAAGAAACAACAAAAGGAGCTTGACGATAAATTGAAGGCGGTATAGAGTTTAACTTTTCTCATGGATTGAATCCTGTTTTAAAAATGGGACATCCTCAAAACTTATGAAGACTTTTTCTTATATTTTTGCAGGCACTTCTGAAATCTCTTTGACCTGTTTAAAAATTCTACTTCAACAAGAATTTCTTCAATTAAAAGGGCTTATCAGTCAAACTGATAAGGCAAAAGGAAGAAAGTTAAAAAAACAAGCTTCTGCCATCAAAAAATTTGCTCTTTCAAATCAAATTCCTTGCTGGACTCCTTCCTCTTTCAAAGATTCCTCTTTTTTAGAAGATATAAAACAAATCTCTGCGGATTTTTGTTTTGTGTGTGCTTATGGACAAATTTTATCTCCCTCTTTCCTCAATCTTTTTCCAAAATCCTGCCTTAACTTACACTTTAGTCTTCTTCCTAAATGGAGAGGAGCTTCTCCGATTCAACAAGCTTTAATGAACGGAGACTCAAAAACAGGAGTTTCTCTTCAAATTATGACAGAAAAACTAGATGCGGGAGATGTTATAGCTTCCCAAGAAATTCCTATTCAATCAGAAGATAATGCTCAAAGTTTATTTGAAAAATCTTTTGATGTGACACAACATTTATTAAAAGAAAAACTCCTATTTTACTTTCAAGGTAAAATAAAAGCGACAGTTCAAAACTCCTTACAAGCCACTTATGCTCCTAAAATCGATAAAAAAACAGCACGGATTGAATGGAATAAGGAAAACTTTGTTATTCACAATAAAGTAAGAGCTTTGGTTTTAGGACCTCAAGCTTTTTGTTTTTTTAAAAACAAAAGGTTAAAAATCTACCGTACTCAAATAAGTCCTCATTTAGCTGGTGGATTTCAAGCCGGTGAAGTTTATGAGGTAGGAAAAAACAAGCTTTCTATTGCTTGCGGGAAGGGAGTTTTAAATATCTTAGAACTTCAAAAAGAAGGTAAAAAAAGACAAAAAATCCAAGACTTTTTAAAAGGTCACTTTATTCAAAAAAAAGATTGCTTTACTTAAACTGAAAAAAAAATTGTTTAAAAGCTTTAAGCTTGTAAAAAGAGATTTTTTCTTTTAAAAAATCCTAGTTATGTCTTTTTTAATTGCTCCCAGTTTATTATCCAGTGATTTTTCTCAATTAAAAAAAGAAGTTCAAGCTTTAGAACGAGCCGGTGCGGATTGGATTCATTTAGATATTATGGATTCACATTTTGTTCCTCAACTCACTTTTGGTCCTCCCATGTTAAAATCCTTAAGAGTTCACTGCCAACTTCCCTTTGACGTACATCTTATGGTTGAAAAACCAGACCGTCTTATTTCCCCTTTTCAAAAAGCAGGAGCTAATTCTATAAGCTTTCATATAGAAAGCTGTGAAGATCCAAAGGCTCTCATTCAAAAAATAAAAAGTTTCAACTTAAAAGTAGGATTATCCCTTAAGCCTAACACCCCTATTGAAGAAAGCTTTCCTTTTCTAAAAGATTTAGACTTAGTTTTAGTCATGACAGTAGAGCCTGGAGCTGGAGGACAAACTTTTTTAGAACATCAAGCTGAGAAAGTTTTAACTCTTAGAGAAAAACTTAACTCTCTCAATTATAAAACTTTAATACAAGTTGACGGAGGGATTAATCCTGATACTGCAAAGAAAGTCCTGCAAGCAGATGTTTTAGTTTCAGGAAGCTATATTCTAAAAAGTAAGGATTACAAAAAAAGCATTTCACAGCTCAAGCAAATTTAAATTCTTTAACTAAAGTTAATATTTATTTAGCGAGTTTGAGAAAGCTTGAACTTAGCTTTATCAAGCCTATTTTCTAAACAAGTCGTTACTTCTTTTTAGTAAAATGATTAAAAGCAAGATCTGTTGCTTTAGAAACAATCTCTTTTTTATCGTAAAAGTCAAATTGTGTTACATCATCAAGCCAAACCTGCTTAACTTTACCTTTAGCCATTTTTTCATACTCTTTTGCTCCTTGAGGTAAAGCCATGGCTTCAGAACTAACAAGAAGAATCTTTCCTTTTAAATCTTTCGCAGACTCTAAAGCATTATAATTTAACCAGCCCTTCCAAGAAGCAACATTGAACTTATTGTCATATTCTTGAATCAAACCTCTATCTGTTTCAGTATAGTAAGGAGCTTGATACATGATAGAATTTTTATCCGTCACACTAGCTGCAACAGCTACAGTTGGCTGAGCTGTTTTTTTAAATTTTTGTTCAGCGACTTTCGCTGAATCTAAAAGTTTTTTTACAGCCTGATCTCCACCATAAACTTGAGTTGCTATTTTTTTATTATGTAACCAAGGGGCTATAAGAGCGACAGACTGAAGTTTGTCTGTACGGGTGTAAGCTTCAACCATATATCCTGAACTGGCACAAATTCCTAATCCATTAATTTTACCGACATCCACCTCTGGACGATTGGCAAGATAATCAATGGCAGAAAGAATGTCTTGGGTTTTTCTTTCAGGATCTTCTAGGTACTTTTGCTCTCCTTTTGACTCACCCCAGCCTCTAAAGTCAAAGGTTAAAACAACAAGACCTTTTTTTACTAGCTCCTTTGCATAATTTTTAGGCATTTGTTCCTTTACAGTCGTCCAAGCACCTGTGACAACAACGGCTGGGAATTTTGCATTTTTTTTGGAACTTTCAGGAACATAGAGAGTTCCAACAAGTTTTTGACCTTTACTTTCAAATTCAACTTTTTTCGTTTTAATTGATGGTTTACATATAGAAAATATAAACCAAGTGGAACAGCTTTGTTTAATACCATCTATTTCCATTTTTACTTTCATTGGTGTTTTACATCCAGCAAATAAAAACATCATTAAGGGTAAAGAAATCAGAATTTTTTTCATTACAAAGCTCCTAAATTCATAGAGCGAATTTAAAATCAGCTCTAAAAAATGTCAAGCAAAATCTTATTTTTTGAAAGAGTTAATTATAGTAATGTAGCAGATTTTTCAGGAAAATTTACTATTTTCTTTTCGTTTTTTATATAATCTTTTTAAGAAAATTTAAGAAATTAAAATAAAAATCCGAATGATATTAAACTATGAATAAAAATGACTCTCTTTTGAAAGTGCTAAATCATATCCGATCTACAAGTAGAAGTGAAAAAGAAAAAGGAAGTCGCTTTGAAAAACTCATGCTTAGTTTTTTTAAAACAGACTCTATTTATAAAAATGAATTTGAAGAGGTTTGGTTATGGAATCAGTATCCTGGTAGACAAGGTAGAGATTTAGGAGTTGATCTTGTTGCAAAAAAATACAACGGTGAAAAAGTAGCTATTCAATGTAAATTCTATTCAACAGAGAGTACTTTAACAAAAACAAATATTGACTCTTTTTTAAATGAATTAGGGAAAAAGGAATTTTCATCAGGCATCCTTGTTTCTACAACGGATCATTGGTCTGACCATGCAAAAGAAGCTTTAAAAGGTAGAACTAAAAAATGCATTAGAATCGGAAAAAATGATTTATTAGACTCTAGCATTTCCAACTGGTGGGAATTTTATAAAACTGCTAAAGTAGGACAGCCTGCTAAAAAAAAATTAAGGCCACATCAAATTAAAGCTCTTAAGGACGTGATTCAAGGCTTTAAAAAGTCTGATAGAGGAAAATTAATCATGCCTTGTGGAACAGGGAAAACTTTTACAGCTCTTCGTATTGCAGAAGAACTATCTGGTAACAATTCTATGACTTTAATTTTAATGCCTTCTTTAGCCCTTGTTTCTCAAACTTATAGGGAGTTTATTCAAAATACTAAAAAAGGTCTAAATGCTTTTATTGTATGTTCTGATAAAAAAGCAGGTACAGACGAGGAAGATATCAGTTTTGCAGATTTACCGGTACTGCCTACAACAGATTCTAAGGAATTAGCTAAAAATTTAAAAGATTATAAAAATTTAAATAATAAAAGGAATCTTATCTTTTCAACCTATCATTCCATAGGAGTCATTGCTAAAACTCAAGAAGTTTTTGATCTTATTATTTGTGATGAGGCTCATAGAACAACAGGAGTGGAAAGTAAAAACAAAAATGAAGATGAAAAATCTTATTGGACTCAAGTACATGACAATCAGTTTATTAAAGCTAAAAAAAGACTTTATATGACAGCAACTTCTAGAATTTATGCAGAACGAATAAAGAAAAAAGCGGATAAAAGAGGTTATGATATCTTTTCTATGGACGATAAAACTCAATACGGTCAGCTTTTTTACGAATTAAAATTTTCAGAAGCAATCAGTTTAGAAAAATGAAACTTATAGAAAAACAAAAAAACAAATTTAATTTACAAAAAGACTATGAGGAATTTAAAGGAGCTATTTTTACAGACACTTTTCAAGCTTTAGAAGATTTAGAAAAGTATCAAATAGCTATGTGCTTTTTTAAAGAAAACGAAGATCAAAAGAAAAGATTGAGAAAAGAGGAAATACGAGTGTTTGTAGGAAATCCTCCTTATAATGCAGGCCAAAAAAGTGAAAACGATAACAATCAAAATTTAAGCTATTCTAAACTTGATGATAAAATTAGAGAAACCTATTTTAAGGATTCTACGGCTCAAAAAAATAAATTGGATTCTTATGTTCGTGCTATCAAATGGGCCAGTGAAAAAATAAAACAAAATAAACAAGGAGGAGTCATCTCCTTTGTAAGCAATGCCTCTTTTTTAGACGGAAGAGCTTATGATGGACTTAGAAAACATCTAAGCCAAGACTTTACAGGTCTCTATATTTTTAATTTGAGAGGGAATATTAGAAAATTTAACAAAAAGGAAGGTCAAAACATCTTTGGAGATCATTGCATGCTCCCTATTGCTATATCATTTTTAGTTAAAAATCCCAATAAAACAAAATGTGAGATTAAGTATTATGATATAGGGGAGTCTTTAAGTAAAAAAGAAAAACTTTTCAAATTAAAAAATTTTAAGAATATTTTAAAACTAAAACAATATAAAGAAATCAAACCCAACAAATACAATGATTGGCTCAATCAAAGAGATGAAGCTTTTACAGGTTTTATTCCTCTTGGAAGTAGGAATAAAAACCAAGAAAAAGTATTTCATCTTCATTCTTTGGGTGTAGCGACCAATAGAGATGAATGGGCTTACAATTTTAATTCAAAAGAACTAGAAAAAAACATGAAAAACACAATTGACTTTTATAACTTAGAACTTAAAAGATATAAAAAATCAGATTGTCCCCAAAATATGAATGATTTTTTAAATAATGATTCCTCTAAAATCAGTTGGAGTGTAGATTTAAAAAAGGATTTAATAAAATTAAAAGAAAGTGAATTTAAAAAGGATTTTATAAGGATTTCTTTATATAGACCTTTTACTAAAAAATACCTTTACTTTCAAAAATCATGGAATTCAAGACAGTCTCAAACAAAAAAGATTTACCCAAAAAATGAAACAAAAAACTTAAGCATCTGCACGTCTGGAAGAAGTTCTAATGAATTTTCTTGCTTAATGACAGATATGACTCCCTCTTTAGATTTGGTAGGTAAGACTCAGTGTTTTCCTAGATATGTTTTTGAATCTGAGTCTAGTTTATTTGAAGAGAAAAAAGATAACATATCAGAGAAAATTGTTAGAAAATTTCAAAACTATTATAAAGATAATTCTATCAATACTGATAAAATCTTTTTTTACATTTATGGATTGCTTCATTCTAAACAGTATGTAGAAAAATACAAAAACAACTTAAGAAAAGATTTAGCCCAGATTCCTATGTATAAAGATTTTAACGAATTTTATAAAATTGGTAAAAAGTTATCTGATTTGCATGTCAATTATGAAAAAGCTCCTAAATATAAAGGACTTATAATAAAGGGGCAAAAGTTTTTTAAGGAGTCTAACTTTTATAAGGTTGATAAAATGAAACATCCTAAAGTAAATGAAAAAGAAGATAAAACTCAAATTATTTACAATGAATTCATCAAAGTCAGCAACATTCCTTTAAGAGCTTATGAGTATCAAATAAATGGAAAAAGTGCAATCAAATGGATTATGAGTAGGTACCAAGTTAAAACAAGTAAAAAATCAGGGATAAAAAGTGATCCTAACAATCCCAAAAATCCAAAGTATATTGTAAAAAGCTTAAGGATATAGTTTAGGTCTTTTCTTTTACCCTTCTAGCAATAGATCTTAAAGTTTTACTAAAAAATACCGATATAACCGATATATGCGAAGAAGCTTTAAAGATAGCTTCTTTATATGAATATATAAAATGAAATTCAAAAATAAGATATGAATAACTCAGAGATATCAAATGAAAAAATTAAAAAGCTTTTTCTATTCTTGAAAGAGTTTAATAGGATTAAAATTAAACCACAACTTAATGTTGATTCCTTTGAAAAAGTCTTATGGTTCTATAAAATTCCAAAAGAAAAAGAATGCTATTCAATCATTCAAAATAAGAATTTTGATAAGGTTAATTTCGATAAATGGCTTGTGTTTAAGAAACCAAAAAGGGAAAGGTTTCCTAAACCCCCGTCTGAAATTAAAGCTTGGTTAAAGGAATCCACACTCAAAAAAGCCACAGTAAAACCGGAGTTATATAAATATATATTAGATGATTCATTAGATATAAATAAGAATGAAAAAAGAATTTTTTTAAAAGATTATCCTAAAATTCAAAAAGTTTTTGAAAAATACTTAAAAGAAGAATGGACTCCTTGGTCTAAAGAGGAGCAAAGACTTTCTCCAGTTTTAAAACTGTATGACAATCTTTACAGAATTTATAACAAATTTAAAAATCAAGCGGAAAATTATCAATTGGTTCTAGGTCTTGGTTTTCTCTGTTCTAAAGACCAAAAGGATAAGCCTATAAAAAGACATCTTATTGAAGCTCCTGCTTCTATTGAATTTCAAGCTGAGACAGGAACAATTACCGTGAAACCTTTTGAAGAAAACACAGAGTTATCTTTAACAACAGATATGATTCCTGAGATGGAAAAACCAAAAAACAGTTCTGAAATAAAGTCTAAATTATTGAATTTGAGTAATGACTTTTGGAAAAAAAAGAAAGAATTTCACGGTTGTTTGAAATCTTGGCTTCATAGTTATGATTCTAAAGGACAGTTTTACGAATTAAACGAACCACCTTCTCATACTTTTGATTCTTTTTCAGACCTCACGGTTTCTCCAGCTCTTATTTTAAAAAAAAGAAATGAAAAGGAATATGTTAAATTTTATGATGAAATCATTAATAATATAGAAAATAGTTCCATAACTTTAAGTCCTGGTTTAAGTTCCATTTTTTGTAAAGAAACTGAAATAATCACAGAATCTTCTCCTGAAGATAACACAAAAAAACCTCTTGCTGAAAAATATTATTTTCCACTGCCTTTTAACGAAGAACAAGAAAAAATAATAAAAAAAATTACAAAGAGTCGTCAAATAATAGTTCAAGGTCCCCCAGGAACTGGCAAAACACATTCTATAGCTAACTTAATATCTCACTTTCTAGCGACAGGAAAAAGAGTTCTTGTGACAAGTCAAACCGATCGAGCTTTAAAAGTTCTAAAAAATAAACTTCCAAAAGAAATACAAAAACTCTGCATTGAAGTTTTAGGAACAAATCAAGACTCTTCACAAGATTTAAAAAAATCATTTGAAAGTATTAACTCTAAACTTCAAAATTGGAATCTTGAAGAAAATACTAGAACTATCAAAAAATTGGAAGAAGAAGATAATAAATTAAAAGGTCAAATAGCTGAACTTAAAGAAAAATTACATCGTATTAAAAATTCTGAATCTCGCCCACATAAAAACTTATTTCGTTTTTATACAGGAACACCTGCTGTTATATCAAAACGTTTAAAAAAGGAAGAAGAAAAATACAAATGGATTAAAGAAAACTTTAACATCAATACGTCTATAAAATGTCCAGTTTCTAATCAAGAAGCTCGCTCTTTTTTAGATTCTATTAAAAAGATACAAGATCTTGAAGATTCCGTTTTAGAAGAGAAAATAGATTTTTCAACTAAGATCTTTACTTTAACAGAGTTAGAAAAAAAAATACAAAACGAAAATCAAGAAAAACAATTTATTGAAAGATGTAAAAATAATATTGAACCAGAAAGCCTCTCTTATTATTCTTCTTTAGAAAATAGTAAGCTTGATCAATTAAAAAAAATAATAATTTCTTTAATTCTCAAATTAGAAAGCTTATTAAATAAAGATCAGGAATGGATTAAGAAAACTTTAAAAGACTGTCTGTCTGAAAGTAATAAAGAGTGGAAACATTTGCTTGAATCCACAGAAAAAATTTTAAAAAAAAATCAAGAAAACTTCTTATCAGCTGAAAAAGTTACAAAAATAATAATAAAAACCTCAAAAGAAATAAATGATTCGATCATAACTAAGCTGTTGGAAGATTTTTTTAAAAATTACAGTCCTAATGACAAAATAAATTGGAGATTTAAAGGTTTTTGTTCTAAATCCATTCGTGATTTAAAGAAAATAAAAATAAACAATAAAAATATTTCATCCTATAAGGAAGTTCAAAAACTTGATCACTATGTCAAATCAAAGCATGCTTTTAGAAAAATATATAATTTATGGAAAAACCAGGGTATAGACATTTCAAGAATCAAAGATTTAAAATCTATTATGAAAAACTATCATTTTGTAAAAAATGAGTGTGAAGTATTAGAGGAATGTCTTACATTTCCTAAATCTGCAAAAAACATAAACCAGGTTTTACCTCATTATAGTCTACCTAAATTTGATTTTTTGTTAAGTTCTCTGAAAAAAGAACTAACAACAGTGAAATTCACTCAATCAAAGAGGACTTTAAAAGAAATTCAAAATCATTTTCAATGCATTATAAACTCTTTAGAGATTTATAAAAATCAAAAAAATGGAATAGCTCATAAAATTATTGATTCTTACAATATAAGAGATCTAAAAAAGTATAAAAATGTCCTCGATAAAATATCTCGTTTTAAAGAAAAACAAAAAGAATTTTATAAAGTTTCTGAAATCAAAAGAGATTTAAAAAACGATGATTTTTATATAAAATTAAGAAAAGATAGAGATAAAACTAAATGGGAAAAAAATCTAAATTCTTTTGAAGAAGCTTGGGCTTGGGAACAGGCAGACCAATGGCTTAAAGAACAAGTGAGTGAAGATTTTGTAAAAGAGTCTAATCAAAAAAAGAAAGATTTGATAGAAAAACAAAGAAAAAATATTGAGTTATTGGTCTCTGAAAAAGCATGGAACTCTTGTTTATCAAAAATCACAGATAAACAGTTATCTAGTTTTAAAGCTTGGATACACAGTATAAAAAAGCTTGGAAAAGGTACAGGAAAAAGTGCTTCAAGTCATCGTAGAAACGCAAAAAAAAGAATGGAAGAATTTAACACAGCTATACCTGCTTGGATTATGCCTCTTTACCGGGTTGTTGAAAATATTAAAGCCAATATTGAACCTTTTGATATTGCTATTCTTGATGAAGCTAGTCAGACAGGTCCCGATGGATTTTTATTAAAATATATAGCTAAGAAAGTTATTGTTGTTGGTGATAAGGAGCAAATCATTCCTGAATTTATAGGAATAAAAGATGAAAATGTTGAAATCATTCAAAAAAAATACCTTTCTGATATACACTCAGATATGCACCCAGAGCTTATAGGAAAAGACAGTTACTATGATTACTGTGAAATTGTATCTCCAAGAAATCATCATGTTCAGCTCAGAGAACATTTTAGATGTATGCCAGAAATTATAAATTTTTCAAATCGTATTTCTTACTCTGGAACTCCTTTAATCCCATTACGTCAGTATGGCAGTTCAAGGCTTGAACCTCTCAAAACAACTTATGTTAAAGAAGCTGTCAGCAAAGTAGGAAGCTCGAAAGAACCTCAAAATGAGAAAGAAGCAAAAGCTATTATAAATCAAATGAGAGAATGTCTTGATGATTCAAAATATAAAGGAAAAACTTTTGGAATTGTTGTTTTACAGGGAAAAGCTCAAATACAAGTTATTGAGAAAGTTTTATTTAATGAAATAGATAAAACAGAAATAGAAAAAAGATCTATTCGTGTTGGAAGTTCTTATGACTTTCAAGGAGATGAAAGAGACATTATATTTTTAAGTCTGTCCATTGCTAATGACTGGGTACACCGTCCTTTAACTAAAGAAAATGATAAAAGACGATACAATGTAGCAATGAGTAGAGCTAAAGATCAGGTTTGGTTATTTCATTCTATTGGATTGAATTATATTGCAAACCAAGATGATTTTCGCTACAAGCTATTAAGTTATTTTAAGAGTGATTCTGAAAAAATAACTGGCTGGACACAAGATAAATTAAACGAGCTTTATAGAAAAATTGAAGAAACAAGGGATAAAAGTCATGAAAATGCTCCTCATCCTTTTGACAGTTGGTTTGAAGCTAGAGTTTTTCATAAAATAGCTAGTAGAGGTTACGAAGTTAGACCACAGCACAAAATACTAAACTATTCTATTGATATGATTATTATTGGTTCTGAAGAAAGACTGGCTGTGGAGTGCGATGGAGATCATTGGCATTCTGGAGAAGAAAAAGAGCAGAAAGATATTGAAAGACAAGATAAGCTTGAAAGACATGGCTGGACATTTTGGAGATTAAGAGAAAGTCAATTCAATAGAAATGAAGAAGAAGCTATGAAGTCCTTATGGATTTTACTGAATGAAATGAAAATATATCCTAGGACATGATTTTAATAACTAAAACTAATGTGTACTGATTCTTTGATAGAAACTCATATCCAAGATTATACTTGTGCCAAGTTAAGAAGTTATTTAATCCAATTAAAAAGTTGGACTACGAAAGTAAGGAGTTTTTGCAAATGTATCTTGATTTTTTTATAGCTTATCAAAATAAGTATCAGGTATTTGTTTCTTGAATTTCTAATGATCGTTTGAAAGCCTCTAAAATACCAATACCAGATTTTATATGATTGGAGTTTTCAAAAATAACTATTTGTGAAAATCTTAAAAAAAATAAACTTCTTGCACCAACTGAAGAAATAAATAAATTTTGACAAAGTGTTTGCCACTTATAAAAATCTGTTAAATTTATTTTACTATCAGCTTCATTAATTAATTTATGACCAAAACTTATAAGTTCTTTGCACTGGTTTATTAACTTTGTGTTATCTTTTTTATTCACTTATTGACCTTTATCTATTTTTGTTTGTAAGCCTGCTATGAGAGTTTGAAGCCTGATTTCTAATTCACTTATCTTTTTTTCGTTTTCTTTTTTAAGTTATTTGTTATCATTTGAAGATCTTTTTTAAAAGAATTTAAATCACTTTAGTAGCTCTATGAAAAAAAGTAGCAATATATAGAATAACCTCATATGACTATCATACAAGTAAGTGCTATATTTATCCAATCTGCCATTTTACCATTTTCTTAAAATAAATCGGCAGGTGTTGCAAGAAGTTTTATTCTTTTTGAGGGTGAAAGATAAAAGGAGCTAGTTTCACTCTGATTTTTTCTTTAAAACTTATCTTAATGTTTGGCTAACCTGTTGTTTTCTTTTTCACTTGTTTTTAGAGAAGAGACTCTTTATTTTTCTTCTTTGAGAATCTTTAATAACATACTCTTCTATATCATTTTCCAATTCGTTAGGACGAAGAATTCTTTAATAGTTTTGAATATTGTTGCAAACACGACTCATAGAAAGGAATTTACAGCTTTCTTAAAAGATACTTTTAAACCGGACAAAAAGCCAGCGAAAAATCAAAGAAAAACAGACTAAGAAAAATCCCAAGTAAGAAGTCTTTAAAGCTTACTCTCTAAAATTGACAACTCATTTGAAAGCTGTAAGCTTAAAACTCCTTTGCGGACTGTTTGAAATAAATAACATAGAAGCACTTAAGGGGATTGTTCAAATACCCCTGCTGTTTTAACTGAAAACTCTTACGACAATCTTTACATTGATAAACAATTCATAGAAACTAAAACTTTTAATTCAATACTGTTAGAAAAAGAGTTGATAAAAGAGATATCTTCTTGACTTTCATTCTTAACAATTTCTGTTATTAATAATAGAATAACCAAGGGATTTGTTTCTAATAAAAAGCATAGAGTTTGGATAATTTTTAATAAAAATGATTTGAGTGAAAAGACACTTACAAGGTACTAAAAGTGTTAGATGGTAAGAATAATGTGATACACAATATCTATAAACTTAAAGCTAAATTCTTTTACTTCCTTTTCTCTCTAACATCCTTTTAAAAGGGACTTAAGATTAGATTTAGGAAGTTTTTTTTTAATCATATTTAATGAAATACATTAGTATTAAAAAAACTCCTTATGAATATAACCAAAATACATTAAGGAAGCCTAAATTAATTTAAAAACACATTTCAAACTTTTTGGGAATTATATACTTAACTGCAGTTTAAGGCTTAGATAAAAATAAAGAATGAAAGAGTTTGAGTTTTTTTAAGCTCATTTTGTCTTTTAAATACAAACCTAATTAACTCTTGATTTTTTTCTTTAAAGACTCTTGCCTTGCTAAAGGCTTTGTGTTCCAAAAGGCGGGTCAATATAAAAAGATTTGTTTTTATCAACGGTAGGAATCTAAGATCTCATCTAAAATTTGAGGAGAGGGAGTTTTTTCTTCAATATCTACCAAGGCTTGTTTGCTTAAATTGTACTGCTCTAAAAAGTTTTCTTTTTCTTCATAGTAAAGGAGTCCGGTTGATAAATGGTCTTTGTTTCTCAAGATTTTTTGAGCCTGTTCTTTTTTTCTAGGATCATGGTTTTCAAGTTTTTTTAAGATTAAAAAAGAACCTTGAGGGAGAGGAATCTTAATTGTTTTTTCAGCTGAAAAATCTTTGTAAGGACCTTGGTCTTCAAAGATAATATCCATTTCATTGAGAGTCTTTCTTTTTTCTTTCATAAAGCTAAAGCTATGGGAAAAGTCTTTTTCATTTCCATAAGCAACACAAGGGGAAATAACATCTAGGAAAGCAAAGCCAGGGTATTGAATCGCTAGTTTTAAAAGAGTAAGCATTTGTTTGCTATCTCCACTAAAAGAACGTGCTATAAAACCACAACCGGCCGAAAGAGCTAAATCACATAAATCCATGCTTTCTAAAAAGTTTGTTTTTCTTTTTTTAAGAGAGCTGTTTTTTTGAGAGGTCGGTGAAAACTGTCCTTTTGTGAGTCCGTAAACTCCATTATTTTCTAAAATGTAAATCATAGGTATGTTTTTTCTTACCGTATGTAAAAAAGAACCTAAACCAATACTCCCTGTATCTCCATCTCCTGAGACACCAAGGACTTTTAGGTTTTTATTTGCTATTTTTACACCTGTAGCAATGGAAGCCATACGGCCATGTAGGCTGTTGAAACCTTTAGATTGTTTTAAAAAATAACTCGGGGTTTTAGAAGAACAACCAATGCCAGAAATTTTTGCTAGAGAAAAAGGATTTATTTGTTCTTGATAAAAAGCTTGAATGATATGCTTACTGATTTGGTCATGCCCGCAACCAAGACAAAGGGTTGAAGGAGTTGCTCCTTCATAATTCGTTTTATCAAACTTCATTATTCTATCTTTTTCCAATCTGTCTTTTACTTTAACATTTATAATATTCTTTTTAAAGCTTATTTTGAAGTTTGTTTTTTAAAAAGAAAGGGGCTTGTTTTTCAAATTCAAGTTTGAGTTTAGAAAACATCAAGGGTCTTCCATCATATTGTAAGAGAGATTTTAGTTTAAAGCTATCTTCAGGGAATTCTCCGCTTAAAAGCTGTTTGAGCTGAGCATCTCGGTTTTGTTCCGCAACAAAAACAATCTCTTGTTTTTTTAAAAATTCAAAAATTTCTTTCGTCTTAAAAGGAAAAGAACGAACTCTTAGATAGTTGCTGGGGATATTTTTCTTTAACAAATCATCTCTTAATTCTTTAACACTGGCTTCATTGGCTCCAAAAGTTATAAAAGCTAACTTAGCTTTATCTTGAAATTCAATGTAAGAAGAAGGCATTTCTTTTTTGGCCGTTTCCCATTTTCTGCCCAGTTTATTTAAAATATATTCATAATCTTCGGGTCTTTCTGAATAGTCTGCATTTTTATTATGACCCGAACCTCTGGTAAAATGCACACCTTTAGGATTTTGAATTCCCGGCAAAGTTCGGTAAGAAAGTCCCTTTTTGTTTTCATCTTGATAAGGGATAAAATCTCTTGTATCTAAATCTTTTTCTCTTAAAACCGTTTGTTTTTTTAAAGGAGACTTGGAAAATTGAAATTTAGAACTGATTCTTAAATTCAAGCCTAAATCTAAATCACTTAAAACAATAACAAGAGTTTGAAGCTGTTCTGCAAGATCAAAAGCAAGCTTTGTAAAATCAAAACACTCTTTAGGATTTCCTGGGATGAGAACAATATGCTTGCTATCTCCATGAGATAAAAAACAAGCCGACAAAAGATCCGATTGCTGGGTTCTTGTAGGTAAACCTGTTGAAGGACCTGCCCTTTGAACGAGTCCAATCACAGCAGGGATTTCCGCAAAGTAACTCAAACCCGTTGCTTCTGCCATTAAAGAAAGACCCGGTCCAGAACTTGTCGTCATAGCTCTCAAACCTGCCCAGCCCGCTCCAATCACTTGAGAAATCGCTGCGAGTTCATCTTCTGACTGTAAAACAAGAACTTTATTTTTTCCCTCAGAATCTTTTTGATATTGACTCACTAAATGTTCAAAGTTTTCTGCTAAACTAGACGCCGGGGTGATAGGATACCAAGAGAGAAATTGACATCCTGCAAACAAAGCTCCTAAAGCAGAACTACTGTTTCCATCTATTAGAATTTCTTTTTTTTTTGATTGCTCTTGATTCCTTTGTTTTTTAGAAGGAATGGGAAAAGGAAAGGAATAAGAGCTAGACCACTGAGAGACAATATCAAAAATTTTTAAGTTTTTTTGAATGATATCACTTTCTTCGGGTTTTTGAAAAAAATCTAGGAGGCTTTTTTTGATGAGCTTTAAATCTACTTTTAAACAGTAGCATAAAAAAGCAAGATAGACCATATTTTTAAACAAAGCTCTTTGTTTTAAGGAAAGGGGATTTAGGGGCTTTGTTGAATCCGTTATGGGTATTTTCCAATGTAAACCTTTAAAGTCTTTTAGGCTTGAGGGAGAGATTTTGTTTTTTTCATCTGAAATTAAAAGACCCTCAGGCTTAAGTTCTTTCATATCATCAGAAAAAGTTTTAGGATTTAAACTGATGAGAATATCTGAGGGACTTGAAAAACCAATGTGAGCTTGAGAGTTTATTCTGATATGATAAAGGCAAGCTAAGCCTGCAATATTAGAGGGAAAAAAATTATAAGCTCCTAAATTCCATCCCGATCGAAATAAAATTCGTGTTAGAAGTTGATTCGCAGATAAGCTTCCCGTTCCATTGACTGTTGAAATATTAAAACTTAAATTACTCATTTAAAAATATGGGTTTTAATAGAAACCTTGAGTTGATTGATTTGTTTTGCAAGAGGAGCTATGTTTTTTTCTTCTAAATCCATAACTAAATAACCAATATGTTCATTGGTTGCTAAATATTGACTTTTGATATTGACTTTTGACTGAGAGACAAGATAGTTTATAGAACTTAAAACTCCGGGTTGATTTTTATGAATATTGGCAATTCTTGTCGTTCCTTTTTCTAGGGCGGGCAAGATAAGATTGGGAAAATTAACGGAATTTTGTATTGATCCTTTTGTTAAAAAATCTTTTAATCTTTTAGAGACTTCTTGAAGAATTGATTTTTGAGCCTCTTCTGTACTTCCTCCTATGTGAGGAGTTAAAATGACATTTTTGAAACCTTGTAAAAGAGAAGGAAAAGATTCATGGTTGACTTTAGGTTCTTCAGGAAATACATCTAGGGCCACTCCCGATAAGTATTTTTTTTCTAAAGCTTTTTTGAGATCCGTAAGGGAGATGACTTTTCCTCGACTGGTATTTATAAGATAAGCTCCAGGTTTCATTTGTTTGAGTTCTTTGAGTTGTATCATATTTTTGGTATGATCTGTTTCTGGAACATGTAGACTTATAAAATCAGATTGTTTTATAAGCTCTTTGAGGGAAAAACAAGTTTGAGCATTTCCTAAAGGCAGTTTACTCACAATATCATAGTAAAAGACTTTCATTCCTAAGGATTCGGCTAAAACACCGAGTTGGCTTCCAATATTTCCATAACCTACAATTCCTAAGTTTTTACCTCTAATTTCAAAACAACCTTTTGCAAATTTAAGCCACTGGCCTTGATGCATGTTGAGATTGTGAGAAAAAAGAGAGCGAGAAAGAGCAATGATAAGGGAAATCACTAGTTCAGCTACACTTCGTGTATTTCCGTAAGGAGCATTAAATACAGGAATACCTTTTTTACAAGCTGCCCTTATATCTATTTGATTGACACCAATACAAAAGGCTCCGATACAATCCAAATGAGATTTTAATAGAACTTCTTTTGTAAGTTGAGTTCGAGAACGGGAACATAAAACTTTAAAAGATTTAGACTTTAAAAGCTTTAACAATTCTTTAGAACTAGGAACTTTTTTAAGTCGCTGGACCTCTAGTTTTAAATCTTGTTTTAAAATAACATCGGCTTTTTTATCAATGTTTTCTGTGACAAGGGCTTTTCTCAAAATATCCTCTTTTATTTTTTTGTGATATTAACTGATATGAAAGAAATATCAAGTTTAACTTTCCCTTACTTTAATCTTATTGACAAGTCGAAGTAAAATAACTATCTTAACTTAAATAAATTTAAAATGTCTAAATCAAAGTCTAAATCAAAAAACTCTTTTCTTAAAAGATTAAAAGCTCTTTTTAGGAATTTTTTTACAACAGAAGCTATCAGCTCTCTCTTTTTATTATTTTGTGCGGGTTTAGCTTTTTATATGGCCAATTCTTCTTTCTATGATTTGTATGAAAAGATTGTCAATTATCCTTTGTCTTTGAATTTAGGTTCTTATTCTATAGAAGCTAGTTTTCATTACATCATCAATGAAGGATTGATGGCTTTGTTCTTTTTTCTTGTCGGTATGGAAGTAAAAAGAGAATTTATGGAGGGAGAGTTGTCTTCTCCTAAAAAAGCCCTTTTTCCTATTTTAGCGGCTGTCGGGGGAAGTTTGATTCCTGCTTTGATTTTTTTCTTTTTCAATCAAGGTCTTATCACAGAAAAAGGTTGGGGAATTCCTATGGCAACGGATATTGCTTTTGCTATAGGAGTTATTACTTTATTATCAAAAAAAGTTCCTTTTGCTCTTAAAATATTTTTATTATCTGTTGCCATCATCGATGACATTATTGCTGTTTTAATCATTGCTCTTTTTTACAGCCAATCTATTTCAGGTCCTTATTTAGCAGGAGCTATGATCGTTATTTTAAGTCTTTTGGTTTATTTTAAAATTCATTTAGATAATAAATTTTTGTTGGTCTTTTTATCTCTTGCTTTGTGGGCCTGTTTTTATAACAGTGGTATTCATGCAACTTTAAGTGGTGTGATTTTAGGTTGCTTAATTCCTAGTAAAAGTCGTTTTACAGAAAAGCAAGTTTTAGAAAATGTGAAAAGAATTTTTAATAAAAAAGAAAAAACTTCTTTTTCTGAGTTAAAGGATTTAAAAATAGCTGTGACAGAGACAAAATCTGTTTTACAAAGATTGATACATAGCTGGCATCCTTATGTGGGTTATATAATCATGCCTTTGTTTGCTTTTGTCAATGCAGGAATTCCTATTTCAGGGGTGGATCCTATTCAATGGATTCAAAATCCTGTTTCTTTTGGTATTTTAATGGGACTTTGTGTTGGAAAACCTATAGGTATCATGTTTTTTTCTTATGGAGCCTGTCTCTTAAAAATCTCTCAAAAACCTGCAAGTGTATCTTGGCTTCAAATTTTAGCTGTAGGATGTTTAGCGGGAATTGGTTTTACGATGTCTTTGTTTATTTTAAATTTAGCTATAGAAAAGCATAATGAATTTTATACTTTTGCAAAACTTAGTATACTGGTAGCTTCTTTAATATCTGCTTTATTAGGATTTATTTTGTTAAGTCTAGGAAAAAATGTTCCTGAAAATCTGCGAAAAAATCCAAATCTTTAGTTTTTGTTTGAATAAATAAGAAAAGTATCTTACTCTTTCTTAAAAAGAAGGAGTAAAAATGGCTATTGTTAAAATTTATACCATAACGACTTGTCCTGCATGTGATTTAGCAAAGAAAATTCTAAAGGAAAAGAAAGTTATTTTTGAGGAATTTGTTGTAGATGATAAACCTAAAGAACTAAAAACTTTAATTGAGAAAACAAAAATGAAAACAGTACCACAAATTTTTATTAATGGACATTTCATTGGAGGTTGCTCAGATATGATGGATTTAGATAAGAAGAATCAGTTAGATATCCTTTTACAAGCAGAAGATCACTAGGTCTTTTAATACATTTTGTTCAAAAAAGCCCTAGGGGTATTCTTGAAAAAAGTAATTTCTAGCTCATCCCATCAAAAGATTGGAGTTTTAGGAGGAGGACAACTGGCTTTGTTTTTAAGTTTAAAAGCTCAAAAGCTAGGTTTAGACTTATATACTTTATCTTCCTTACAAAAATCGTCTTCTCTTTTAACAAATAGAATCTCTTCTTTTCAGATAGAAGGAAATCCTCATGACAGAAAGGATTTAAAAAAGTTCTTTAAAAAAATTGATATTTTAACTTTTGAAAGTGAGTTTTTTTCAGCGGAGCTGATTCAATCTTTAAATCCGGTCATTGATATAAACCCCTCTTTAAAGAATTTAAAAAATATACAAGATCGCTACTTACAAAAAAAACTTTTGATTCAAAATAGCTTTCCGGTCTTAGATTTTGTCGTTTGGAATCATTTAAAGGGCAAAGAAAACTACCGTATTCCTTTAAATTTTTGGAAGAAATGGGGAGCTTTTGTTTTAAAAACAAGGAGGGGAGGATATGATGGATACGGCACTTTTTTAGTTAAAAAAAAACAAGATATTTTTAAACTTCCTGCAGGGTCTTTTATTTTAGAACCTTTTATAAATTTTGATAGAGAGCTAGCGATTTTAGTGGCTCGCAATCAAAAAGGACAGATTGTTTTTTTTCCTTTAGTAGAGAGTTTTCAAAAAAATTCAGTTTGTTTGTGGGTTAAAGGTCCGATAAAACATAAAAGGATAAATTCTTTTAAAAAGAAAATTCAAAGCTTTTTAAGTCAAATAGATTATAGAGGGGTCATAGCTTTTGAACTTTTTGAAAAAAATTCAAATCTTATTGTAAATGAATTAGCTCCTCGGGTTCATAACACCGGTCATTACTCTTTAGATGCTTTAACGCAAGATCAATTTAGCATGCATTTGAAAGCTATTAGCAATCAAGATTTAAAAAGCCCTCGCCTTAAAACAAAATCTTTTGCCATGTTAAATCTTTTAGGAAAGGGACATTCTTTTCCTTGTTTTAAAAAACAGTCTTTATTGAAATGCAAAGAGCAGCTCAAAAAACAAGCTGTGAGTTTATATTGGTATGGAAAAACAGAAAGCCGTTTAGGAAGAAAAATGGGACACCTTAACTGTATCGAGGGAGATCAAGCTTTAAACAAATTATTAAAAATAGAAAGGCATATTAAAGTTTGAAAAAAAGCTTAAAATCTAAAAGAGGGCTTTGAGTTTTAGCGATGAGCTTGACAAATCATTGTTCTATTGTTATTAGCCTCAAACAGATTAAGCTATGAATTTAGGTATTGTAGGTGCAACAGGTCTTGTGGGAAAGACTTTCTTAAGTCTTTTAGAAAAAGAAAAAACATTTCCTATCAATGAACTTAGACTTTTTTCAAGAAGTCTGAGTCCCTGTTTTGTTTTAGGTAGGAATCTGTCAACACAAAGTCTCTCTCCTTTAGCTTTTGAAGGTTTAGATATTTGTTTTTTTTCAGCCGGGGAAGAAGTGAGTCGTAAATGGGCTCCTGTTGCTGTTGAAAAAGGAGTTATTGTGATTGATAACTCTTCTGCTTTTCGATTAGATTCTGATAAGCTTTTGATTGTTCCTGAAGTGAATGCTCATCTTCTAAGTAGAAAAGCTCAAATTATTTCAAATCCTAATTGTTCTACCATTCAATTGGTGGTAGCTCTTCAAGCCTTAGAAAAATCTTTTGGACTACAGTCGGTTCAAGTGATCAGTTTGCAATCTATCAGTGGGGCAGGACGTCAGGCTCTTGAAAGTTTAAAACAAGAAAGTTTAGATATTCTTCAGGAAAAAACAAGTTATAAGACCGAAAAAATCAGCCATGCTTTTAACTGTATTCCTTCTATCGGTTCTCTTACAAAAGGATCTTTTTGTAAAGAAGAAATGAAAATCATGTCAGAGAGTAAGAAAATTTTAAATCGTCCTGATTTAAAAATATCAGCCTTTACAGTCCGTGTCCCTTGCTTAAATTCTCATTCTGAAGTGGTTCGTTTTTCTGTTAAAAAGACAGCCTCTCTGCAAGAGCTTGAAGATTCTCTTATGAAATATGTTAGAGTATTAAGTCCCTATCCTCATGCCAGGCAGGCAGATCAAGAAAAAGAGGTCTTTGTAGGTCGTATTCATAAAGATCCTTGTGAAAAGAATTCTTGGTGGATGTGGATTGTCTCTGATAATCTTTTAAAAGGGGCGAGTTGGAATGGTTTGCAGATTGCTCAGGAGTTAGCTAAAATAATAAATAAGTAAAAAATCCTATGAAGGTTCGTCTCCTTTTAGCTTATAAAGGCTCTCATTTTTTTGGTTGGCAGAGGCAAGTGAAACTTCGCTCTGTTCAAGCTGAAGTAGAGAAAGCTCTTTTTAAAATTTTTAAACAAAAAATAAATGTTATAGCTTCAGGACGGACAGATACAGGAGTTCATGCTTTAGGTCAAACGGCTCATTTTGAAATAGAAGAAAACTTGTTAGAAAATAAAAACTTGAAAAAGGCTTTAAATGCTATTTTTCCTGTTGATTTATCCGTTGTAAATTGTTGGAGAGCTCCTGAAGATTTTCATGCAAGAAAAAGTGCTGTTAAAAAAACCTATCTCTATTTTATTTTTACAGGGGAAAGCTCTCCGGTTTTATTTCCTGATTTAATTTGGTGGAGAAGAGAATCTTTAAATTTGCAAAAGTTAAAAGAGCTATCTCAAGCTTTTATAGGAACAAAAGATTTTAAAAGTTTTCAAAATTCAGGTTCTACCGTTAAAAGTACTGTTAGAAGGGTTTATAGCTCTTGTTGGTATCAATTATCTCCTTTTGTTTATTATTATAAAATAACGGGTTCTGGTTTTTTAAAGCAAATGGTGAGAAATATAGTAGGGACCTCTCTTGAATTATTAAAATCTCAAAGAGCTCTTCAAAACTTAGAACATATTTTCCTATCAAAAGAGAGAAAACAGGCTTTCCTTACAGCTCCGAGTCGAGGACTTTATTTAGAAAAAGTCTTTTATCCTCCCTCTCTTGACAAAGCTTGTTTTCTATTATAGGAGAAGAGCACGAAAAGTTAGGTTTTTTATGTCAAAGACATGGGTTAAAAAAACAAAAGATGTGAAAAGAGCTTGGAAGCTTATAGATGCTAAAGGACAATCTTTAGGCCGTCTAGCTAGCTTAGTTGTGCTTCATTTAACAGGTAAAAATAAAGTGGATTATACTCCTCACGTTCAAGGTGGAGATTTTGTGATTGTTATTAATTCAGATCAGGTAAAGCTGACAGGGAAAAAGAGGATTCAAAAAAAATATTACACTCATTCTCGTTATGTAGGTTCTTTGAAAGAAAGACAAGCAAAGGATTTATCTTCTGTAGAGTTAATTCATTTAGCTGTTAAGGGAATGTTACCTAAAAACACTCATAGAAAACAGTTTTTAAAACAACTAAAAATTTTTAAAGAATCTCAACATAAGTATCTCGATAAGAATCCTGTTCTTATTTAAACAAAAGGAGTTTTTAAAATATGATAAAAAAAGATTATTTTTATGGAACTGGTCGAAGAAAAACAAGTTCTGCACGTGTTTTTTTAAAAAAGGGAACAGGACTTTTTAAGATTAAAAGCTATAAAAAATCAAAAAATAAAAAAACTTGGATTGATTTAAAAGACTATTTTGTAAAAGAAGAACAATGGAAATCGGCTCTATCCCCTTTAGAAGTTTTAAAACTAACAAAGTCCTTTAATGTTTTAGCTACAGTTAAAGGCGGGGGCTTTACAGGACAAGCAGGGGCTTTAAGACATGGTTTGTCTCGAGCTTTATTAAATGTCGATTCACAAAACCGCACTTTACTGAAAAAAAATGGTTTTTTATCAAGAGATTCTAGAATGGTAGAGCGGAAAAAATACGGTCGTCATAAAGCTAGAAAAAGCACTCAGTTTTCTAAAAGATAAACCCTTAGAAGAGAGAGTTAAAGATTTTAGCTTATTTTTCTTGGATAAAACGTTTCATATAGTAACGAACCAATATATTTTTATCTACAAAGCCTTTTTTATTTTCATGAATCCAGCGTACAGGCATCATATCATTGTAAAATAAGTTGAGATAAGTATCCGTTAAAATTTCTACTTCTCCTAAAATTTTTTGTTTTAAAAATTTAATTCGGATTTGTCCTGGCTTGATAGAACTGAAAATGAGTTTAAAATTTGTTTTAAATAGCATAAAGCCTTTGGTTTCAGAAAGTTTGTAGATAAAAATGGAATGTTTTAAAAAATCTTTGGAAGAATCGATGTTTGTTTCTTGTTTGATCTCATTAAAAGCTTTTAAATAATATTTAAAAATACATTGAATTTCTTTAAGGAAATCATCTGTAAATTCCTCGATTTCAGGGGATGTATTTTGAGAAGTTTCATGGATGCATTTGTAAATCCAAGATTTTAACTTTTGAAGATCAGGTTCCATAGCTTGACTTATAATTTAAGATTTGTTATATTTCAAGGAATTTAAATCATGGAGAAAAGAATGCTGAAAAAAAGTTATTTTAAGATGATTTATGTAATTCTTTTGAGTGTTTTTTTTCTATCTTGTTCGTATTTAGAAAAAGTAAAAGATATTTTTAAAGAAACTCCAGAAGTAGAAGGAGTTGAGGATATCTCTTTCATAGATGATGTAGAGACATCTCAAACAGGAAGTGATTCAGGAAATATACAAGGTTTAAGTTCGGTTTATTTTGATTTAGATTCTTCGGAATTGAAAGAGGGTGTAAAAGAAACTCTAAGAGCGAATAAAGCTTGGTTAGATTCTAAGCCAAGTGTTGTGAATGTCATTTTAGAGGGACACTGTGATCCTTTAGGTTCTGAGGCTTATAATATTGGTTTAGGAGAAAGAAGAGCTCAAAGAGTGTATAATTATTTAATTTCACTTGGTGTGAGTGCAGATAAGCTAAGTATTGTTAGTTATGGAGAAGAAAAACCTATTTCACAAACAGATAACTCTTTAAATCGCCGAGTTAATTTTATTCCACAATATTGATGAAAAAAAAAATAATTTTAATTCTGCTTTGTGGATTTTTAATGCATTGTACTACAAATTCTGTATCTATTCATAAAGATTTTGTGATAGCTAGGGTTGCCCTTGAAAGAGTCAGAAAAATTTCTGGTGATAAAGTTTTTCCTAAAAGTTATAAAGAGGCTGAAAATTTATATCAAGAGGCTAAAAAGTTATTTAAACAAGGAGAATCTTATAGAGTGAAAGAATACCTTCATAAGTCTATTAATACCTCAGAAAAAATAGAATTTAATACCTTTTATAAACAAAAAAAGGAAAAGATGCTTTAAATTTACTTTTTGCCCTTTTCAAATTAAAAGAAAAGGAAAAAAATAGATTACAGGTGCAATATGTCTAAAAAAGTTATAATCTTTTGAAAAAAGGATATCTTATGAAATACCTATTTTATTTTATTTTATTCATTTTTTGTTCCTGTGTTTCTAATACAAAAAATTATGACAGTGTAACAGCAAGTTCTAAAAAAGCTTCAAGTCAAAGAAATGTTTCTGCTTTAAAAAATATTTCTGAAAGAGAAGACAGTATTTCTGAAGGCAATTATAAATTTGTTTCTAAACAGATGAGAAGATTGATTGGGAGTTACAAAAAAATGAAACAACAGCTCTCTTATATAGAAGATAAATTGAATACGACTTTAGATAAATTAGCCTCTTATAAAGACAAACACTTCCAAGAGGAATCAAATTCCAGAACTCATTTGATAAAAGATCAAATTACCATTCAAGATAATAAAGGGGAAGAGATTGTTTTAAATATTAATAAAATTGAGGATTATAAATATCTTATGGGAGAAGTTTTAGCAGGAGACTATGATATCAGTGAAACAGAAACAAAAAGAGCTTTAGCGGAATTAAAAGAGAAGTTAAACCAGACTCAAGAAAAAATAAGTCGACAGAATCAAGAACAAGAAAAAAAGAATTTTAATAAGGAAGAAGAGGATTTAAAAAAAGCCAAATATAAAACAATTTCTAAGGGGCAGGAGAAAGAGCAAGAGGAGTCCCAAGAAAAGGAAGACAGCTCAAAGGATATTTTTAATGAAGATGATTTAATAGAGGAGATTAAAGAAGAAGAGGATGTCTTTTCCTTTAAGGAAGATGATAAAATTCCTTCAGAGCTTGTAGAAGGAGAATCTACTTTTTTATTAGCGAAAAGACTTTTTGACGAAAAATCTTATGAAGAGGCTATTTTTGAGTTTCATAAATATCGGAATGAAAATCCTAAAGGTAAAAATTATATGGAAGCCACTTTTTATATAGGGAAATCTTTTGATCAATTAAAGATGCCTATTGAAGCAGAAATTTTTTTTACTGAAATTGTAAAGACCGACTCTGATTCTCTTTGGGCTCTTAGAGCTAAAAAACATCTAGAGCAGTAAAATGCTTCAAGCCTTAGGTATAGAAACAAGCTGTGATGATTGTTCTGTTTCAGTGGTAAAAGAAAATGGAGAGCTTGTATTTTTAAGTCAAAAACATCAAGACTCGATTCATAAAAAATTTGGTGGAATTGTTCCTGAGTTAGCTAGCCGTCACCATGAAGAGATGTTACTCTTTTTGATCGATCAAGCTTTGCAGGAAGTTCCCTTGTCAGATATTGATGTGATTTGTGTGAGCAATCGTCCTGGTCTTTTGGGTTCTCTTTTAGTAGGATGTGTCATAGCTAAAACATTAAGTTTTTCTTGGAAGAAAGCTCTCATAGGAGTTAATCATATTGAAGCTCATATTTTAAGTCCTTTACTCTTTGAGAAAAAAAAGCCAGTAAATTCTTTGAAATATCCTGCTTTAGCTTTTGTCCTAAGTGGAGGACATAGCTCTCTTTTTTATATGAGAGATATAGGTTCTTCTGAATTGGTAGCTGATACTAGGGATGACTCCGCAGGAGAAGCTTTTGATAAAATGGCAAGGCTTTTAGGCTTTGATTGGCCAGGAGGTCCTTCAATTGATAAATGGGCAAAAAAGAAATCAAAGACAAAAGCACCTGGTTTTTTTTCTAAAATCAAGACAGATGATGATTCCTTTAGTTTTTCAGGAATTAAGAGTCAGGCTCAAAGATTGTTATCAAATAAGACAAAAGCTTGGGTGCAAAAAAATAAAGCTCAAATTTGTTTTGATTATCAAAATAGAATTGTGAATCATTTGATGGAAAAACTGGATCAAGTTTTTGAGAAAAAACCCGTTCCTTCTATTTTATTAGGAGGAGGTGTAAGTGCAAATAGTTTGCTGAGAGAAAGACTAAAAAAGTGGTCTCGAGAGAAATCTGTATCTTGTTGGATTCCTGAAAAAAAATTTTGTATGGATAATGCGGCTATGGTTGCATTTACTGGTTTGCAATATTTTTTAAGAGGTTATAGGGATGATTTAAATATGATTTGTTCTCCCTCTCATTTAGAGATAGATTTTTTTAAAAACCCTGTAAAATGAATAAACAAGATTTAAAAAAAAAATTACAAGATAATCAGTTAAAACCAATTAAAAAATTAGGTCAAAATTTTTTAATTCAAGAAGAAATCATTCAAACCATTGTTAAAAGCATTAAAAAATACTCTCCTCCTTTTGTAGAAATAGGACCCGGTTTAGGAGCCTTAACTCAATATTTTAATAAAGAAGATATATGGCTTATAGAAAAAGATAAAAAAATTGCACAGTATTGGAAGAAAAAATCTTGGAGAGTTTTATGTTTAGATGCTTTACATTTAAGTCCTGATCAGCTTCCAGAAAAAATGATTTTATTTGGAAATTTACCCTATGAAATTGCAGGATCGTTAATCCTAAAACTTTCTGAAGAGAATTTTCCCTCAAAGGCTATGGTTTTTCTTCTTCAAAAAGAAGTTGCCCAGAGAATTAAATCTGGAATCAGAAATAAAAACTATGGATGGCTCTCAGTTGTATCTCAAATCTTTTGGAATATTTCTACTATAACACATGTTTCAAAAACTTGTTTTTACCCTATTCCAAAAGTAAATGGAACTGTTTTAGAGTTTCAAAAAAAACAAGATTTTTCTTTTTCTCCTCCACTGTTTTTAAAATTTGTAAAACAGTGTTTTCAATTTAAAAGAAAGATGCTTTTTAAAAAATTACCTGTCAGAGAACCTAAAAAACTGTTAGAAAAAATATCTTTGAATCCAGAGTGCCGGGCAGAAGACATCCCTCCTAAAGGCTTTGTGAGATTGTATTTGGAAATAAATTCCTAATTTTTTTGAAAAATTAGGCTTTAATTAAATTCTTTCCACTCTTTTAAAAAATAGTTAAAATAGAAAAAAAAGATTTAAACTTGCTTTTGAGGAATGTGAGAAATTAAAAATAAGTCCTTTTTTTAGAAAAAAAGAATTAAATTCTAAATTTTTCAAAAAAATCTTTTTTTTATAAAAAAGGAATAAAAAATAAGTAAAATCAATAACTTATAAAAAAATTCAAATTGAAGAAGAAAAAAGAAAAACAGGACAGATAGAGTGATTTT